>JAUSOQ010000043.1 GCA_030655755.1 Coriobacteriia bacterium
TCGCGGCACCTTCCCGAGCGTCGCCGATCTCATCGCTGCGATTCGACGGTTCATCAACGCCTGGAACGAGCGCTGTGAGCCTTTCAACTGGACGAAGGATGCGGATACGATCCTACGTAAGGCCAACCGTCAAGACGCGTTGGTTACGCGACACTAGGGACTACAGTTCGTGGGTGATCCTGCTGACGATCGGCTGGGGCACGAAGCCCGCGACGTACTTGCCGGCGCGCGACTCCATCATAGGTAGCCAGCGGAACTTGCGGGCGATATTCGTGCGGATCCCGCTGCTTGCTTTGCGGTATGCTGCCACGGCATCGATGGGGTCGTTGTCCGCGACAGCGCTCCCCGCGAGGCGTCCCGTGTTCACTGCATAGGAGATGCCTTCACCTGATGTGGGGGACAGGAAGCCGCCCGCCTCGCCGGCAAGCAGTATCCTTCCCTCGCCGGCGACCACATCGTCGACGGAGCGCACATACAACGCGGTACATGCCTGCCGGGTCACGGTCTCGCCGAGCGCCGGCATCGCGGCTCGAAGGATGCGGACGATCTCGTTCTGCATCAGCCATGGTTGTTTGCTTTGCGGATAGTACACGCAACCGATATCGGCGACATCACCCTTCGGAACGACGTAGGTGTAAGCGTAGTCTTCACCGATCCCACGGATGTAGATGCAGTCGAAGTATGGCTCTATCGGGCCCTCCAGGTGTACGAAGTCTTGCAAGGTGACGTACTGAGCGGTATTGGGAACGCCCAGATCACGGCGGACTTTTGAGCGCCCTCCGTCCGCACCGATAAGGTTGTCGCACGTCAGGATCATGTCGCCTTTGCCAGAGCGGAGGGTCAAGGACACCTTCTCGGCGTCCTGTGTGAGCGAGCGGACCTCGCAAGGAGCGACGATCTCCACTGATGGCGGCAAGATGCCCAACAGCCATTCGTCGAACAGCGCGCGGTCTACATTGAGCAGCTCCAGAGAAGTGACCTTCTTGATCTTCCGATCCCAATCGTGAAAGCGGAAAAGCACCGTGCGGGGATCGAGGATGATGTCGTCTGGAATCGGGGCGTACTCTGCGAGTGTGCGCCTAGTGTGGGCATGCAACATTCCGCCGCAGCTCTTGTAGCGGGGCAGGAGTCCGGCTTCTACTAGAAGTGTCGATCCTGCGGGTGCAGCGTGGTATGCCGTAAGGATTCCGGCGGGACCTGCACCGACGATGATAGTACGGTAGTGTTCGGACTTAGGGGTAGGCGAGACGTCACGCACGAGTTCGTCCTTCCGTTGTTTGACGGGCGCTTTGCGCCGTGTGGATCCGTCTCTACTAGTTTCGCCTATCCAACCTCATGTCCTTTAGGCTGACTTGTGTCTCGTGCGTTGCAATTGCGCGGACGCTACAATGAGAGCCTGTGATCGTGACAAGGGTCGAGGAGGACGACGTGGCGGCGTGCTGGACGCTTCGAGGATGTGACGACGAGATGATGGCGGACTGTCCGCACGCCATCGATCCAAAGGAACAGTGTCCTGCTTCATGCATGGTGGGCAAGTGCTACCGTGAGACGCACGTAGTCACCAGTGACCCCGCTCTCATCTTCGAACCCTTCATCGACCGAAGTGCTGCGGCAAAAGAGCAGTGCACATTCTGCGAGTTCTTCCTCACGCACGGTCCACGTCTACCCTGAGGCTGACGATGCGCTTGGGAACGGCAGGTGATCTGTGACCGAACGCCTACTGGCGTTCAAGGGCCGCGGTCAGAAGAAGGTCGCCATGGCTGTGGGGCTGATCAACCTGCTTACGTGGCTCATCGGCAGAGATACATGCAGACCACAACGACCCGCAAATGACAGGTGTCGACTCGGCGACGTACGTCTTAGGCTGGTCGAGCGTGATGCGCCGGGGACCGGAGTCAGGCGAGGGACTTCATAAGGAGTCCCGACAGCAACTTCGGGTAGAAGTACGTCGACTTCTGCGGCATCGTGTCGCCGTCAAGGGCCACTGCGCGGAGCTGCTCCATTCGGGTGGGATTGACCACGAACGCGACGTCGCCGCCCGGGACCTTCAGGGCATCGTGGGCATCCTTCACGAATGTGAGACGCTCAAGCGTCGATGGATCATCGGGATGGATGCCGAGCAGCGGCTTCAGTATGAGTTCTTGCAGGATCGCGACATCGAGGCGTTTCCAGTTGTTCCTGTGTTCAGTGGCGATGACTGTCGCCGGATCGATATCGGATTTGAGGGACACCAGGCGGGTCGTGCCGTCGGCGCTCTTCACGATGAACGTCGTTCGTGTCGAGCTTGCCAGCAATGCGGAGGGGTGACCAGAGGGGAGATCTGTCACATCGAAGTACTCGCCGAGCGCCGTCCAGAATGCAGCAGTATCGAACGCACCTTCTGCGCGCGCCACGCGATGCGTGGGGAGTACAAGGAGATCAGGGTCATCCATGTTGACGAGCGCCATCATGACGAAGTCGTAGGCCGGAGCCTCCGCGTGCGTGATGTCTCTGGCGGCGTCCTCGGCACGGCGCTCATCACGATAGGCGAGGGCGGTCGTGTAGCGATGATGTCCGTCAGCGATGAAGATCTGCTTCGGCGCCATGAAGACGTGTATCTGTTCGATGACGTGAGTGTCATGGATCGCCCACAGGCGGCTGAGCACGCCATCTGTGTCCGTTGCCTGGCTGATCGGCTCGGAGCGCATCGCATTCTCGAACACGGGATCGGTCTCGCCTGCGGGATCTGTGAACAGTCCGAACACCTGGCTGAGATTGGCGGCGCACGCGCGAGTCATGCGAAGACGGTCGTCGAGCGCCTTGGGTAGCGTGCGTTCGTGCGGAAGAACGACACCGTCCGAGAAGGGACGGAGTTCGATGGCTCCGACCAGAGCACGACGGCGGACGTGCCTGCCGTCGTGCTCCCAGGACTGCTCCAGCACATAGATCGCCGGGGCGAGATCCTTCACGAGTATGTTCTGCTCGCTCCACTCGATCCAACGAGCCGCACCGGTCTCGTAGCGGTTGCCGGGGGCGTTGGGGTCCAGCGGTCCTTCGGGCAGCTCAAGTGCGACGATATTGTGGGGGTCTTTGGCAAGGAGCGCCTCCCGCTGTTCGACGCTGATGACGTCGTATGGCGGTGCGATGAGTCGGCTGATGTCGGTCTCGTCGTGCCGGAACACGACGGCATTGAAGGGTTTGACGAGGGCCATCGGAATCCTTTCGGCTGGCTGTTGTACGGGGGAGGGTACCATCGGACGCGCGCCCAAGGGGTCACAGTTTAGCCGAGGAGGGCTTTGAAGGCCAGGTAGAACAGGATGCCGACAACGGTGGTGCCCAGGAAGTTGCGCCACTTGTAGTAGACGAACGCAGTCGGTAGCGCCGCGAAGAGATAGGGATTCTCCAGCGGGGGCAGCCACTTGCCATCGGGGCGTAGTACTTCACCTACCACGAGCGCGGCCATCACGGAGACCGGGATGAACGACAGCCAGCGCTGGACGGTCTTTGGGAACTCAAGACGGGCCATGAGTGCCATGGGGATGAAGCGAACCGTATAGTTGGCGAGTCCCATTCCCGCGACGATGGCCCATACGTATGTACTTTTCACCGGTATACCACCGTCCCGAAGGTCGCTGCTCCGATGGCTGCCGCCACGATGTACCACTTACCGGGCAGCACAAGTGCAAAGACGACCGCCAGGATCGCAGCGACCACGGCGATCACTACGTGGCGCTTATCCTCGGCCTGCGCCACCAACAGCACGGTGAACATGGCCGGCATCGCGAACTCGACGCCGAAGCGGTAGGGATCACCGATCAAGCCGGAGCCAAGCGCGCCGAGTGCGGTGCCGAGCACCCATCCGGTCCACGCGACAGCGCCAACGCCGGCCATCGACCAGACATCACCGGTTCCCCGCCGGAGGGCGTTCATGTTCACAGCGAAGGTCTCATCGGTGACGCTGAAAGCAAGGGCAGCCTGGCCGGGAAGGGAGGCGGTCTTCACATACGGCGAGAGTGTCGCAGCGAACAGCACGTAGCGCAGGTTCACCACAGTGGTCGCCACAAGGACGCTCGCCACGTCTGCGCCGGCCTTCATGAGGGACAAGCCGATGAACTGACCGGCGCCGGCGAGCGCGGTCGCCGAGCATGCGATCGCCTGCACCGGGGAAAGGTCCCAACTTCGCGCAAGGATACCGAACGCGGTACCCACGGGCACGTAACCGAGGAAGATCGGAAAGCCCTGGCGGATACCGCGAACAAGACGATCACGCGCGCTCGGGCACGAAGGTTGCTGCAAAGGGGTTGTCGGCATGTTGCGAATCGTAACACAGGCGCGATCAGCCACGCGGTACAATCAGGGAACAGGTCAAGAGGAGGCGATGATCGTGGAGTTCTCACTCATATGCCCCAAAGACGGTACGGTTGATCTAGGCCTCGAGGACATCTCGGCCGTTGTTCTACGTGGTCCGGAGTCGATCGACATTGTCTTCACCTGTCCACGTTGCGGTAGCCAGATCAACGCATCGCTACGGGTCCCGAATCTTTTGATGGCTGCGATGGAGCTCGCCCAGTACGCTGAGCGCGTTTCTGACGAGGACTCTGATCTGCGCTTCACGGAAGGTCCGTTGACCGGGCGCGATGATGGTTTCGGGGATCCCGTCGGAAATCCCGGTCGCCTTGCTGATTCGTATTGCGAGTACTTCCGCCGTCAACTCGCTGAAGTCGAGTGCGTGGAGGACCTTCTTGCTGAGATCGACTCTCGGTAAGGCGGGATCAGTAGCGACCGCCACGTGTCCGTCGGGCGAATCTGCTACTAAGCCAGAGCGGTAACACCAGGGCCAGGCCGACGGCGAAGCCCCCGATGTGGGAGAAGTAGGCTATGCCACCGGCCTGGGCGAGGGTCGGGTCTATGGATGCGACGCCACTCGCCAGCTGCAGTACGAACCAGAAGCCGATGACGATGAATGCTGGAACCCGAGCGATCTCGAAGAAGAAGAAGATCGGGATGAGCGTCAGTACAGACGCGCGGGGGAATAGCAGGGCGTAGGCGCCCAGTACGCCAGCGATGGCGCCGCTGGCGCCGAGAGTGGGGATCGAAGAGCCAGGCGATACGAAGGCCTGCGCAGCTACGCCGGCTGTACCACAGGCGAGGTAGAAGGCGAGGAAGGGGAGACGTCCGAGGCGGTCCTCGACGTTGTTGCCGAAGATCCACAGGTACAGCATGTTGCCCCCGATATGTACCCAGCCGGCATGCATGAACATCGCGGCGAAGACGGTTGCAAGCTGGTGTATGGAGGTGGGTTCTGTCGTGAAGCTGGATGCGACGAATGCCCACTTAGAGAAGAAGGCCTGAAGTGCTTCGGGACTCAGGGAGTGTTCATAGGCGAACACGGCTACGTTCAGCAGGATGAGCACGATCGTGACGATGGGGAACCGACGGGTCGGATTATCGTCACGTAACGGTATCATCGGTCGCCCCTTCGTCTGGTACCATCGTCGTGTGATGCCGAACGCAGTGTACCGCTCACGCAGATGGCGTGGGGAACCTTAGGGTATGTTCAAGTCACAACGAAAGGTCGGTGGAAGCCGGCCGGATGAATCGGAGGATGATCGGATGCTGTGGGCCTGTCTTGGTGCCGTCGGTCTGGGACTGTTTGTGATCGCCGCCGCCGTCATCGGTATCTACAACCGCCTTGTCACACTGCGCAACCGCGTTGACAACGCCTGGTCACAGATCGATGTGCAGTTGCGCCGCCGCTATGACCTGATACCCAACCTCGTGGAGACGGTCAAAGGCTATGCAAAGCACGAGAGTGAGACGCTTGAGAAGGTCATAAAGGCCCGTCAGATGGCCATCGATGCAGGCTCGGTCAAGGACCAGAGTGCGGCCGAGAACATGCTCACCAGCACGTTGCGCAGTCTTTTTGCGGTTGCGGAGGCCTACCCGGATCTCAAGGCCAACGAGAACTTCATGATGTTGCAGGAAGAGCTCTCCGGCACCGAGTCGAAGATCGCCTATTCGCGGCAGTTCTACAATGATTCGGTCATGACGTACAACACGTCGGCCCAGACCTTCCCTAACAATATCCTGGCCGGCATGTTCGGTTTTTCGCAGCGCGACTACTTCGAGATCGAAGAGGCCGCGAAAGAGCCAGTGAAGGTCCAGTTCTAGACCGTGTATGACCAGATAACGTCGAACAAGCGGCGAAGCGCTGCTCTCATCGTCGTCTTTGTGCTTCTTGTGATGGCCATCGGCTGGGTGTTCGGTCAGGCCACGGATTGGGGCTACGCCGGACTCGTGCTCGCGTTCGGCGTAGCGTTCGCCATGGCCTGGAGCTCGTACTGGTACTCGGACCGCATCGTGCTTGCGATGAGCCGTGCGCGACCGGTTGATCGCAACATCGAGCCCTACATCGTGAATACCGTTGAGGGTCTTTCGATCGCGGCGGGCCTCCCGGTGCCGAAGGCGTACGTCATCGATGATCCTGCACCGAATGCGTTCGCGACGGGGCGCAACCCCGAGCATGCTGCGATCGTGGTCACCACCGGGCTCGTGCAGAAGTTGAACAGGCAGGAGCTCGAGGGCGTCATCGCGCATGAACTCTCGCACATCAAGAACTACGACACGCTCGTGCAGACGCTCACTGCCGTTCTTGCCGGTACCATAGTGCTTGCATCGGATTGGATGCTGCGCTCGATGTGGTGGGGCGGCGGTCGTCGCCGCAACAGCGAGGGTGGTCAGATGCAGGTGATATTCATGATCGCGGGTCTTGTGCTTGCGATTCTGGCGCCGGTGTTCGCAGTGCTCATACAGATGGCGATCTCGCGCAAGCGCGAGTATCTGGCTGACGCGAACGGAGCGTTACTCACGCGGTATCCTCTGGGACTTGCCGGTGCGTTGCGTAAGATCGCCGGTGATTCGAACAAGCTGCGGGTTGCCAATAAGGCGACGGAGTCGCTCTACATCTACAATCCTTTGAAGGACTATGGTCGAGGTATGAACTCGCTGTTCAACACTCACCCGCCGATCGATGAGCGGATTCGACGACTCGAGGCTATGTGATGACGACGCTTGCACTCTTGACCTACCCGCACATCGATCCCGTCCTGCTGCGTATCGGCCCGCTTGCTCTCAGGTGGTATGGACTGGCGTACGTACTCGGTTTCGTGGGCGCCGGACTACTCATGAGGCGTCTGAACCGTACCTGGAAGATGGGCCTATCGGGCGATGATCAGCTCGACATCGTCCTCGTGGCAGTCGTAGGACTGATCGTGGGCGCGCGCGTAGGATACATGCTGTTCTACGATCTCTCCGGACTTCTCAAGGCCCCGCTGTCGATATTCGCGCTGTGGGACGGTGGGATGTCGTTCCATGGCGGGCTGATCGGCATCCTTCTGGCCGGGTGGTTGATTCGCAAGCGAGTGGATGTGCCCTTCCTGCGTCTTGCTGACATGGGCGCAGTCGGAGCTCCCATAGGGCTCTTCTTGGGCAGACTTGGCAATTTCATAAACGGAGAACTGTGGGGTCGTACCACCAACGTGCCCTGGGCGATGGTTCCTCCGTACGGGGGCGCGCCAAGGCATCCATCGCAGCTTTATGAGGCGATTCTCGAGGGCCTTGTGCTCTTCTTGGTGATGCTCGTGTTGGCGCGCAAGCGACGTTCTGACGGGTTCCAGGTCGGCGTGATGTTGGCGCTGTATGGTGTGTTTCGCATCGCAGTGGAGTTCGTGCGTGAGCCTGACGCGCAGCTCGGCTTCATCCTCGGACCATTCACCATGGGCCAGCTGTTGAGCCTACCGGTGCTCCTCGCGGGCATCTGGCTGGGATGGCGTGCGTTGCGCAAGCCAATGCGCGCGTTTGACGACAACGGAGTATCTACGGCATTGGTTGACGGTGACAGCGCAGGCCCGACTTTTCAGGAAGACTGAGTACGGGGCTTAGCGAGAACAGATCGAATCCAGCGGCTTCCAGCAGGGCGCATCTCGCTTGAGACACTTCAGGGCATCGCTCGGTGTCAGACGCTTTATCGGGTTGCAGTACGCACAGTAGAACTCGGGCAGCGCCCCGACGATGTCCTTGACCTCCGGATCCGCGTACGGGTCGGCGTCAGGCTGCTGGAGTATGTGAAGTAAGATGCAGGGCAACGGGTCCTCCCGATCGTGTCTTCAATCATTGTAGCCGCACGCAGCTGTCTCGTCCTATGATGACGACGCGATGACGCTCCGGCAGGTCGAATTGACCCCTCCAGCCGAGGCCCGTAGACTTGTCGGGAATCTTAGGAGGTCACACGCATGAAGCCCCATCCCGTCATTCGAGTACTCGGCGTGCTCGCCCTGGCCATCACGCTGCTGTTGCCGGTCGGCTGCAAGAGCGATACCGTCCCCGGCGTTGTCTCGTACTGGCCGAAAGCCGAGAAAGAGCGCACTGTCCCCAAGCCCCCTAAGCCGTCGCGCTGGCCGCTCACCGGCCTGGACGCCCCGAGTGAGGAGGTCCTCTCGCAGCGGGTCGTCTCAGTGAAGGTAGAGAACTCCCCGACGGCCCGACCGCAGACGAACCTGCAGCTCGCCGACGTCGTCTACGAGTCGATCACGGAGGGCGGCATCACGCGTTTCAACGCGATCTTCCACTCGCAGAGTCCCGATACTGTTGGCCCGGTGCGCAGTGCGCGCCTCTCTGACCTCTGCATCGTGCCGCAGTATCATGCGCTGTTCGTGTTCAGTGGGGCGAGCGACTCCGTCAACAGCCGTATCGCTGCGTCCTCGATCGAGGATCTGAGCGAAGACGCCGGCATCAGCTACCCGTTCTTCCGTGCAAAGGATCGTCCGATGCCGCACAACCTCTATGTCGTGTTGGCCAAGGTCCGTGAAGAGGCCGCGAAACGCAAAATGGTTACGACGCAGGAAGTGAAAGGGCTCGCATTCGATCAGCGCGCTATGGAGTCGAGCACTGCCGTCACGGAGATATCGATCCCGTTCTCCACTGCCAACAAGGTGGTTTGGACCTACGCCGCATCGACGGGCAGGTATCTGCGTGTGAACAGCGGAGCCAAGCACATGGACAAGGCCACTGGGACGCAGCTTTCGGCCCGCAATGTGGTCGTGCTGTGGGCGAAGCACAACGTTGCGAGTAAAGACGTCGTGGGTTCGGTGACCTACGAGATCATCCTTTCCGGATCAGGGCGTGCCTCGGTGTTCCACGATGGCCAGCGCTTCGATGGTACCTGGGAAGCCGGGACCGATGCTCCTCCGGTCTTCAAGGCGAGCGATGGGACGCAGATCAAGTTGGCGCCGGGTAACACGTGGTTCCAGGTCGTGCAACCGAGTGTGAACATCGTTCTCGACTAGCGGGTGTGACCCTGCGCGGGCGCCCTATGGGGCGCTCGCGTGCGGTTGTCCACCCTTCGGCACACGAGTACAATCTTGTGACCACGCGCCATCCCGTCGCGGCCGTTGCGGCCGACGAGACCCTATCGTGAGGAGCACGACATCGTGAGCGAGAACGCGAACGTTTCTACGGGTACCCTCCGCGTCAAGACCGGCCTGGCCGAGATGCTCAAAGGCGGCGTCATCATGGATGTCGTCACGCCCGAGCAGGCAAAGCTGGCCGAAGACGCAGGTGCAGTCGCCGTCATGGCGCTTGAGCGTGTGCCTGCCGATATTCGTGCGGCTGGTGGTGTCGCCCGTATGGCCGACCCCACCATCGTCGAGGCTATCGTTGGTTCGGTGTCTATCCCGGTCATGGCTAAGTGCCGCATCGGCCACTTCGTCGAGGCCCAGGTCTTGCAGTCTCTCGGCGTCGACTATCTCGATGAGTCCGAGGTGTTGACGCCTGCGGATGAGCAGTACCATGTGAACAAGTGGGACTTCCAGATCCCGTTCGTGTGCGGTTGCCGCAATCTCGGCGAGGCACTGCGCCGTATCAGCGAGGGCGCAGCCATGGTGCGCACCAAGGGAGAACCCGGCACAGGCAACGTGGTCGAGGCGGTTCGGCATATGCGCACAGTGACCGATGAGATCGCATGGGTCGCTGGGGTTCGCAAGGAGCAGCTCTTCGATGCGGCCAAGCAACTCGGTGCCCCTTATGAGCTGGTCAGGTGGGTCCACGACAACGGCAAGCTTCCGGTCGTGAACTTCTCGGCAGGTGGTATCGCGACACCTGCGGATGCGGCGCTGATGATGCAGTTGGGATGCGACGGCGTGTTCGTCGGCAGCGGCATCTTCAAGAGTGGCGATCCTGCCAAGCGTGCGAAGGCGATCGTTGAGGCGACCACGCATTTCGAGGACGCTGACATCATCGCGCGGGTCTCACGCGACCTGGGTGAGGCGATGGTCGGCATCAACATCTCGGACATCCCGGACTCGGAGCGCATGCAGGAGCGGGGCTGGTAGGGTGCGGATAGGGGTTCTCGCACTGCAGGGTGCGTTTCGCGAGCACATGATGACGCTTGAAGCGCTCGGCGTCACGGGCGTGGCGGTGCGCCAGCCCGAGCAGCTCGGCGATTTGAACGGCCTCATCATTCCGGGCGGCGAGTCGACGGCCATATCAAAACTCATGAAGACGTATAGGTTCTATGATCCCATTCGCCAACATCACGGTGCGGGTATGGCGATCTGGGGTACCTGTGCCGGCGCCATTCTCATTGCAAAGCAGGTGCTGGATGCGCTGCCGGACCAGGAGTCGCTCGGCGTGATGGATATCACCGTGCGTCGCAACGCATACGGTAGGCAGGTCGACTCCTTTGAGGCGGATCTGGACTTCAGACACATACCTGATGGTGAGTTCAGGGGCGTGTTCATCCGCGCTCCTTGGATCGAGACGCTCGGCGAGGGTGTGGAGGAGCTGGCCAGTCACGGAGGGCACATCGTTGCCGCTCGCCAAGGCGATCTGCTCGCTACGGCGTTCCATCCGGAACTGACGGGTGATCCTCGCATCCATCGGTTCTTCCTCGACGAGGTCGTCGCCTCCTGATCGAAAGGACGCAGGCATGTCCGGACACTCGAAATGGGCAACCACAAAGCACCGCAAAGCCGCCCAGGACAAGAAGCGGAGTGTGCTCTTCTGCAAGCTCGCGCGCATAATCACTGTCGCGGCCAAGACCGGTGGTGACCCGAGTCCCGAGAACAACGCATCGCTCGCGGCGGCTATCGACAAAGCGAAGTCGTACTCACTGCCGAAGGACAAGATCGAGAGCGCCATCGCCAAAGCGTTCGGCAGTGGGGACGGCGCCAACTACGAAGAAGTGATCTACGAGGGCTATGGCCCTGCCGGTGTCGCGCTCTATCTCGAGGCGCTGACCGATAACCGCAACCGGACCGCAGCCGATGTCCGTGCCGCATTCACGCGCGCAGGAGGCAATCTCGGCACGAGTGGTTCGGTCGCATTCCAATTCGAACGCAAGGGCGAGATCACCGTGGAGCGCGAGGGCGCACCCGATGAGGATGAGCTCATGTTGCTGGTGGCCGACGCCGGTGGCGAGGACATGGATGATATGGGAGAGGGCTGGCTCGTCTATACCGCACCTGCGGACGTGATGTCGGTCAAGGCGGCACTGGAGGCGGCAGGCGTTCCGGTCAAGGGCGCCGAGCTCGTGATGGAGGCCGTCAATGCAGCGGTCGTCACGGTAGCGGACGCCAAAAAGGTGCTTCGGTTGGTCGATGCGCTCGAGGAGAGCGACGATATCCAGAACGTGTACCACACGATGGAGCTGACCGATGAGATCGCGGCGGCTCTCGAGGACTGAGGGCTCGCCGCTCTTCTGAGGCGGCCTTCACCTGCTTCCTGCCTGATGCTATCCTGAACATATGTTCGATAGTTCGCTGTCGGCTGGAGGGGTGCGCGTGATCGTGCTCGGCATAGACCCGGGTCTCGCCAACACCGGTTGGGGGATCGTGGAGGTCAACGGCAGCTATCTTCGCTGTCTGGCGTACGGCTGCATAACCACGCCTGCGTCCGACCAGCTTTCAGGGCGTCTTTCGGCCATTCATCGTGAGCTTGTCTCCATCATCGCCCGCTATGCCCCCGTAGAGTGCGGTATAGAGAGTGTGTATTTCGGCACGAATGCGAAGACCGCATTCGCCACCGGACAGGCGAGGGGAGTCGCGGTCCTTGCGACCGCCGATGCAGGTCTGGTACTCGGCGAGTATGGCCCCGGCGAGATCAAGATGGCTGTTGTCGGCGCCGGATCGGCGGACAAGTCTCAGGTCCAGTACATGGTGCGGGTGTTGCTCGGCTTGGCCGAAGAACCGCAGCCCCATCATGCTGCAGACGCTTTGGCTGCCGCGATCTGCCACGCGCATATGCGCGTGGGGCGCTCGCTGGCGGAGGCGACTCGATGATCGCCTTCCTCACCGGTAGAATCGCCGAGAAGGGACTTTCGTACTGCATCCTTGACGTTCACGGCGTCGGCTATCGCATGACGATGTCTACGTCGTCGCTCTCTGCTCTACCGGCCGAGGGTGATGGAGTGACGGTGCTCACCTGCATGCATGTCCGGGGGGACGAGGTGTCGCTGTTCGGTTTCGAGAACGCCGAGGAGAAGGCTCTCTTCGAGCAGCTGATCACGGTGAGTGGTGTCGGACCGAAGGTGGCGCTGGCTGCGCTGAGTTCATATGCGCCGGCGTCGCTTGTCGAGGCGATAGCACGCGAGGATGTCGCGGTCGTGAGCTCGGTTTCAGGTATCGGCAAGAAGACGGCGCAGCGGATCATCCTCGAACTGAAGGACAAGCTGGGTGTTCCTGATCTTGCGGCCACTCCTGCGGGAGTCGCTGCCGATTCTGCGGTGGAGGTTCGCGATGTGCTTGTGGCCATGGGCTTCTCGGCAGTGGAGGCCACGACTGCATTGAGGAGTTACGACGGTGCTCCGGACGACACGAACGGACTGCTCAAGCATGCGCTGCGTCGGTTGGGAGGTGGCTCGTGAGCACCGCTTGGGAGCCCGAAGACTCAGAGCGGCTCGTGTCTGCGGAGTACACCGACGACGACCTTGAGATAGATCGCTCGCTTAGACCGAGATGTCTCGACGAGTATCTCGGCCAGACGCGCGTCAAAGACAACCTGGCGGTATTGATCGAAGCGACGAAAGCCCGGGACGAGGCGCTCGACCACATGCTGCTCTCCGGGCCGCCCGGGCTTGGCAAGACGACACTTGCGGGCGTGATCGCCAACGAGCTTGGTGTGCAGATGCGCACCACTTCAGGTCCCGCGATCGAGCGTGCAGGTGATCTCGCCGCGATCCTTACGAACCTGGACGAACGCGACGTGCTCTTCATCGATGAGATCCATCGCCTGAACAGGGCGGTCGAAGAGGTGCTCTACCCTGCGATGGAGGACTTCAAGATCGATATCGTCATCGGTAAGGGGCCGGCGGCACGGTCTTTGCGACTCGATCTGCCGAAGTTCACACTGATCGGGGCTACGACGCGTACGGGTCTGCTCACCGGCCCATTGCGGGATCGGTTCGGGATGGCGTTCCGCTTGGAGTACTACGATGCGGAGGAACTGGGAGCCATCGTGACCCGCTCGGCAGGCATTCTCGGCGTGAGCATCACTCCTGATGGGGCTGTCGAGATCGCACGGCGCGGGCGCGGTACTCCTCGGCTGGCCAACCGTCTGCTCAAACGCGTGCGGGACTACGCACAGGTGCGCCGTGACGGCGTCATCAACGAGGACGTGGCGGCCGAGGCGCTTGCTTTCTTCGAGGTGGATCACATGGGTCTCGACCGGATGGATATCTCCATTCTCGAGACACTCATCGACAAGTTCAGCGGTAGACCGGTCGGTCTCAACACGCTGGCTGCGGCGGTCTCAGAGGAACCGGATACGCTCGAAGACGTGTACGAGCCGTATCTATTGCAGCTTGGTTTTCTCATGAGGACGCCGAAGGGGAGACAGGCGACGCCGCGTGCATATGAGCATCTGGGCATGAAGCCGCCCAAGGACGCAGCAGCGCAGGACGGTCTTTTCTGAGCTTCGGCTGACTGGATATATACTATTGGTGCGGGAGCGTTCGAGTCGAGGAGGGGATCGCATGATCAAGAAGGTATATGTCATCAGGTTCGTGCTCGTCACCGTCGCCATTCTTGCGTTGGGAGTCGCCGGCTGCAAGTCGGTCGCGGAGAAAGCTGTTGAGGGCGTGGTCGAGAAGACGACCGGTGTCGATATCGATACCGGGGACAACAGCGTCACGTACGAGACCGAGGATGGCACCACCATCGAGATCGGCGAGCAGGTCGACCTCCCGGATGATTTCCCTGGAGACTTTCCCGTCTACGATGCTGACGTTGAGAGTTCGAGCAAGATCGCGGGTGGCGAAGGGACCGGTTTCTATGTCGGTCTCGTCACAGAGGACTCTTACGACGATGTCTTCACGTGGTACAAGTCCGAGTTCGCTGACGAAGGTTGGGAGATACTGGCCGAGATGACTGCCGGGGAGAGTGGGGCGAAGTCGGGTGTCATCACCGTTTCGAAAGGCACGAGTGAGGGCAGCATCACACTCGTTGAGGATGGTGACGTGACCCAGGTCACGATCAGCGTCAACGTGAAGTAGTATAAAAGGGGCCCGACGCCACGGCGTCCGGGCCCCTTTTGTTGCTCGTATCGTGACCTCTCAAGGCGATGTGCGGATTGGAGTCAGCATGCTTTCATCCGGAGTACTTATCGGTGTCATCATCGGTGTGCTCATCGTCGCCAGCGGCGCTTTTCTGGGCGTCCGAAGTCATCTGCGCAAAGAGTGCGAAGACGACATCATCTAAGAGAATATCTACAAGACGACCTCTGCGGCCCATAGGCCATGGAGGTTGCAGTGTGCGATCGCGCGCAGCATGCTTCCCGCATCGGCCGAGATGATGACCGAGACCGTCGGATCGGTAGCGACCGGCGAGAGGTCGAATCGGGCGATTCCTGCACCATCGACGTAGAGTTCGATCCAAGCGATGTAGTGGTCGGGTTGGTTGGGGTGCACGACCTCGAAGCCGACCGTCACAGTGGCGATCGTCTTGTCTCCCTTTCGGTCCACCTCGATGTGGGGAGTGTGCTTCTTTTCGAAATCACTCGCGGTCGACAGATCCACTACGTGATTCACTGGGCCGAGGATCGGAGCGTCGGACATGTCAGCCTCCAGGTGGTCGCGATGTCGGATACGCAGTGATACATACCCGTCCTTGCCTTCTCGCACGATCGTCGGTACCTGATAGAATCGGCGTCAACCGGCGTTGGGAGGCCAAGGGTGAGCAAGCATACCGTCGATGTCGCGGATGTCGTGATCGTCGTGATCGATGCCCAGGAGCGTCTCGCGGCCGCTATGTCTCGCCGCGACGCAGTCGTTTCAGTGATATCTCGACTGGTGCGCGTAGCCGGTGAACTGAGCGTGCCGGTCGTATACACGGAGCAGTATCCCGAGGGTCTCGGCCACACAGTGTCCGAACTGCGGGACCTGCTTCTTGCTGCTGTGGGACCGATCGAGAAGCTTGATTTTGACTGCTGCGTTGAGCCGGCGTTCATTACGGCACTCGAACGCACCGGTCGACGCCAGGTCGTGCTACTCGGCATGGAGGCTCATATCTGCGTGACGCAGACGGCGCTACACCTGCTTGAGGACGGGTACCGTGTCCAGGTCGTCGCGGACGGAGTGTGTTCGGTCCGCGAGTACGACCACGCGATCGCCATAGAGCGACTACGCATAGCCGGGGCAGAGGTGACGACGTCGGAGTCGGTCGTCTATGAAGCGCTCGGTACCGCCGGCACCGACACGTTCCGGCGCATTCTCGCGATCGTGAAGGAAAGAGAGATCGTCGAGTGACCGGCGCGCTCGTACTCGGGTACACTGGGCGACGCGCGGAAGACACGACAGGAAGGCAGAGGTAGTGGCAACGATCATCGACGGCAAGAAGGTATCAGCCGACATCGAGCAACAGACTGTTGCGGGAGTCGCGCGACTGACCGAGCGGGGCGTCACGCCCGGACTCGCGGTCGTGCTCGTGGGTGAGGATCCGGCGTCGCAATCGTACGTCGGCATGAAGGAGCGCGATTGTGAGCGGATAGGTATTCGCAGTTTCGATCACCGTCTTCCGGCCGAGACGCCACAAGAGGAGCTGAACGAGCTCATCGACCGGCTGAACGCGGACCCTGACGTGCACGGCATCCTCGTGCAGCTGCCACTACCTGTCGGCTTCGATACGGAGGCAGTGATCGCGCGCATCTCGCCAGAAAAGGATGTCGATGGGTTCCATCCCTTCAACCTCGGTCAGCTCGTTCGGGGTCTTCCGGCTCACCGCGCATGTACCCCCTACGGCGTGATGAAGATGCTGGAGTCCTACAGCATCGATCCCGCAGGGAAGCATGCTGTCGTTGTCGGACGCTCGACGATCGTCGGCAAACCGATGGCGTTGCTGCTGCTGAACGCGAACGCGACCGTCACGGTCTGTCACTCGCGGACACGGGACCTTCCTGCAGTATGTCGCCAGGCCGACATACTTGTCGCCGCCGTCGGCCGCGCAAAGATGATCACGTCTGAATACGTGAAGCCCGGCGCCGTCGTGATCGATGTCGGCATCAACCGCACCGACGCGGGTCTGGTGGGCGACGTGGACTACGATGACGTACTTCCGCTTGCATCGGCCATCACCCCGGTTCCCGGGGGAGTGGGTCCGATGACCCGAGCGATCCTGATGGCGAACACCGTTGCGGCCGCCGAGGCCATCACGAAGACCGAGTGACGACCCGAGTGGAGGATCGATGACCGGCATATCGAGACATCCGATGCGCGTTGCGATGATGGTGCTGTTGACGCTCATGATGCTTTCCGTTCCTGTGGTGGCGCAGGCGCGTGTCCTTGAGTACCAGCTGCAGTTCATACCTGTCGGAACGGGCGGCGTCTCGCAGATGATCATCAACGTCATCCTTACTCCCGATACCGAGCTTCCCGCGACCGTGCGGGTCCCGCTGCCTGTGGGTGCGACCGTCATTTGGGCTGGAGAGATCATAGGAGATGACCCGGCCCTCGATCCCGCTCGTGAGACGACTGTCACGGCTGTCGACGGCGGACTGGTGGCGGAGTTCGTGATATCCGAGGTCCGAATCGCACAACTGGAAGCGGATTTCGTTGCGCCGACACGCTCCGGCAACGATGTGTCGGTGACGTTGCCGTGGGTCAACACAGGCGATGAGGCGACCCTACTCGCGTCTGTACGTCTGGAGCCCGGAGCCTCAGACGTCAGCATCTCTCCCAAGCCGACAGGTGACCCCCTATCCAACGAAGCAGGCGAGACGCTCTATGCGCTCGATTCGCTCACGTTGGCCACCGGGGAGGCCGTCGACATCAAGGTCTCCTACGATCCGGGTGGGTCAGCGGGAACCAGCTCGACCACTATCGCTCTGGTGATCGCGGGTGTTCTGCTCGTCGTTGTGCTCGTGGCGTTGGTGTTCGTTATCGACAGGGATCGGCGTCGCCGCGGTACGACCGACGTCGACCGCACGTCGGCATTCGCAGAAGAAGACGATGAACTCACATTCTGAGCAGCGGCGATAGGTTCTAAGTCCGCATTCTCACGATAGCGCTTGACGCGGCCCCGCATACGGGGCCGCCGTTCTTTCTGTGGCGCACAGGCGTACACTTGACGGCATTGTGATCGGGGATGAGTAGAGGAGACGGGAATGCGGGTGATGTTGCACGCGTGCTGCGGTCCCTGCCTCATCGAGCCGTTCGATGCCCTCGTGACGGAACACGAAGTCACGGTGTGCTATGCGAACCCGAACATCCACCCACTGAGCGAGTATCGCCGCCGACTGGAGACGCTGCTCGACTATGCCGACAGCCGGGGTATCGAGGTGCTTGAGGAACCCTATGAGATCGCGACATGGATGCGTGCAGTGGCCGGGCTCGAGGACGACTATCCCGGTCGATGCACGGCGTGCTTCCGTCTGCGGCTGGGCATGGTTGCCGAGCGCGCCGCAGCCCTCGGCTACGACGCCGTCGCGACGACGCTCACGGTGAGCCCGTACCAGGACCCGGATAGCATCCGTGAAGCGGGAGTCGAAGCATGCGCGGCGGCGGGTGTGCGCTACCTCGACACTGATTTCCGTGATCGGTACCGCACCGCGACTGACCGCTCGCGGACCCTCGGCATGTACCGCCAGAACTACTGCGGGTGCCTTCTCAGCGATGTGGAAGCCCAACAGCAGCGTGAAGCGAGACGTGCCCGGCGCGGCTGACAGAGCGTTGCGTTACACTTCGAGTGATGACTGAGCAGCACCGAAGGAGGCGCTTTCGTGCGCACGGATGATTTCGACTACGATCTGCCGAGCGGGCTCATCGCCCAGGAACCTATGGAGCCGCGAGACGCGTGCCGGCTCATGATCGTCGAACGTTCCAGTGGCCAGATCGATCGCGGTACCTTTCGGGACGTGCTCCAGTACATGCGATCCGGGGACGTGATGGTCGTCAACGAGACCCGTGTGCTCCCTGCGCGACTTCTCGGTGCCAAGGACGAGACCGGTGGTGCTGCCGAGGTGCTGCTTCTTCGTCGACGCTACTCGGACACATGGGAGTGTCTCGTGAAGCCCGGTCGTCGGTTGAAGCCCGGTGCACGCATCGTCTTTGGCGATGGCGAACTCACGGCGTTCGTTGTCGATGTCTTAGAGGAATCGGGCGGCAGGCTCGTGCAGTTCCATCCCCGTTCCGGTTCGCTGATCGATGCGGTACACCGACTCGGGCAGGTGCCCCTGCCGCCCTATATCACGCGTCAGCTCGACGATCCTGAACTCTATCAGACGGTCTACGCTGTCGATGAGCATAGCGTCGCAGCACCGACGGCGGGGCTGCATTTCACGCCTGAGCTGCTGGATGAGGTGCAGCGGATGGGGGTACATCTGGCGAAAGTCGAACTCGACGTGGGGCTCGATACGTTCAGGCCCGTTTCAGAGGATGATCCCGAGGACCATCGTATCCATACGGAGCACTTTCGCGTGTCGCCGTGGGCGGCCGAGAGCGTGAATGCCGCGAAGGCGCGCGGGAATCGGGTCATCGCGGTGGGCACGACGACCGTCAGGGCGTTGGAGAGCGCCTACAACGAGCAGACGAGACTTGTGGAAGCGACGGAGGGTCAGACCGACCTGTTCATCCTGCCCGGATTCAGTTTCGGCGTCGTCGACGCACTCATCACCAACTACCATATGCCGCGTTCGACGCTGCTCATGATGGTCAGCGCATTCGCCGGACGCGAGCTGATCATGCAGGCCTATCAAGCTGCGCTTGCTGAGCGCTTCCGATTCTTGTCCTTCGGTGACGCGATGCTCATCCTCTGACGGTTCAGGGAAGAGGCGCCCACCAGGTCCAGTTCGGGTTGCCTGCTGCAGGATCGTCGGTCGGGCTCCCGGGAGCCACGGAGAATCCGTCGCGCTCGTCACCGGCGACCGGAACGAACACCCTTACACCCAGCTCGTCGTAGCCGAAGAAGCGGAACGTGGGTGAGCCATCGATGCTCGCAGGCGTGGGATACGCCGCGGGAAGATCCGGCCACTGGCCAGGGACGGTGAGAGGCGTGCGCGTGCGCAGTTGATAGCGATAGCTCGCAAAACGCCGTACGACGGGCTCGTACGCCACCCAACCGATGTCGGGCTCTTCTACGACCACGCTGCCGTCTTTCGCACCGGCGTCGTATGCATATACCGGAGCGGTCGTGTCTGCCTGCGACCGTCCCGCGACGGGGCCGACGATCACCAGCAGGCCCTCGTCGACCGATAGCGCGCCTACCCGGCGGAAGACCCGATCATCGACACTCGCATACGCGGGTGTCTCGACGTCGGGGGTGTTCATCGTCGCGGTGTCGGCCTCAGAAGTCCCACCGAGCACCCGGTCGTCTGCCGACTCTTGGATCGCAGTGGATGCCGTCTCTCCGGACTTATCAGCCGCCAGCTGTCGGAAACCCCCGAAGTAGCCGATGGCTGAGAGTGTCAGGGCTGCCAGCATGAACACTGCGGCGGTAGCGAAGACGGTGAGTCGCGGCGCCCACCACGATACGCGCAGATCCCGCCCGCCCGGTTCATGCGGTCGACGGGTCGGTGTTTCCTCGGCCGGTCCAGCTTCAGCCGTCGTGGTCTCGGTGCGAAGTGCGTTGCGCTCGGCGGCGATGCTCGCGAGGGCGGAGTCGACCAGGCGGGTGGAAGCTGCAGGCGCCGTGACGGTTTGGAGTAGTCCGAGTCCTCGTGCGAAGGTAGCGCACCGTTCGCATGTCGCGGCGTGTGTCGTCGCCTCGGCCAGCAGGTCTGTGGGAATCGGTCCGCCATCAGCTGCTTCTGAGAGGATCTCTTGGATGCGCAGACAGTCCATCAGGCACCCCTTTCCGTCAGTTCGACGGGAACGAGCATGGAGACGAGGACGCGTCGTGCGCGGAACACACGCGACTTCACGGTACCCTGCGGTATGCCGAGCGCCTCGGCGGCCTGCTCGTAACTCAGATCGAAGAGTGTGACCGCATCGAGTGCCGCGCGATCCTCCGGGGAAAGCGCGCGCATCGCCTGCTCGACGGCGGTTCGGTTGGCCACTGAATCTGCGAAGTCAGAAACAGGGGCGGGAACGAGATCGACGGGATCGACGGGTAGCGGCTGCCGGGCGCCACGCCTCAGCATGTCCAGACACACATTGCGGGTCACCCGATAGAGCCATGTCGAGAAGCTCGATCGGTGGTCGAACGTGGCGAGTGAGCGGAACACTTTCAAGAGCACCTCCTGCGTCGCGTCCTCGGCGGTGCTCTGGTCGCCGAAGAAGCGCAGCGCATGGCCGTACACGGCGTCGGCATGCTGGCGCACGAGGGAGGTAAACGCACGTTCGTCGCCGCCAACGGCGGCCTCGACGAGCTCGTTGTCACTCATGGCCTTACCGACCACTCCATACACTCCTTATGACGACAGCCGACGTGTTCCGGTTCACGGTCAAGCATACCCGCTCCATCGCCCGGCTACCCGGTGTACCTGGTAGAATCTGCGCATGACTCTACTCCGTTTCGATATCACCGCGCGCGATTCCGTCACTGCGGCTCGCGCAGGTGTCTTCCATACGGCGCACGGTCCGATCAAGACGCCTGTCTTCATGCCCGTGGGCACACGTGCGACGGTGAAGGGTGTGACGACCCCGCAGTTGCGCGAGATCGGCGCGCAGGTGCTGCTTGCGAACGCGTATCATCTGTTCCTTCGCCCCGGCTCCGACGTGGTCGCCCTCAACGGCGGGTTGCACGGATTCATGAACTGGGACCATGCCATTCTCACTGACTCAGGTGGTTTCCAGATATTCTCACTTGCGGACACGTTGAAGCTCTCCGAGGACGGGGTCGAGTTCCGCTCGATCATCGACGGGGCCAAGCATTTCTGGACCCCCGAGGAGAACATGCGCATCCAGCAAGAGCTCGGCGCCGACATCGCCATGGTGCTCGATCAGTGTCCGCCATACCCTGCCGAGGAGGGCGTGGTCGCCGAGGCCGTTCAGCGCTCGGCGAAGTGGGCAGCGCGCTGCAAGGCAGCACATACGCGGGAGGACCAGGCCCTGTTCGGCATCGTGCAGGGCGGCGTGTATCCGCATCTGCGCGCAGAAAGCGTTGAGCGGACGGTAGCGCTCGACTTCCAAGGTTATGGCGTAGGCGGTTACTCGGTAGGCGAGCCCCACGAACTGATGCTGGAGAGTCTTGCGCCGGTGGCGGCGCTTCTGCCCCGGGATCGTCCGCGCTATCTCATGGGGGTCGGCAACCCCACAACGATGCTTCAAGCGATCGCTTTAGGTATCGACATGTTCGACTGCGTGCTGCCGACGCGCACCGCTCGCACGGGCACCGCGTTCTCCTCGACCGGTCGCATGAACCTGAAGAACGCGAAGTACACGCGTGATACCGGTCCCCTTGACCCAGCTTGTCCGTGTCCGACGTGCACCGGCTACACGCGTTCGTACCTGCGGCATCTCGTCACGATGAAAGAGATGCTCGGTGCGACGCTCATCTCGGTGCACAACCTGCATTTTCTGTTCGAACTCGCCCGACAGGCGCGCCTCGCGATCGAAGCGGACACATATGCGGCCTTTCTTGCGGCGTGGATGAACGGGCCCGGAGCCGACGACTACTAGGCTCACGGTGAGTGGTATGATGCAGTATCGTGCGCTCAGTCCGCTGGTGCACGCTCGTATCGGCCTTACTCGGAGGTTCTCATGGACAGTGCGGCACTCGGCCAGGTGCTTTGGATCGCCGTGGTTCTCGGCGGCATGTACCTACTCTTCATCCGTCCTCAGATGAAGCGCCAGAAAGAGCAGCAGGCGCTCATGGCGGCGCTTCAGGTTGACGATCGTGTCGTCACGATAGGCGGGATATTCGGTACCATCGTCAGACTTGAAGACGACCGGGTCATCCTCGAAGTGGCTTCTGATGTGATGATCGAGGTCTTGCGCAGCGCCGTGTCACGGAAGCTTGAGGACTAGTATGACCAAGCCCGGGAAGCTCGTGACGCTGGACGACGTCCAGTCGGATCCGGGCGTGCTCGCATACATCCAGATGGGCGATGACTACCTCGACGCGCTCGGCTACACGGAGCATGGCTTGAGACACGCCAATCTCGTTGCGCACATCGCCGGCAATATCCTGCGGCGTCTCGGTTACGAAGAGCGTAGCGCGGAGATCGCTTCCATTGCAGGGTTCATGCACGATATAGGCAACTGTATCTCCCGTGAGTTCCATGGAGTGTCGGCGGCATTACTCGCGAGATCGACGCTCACTGATCTCGGCATGGACTTCTGTGAGATCGCGGTCGTCATGAATGCGCTCGGCAATCATGAGGAGGAGATCGGAGTACCTGCGACCGCTGTTGGCGCTGCGGTGATCATGGCCGACAAGGCTGACGTGCACCACACGCGAGTGCGGAACACAGACCCTGCGGCCTTCGACATACATGACCGCGTCAACTATGCTGCGAAGCGTTCGTTTTTGCGCGTGGATGAGGCGACCAGGACGCTGACTCTCGAGATCGACATCGATACCGAGGAGAGCCAGGTCATGGAGTACTTCGAGATATTCCTCTCACGTATGCAGATCTGCCGAAAGGCTGCAGACGTGCTTGATGCGCACTTCAGTCTGGTGATCAACGAGACGAAGCTGCTGTAGGCAGCCGTCGCGTAACGGAAGGACGGAAGAGACTCGACCATGGATCCCAAGCAACGCAATATCCTCGCACTCGCCCTTGTGGTGGTGCTTGTGGGACTGTCCTGGTGGCAG
Source organism: Coriobacteriia bacterium (assembly GCA_030655755.1). GTDB lineage: Bacteria > Actinomycetota > Coriobacteriia > Anaerosomatales > Anaerosomataceae > UBA2279. The sequence continues at coordinate 23,220 of JAUSOQ010000043.1, forward strand.
TTCTGGCCGCTTAACACCAAGATCACGCAAGGTCTTGACATCAAAGGTGGTCTGTCGGTCATCCTGACAGCCGCGCCGACCGCGAACGAGACGATCACAGAAGACGCGATGACGCGCGTGTCGACGATCCTCACGAACCGTGTGAACGGCCTTGGTGTCTCCGAGGCGACCGTCCAGCGCCAAGGTGCCGACTCGTTTCTTGTGCAGCTTCCGGGAGTCAAAGACTCCGACGAAGCGCTCAAGGCTCTTCGCAGCACCGGGCGATTGGACTTCGTTCCGGCGGCCAGCATCAACACCTCTGTGACTCTCACCTATGGTGTGCAGCTCCCCGAGGGCAGCTACGAGGCGTCTGCGACGGTCATCACCGGCGCCAACGTGACGCGAGCCGCCACCAGCATCGACAGTCGCACGAACCAGCCGTCAGTCACGCTCAGCATGGATTCTGCGGGTGCGAAGACGTGGGCCGATTTCACTTCGGCGAACGTCGGCAGGCAGGTCGTCATCGTGCTCGATGGTATCGTGCAGTCGGCGCCCGTGGTCAACTCGCCCATCTTGAGTGGTGACACCGAGATCTCAGGGAGCTTCACGGCGGAGGAAGCGAAGCGTCTCGCTGCAGTCCTGCAGGCAGGCGCGCTGCCGGTGAACCTTACGTTCTCGGAGTCCAGGGTCGTAGGACCGACGTTGGGGCAGGACTCGCTGCGCCAGGGTCTGCTTGCGGGCTTGGTCGGCCTTGCGCTCGTCATGGTGTTCATGGCGATCTATTACCGTGGTCTTGGTGTGATCTCGTGGTTCAGTCTCGGGTTCTTCGCCATGATCTTCCTGGGTGTTCTGGCCGTGCTCTCACGCGTGGGGGCTTTCGCACTCTCGTTGCCGGGTATCGCGGGTATGGTACTTACCGTCGGTCTTGCCGCTGACTCATCCATCCTCATGTTCGAGCGATTCAAAGAAGAAGTGCGGATGGGCAAGACGTTCCGTAGCGCCGCGAGATCCAGCACGAAGCACGCACTCCTCACGAGTGTTGACGCAGACGTCGTCACGCTCGTTTCGGCACTGATGCTCTATCTGATCGCGATAGGCCCGGTCAAGGGCTTTGCGCTCACGCTCATGATCGGTATCGTCATCGACCTTACCGTCGCATTCTTGTTCACGCGTCCGGCGATCATCATGTTGGCCGAGTCAGTGGTTGCCAAAAAGCCCTTCATCTTCGGCATGAAAGGGGCTGATCCCGATGCGTAGGTCAAACATCGATTTCCTCGGCAACAAGAAGTGGCTGTTCGCGATCTCGGCCGTTCTGATCGTGGTGAGCATCGGCTCGCTCGCGATCCGTGGTCTGGTCTTCGGCATCGAGTTCCAGGGCGGAACGGTCATGACCTTCGCCGCCGCAAGCGATGTCACGACCGATGAGATGCGTGGCGCTTTGGAGGCGGCCGACGTGCCCAACGCAGCCAACGCGACCATCCAGCCGACCGATGACGGTGGTTTCATCGTCCGTACGGCCGAAGGCGATGCTGACGTAGCGAATGCGGCGTTCGGCGCTGTGGTGACCGAGCTCGGTCTGTCCGAGCAAGACATCAACGTTACGACCATCGGTCCCGGTTGGGGCAAGAACATCACCGAGAAGGCGCTTTATGCGTTCGCGGCTTCGATTCTCGCGATCCTCGCCTACATCTCGCTGCGCTTCGAGTACAAGATGTCGGTGACCGCGGTCATCGCGCTCGTGCACGACGTCATCATCACGCTCGGTATCTATTCGCTGTTCGGCCGCGAGTTCACGCCGAACACGATGGCCGCGTTGCTCACGATATTGGGATACTCGCTGTATGACACCATCGTCGTGTTCCACCGCATCCGTGAGAACAGCCAGCGCCTTGTGAAGCAGACGTTCCAGCAGATGGCGAACGACTCGATCAACCAGGTGCTCGTGCGCTCGATCAACACCAGCCTGACCTCGCTCATCCCCGTCATCTGCCTGGTGGCGTTCGGTGGTTCGACGCTGAAGGACTTCGCGTTCGCGCTTCTCATCGGCATGATCTCAGGCGCGTACTCATCCATCGGCGTCGCCAGTCCGATCTACGCCTTATGGAAGGAACGTGAGCCCAAGTTCCAGGCGCTCAAGAAGAAGTATGAGAGACACGCGGCCTAGCGCCGCCGGGACTCCGATCAGAGGTCGACACGCTGGGCGTGTCGGCCTCGACGGGTAGAATGGGGACATGACGCGCGCTTCATCCAGCCGCACCGTTTGGTCAGTGGTACCGGCCGACGACGCGACCGTCCGGGCACTGGCTGCCGGTCTGGGCATCTCGCCCGTGACCGCGCGGGTCTTGACGTCCCGCGGCCTGACGGACATCGAGTCGGCCGATCGTTTTATGTCTCCGTCGCTTGATCGCGACTGGAGCGCGCCCGATCTCATCCCCGGTATGTCCGAGGTGGCAGACCGCGTAGCGCAAGCGGTTCGCGCCAACGAGCGCATGCTCGTGTTCGGCGACTTCGATCTTGATGGCATCTCGTCGGCGGCCGTGACCTCGATCGGCCTTCGTGCGATGGGTGCGAACGTGTCCGCGACGGTGCCCCATCGCTTCAAGGAAGGGTACGGCCTCACCGGGGCATCGATAGAGCGCATCGTGGGGCTGTCGCCGGATCTCGTCATCACGGTCGACTGTGGCATCTCCTCGGCGGCCGAGATCGCACTCTTGGCCGAACGAGGGATCGAGACCGTCGTGACCGACCACCATGAGCCGGGGGAGGGTGTTCCCGTCGGTCCGGTCGCGAATCCGAAGCTGCAGTCTGATGCGCCGTTCTCTGAATTCGCAGGTGCGGGCGTTGCTCTCAAGCTGGTACAGGCCGTTGGTGATCGCCTTGGTCATCCGGAGGTCTGGCGTTCGCTCACAGACCTCGCGATGCTCGGCACGATCGCCGATGTCGTGCCACTCGTCTCGGAGAACCGCGCATTGGTGGCCGACGGTCTTGAGCGCACGCGCCGGTCTCCGCGTCCGGGAGTCGCTGCGCTTGCGGCTGTCGCCGGCGTCGATATCGAGACACTGGCCGCTGATCGCGTCGCGTTCGCGCTCGCACCGCGTTTGAATGCTGCGGGCCGCATGGCGGATCCAGCGCAGGCGCTCGAGCTCCTTGTCACCGAGGATGCCGCGCGGGCCGAGGAGCTTGCGAACGCGCTTGACGAACACAATCGCCTCCGCCAGGCCGCTGAAGGCGATCTGATGGACGTCGCGTTGATCGAAGCGGAGCGTTCGTTCAAAGAAGGCGATCGCGTCCTCGTTCTCGCCGGCGAGGGTTGGCACGAAGGCGTGCGCGGCATCGTCGCATCCCGGCTCGTGGCGCGGTTCGGGGTTCCGGCTCTGCTGTTCTGCATCGAGAACAGTGAGGCGCAGGGCTCGGGAAGAAGTGTCGAGGGTGTCGACCTGTTCGAGGCGGTCTCAACGCTGTCGGGAATGTTGACGCGATTCGGTGGACACGCGGCGGCAGTTGGTGTGACGCTTCCGGCCGCTTCGCTCGATGCCTTCAAGGAGGGGCTCACGCGCTTCGTGGTGCAGGCGCCGTCCGAGGCGTTCGTCCCGCGGCTCTCGATCGACGCGGAGGTGTCTCTCGATGCCCTCGGTGTCGAGCTTGCAGCCGAGTTTGAACGGCTTGAGCCGTTCGGTCACGGTAACCGATCACCGGTACTCGCGAGCGCAGGCGTGTTCATGAGCGGGAAGCGGCGCGTGGGCAAGAACGCCGAACATCTGCGCTTCACTGCCTACGATGGTGTTGCGGCGCTGCCGGGCATCTTCTTCCGCTGTCCGGATATCGAGCGTCTGATGGACGCTGAAACTGCCGTCGACATCGCTTTTGAACTACTGCGCGACGCCTGGCGGGGTGTCGAACGCGTGCAGCTTCGTGCCGTTGGTATCACCGAACACCCACAGCCCGCAGACGGTCCCGCTGCCGAGCTTATCGATGATCTCTTCAAGCGGGCCGATGAGATCCTGGCGCGCGGCGAGTACGCGGGCATAGGTGAGGCAGAAGCTTTTCATACCAAGCTTGCAGGTGTGACCTTCGAAGGGCGCCAGGGCGCCATCTCGCGGCTGGTGTCCGGGACACCGCTCCGACTCCAGCATCAACCGGATAACGAGTACGACCCCAATGCGTGTGCGCTGTTCGATGCGTTCGGCGACCAGATCGGCTTTTTCAACAGACGGCTTGCGGCGGCGTTCGTGCCGTTTGTGGAGGCGGGTGTCGAATACGATGTGACCGTCACTGAGGTGACGGGAGGCGGCGATGGCGAGAGCTTCGGTGTGAACGTGCTCGTCTCTCGACGTGGGATGGCCGAGGACGACGCGGAGCAAGTAGAATTCGGCCGTCAGCGCCGTAAGGCGCTCCGCGTTCTCGGCCCAGAGGAACTCGACGCCGAGCTCAAGCGAGCGTTCATCGGGGATCGAACGCTCCATCGCGCGCAGTCAGAGGCGCTCGATCATCTCGCACACGGTCGCAACACGCTCGTCGTGATGGCTACTGGACGCGGAAAGTCACTTATCTTTCACATACATGCCGCGCGAGAGGCGATCTTGAGGGATCGCGCGTCGATCTTCGTTTACCCGCTGCGGGCGCTCGTTGCCGACCAGGCGTTCCATCTGACCGACACGTTCGCCGAACTCGGTGTGAGCGTGCGTGTGATCAATGGCGAGACCACCCCCGGCGCCCGTGATGAGGTGTTCTCGACGCTTGGTGACGGCTCACTAGACGTCGTGTTGACCACGCCTGAGTTCCTCGATCACCATGCACGGCGTTTTGCGGAAGCCGGTAGGATCGGCTTCCTTGTCGTGGACGAGGCGCACCACGTCGGGCTTTCCAGGGCCGGGCATCGCCCCGTGTACGCGAGGTTGGACCGTGCGATCGAGATACTTGAAGGGCCGACCGTTCTCGCGGTGACGGCGACAGCGGGAGACGAGGTTGCCGATACGATCGTGAGCACGCTGGGCATAGAGCGCATCGTCGCCGATCCTACCGTTCGCGAGAACCTTGATGTCGAGGACAGGCGACGCTGTGAGGACAAGGTCGCGTACGTCGCCTCGCTTGCCGCAACTGGCGAGAAGGTGATCGTCTATGTGAACAGCAGGGAGACGACCGTCTCGCTCGCGCGTCGATTGCGCGCGAAGGTGCCGGGGCTGCTCCATCGTGTCGCGTTCTACAATGGCGGGCTGACGCGCTCGGTCAGGTATGCCGTGGAGCACGCGTTCCGGGACGGCGAGATCTCAGTGGTGGTGTCGACGAGCGCGTTCGGCGAGGGGGTTAACATCCCTGACGTGCGCCACGTGGTGCTCTACCACATGCCCTTCAACGATGTCGAGTTCAACCAGATGTCCGGTCGCGCCGGTCGCGACGGGAAAGCGTCATACGTGCACGTGGTGTACTCGGCAAAAGATGCCCGCATAAACCGGATGATCCTGGAGTCGGTCACTCCGGAACGTGACGACCTTGCGGCGCTTTACCTCACGCTGAAAGACATCGCAGCCGACGGTGCGAGCATCGAGGTCACGAACGCCGAGATCGCCGAGCGGGTGAAGAAACGTCGCCCGAAGACGAAGCTCGGCGACAAGGGCGTCTCAGCGGGAGTCGGCGTGTTCCGCGAACTGGGACTGGTCGAGACCGAGGGGACGGGCGCGTACCGACGGCTGGCGCTGCTTCCGGTTCCGGAGATGAGGCTGGAACTCGGCTCATCCACCCGCTATGCCGAGGGCAGGGAAGAGCTGGTCGAGTTCGATGGCTTCCGCGATTGGGCTCTGGAAGCCGATGCCGGCATGTTGCTCCAGGCGTTCAATCGGCCTATCCTGCCTAAACAGCATCTCGGCGACCTGGAGTAGGGCGCCATCGACCGGCCAGGAGGCACGTGGTGTCAGCCACGCTCGAGGGCATAGAGGCTCAACTCAAGAGATACAACCCGATGGCCGATGTCTCCGGTCTTGAGGATGCGTATCGCTTCGCGCTGGAGAAGCACGCAGGTCAGGTGCGCAAGTCCGGTGAGCCGTTCATCAATCACCCGCTCGAGGTCTGCATGATCCTCGCGAGCCTGAACCTGGACACGGCGACGCTCCAGGCGGCTTTGCTGCATGACGTCGTCGAGGACAGCGCCGTGACGCTCAAGGAGATGAGGGAGCGCTTCGGCCTGGAAGTCGCAGCGCTTGTAGACGGTGTCACCAAACTCGGTCGGATCAAGTTCAGCTCGCTTGCGGAGGCCCAGTCGCAGAATCTGCGGAAGATGCTCATAGCGATGGCCAAAGACATCCGGGTCATTCTCATCAAGCTGGCAGATCGCTTGCACAACATGCGGACACTCGCGGCCCTTGACCCCGAGAAGCGCCGTCAGAAGGCGATCGAGACGATGGAGATCTATGCGCCGCTCGCGCATCGACTGGGGATCTCAAGCATCAAGTGGGAACTCGAGGACCTCGCCTTCTACTACCTTGAGCCACGTAAATTCCAGCAGATACAGAAGATGGTCGCCGAGAGCAGAGCTGCGCGTGAGGAATATCTCGAGCGGGTCATCCGACAGTTGTCCGGGGAACTCGAAGCGATCGGCGTGCAGTCGGAGATCGCGGGTCGTCCGAAGCACCTGTACAGCATCTACCAGAAGATGTCGCAGCGCGGTAAGGACTTCAGTGAGATATACGACCTCATCGCCCTGCGCGTGATAGTCGACTCGGTCAAAGACGTCTACGGCGCTCTGGGTACCGTGCACTCCATCTGGAAGCCTGTTCCGGGACGCTTCAAAGATTACGTGGCGATGCCGAAGTTCAACATGTACCAATCGCTGCACACCACCGTCATCGGTCCTGCGGGTCGTCCGTTGGAGATACAGATCCGCACCGAGGAGATGCATCGCACTGCGGAGTATGGCATTGCTGCGCACTGGCGCTACAAAGAGGGCGGCAAGACCGACGAGTCCTTCGATGAGCGTCTTGCATGGTTGCGGCAGATGCTCGAGTGGCAGACCGAGCTCAAAGACCCGCGCGAGTTCATGGAGGCTCTCAAGATCGACTTGTTCGAAGACGAGGTGTTCGTCTTCACGCCGAAGGGCGATGTCGTATCGTTGCGACGCGGTTCGACGCCCATCGACTTCGCTTACGCGATCCACACTGAGGTCGGTCACCATTGCGTAGGTGCGAAGGTCAACGGGTCGATCGTTCCTCTCGGCTACGAACTGCAGATGGGTGACCGCATCGACATCCTGACGAACAAGAGCTCGGGCCCGAGTAGGGACTGGCTCAACATCGTCAAGACCTCCTCGGCGCGCAGCAAGATCCGCAACTACTTCAGCAAAATGAACCGGGTCGACGACCTGCAGAACGGAAGGGACGAGCTCACCAAGATCCTGCGCAAGCAAGGCATAGGACTCGGTAGCCAGGGCATGAACAAAGCGCTCGATGCAGTTGCCGAGGAGATGAACTACCAGGCCTCTGATGACCTGCTGGCGTCCATCGGCGGCGGGAAGACCAGCTCGAAGCAGGTCGCGACCAAGCTCATAAAGCACATCTCGAAGAGTACTGGCGCCATCAAGGAGGCCAAGGAGTCCGCTCCGACGCTTCTGCCGACGACCCCGATGACGCCTCCGCGGGCGAAGCGCCGGCGCACGCAGTCGGGTGTGCGCGTGAAGGGTATCGACGATCTTCTCGTGCGCCTTGCGCGGTGTTGCAACCCTGTGCCGGGGGACGAGATCGTTGGCTTCGTGACGCGGGGCCGGGGCGTCTCGGTACACCGCAAGGACTGCCCCAACGCAGGGGAGCTGCTGTCGCAACCGGAGCGGATCATCGACGTCGAGTGGGACACCGAACAGGCATCGACCTACCAGGTCGAGATCGTCATCGAAGCGCTCGATCGTACGCGGTTGCTGCAAGACGTTTCCATCGCGATGGCCGATGCGGGAGTGAACGTGCTCTCCGCCGCTGTCTCGACCGACCGGCAGGGTATCGCCACGATGCGCTTCCTGTTCGAACTCGGCGACATGGACCAGCTCAACAAGGTGCTCAGTACCTTGCGTAGTGTCGACGGCGTCTTCGAGGCCCGCCGCATGATTCCCGAGGGCGGTGGGAAGGGCGCATGAGGATCCAACGGCTCGTCTTGGGCGCACTCGATACCAACTGTTTCGTCGTCGGCGACGATGAGGGCGGTCCCGCCGTGGTCATCGACCCCGCGGATCGCTCCGAGGTCGTGCTTGACGCGATCGGTGAGCGTGAGCTGGCGGCTATCGTACTGACCCACGGGCACTTCGACCACCTTGGTGGCGTCGCCGGTCTCGTGTCGGCGACCGGTGCGCCGCTCATGGTGCACGAGGCGGACGCAGACGCCGTGACCTCCACCGAGAAGAACGGCGCCGCCTACTTCGGCTCCGACGTCGTTGCGCCGACGGTTGACCGCCGGCTGGCGGAAGGCGACACCATCAAGGCGGGCTCGCTGGTGTTGGAAGTGCTGCATACACCCGGGCACACGCCGGGGGGCATTGGTTTGCTCGGCGACGGGCACCTGTTTTCGGGTGACACGTTGTTCGCGGGAAGTGTTGGACGCAGTGATTTTCCCGGTGGCGATGCGCGCGCCCTCCGGGCGTCGGTCGCACGGCTTGCGGCGTTGTCTGCCGGGACGGTGGTGCATCCCGGGCACGGCCCGGACACGACCATCGCGCGTGAATGTAAGGTGAACCCCTTCTTCCCGAGAGCGTGAGCTCATGGAGGAGAGCGGTGACCCGGATTGCGGGCTCTTCACGCGTGGTCTTTCTCGGCCTGTTACCCTAGACTGATAGGTCGCATGGACACCACCGGGAAGGTCTCGATGAACGCACGCGCACCCAAAGGCACCGCAGACATGCTCCCTGATGTGGCTCGCGCCTGGGAACATCTCCAGCGCACGGCTCAGACCCTGTTCGCACGCTACGGCTACGAACCGATCTACACGCCTATCTTCGAGCATACCGAGGTGTTCACCCGTGGTATCGGAGAGGCGACCGATATCGTGTCGAAGGAGATGTACACCTTCGAGGACAAGGGTGGCCGTTCGATCACCTTACGTCCCGAGGGAACGGCAAGCGTGGTCCGCGCGGCGTTGGAGCGTAATCTGGTTGCGAACGGTCAGTCCAGGAAGCTCTATTACGCAGGCCCGATGTTCCGCTACGAACGGCCACAGAAAGGCCGCACGCGTCAGTTCTGGCAGATCGGCGTCGAGGCGCTCGGCATGGCCGAGCCCAGTGCGGATGCCGAAGTCATCATGCTGCTCATGTGTTTTTTCGAGGAACTCGGGATACCGCGCGCCAACATGCGGCTTCTCATCAACTCCATGGGCGACGAGGCGTGTCGCCCCGCGTACCGCGAGAAGATCGCCGGTTTCATCCGCGAGCACGATGCGGAACTGTGCGAGGAGTGCGGTCGACGTGCCGAGACCAACCCGTTGCGCGCGTTCGACTGCAAGAACCCGGGATGTTGCAAGGTGATGGCCGAGGCGCCGCTTCTGCGCGACGAGCTATGTGACAAGTGCGCTGCACACTACGCTGCCGTCAAGGAACTGCTCGATGGTCTCGGTGTGGGTTATGAAGAGGACCCCTCGCTCGTGCGTGGGCTTGACTACTACACCCGGACCGTCTTCGAGGTACAGGTTGACGCCGGTCTGGGCTCACAGAACGCCATCGGCGGCGGAGGCCGCTACGACCGCCTCATGGAGGAATACGGCGGTCCGGCAACCCCGGGTCTTGGTTTCGCGCTCGGTTTCGAGCGGACGCTGCTGGCTATGGAGGCTGCGGGCGTCACGGTGCTCGGTCCTGCGTTGGCCGAGGTGTACGTTGCGCGGGTCGATGACTCGCTTGCGGGCGCAGCGTTCGCGATAGCGCAGGAGCTGCGCGACGGGGGCATCGCTGCGGAGTTGGATCACCAGGGACGCAGCCTGAAGTCGCAGTTCAAGCAGGCCGATCGTCTCGGTGCCCGTGCCGTCGTGGTCGTAGGACCTGATGAGCTTGCGACAGGTGCGGTCACGTTGCGTGACATGTCCACTAAAGATGAGACTCGCGTGTCGCTGGACACGATCGCCGAGCGGATCAAGACACTGCTCGGCTGACGCAGTGCGAGAAGGAAGGAACCGGATGTTCGACGCACGTTATTCGATCCGTTCACATGTAGCCGGCTCGCTTCGGGCTGAGAACGTGGGGGAGACTGTCACCGTCGCCGGGTGGGTACACCGTCGCCGCGACCATGGCGGGCTGATATTCATCGACCTGCGCGACCGCAGCGGTCTTGTGCAGTGTGTCTTCGATCCCGAAGCGTCCGGTGAGGCTTTCGTGTTGGCCGAGCGAGTGCGCCCGGAGTGGGTCGTTCAACTCACGGGTACGATTCGGCCTCGTCCTGAAGGCAGCGTGAATCCCAACCTCGAGACCGGGGCGATCGAGATCGTCATCACCTCTGCCGAGGTGCTGAACACTTCTGAGACGCCGCCGTTCGAGGTGGATGCGGCCAGTGAGACGGATGAGACTCTGCGCTTGAAGTACCGCTACATCGATCTTCGTCGCCCTGAGGCTCTCGACGCGCTGATCCTGCGCGATCGTGTCACGCAGCGTTTCCGCAAGTCACTGGAGCACCGCGGCTTCCTCGAAGTGGAGACGCCGATACTCGGCAGGTCGACGCCGGAGGGTGCGCGGGACTTCATCGTGCCGAGTCGGCTCAACCCTGGCGAGTTCTACGCGCTGCCACAGTCTCCGCAGCTCTTCAAGCAGTTGCTCATGGTGGGTGGCGTCGAGCGTTACTACCAGATCGCGCGGTGCTTCCGCGACGAGGACTTGCGCGCCGATCGCCAGCCCGAGTTCACCCAGGTCGATATCGAGATGTCGTTCGTGACGCAGGACGACGTGATCACCATGATGGAAGACGTCATGCACGAGGTGATGCGTGAGGCGGATGTCGACCTCGTGACGCCGCTTCGACGTATGACGTACGCCGAGGCTATGGATCGGTTCGGATCGGACAGGCCTGACCTTCGCTTCGGTATGGAACTAGCATGCCTGAGTTCGGTGTTCGCCGAGTCGGAGTTCAAGGTCTTCGCGAGCGTGCTTGCCGCAGACGGCCGCATCAAGGGCATCAACGCCAAGGGTGCGGGCGACTGGAGCCGGGGCCGTATCGACGCGCTCAATCAGGTTGCACTCGATGCCGGCGCCAAGGGACTCGCGTGGGTCGCGTTCCCGACCGAGGGCGACGTGCGTTCGCCCATCGCGAAGTTCTTCACCGATGAGGAGATGGCGGGGCTCAAGAAGGCGCTCGATGTCGAGCCGGGTGATCTCGTGCTGATGATCGCTGATGGGCACGGTGTCGCCAACGAGGTGCTGGGCGTGTTGCGGCTGCACATGGCCGAGGAACTGGCTGTGCCACGCGTCGGCTTCGAGACCCTCTGGGTCGTCGATTTCCCGCTCTTCAAGTGGGACGCTGAAGAGCAGCGCTATGCTGCGAACCACCACCCGTTCACTCGTCCGTTCGACGAGCACGTCGACTGGCTCGAGGAGCGGCCACTTGAAGTGTTGTCGTACTCCTATGACCTCGTGATGAACGGTCTGGAGATCGGTGGAGGCACTCTTCGTATCCATGACGTCGCCTTACAGCGTAAGGTCCTGGGTATCCTCGGGCATGGCGAAGTGCAGGCGGAAGAGCAGTTCGGCTTCCTGCTTGAGGCACTATCGCTGGGAGCTCCGCCGCACGGCGGTATCGCGCTCGGTCTGGATCGTCTCATCATGGTCCTTGCGGGCAAGCACTCCATTCGCGACGTGATCGCATTTCCGAAGACATCGTCCGGCTCTTGTCCTCTGACGGGCGCGCCGGGAGAGGTATCGGCTCGACAGTTGCGTGAGGTCCACCTCAAGAGGGACTGACGGGAACGCGGCCGGTAGCACCTCCGTGGGTGAGGTGCTACGATACTTGTGGCTCTGCCTTGCGTGGAATCGGCTACAACGGTCGAACCAACATTTGTACCGAGGGAGCCCTACATCTCTCGGCGGAGTGGTATCCCGATAAGGGAAGCGTGACGCCGAGGTGCGGGCACCCACCTGCTGAGGCAGGTTCACCATGCCGACCACGCGAGGCGGGGTTCAAAGGCCGCCACACCGGTGGAGGGGAAGTATGCGCAGAATCATCGCAGTACTCGTCGCTTTAAGCATGGCGTTCGTCATCGTTGGTTGTGGCGGTGGTGGGGAAGCGGCCGTTGATGCCACAGAAGCCGAGGGTGCGGCTGCAGCCGCACCTGCGGTCGTAGTCGCTGGGCCCGCGGAAGACGTTCTTTCTCCGGTCGAGTCGGGCTACCCGGCGCCGTTCCCTGAGACCATCAACACTGAGATACCCGAGGCCATCCAGCAGAAGCTCGATGACGGTCGTCCAATGGTGATCTTCTTCTATGACGGCATGCAAGTCGTTACCACAGACCAGCGCACGGAACTCGACGCCGCTCTTGCGGAGTATCGTGGATTGATCGATCTGGTGACCTTCAACCTGGCGAGTCCGGTGGATTCGCCGCCTGGTGAAGACGTCAAGGTCGCGACGGTCCTTGCCGCAGACCTGGGTATCACGGCCACGCCGTACATCATGATCGTGGACCGCAACGGCTTCGTGACCTGGCGCTACAAGGGCTACATCGACCGTGAGGTCATCGGCCGAGAGGTTCTTCGCGCCACGGAGTAACGGCATGGAGGACCTGTTCTCTGAGCTGACCGAGCAGTCACTACGCGAGGGCGCGCCACTCGCCGCACGCATGCGGCCGCGTACCCTCGACGAATTCGTGGGCCAACAAGATGCGGTTGGTCCGGGCACGGTGCTTCGCGCCGCCATCGAAGGCGACACTCTTTCGTCGCTCATCCTGTACGGTCCTGCAGGCTGCGGAAAGACCAGCCTTGCGCGCATCATAGCGGGGGCCACCCGGTCGCACTTCGTTGAATTGTCGGCCGTGAGCTCGGGCGTGAAGGACGTGCGCCTTGCAATCGATGCAGCGCGCGAGAGACTTGGTCTTACCGGACAGCGCAGCATCGTGTTCATCGATGAGATACACAGGTTCAACCGAGCACAGCAAGACGCTCTGCTCCACGCGGTCGAAGAACGGCTCATCGTATTGATCGGTGCGACGACTGAGAACCCCTTCTTCGAGGTCAACGCGCCACTCATCAGCCGTTCCCGTGTGGTCGAGTTTGATCCTCTCGGCGATGCCGATATCCGCTTGATCGTCGAGACGACGCTGAAGGATGTCGAGAGGGGGCTTGGCGGTACGTACGAGCTGCTCCCGGAGGCGCTCGACCGGATAGTCCTTACTGCTGGCGGCGATGCACGCAGCGCGCTGACGACTCTTGAACTTGCGGCGTCGATCTCACTGCGGTCAGGGGAGGGTCTGTCGCGCATCACCGAGGAGTCGGTGTCCGAGGCGACACACACTCGCGCACTTACCTACGACAAGGCGGGAGACGCACACTACGATGTCGTCTCGGCGTTCATCAAGTCCATGCGCGGCTCTGACCCTGATGCGGCGGTGTACTGGCTTGCCCGTATGGTACACGGGGGCGAAGACCCCAAGTTCATCGCACGCCGGATGTTGATCTTCGCCTCGGAGGATGTCGGGCTTGCGGACAACAATGCGTTGCTCGTGGCGCACGCTGCAGTGAAGGCTGCAGAGTTCATCGGTTGGCCGGAGTGCCGGATCAATCTCGCGCATGCGGCGATCTACCTCGCTCTCGCGCCGAAGTCCAACGCCGCGTACCGTGCGATAGACAGTGCTCTGGCCGAGGTTCGTGAGGGGGCTGCCCGCAGCGTGCCTGACCATCTCCGCGATCGACACCGTCCGGGCGCCGAAGCCTACCCGCAGTACCGGTATCCACATGAGTACCCTGGTGCTTGCGTCGATCAACAGTACTTGCCGGATGGTCTTGAATGTTGTTGCTTCTTCCCCCGGACTTCGGAGCTCGCCGACAAAGAGTAGGGTCGATTACGTCGTCCGCCGGTACGCTGCCTTCAGGGTACGGGCTTTGCTACACTTGAGCGGTACTGTCGGCAGGCCTCGACGGGAGCGGCATGAACGCTATGGAAGTACTTGACATCGTGCTCGCAGCCATGCTCGTCGTGCTTATCGGAGTAGGCATCTATGCGACGTTCTTGTTGGTGCGTACTCTCGGTGAAGCCCGCACATTCATGACTGAGATGCGCGAGCGACTGACACCCCTTCTTAAGAAGGCGGATGTGACCATCGATGCGGTCAACGCTGAGCTCCTCCGTCTGGATGGTATCGTCACGCAAGTGGAAGAGGTATCCGGCACGGTAAGCTCCACCACGCGTGTCGCAACCGAGATCATCCGCTCCCCCATGAACAAGGTCGCCGAGGTCGGCTCGAAGCTGATCGGCGCTTTGAGGACCCGACGCCGCTGATCGCGGCGGTGAAGAGACACCCGGAACCGGAGGAACCATGCGATCTGACCGAGTCACACTCACGGTGCCGGCTAGAAGCGAGTTCGCCAAGACCGTACGAATGACTGTCGCTGAGCTAGCGAGTCGTATCGGCATGTCTTATGACGAAGTCGATGACGTGCGCATGGCTGCCGAGGAAGCCTTCATCTATGCATGTAATCGCTCGGATGGCGATGATGTGACGTTCTCGCTCGATCTGCTCGAGGATGGCATCGCTGTCACGGTCGGTCCGGTTCCGGTGACCGATGGGGCTGCGTCGGAAGATGAGACGCAGGACCGCTATGCGGTATTCATCCTCGAGTCGGTCTGTGACGAGTTCGAGATCAGTCATACCGCCGAGGGAAGCACACTGCGATTGGTCAGGCGCATGGGTGGCAGCTGTGCCTAGAAGTGTCCGTCATTCTCAGAACCGACGACTCGTTTGGGACAAACAGCGAACGCGCGAGTTGTTCGCGCATTACCGCGAATTCGAGGACGAGGAATCACGTGACGAACTCATCACGATGTACCTCAACCTCGTGAAGTACCTCGCGAGTAGGTTCCGGAACCGGGGTGAGCCGATCGACGACCTCATCCAGGTGGGCACCATCGGACTCATCAAGGCGATCGATCGCTTCGACACATCGCGGGATGTCGAGTTCACGACCTACGCGACTCCTACCATCATCGGAGAACTCAAGCGGTACTTCAGGGATAAAGGTTGGGCGATCAAGGTCCCGCGGCGCCTCCAGGAGCTTTCGTTCCGCGTGAATCAGGCTATTGATCAGCTCACACAGCGGCTTCAGCGGTCGCCCGCGATCCTGGAGATCGCCGAGTACCTCGGTGTTACTTCCGAGGAGGTCCTGGAGGCGATGGAGACGTCAGAGGCGTACAACTTCGTGTCACTTGAGAGCGACCGCAACTCTGACGGGAGTGACTCGTTCAGCATCCTTGAGTACATCGGCAAAGATGACCATCTTATGGCGGTCGTCGACGATCGCACTACGCTGGCGTCCGCCCTCAAGCACCTGACACCTCAGGAGCAACGTGTGCTCTATCTGCGTTTTTTCCAGGGACTCACGCAGACAGAGATAGCCAGTCAGCTCGACATCTCGCAGATGCAGGTCTCGCGTCTGTTGCGCAGAACGCTGAGAGTCATGCGCGAGCATCTTGTCGCCGAGGAGGTCTAAGGTGCAGGTAAAGCTGATCGAACGGGATCGTTGGAGCAGGCTGTTGGTCATCACGTGGAGTCTGGTAGGACTCGGGATCCTGCTGGCGGCCTGTTTCTGGCTGCTCGGCAGGGTATCGGTCGCTCTCGTGCCCTTTGCCTTCGCCCTGGTGCTCGTGTACGTGTTCAGAGGGCCTGTCAGGGTACTCGAAGCTCGCGGATGGAATCGTGGGCTCGCGGTGGGTCTCTGCTACCTTGTCGGCCTGGCGGCGATGGTCATTGCGGGCTGGTTCATCATCCCACCCGTTGTCGCTCAGCTCAGCGACTTCTTCGGCGCTTTTCCGGGCTACTATGACAGCGCGTATCATGCACTGCTCGATCTGCAGAGCCAGTATCAGGCCCTGACGCTGCCCATCTGGGCGGAGCAGGCCCTTGCCAATATCCGCGATGGGGTCACCTCTCAGTTCATGTCATGGTCGAGCATTCTTGCACGAGAGGCGTTCGCAGTCGGCGGTCAGGCGGTCGGGTTCCTGCTGAACATCTTCCTTGGCTTCGTTGTGGGATTCTGGATTCTCAAAGACATGCCTGTCATCAAAAAGGAGTCCATGCTGCTCGTCGGTTCGAAGCGACGTGAAGATGCGTCTGCGGTAGCGGAGCGTGTGTCACGCGTTTTGTCGGGCTATCTGCGTGGTCAACTCATCATCTCGGCGGCCACTGCGGCGGTCGTAGCGATCGGTCTGTCCATCATTGGCGTGCCGTATGCACTCGTGCTCGGACTCATTGCGGGCATCCTCAACATCGTGCCCTACATAGGTCCCCTCCTCTCCTACATCATCTCTGCCATCGTCGCGGTCTTTGTGAGTCCGATGACCGCCGTGCTGGCGGTTGCGATCGGTATCGGCGCTCAGCAGGTCACAGACATGTTCATAACGCCGCGCGTCATGTCCGAGCAAGTCGACCTTCATCCTTTGCTCGTGATATTCTCGTTGCTCGTCGGCTCCGCTCTGTTCGGGGTCGTGGGTCTGCTCGTGGCCATTCCCATCGCAGCGGTCGCCAATGGATTGTTTGTGTACTACTTCGAGAAGTACACAGACTCCCAGCTGATCAGCGAAGGTGGCGCGCTCTTCCGCAGGCAGCCGGGCCGTCCTGCTGCCGAACGGTCACCCGAGACGAGCGCACCTGTCGTGAGTGATGAGATCGAGGAGATTGAGTGAAGTCTGCCGAGATAAGAGAGAGCTTCCTGTCGTTCTTCGAATCAAAGGGTTGCAGGCGTATGCCGTCAAGCTCACTCGTTCCGGATGACCCGTCCCTGCTGCTTACCAGCGCAGGCATGGTGCAGTTCAAACCGGTTTTCCTCGGTCTGCGCGACATAGGCACGACGCGCGCGACGACGGTGCAGAAATGCGTGCGCACGACCGACATCGACATCATCGGCACCACGAACAGGCACCACAGCTTCTTCGAGATGCTGGGGAACTTCAGCTTCGGCGACTACTTTAAGTCCGAGGCGTGCGCCTGGGCGTATGAGTACTCCACTGAAGTGCTCGGTTTCGATCTGGACCGCCTGTGGTTCTCGATCTACGAGGACGACGACGAGGCGGAGACCATCTGGCGTGACGAAGTGGGAGTACCGGCCGACCACATCGTGCGTATGGGGGCTAAGGACAACTTCTGGTCGGCAGGCCCGACCGGCCCATGCGGTCCGTGCTCCGAGCTCTACTACGACCAGGGTCCGGATGTTGGCTGCGGCTCGGCCGACTGCGCGCCCGGCTGTGATTGCGACCGCTTCCTCGAGTACTGGAACCTCGTCTTCATGCAGTACGATCGCGCTGAGGACGGCACGCTCACGCCGCTCCCCAAGCAGAACATCGATACGGGTATGGGGCTCGAGCGAGTGGCGACGATCATGCAAGGCGTTGGCGGCAACTTCGAGACGGACATCCTGCGCTCGATCATGTCCGTGGCTGAACAGATCACGGGCGCTTCCTACGGCCGCTCGGAGAAGGTCGACATCTCGTTGCGTATCCTCGCCGATCATGCCCGTTCGGTGACGTTTCTGATCGCCGACGGTGTCTTACCGAGTAACGAGGGTCGCGGGTACGTCCTGCGTCGACTACTTCGCCGGGCCGTGCGTCACGGTCGCCTACTTGGTGTCGAAGACGTGTTTCTCGGTCGCATCATTGACCGGGTCGTAGAGCTCATGGGCGAGGCATATCCTGAGATCGTCGAGCATCATGACCTCGTCGGCCGCATCGTCGAGAGCGAGGAGCAGCGTTTCGGCCAGACGCTCAAACAAGGACTCGTCTTCTTGGAGGATGCGATCGAGAAGACGAAGTCGACGGCGTCCGCCGTGCT
The DNA here is from genome assembly GCA_030655755.1 of Coriobacteriia bacterium. Lineage (GTDB taxonomy): Bacteria > Actinomycetota > Coriobacteriia > Anaerosomatales > Anaerosomataceae > UBA2279. The sequence continues at coordinate 41,169 of JAUSOQ010000043.1, forward strand.
TGACGGGCACTTCGCGTTCACCCTCCACGACACATTCGGTTTTCCGCTCGAGCTCACCTCTGAGATCGCGGCGGAAGCGGGTCTTCTGGTCGACGCGGACGCGTTCGACGTTGAGATGAAGGCCCAAAGGGAGCGTGGTCGCGCGGCCGTCAAAGACGAGTCGTGGAACACGTTCGGTAACGCATTCGCAGCTATCATGGCCGAGGCAGGGGAGATCGATTTCGTCGGCTATGAACGGGATGCCGCGGACGCGCGCATAGCGGGGATCTTCGTCGATGGTGAAGTCGTGCAGCAGCTCGAAGCTGGTCAGACGGGTGAAGTCATCCTGACCGCTACACCGTTCTACGGCGAGCAGGGTGGGCAGGTGGGCGACACGGGTGAGATCTCCGCGTCGGACGGTCGTTTCGTTGTGGCCGATACGCGCATACCCGCGCCCGGAGTGATCGCTCACCATGGCACGCTACAGGAGGGTGCACTCGCGGTCGGGGATGCGGTGCATGCGGCTATCGATGTGGGTCGCCGTGAGCGCATACGGCGCAACCATACTGCGACCCATATCCTGCACTGGGCGCTAAGGCTCGTTCTCGGCGAGCACGTACGGCAGGGCGGCTCGTTCGTCGCGCCTGACCGTTTGCGCTTCGATTTCACGCACTTTGAAGCGGTGGACGCGCAGCAACTCGAGAAGATACAGCGGCTGGTCAACGCGAAGATCATGGAGAACCATCCGGTGCGCAACTACGAGACTTCACTGGTTGCCGCCAAAGAGATGGGTGTTACCGCTCTTTTCGGCGAGAAATATGGCAAGATCGTGCGCGTGCTCGAGGTCGGCAACTTCAGCAAGGAGCTCTGTGGTGGTACGCACGTCGGCCGCAGCAGTGAGATCGGGTTGCTCAGGATCGTGTCTGAGGGCAGTGTCGGTGCGAACGTGCGCCGCATCGAGGCCGTGACGTCGTTTGACGCAGTAGAGTCGGTCTATGCCGAAGAGGCGGTGCTGGTCGAGGCCGCATCCACACTCAAGTGTCGCCCGCAAGAAGTGGCCGACAAAGCGGCGCTTCTCGTCAGGCGTCTCAAGGATGCGGAGAATGCACTTGCGGACGCGAAGAAGCGCGGTGTCGGCGACAGCATGGCGGACGTGATCGCCTCGGCGGCTGACGTCGGGTACCCGCTCATCGTCGCCAGGGTGGAGGCTGCCGATGGAGGCGAGCTCAGAGGGGTCGCTGACGCTTTGCGTGAGAAGCTCACGGGTGGTGCCGTCGTCTTGGCTGCTGAGGTCGGCGGATCGGTGCTGTTACTCGCCGCGGGCAGTGATGCCGCTGTGGGCGAGGGTTTCGATGCCGGGCGAATCATCAAGGAGATCGCGCCGAAGGTGAAGGGCGGCGGCGGCGGTACGCCATCTATGGCCCAGGCTGGCGGCAAGGACCCCATAGGTATCGATGACGCGCTGGAGTCAGCACGTGTCCTTCTCGGCATGAAGTGATTTTCCGTGCGCCATCTTGGACTCGATATCGGCGATGCGCGTGTAGGAGTAGCAGTATCGGACCCCACCGGTCGTGTCGCTACGCCACTTGACGTGCTCGACGCGCGTGGGCTTCTTGGTGATGTGGGTCCGTTGCGCCGGTTGGTCGAGGAGTATGGACCCGGCGTGATGGTCGTTGGTCTACCCCTGAGCCTTTCGGGGGAGGAAGGGCCACAAGCGCGTGCAGTGCGCGAGACCGTAGAGCGCTATGCTAAGACGTTGGATATCCCGGTCCGGTATTGGGACGAACGTCTGTCTTCGGCCGAAGCGAGACGCATCATGACCAGCTCTGGAGTGTCCGATCGCAAGAAGCGCGGTACGCTCGACAAACTTGCCGCAGCATTGATTCTCCAGTCGTATCTGGACGCGCACGTGGTGCGCGTCATGGAGGGAGATTCGGATGAGTGACGCCCCCCGCTCTCGCCCCCGCCGTAGCAAGCGGCGCTCGTCCTCTCGCCGCGTGCGCAGTGTCGACGAACGGTCGCGTCGTAAGACGCTCATCGCCGTTGTCATCCTGGTGGGTGTTCTGCTCGCGATCGCCATTCCCGCATACGGGGCGTGGCAGTTGCTCATGAAGCCGCAGGTCGAGGTAGCGCAGGGGTTGCCCGTGCAGGTCGTGATCCCTGAAGGTGCGGATACACGAGAGATCGCCGAGATACTCGCCGAGAATGGTGTCATCGACAACGCCGCGATGTTCCGGCTCCGTGCTCGTATGGGTGAGATCGATGGCAGATTGCGTTCGGGTGTCTACGATCTTGCCACGGGGATGCCGTATGAGGCGATCGTGGACAGGCTGCTTGCCGGGCCGCCCATTCCGTACGTGACGGTGACGATCCCGGAGGGCTTTCGTCTTGAGCAGATAGCGACACGATACGAGGAGGTCGCCGGTATACCGGCGAGTGAGTTCCTCGAGCTCACCAAAGGGCAGGCACAGGCCTTCTCGGCGAATCATCCGTATCTTGCAGACGTCGGGACCGGCTCTCTAGAGGGCTACCTGTTCCCGAAGACATATCGCATCGTGGAGGGCAGCAGCACTGCCGACGTCATTGAGATCATGCTCGACCAGTTCGATCTGGAGATGAGGGAAGTCGATCTCTCGCAAGCGAGCGAGTCGGGTCTCACGCTCCATGAAATCGTGACCATCGCGTCGATGGTCGAGCGTGAGGCGCGGGTGGCAGAAGAGCGTCCACTCGTTTCCTCGGTCATCTACAATCGCACCGCGAAAGGCATGAAGCTTGAGATCTGTGCGACCATTGAGTATGTCTTGCAAGCGAACCGTCCGCGGCTGCTCAACAAGGATCTGGAGATAGACAGTCCCTACAATACGTATAAGTACGATGGCCTTCCGCCCGGTCCCATCGCGAGCCCCGGGTTTGCATCACTTCAGGCTGCGGCGCACCCTGCCGAAACGGATTACATCTACTATGTTCTGACCGGCGAAGACGGTTCGCATACGTTTGCCACGAACTACCAGGACTTCCTGATCGCCAAGGAGAAGTCGAGAGAGGTGACACCGTAACACCATGAGCACCAATGATGTCGCGATTCGAGTAGAGGGTGCGTGCAAGACGTACAAACGCATCGGCAGATCGCATGCGCATATGGCTGTCGACGGCGTTTCGCTTAAGGTGGAGCGTGGGACCATACATGGGCTCCTGGGACCGAACGGCGCCGGAAAGACCACCACACTGAAGATGCTTATCGGACTCGTGAGACCTACCGCGGGAACCTTCGAGATGCTGGGGGAAGACTCCACGAGTCCTAAGGGGAGACGCTCGCTGGGCTTTCTGCCCGAGCAGCCCTACTTCCCGCAGCACCTCACCGCGCTGCAGGCGCTTCGCTTCTATGGACGGCTGGGCGGCGTTTTGAAGGATGAGATCGACGGCCGCAGCAATGAGGTGCTTGCCAAGGTAGGGCTGAGGGGCGAGGAGTGTACGGAACTCTCCAAGTTCTCGCGCGGCATGCTGCAGCGTCTCGGTATCGCACAGGCGATTATCGGCAGACCCGAGATCGTGGTGCTTGACGAACCGGCGTCGGGTCTCGACCCGGTGGGCCAGCGCGACGTACGGAGCCTCATGCTCGAGTTGCGGGAGAGAGGCACGACCGTGCTGCTCTCCTCGCATCAGCTCTCGGAAGTCGAGGCTGTCTGCGACCGTGTCACTATACTGAACTTCGGGAAAGTCGCTGCCGAGGGACACATCGATGAGCTGCTGAACGTCAGCGGCCAGACGTCGTTCAAGGTCCGCGGACTTCCGGAGTTTCCGCGCGCGGTCAGTGAGCTTGCGAGTGATGTTGCCGTCTCAGGTAGCGTGTGGGTCTTCTCGGTCGAGGATTCAGCCGTTCGTGCGGTCGTCGACGCGATCGATGATGCGGGTGGGACCGTCATGTCCGTCACTCCGAAGCGCGAGTCTTTGGAGGACTATTTTGCACGTCTCATCACGCTTGCCGGACTCGAGGTGGCGTCATGAACCGCATGGTCCTGATCGCCCGTGCGGTTATAACCGATAGCATCCGACGTCGCGTTCCGTACGTTATCGTGCTTTTCGCAGGTGCGCTGGCTGCGGCGATACCGTCGCTTCCAAACTACGGCATGGGTGTGGAACCCGCAGTCTTCCGTGAGGTGTCGCTGGCGCTCATGTACGTAGCGGTCATTGTGCTTGCGCTTGCGCTTGCGGCCAATCGTCTGCCTGCCGAGTTCGAGCGTCGTACGGTATATGCGGTGCTTGCCAAACAGGTCTCTCGTTGGGAGTACCTTGTCGGTACGTGGGCCGGTCTGACCGTCGTCATGACTGCCGTCATCGCCGCGTTCACCGTGGTGATCCAGGTGGTCGCCGTGCTGTTCTATGGTGATCCGATGTGGGTCCTGTGGGTGGGAGCGCTGTCGATGCTTCTTGAGGCTGGAGTCGTCATCGCGGTCGCGGTCGCGATATCGACGCTCATGGGCCCTGTCGTGGTCGTGGTCGCGACGCTCACGATCCTCTTCATCGGCCACTCTCGGTCAACATTGCTGGGTGGACTCGGCGCGGCCGAACTCAGCTACTTCTACCCGTCACTGGACTCGTTCAACATCATGCTGCCCGTAGCTCACGGCAACGGTGTCTCGGCACTGGCGGTCGTGAGCATGCTGACGGTGTTCGTCGGGTTCACCGGTCTGGCGCTGTTGCTCGGCGTCGTCATGATCGGGCGGAAGGACCTGTGATGGGCGTACATGCCCAGAAAGGGATGCGCGCCTGGATGGTGATAACACTCGCCGTTCTGCTGCTGGCGCTCCTTCTTGGCGGTCAGGCGTTGTCCGATCACGTCGTACCGGAAGCGAGCGGGGGCGCGACCGTCGATGCCGTGGGCCGTGCCGGCTTCGCCTACTTGAGTGGTTTTCGCACGTACATCGCAGCGGTGCTGTGGAACCGTCTCCATCCGGTGATGCACCTCTACTACTCCGGCGTGGGTTTTCGGGACATGCGGTACATGGTGTCGACGATCGGCGCCGTGGTCATGCTCGATCCCCAGCTCATTGAGCCGTACTACGTGGGTGCATGGATCGTCGCGGCCAACGATCAGGTGGCCGAGGGCATAGCGCTGGCTCGCAAGGGAACCGAGGCGAACCCGAGATCCGGTCTGCTTCGCGTGAACTACGCGGAGATCCTCGAGGTGTGGGGAAACGACCTTGCGGCGGCTCACGAGCAGGCTGCGATCGCCATGGATCCTGACATGGAGTGGCGGGACGGTTTCGAGAAGCACGACTCCTATGCTGTGATCGGTTCGATCATGAGGTTGTTCGGAGACGAGGAGCGGGTAGCGCTGGTAGATGCGGAGATCGAGCGTATCAACGTGGAACTCGGTGATTCGCTGCCGCCTGATCCGCATGACCACGACGGTGACGGTGTACCCGACCATTAGACCTACGCAGCGCGAAAGGGCCCGATGACGTTCCTGAGACCGTCACAGCGGATAGCCGATGTGCGAGGAATCGACCTAGACGCGCTCGAGGCAACCGGCGTACGCGGTCTTCTCATTGACCTGGACAACACCATTCTGCCGCGTGACACGAGTGTCGTCCCCGACGACATCGCAGCCTGGATCGCTGTTGTCGGAAACCGGTTCCGGATATGTCTTGTCTCCAACAACTGGCATGAGCGCGTCCGTGAAGTCGCAGCAGAGCTGAGGCTTCCCCTCGTGGCAAGAGCTGTGAAGCCTCTGCCGTTCGCTTTCATCAAGGCGTTGCGGACCATCGATGTGCGAGCACGACAGAGCGCTGTGATCGGTGATCAGATCTTCACTGATGTGGCGGGCGGCAATCTGATCGGCGCGATGACCATCATGGTCGATCCGCTCTCATCGGCCGATCTGTGGCACACGCTTTTGCTGCGAAGGCTTGAGGCGAGGATAATGAGGCACGAGCTGCCGAAGGTAGTGGCATCGGTGAAGGATGAGACGTGCAAATAGACGGACGGACCAAGACCGCCGGAGTGATAGGGTGGCCCATCGAGCACTCGCTGTCTCCCGCGATGCACAATGCGGCATACGAGAGTCTCGAACTCAACTGGGTCTACGTGCCGCTTCCGGTGCAAGACCAGGGGGGACTCATCCGTGTGGTCAGTGCCATGCGAGCGTTGCCCTTCGTCGGCTTCAATGTGACCATGCCCTACAAGCAGGCCATGCTCGAACTCTGTGATGAAGTCGCCATGTTCGCTCAGATGGCCGGTGCGGTGAACACGGTGCACTGTGTCGACGGTCGTCTCATCGGCTATAACACTGACGGTCGCGGCCTGCTCGAATCGCTGGCCGAGGAGACCGGCTTTACGCCTGAGGGCCGCCGCGTTGTCATCGTGGGTACTGGTGGAGCGGCGGGGGCTGCAATGGTGGGATTCATCCTCGGCAAGGCCTCGCACCTCACGATCACCGGTCGCGACGTCGACAAGGCGGACCAGATGCTCGCCCGTGTCCAGGACTACCTGCGCGGCGTGCAAGTCCATGCGGTCGCTCTTGGTCCCGATGCCGAGGAGTCTGTCCGTAGCGCTGATTTGATCGTGAACGCGACCTCGCTTGGTATGAAGTCTGATGACCTGAGTCCCATTCCCGTGGAATGGCTCTCGGCGAACCAGGTCGTCTGCGACATGACGTACGTATGCGCGGATACCGCTTTGCTCTGCGGTGCCCGAGCGGCCGGTGCGAAGACGATGAGTGGGCTCGGTATGCTCGTCGCTCAAGGTGCGCTGGCGATCGACATCTGGATGGAGTCCGCGCAGGTAAGAGCGCCGCGGGATGTCATGCGAAGTGCAGCGGAGAAGACCCTTGAGGGCATCCGTATCGGAGAGGGTGGCCGCGGGTGACCGCCGCATCGGGCAAGCGCCTCGGCAAGGTGCTTGTCAAGGCCGGGGTGATCACCGAGGAGCAGATGACGTCGGCTCTGGCTGATGCTAACGGTCGTTCACTCACGGCCGTACTCGTCGAACAAGGAGTCTCGACGGAGGTGAAGATCGCACAGGCGGTCGCCGAGAACATGGGCCTCGCGTTCGTCGATCTTGCAGCGTACGAGATAGACCCCGCGGCCGCTACTCTGCTTGCCATCGACCTGGCGAGGCGTCACCAGGTTCTGCCGATCAAGATCCAAGACGACGAACTCGTCGTCGCGATGGCGGACCCCGCGAATATCTTCGCGATCGACGATCTGCGCATCGTGACCGGCTACGAGATCAGGCCGGTCGTTTCGACTGAGAGTGACCTCATGTCCGCCCTCGACAAGTTCGCCACGATGAATGCGAACGTTGACGACATGGTCGGTGACCTCGGCGAAGGCATGGTTTCAGAGGAGATCGACGACGCTAAGGCTGCGAAAGACGAAGAAGCGCCTGTCGCCAAGCTCATGAACCTCATCATCAGCGAGGCGATCAGACAGGGCGCTGGCGACATATACGTAGAGCCTCTTGAGAACGATTTGCGGGTCCGGTACCGGATCGACGGCGTGTGCCAGGAGGTCGTGCGCAGCCCGAAGAAACTGCATCGGCAGCTTCTCAATCGCATCAAGATCGCCTCCGGCATGGATATCGCCGAGAAGCGTGTTCCGCAGGATGGTCGGTTTGGTGTCGTTCTTGACGGCAAAGCGGTCGACTTCCGGGTTGCGGTGCTGCCGACGGTGCAAGGTGAGATGTCCGTGCTGCGATTGCTGCGGCGCGACTCGATCATGATGTCGCTCGAGGACCTGGGTTTTCTCGAGAACCCGCTGAGTAGGCTTCTTGATGCGCTGTCAAGACCCTACGGAGCGATCCTTGTCACCGGGCCCACCGGCTCAGGTAAGTCGACGACGCTGTATGCGGCGATCAACCGTACGACCAAGCCTACGGTGAACCTGATCACCGTCGAGGATCCGGTCGAGTATCGGCTCGAAGGTCTCTCGCAGGTGCAGGTGCACGAGAAGGCGGGTCTCACGTTCGCCTCAGCGCTGCGGTCGATCCTTCGACAGGACCCCGACGTGGTCATGATCGGTGAGATCCGCGACAAGGAGACCGGTACGATCGCCATCGAGGCCGCGCTCACTGGACACCTTGTGCTCTCGACGCTCCATACCAACGATGCTCCTTCGGCGATCACGCGTCTCACTGAGATGGGGATCGAACCTTTCTTGTCCGCCTCGGCGATCAACTGTGTGTTGGCGCAACGTCTTGCGCGTCGCCTGTGTCCCGAGTGCAAGGAGCCGTACACACCGGATGAGGCGGTGCTGACGCGTTTAGGGTTCCCGTTCGAGCCTGGTAAGCCGCCCACTCTGTACCGGGCGGTCGGATGCAAGCGGTGCTCCGGCATCGGTTACAAAGGTCGCATGGGCATTCACGAGGTCATGACGGTTTCCGAGGAGATAGAGCGCGCCGCCGTGAACCATGCATCGGGTGACGTGCTGATGCGTCTCGCTATCAGCGAAGGTATGGTGACCCTGAAGCAAGACGGCCTTGCCAAGGTCGCCATGGGAACGACGTCGATCGAGGAGATCATGCGCGTCGTCGTGTGATCTGGCCTTCTACCTCGTGTTGTGTGACGTTGGTCTACATGAGAAACTGGGAGCGCCCGCCCGGCAGGGTCTTGTTGTCGTGCCTGCCGTCAGGTTTGTGTACAGTCAGTGCCATGGACGAGGTGACGGTTGATGGTTGACAAGGGAATCGGTGACTACTTCATCAGCGACTCCGAAGACGAGGCGCTTGAGGATGACGAGTTGTTGACGGCTCCGGTCGTCGTGCAGGTCGCGGCTCCGGTGCCCCAGCGTGCCCCACAGCCGGTAGTGGTCGCGCCCCAAGTGGTCGCACCTCAAGTGGTCGCACCTCAAACGTTCGCACCCCAAACGGTTGTGCCCCAGGTGGCGAGTGTGACTCCGGCAGTGCCCGAGCCGACTCCTGTTCCGCAGCCGGCTACTGCTGTCACACAGGCATCACGTGAGGAACGGCTCACGCAGGCACTCGATGAGCTTATGCACGATGACCCTGACATACAGGCCGCTGCACTCGTGAGTCTTGACGGCTTCACGATGGCCTCCGCGCTGCCTCAGGGCATGCAGGCGGATCGAGTCGGCGCCATGTCGGCTGCGATCCTCGGTCTCGGTGAGCGAGCCGCCACCGAACTCGGCAGGGGGCATCTCTCGCAGGTCTTCATCGAGGGGGAGAACGGTTACGTGCTGCTCATCGCGGCGGGTAGTCGGGCTGTGTTGACGGCACTGGCGGACCCTGAGTCCAAGCTTGGACTTGTGCTCTATGACATGAAGACGGCTGCCGAGCGGATCGGCGCCATTCTCGGCTGATACGATCACGCTTTGTTCGCGAAAGGGTAACGGCGAGAATCGATGGCATTGCGCGGTAACCTGAAGGATTTCAGCCTTCCCGATGTCTTCCAGCTGGTACAGCTCAGCCGGAAGACGGGTGTTTTGCGCATTCGCAATATCGACGCAGAAGGCTCGATCTGGTTCCGCGACGGTGACGTGTTCTTCGCCCAGTCCAACTGGCAGAGCGAGCCCCTTGGCCAGCGAATGGTCACAGCGCAGAAGGTGACACCCAGCGCCCTTGCCAAAGCTCTCGAGATCCAGAGATCTGAGCCGCCCGAGGGCAGACGTCTCGGACAGATCCTGGTCGACGAGGGCTACATCACTGACAAAGTCTTGGAGGCATTTGTCCAGGAGCAAGTGCAGGACACGATCTTCGATCTCATGCGCTGGGATGCAGGGGAGTTCGATTTCGAACTCCTGCCGGACGTCGTCGACGAGGACATCGGACTGTCAGTGTCCATCGAGAACATCGTGATGGAGGGCAGCCGCCGCCTCGAAGAGTGGAACCGCATCAAGAAGAAGGTCGCTTCAATGGAGATGGTCTTCAAGATGGCGACCGCTCCCGGTGAGGGCACTTTCGAGATCTCGCTCAAACCAACCGAGTGGAACCTGCTATTGCTCGTGGATGGTACGCGTAGTGTTGCGGAGCTAGCGCACGAAACGAGCCGAACGGATTTCGAGGTCGCGCGTATCGTGTACGGTCTTTTCTCGGCGGGGCTTCTTGAAGTCGCCCCAGAAGACGAGGTCAAACGTCTACGTACTGAGCGGGTGGAGCAGGAAGGACGGCTCGCGGCTAGGCGACAGCAGTCTGAGATGGCCGAGCGCGGTCGGATCGAAGCGGAAGTGGCTGCGGAGGCTGCGGAGGAAACGGCCAAAGAGCAGGAACCGGTCGAGAGCGAGCTGCCCGCTGCGATAGAGGCTGCAGCGATCACTCCACATGAAGAGCCGGAGTTCCTAACGGCTTCTGCGGCACCGAATGTAGATGATCTTGCGGCGTTCGAGCAGATGATGTCTGCTGTACTTACGCCGGATGCTGGGCCCGAGCCCGAGCCCGAGCCCGAGCCCGAGTTCGAGCCGGAGCCCGAACCCGAGTTCGAGCCGGAGCCCGAACCCGAACCTGACGTCGAACCGGAACCGCTTGAATTCGGTGCTCTTATGCCTGGGGAGTTCGCTGATATCCCTGCACCACCGGTGATCGACGACCTCATCATCGAATCGACTGCACCGGAGTCTACGTCGTATCCAAAGGAAGCAACGGACGTCTACGTGCCGATCGGTGATCTTGAGGCGGATTTGCGCGCGCTTGGTCTGGGTGAACTCCCCGATGAACTCTTGGAGTCTTCAAGGCCCGAGCCGGAGCCGGAGCCCGAACCAGAGCCCGAACCAGAGCCCGAACCCGAACCGGAGCCCGAACCGGAACCCGAACCAGAGCCCGAACCCGAGCCAGAGCCCGAACCCGAGCCCGAACCCGAGCCAGAGCCAGATCTTGAAGAGGAGACCGTCTTCAGCATGCTGGAGATGCTCGACACACAAACCGCTACTGAAGCTGAGGTGCCTGCCCCGCCTGTACAGGTGCCCGAGATGGCGGAGGAGTTTGGTGTCACGGGGTCGAGTGACGACCTTGACGCACTGCTCCGATTACTAGGCTCCGAGGAGGAGGCGAGTGGGCAGACGGCCCCGTCGAGTGTCATATCGACCGATGCGTATCTTGCCGAGTTCGATACGAACGTGGGCCTAAGCAGTGGTCTCGGTGATGAGATCACTGCTCTGACCGGTGCTGGGGGAGGGACGGGCCGAGGTCGCCCGAACGTGAAGGTGAACAAGTTGCCGGAGTCCGGTGAGGGCGCAGTCTTGCATCGTGACTCGGCAGTAGATCGTGGTTTGGTCATGAAGATCATCGAAGGTATCGAGAAACTCTAGGAAACGGAGCTCGCGAGTGCAGTCTGTGAAAGTTGTCGTGACAGGTCCGTTCAACGCCGGAAAGACGACATTCATCAAGTCGGTTAGTGAGATAACCGTACTTTCGACGGAACGTCAGGTAAGTGACGTTTCCGGCGAGGGTGGCGGAGAGACGACCGTTGCCATGGACTTCGGTCGGATCACGATCTCCGATGACGTCGTGCTCTACCTGTTCGGAACACCCGGGCAGGAGCGCTTCTCGTTCATGTGGGAGACTCTGTCCGAGGGGATGTTGGGCTTCGTACTGCTCGTTGATGCCGACAGTCAGGAGTCGATCAGCGATGCCGCGTCGATGATCGAGTTCTTCACGAACATGTCTGACGTTCCGTTCGTTGTCGCAGCAAACAAGGTCCGGGAAGGGGATACAGCGTCTCTGAACGGCATTCGCACCCGACTTTCACTCGCTGATAGTGTGCCGTTACTACCGTGTGACGCGAGGGACAAGGACGGCGTGAAGGCTGTCCTTCTGGGACTTCTGTACGAGATCCTCGACAGCATGAGCTGATCGTGGACCCGCGCTACTACATCTTCGGCGGGCTTATCCTTTTCGCCGCTACAATGTTTGCGGTGGCCATTCTGGCTTCTCTCAGGCACCGGCGGGCGGCCAGTAACGCACGACGCGTCGCGGAACGCATTCAGGTACTTGCGACGTATGCCGTGGCTGCTCCTGATGCGCAGCTCTCAACCGGCCTTCCGGCTGAGCCTGGACATCATTCGGAACCCGAACTCGAACCCGAACTCGAACTCGAACTCGAACTCGAACCCATCTTCACTCCCGCTCCCGCATATGAGCCAGAGGCGGTTCCGGAATCCCAAGAAGCCCCGGCGTCTCTGGGTAGTCCGCTTCGAGAGGACGTTGTCGGGTACGCGCTCGTTGCACCAGTGGAGCTACACTTCACGGAGGGGAAGGGTCGCGTGGGTGTCCGTCCGGGCACTCGGACCTATGCGGAGTTCCAGCGCATGGCGGGTGTGATTCTGGGCGATCTCGAGCGATTGCGCCGTTCGTAGACGATGACGGTCGTAAAGGTGCGCTTCGCTAGTGTCGATTCATGCACTTGTCGTACCATTGGGGGGCGTGCTACGTGCGCTCAAGCTGTCACACTCTGAGGAGCTGTATTCGTGGCTGAAGCGGGCCAGAGACTCGGCCAGTTGTTGATGCGGGCCGGCGTCATCACTGAGCGCCAACTCAATGATGCGCTTGAGGTCCATAAAGCGACGGGCAGTCCCCTGGGTCGGGTGTTGGTCGACCTTGGCTCTGCGACTCAGGGTGCGATCCTCTCTGTCATGGCGCGTCAGATCGGCATTCCCTACATCGACTTCTCTGAGAAGAATCCGGACGCGAATGCCGTTGCGATCGTCCCGCGCGAATTAGCGAATCGCTATACGCTGATGCCGGTGGAGATCGACGAGGACAATCACCTGATCGTTGCGATGGCTGATCCCCAGAACGTTCTCGCTCTGGACGACTTGAGGATCCTCACGGGTTATGAGATCCGTCCGGCCATCTCGACCAAGGACGCGATACTTGCTGCGATCGAGGACTACTACAAAGTCGTCGAGCATGTTGATACGGACTTCTTGGGTGGGGATGAGTCCGAGGTTGCCGACCTTTCCGCACTCACTGAGGTCTCCGCTGAGGCGCCGATCGTCAAGCTTGTCAACTACATCATCAACAAGGCGGTCTCAGAACGAGCGAGTGATATCCACATCGAGCCGCAGGAGAAGAATCTCCGCGTTCGGTATCGCGTGGACGGCGTGTTGCACGAGGCGATGCGTAGCCCGAAGTCCACCCAGCAGGCGATCATCAGCCGGTTCAAGATCATGTCGGACATGGACATCGCCGAGACGCGCAAACCGCAGGACGGGCACACGGCACTCACCATCGGTGGGCACAAGATGGACTTCCGTGTCTCCACGCTACCCACGGTGTATGGGGAGCGGGTAGTCCTTCGCATCCTACGCAAAGACAACATCATGCTGCGTCTCGAAGATCTCGGGTTCATACCGGCCGCGCTGGAGCGTTTCGAATCGTCATTCCGTAAGCCGTATGGCGCCATCCTTGTCACGGGACCGACGGGTTCGGGCAAGTCCACAACGCTTTATGGTGCCGTCAACGTGTTGAACGATCCCTCCAAACACATCATCACCGCCGAGGACCCTGTCGAGTATCGGCTTCCCGGAGTGAACCAGATACAGACCAATGTGAAAGCCGGGCTCACGTTCGCGCGGGCGTTGCGGTCGTTCCTTCGCTGCTCGCCGGACGTGATCTTGGTGGGCGAGATCCGTGACCAGGAGACGGCGAAGATCGCGATAGAGTCAGCGCTTACCGGGCATCTGGTGCTGTCAACGTTGCACACCAACGATGCCGCCGGCGCCGTGACCCGTCTTACGGAGATGGGGGTCGAGCCGTTCTTGGTGGCATCTGCCGTTGACTGCGTACTCGCCCAACGTCTGGCTCGGAAGCTATGTTCCGACTGCAAGGTCGAGTACACACCACAGCGGCAGGCACTGCTCGATGCCGGATACCCCGAGGACAATCTACCGGAGAAGCTCTACCGGGGGGGCGGCTGCAAGAAATGCGGCGGCACCGGATATCGCGGGCGAACAGGCGTCCACGAGGTCATGTTGCTCAGCGAAGAGATCGGTGATCTCACCGTGAAGGAGGCCACCGCCGAAGAGATCAAGGCGGTCGCCGTCGAGCAGGGGATGCTCACACTCAAGGAGGACGGCCTTGAGAAAGTCCGCATGGGTGTAACATCGATAGAGGAGATCTTGCGGGTCATTGTGTGAGGCGCTCGCCGCCTAAGGATGGCGTTGGGCTCACAAAAGGGGACGTGGTCACGTGGCCGATCTGAACGAACTGCTACTGAAACTGGTAGAGCGCGGGGGATCTGATCTTCATATCACCGTGGGCATGCCGCCGGTCATGCGTATCAACGGGCGTCTGATCCCGTCGGAGGATCCCCGGCTGACATCACGGGAGACGAAGGAGTTGCTCTACAGCATACTCACCGAGGAACAGCGGGAGGTCTTGGAACGTAACTGGGAGCTCGATTTCGCCTATGGGCTGCCGGGCGTCGCCCGATTCCGGGTCAACGTGTATTTCCAGCGAAACAGTGTCGGTGCGGCGTTCCGGCACATTCCGGTGGAGATAATGACTTTCGAAGAACTGCGGCTCCCCAGTGTCGTCGAGTCGTTTTGCAAAAAACCGCGCGGATTCGTTCTTATCACCGGCCCGACCGGTTCCGGTAAGTCGACGACTCTCGCCACGATGGTGGACTACATCAACGCGAACGAAGAGGTTCATATCATGACGGTGGAAGATCCCATCGAATACCTCCACCACCACAAGAAGGCGATGATCAATCAGCGAGAGGTCGGCTCGGACACGAAGAGCTTCTCCCAGGCGCTGAAGTACATACTGAGGCAGGATCCGGATGTCATTCTCATCGGTGAGATGCGTGATCTGGAGACCGTGGGGGCGGCGCTCACGGCGGCAGAGACTGGGCACCTTGTTCTAGCGACGCTACATACCCAGGATGCGGCCCAGACGATCGATCGCGTCGTGGACGTGTTTCCGCCCTATCAGCAGCAGCAGATCCGGGTACAGCTTGCCGGCACGTTGCAGGGCATCCTGAGCCAGCAGCTTCTTCCAACGGTGGATGGAAGAAGCCGGGTGGTCGCATGCGAGGTTCTCGTGCCGACTTCAGGTATCAGGAACATGATACGAGAAGGCAAGACACACCAGCTGCCAAGTGCGATGCAGGCTGGACATCAGTATGGTATGTTCACGATGGATCAGAGCCTTGCCGAGTTGTATCGACAGGGACTTGTGAGTTTGGACTGTGCTCTGCAGCAAGCGGTGGATCCGCACATACTCAAGACCTTGTTGGGCCGTAGCCAGTAGTTGGAACCAGGAAGAGGCGTAGCAGCGATGGCCACACTCACCTTCAAGTACAGCGTTCGCGACAAGACGGGCAAGGTGGTCTCAGGCAAGCTCGAGGGAGAGAGTCGCGAGGCGGTCTCCAGCAAGCTTCGCTCGATGGGGTACATCATCCTCAATATCAACGAGGACAGGCTGGCAATACTGAGCAAGATCCAGTTCGGTACCACCGTCAAGGCCAAGGACATAACGATCTTCTCGCGTCAGTTCGCCACGATGATCAACGCGGGTCTTTCTCTGACGAAGTGCTTGAACATCCTTGCGGGTCAGTCTGAGTCCAAAGAGCTTCGTGAGATCATCGGGCAGGTCGGTCGCGACGTCGAGGCAGGACAGTCGCTATCTGAGGCGCTGGCCAAGCACATGAAGATCTTCCCGCCGATCTTCATCAACATGGTCAAGGCTGGCGAGACCGGTGGAGTTCTTGACGAGGTGCTCAACCGTCTAGCTGACCACTTCGAGAGTGAGAACGCGCTCAAGGGCAAGATCAAGTCTGCGATGACGTATCCGGTAGCCATGCTCGGTCTCGTGCTCGTGATTCTAGTGGCCATGATGGTCTTCGTCGTTCCCACATTCCAGAAGATGTTCTCTGATATGGGCGGTACGCTGCCGCTTCCAACACAGATCCTCGTGAACATTTCCGAAGGTGTGCGAGGGCTGCCGGGAATCATCTTCGTCGTCTCGGTCGTTGTGGCGGTTGTCGCTTTCAAGCGGTGGGTGGCGACAGAGTCCGGGCGATTCATCTGGGACGGCATCAAACTGCGCATACCCGCAGTGGGGGGGCTGGTGCGCAAGATCGCACTTGCGCGCTTCACCCGTACGTTCGGTACGCTTGTCTCTGCCGGTGTACCCATTCTCTCTGCGTTGGATATCGTCGGTGACACGGCAGGAAACGAGGTGGTTGCGCGTGCCGTGAAGAAAGTGCGCTCCGCTATCAAGGAAGGCGAGACGATCGCTAAGCCGCTCGGGGAGTCCAATGTCTTCCCCTCGATGCTGGTACAGATGATCGCCGTTGGCGAAGAGACGGGTGCGCTGGACACCATGCTCAACAAGGTCGCGGACTTCTACGATGAAGAGGTCGCAGCCGGCGTTGATGGGTTGACCTCATTGATCGAGCCGATGATGATGGCTACTCTGGGCGTCGTTGTCGGTGGCATGGTCATTGCGCTCTATATGCCGATGTTCCAGATGGTCACGCTGGTGAAGTAGGCCAGAGCTTTAAGATTGCACTCAAGCTTGGTTTGCACGAGCCGATATACTGATTGTAGAAGTAGGGGTTCTGCGGGGCCCTATGAACATCAAGGAAAGGAAGGTGAACATCTGATGAAGATGTTCAGGAAGGACGAGGGTTTCACCCTCGTCGAACTCATGGTCGTCGTTCTTATTATCGGTATCTTGGTTGCCATCGCAATCCCCGTGTTCAACGCAGCCAGCGAAAGTGCTCGCCTGCGTACCTGCCAGGCGAACCAGCGTACGATCGAGGGTGCGATACAGCAGTATCTGGCAGCTGAGCCGACCAACGTGTGGGTGGCTGCCGACGCTACGGTCAACACCGGTAACAAGCTGATTGTCAACAACTACATCAAGACAGCGCCGACATGCCCGGGGAATGACCAGGTCTACACGGCGGATACCAGCGGCACGGTAATCAGTGACCTGGCGGCCGGAACTGGCTGGTATCTCGATGGCGGGACCCAGCACGAGCACTTCTAGGCATTACGGTTCGAGTTTCGGTTCTTTAGAGCCGGTGGCGAAAGCCATCGGCTCTTCGTTTTGCCTCTTTCTCGATGCTGCTGTAGTCGGTACCCTTGGATTGATCGTCGCCCACCAACGGGAGTCAGCCTGTGCTTAACGTGCCGCATTGGTTCTTCTTGCTTGCGCTCGGGGGTTTTGGTCTACTCTTTGGCAGCTTCGCCAATGTCGTTATCTGGCGGTTTCCGCGGGGTGAGTCGCTTGCGTCCCCACCTTCGCATTGTCCCTGCTGTCAGGCGCCGATCGCGTGGTACGACAACGTGCCGGTCCTCTCGTGGGTGTTGCTGAAGGGCCATTGTCGTTCTTGCGGAGAGTCCATCTCCGTGCGCTACCCTGCAGTCGAGATGCTATCGGGCGTACTCTGGCTGCTGGCGGGTGTGGTCTTCGGCATGACCATCCAGACTGCGTTCGCGGTCGCACTCTTCTACCTCCTCCTGATCCTCACCTTCATCGATATCGATCATCAACGGTTGCCGAACGCGATCATCGGACTGCTGGGGGCCGTGGGCGTCATCGGTGTAGCGCTGTCACAAGCCACGGAGCTGAACGTCCTTCCACTGGCGGCATCTGGAGGCGAAGGACTGCTAACGTCACCCTTTGGAACGGCGATTCTCGGTATCATATTGGGGGGCGGTGTGAGTCTCGCGATCTCCGCGGCCTATGGAGCGGTACGAGGGAAGACTGGCCTGGGGATGGGGGACGTCAAGCTACTTGCCGTGCTCGGGCTGTTCTTGGGGCCATACGTGCTTATGACGCTCATGATAGGAAGCATCGTCGGTGCGATCTATGGAGTCATCGCGGGCAAACATGCGGAGAGTCTGGCTTCGGTGCGGATTCCATTCGGGCCATTTCTCGCCGCAGGCGCGGTCGTCGCGGCCACTGTCGGTCCGGCCATCTGGAACTCATATGCACGTTTGGTGGGACTCTCATGATGTCCTGTGGTGTTACGATGTCGTGAAGAGCGGGGAACCGCTCAAGCTTGCCGTCGACGTCGCCGATAGTGTTGACGTGGGAATAATCTCTCGCGGAGCGTGCTCTGGTGTCATAGGGAGTTGAGAGTGTGATAGCTATGAGACGTGGTGGATCGGTTCTCAGAGATCGCGTTGCATCGATTCGTAGAGACGACACAGGGATGACCATCGTCGAGGTCATGATCTCGGCCGTCATTTTCTTCATCGTTCTCACGGCGATTCTGGGTCTTACCACGCTGTCGACGAATATGGGTATCCAGGCCAAACGAAACTCGGTGCTGACGAACGTCGTCAACTCCTACATCGAGCGGGTTCAGGCGATGCCGTTCGAGGACGTCGAGGTCGGCACCGCGGAAGGCCAACTCGCGTCGATGGAAACGACGACCGTTGAAGAGTACACGGTCGTCATCGAGCCAACGGTCAGCGCGGGTACGACCGGACTCAAGGAGCTGCACATCGAGGTCACGCTGACCGTGGCCAACGGACAGACGCAGAGCACATCGACGACGGTCGTCATACGCGACAAGACTCGCTTCCTCACCCAGTCGGTTGAGGGTGGGTCGCAGATCACGTGGAACGAGCTGATCATGCCCCCCCTGAACGAGGTGGTATATGGGGCGTCCTGGGCGAGCGGAAACGTGCTTCAGATCGCTGCGAGCGCGACGGCGTTGGAAGGTCGCACCATCGAGTCCGTTGTCGTGAAGGCCGGCGGATACCCGCTCAGGGATACAGCCGGCAACCAGGCCATCTGGTCGGTCACTGCCAGCACCATTGCTTCAGGCACCCAAGAGTGGGTCATGCCCTACTTCGTGTGGGATACGTTGCAGAAAGACCCGGTAGACGCTCTCGATCCGCCGACGATGGAGCCAACGTTCCTTGATGGGAGGCAAACTCTCACGATCGTGGTGACAGATTCTGAAGGCGTGGAGGCACGCTCGAACTGGACGCTACTTTTGGACAACTACGCTCCTGACAATCCGGCGCCCCCGACCGCATCGAATACCGCGTTGGGGCAGTCCACCGTGTCCTGGTCCACGGTCATGGACGGCGTTTTGATAGCGGATGGGTACAAGCTGACGGTGTTGCAGCAGCAGTTGGGAGGCACGTGGAGTGAGGCGCCCGCGCAGACTGTGCCAGGGGCGACGACGACCTGGGTGATGGATACCGGGTCGTTCAGCCGGTACTACGCACGGCTACGGGCCATCAGCCCACGGGGCCTCAGTTCCGAGACCACAGGAATGGCGAATTCGTGGATCACGAGGCCCGGTACGAGTGGTTCTGCGGCCACAAGCGCAGTAGGGCAGCCCATTAAGTATGTGACAACAGTTGATCTGCACGTGGACTCGCCGACATTCGCTGTGACCGGCGGAGTGACGTACCAGTGGGAGCAGGCTGAGTCGTTGGCAGGGCCATGGACGAGCATTCCGAATTACAGCACGGTTCAGAACCCGACTGTGTCCTACGAATTCAACAACTTGAATCAAATCCAAGCCTACTACTATCGTTGTCTTGTGAGCTTCACGCCGGGCATCGACTGTAACGGCGTTGAGTACAGTACTCCCTCGACTCTCGGCAGCACTGTCGTCGGGCCCACGTCCAAGGTCGTGCAGGGCAGCACCCTCCTCACTGAGCGGTGGCCGCAATGAGACGACTTACTTCCGACGATGGGTTCACCCTCTCTGAGCTGATCGTCGTCGTCGGTCTGCTCGGTGTGATCCTTGGAATCGCGTGGCTGGGATATTCGGTAACGGCTCAGGGCGCTCGCCTGAGCGACCGGGAGTCGTTCACGTCCCAGGAGATCGGGGTTCCGTTGCTGGAGGCCGAACGCCTGATAATGCAGCAGTACGACATCAGGATCGGCACGTATGAAGGTCACGATGTGAACCCGACCGACTACCTGTTCGCTTTTGACACGGATTGGGACAACGACGGAAACGTCGAGACCCATATCATCGAAGCGACGAGCGATCACCGTCTGATCTTCTACAGGGCTGAGAAGGTGGATTCGCCCGTGTTGAGTTCTTTTGACTGGTCCACTCACAACTACAACGTAGAAGCGGGTGTTCCGTTGTTCACGTACTACAAGGCTGACGGAACGCAGCTCACAGACCCCAGTGTGTATGAGGATCAGACCCGGAGCGTCAAGATCACGATCGTGACCGAGCATGAAGGAAAGCGATTCTCAGACTCCCGTATGGTTTCCTTCCGGAAACTATGATCGGCCAGGGTGAAGGAGTCATGATGGAGAAGAAGACCAACGGCAGCTTGTGGGACGACACAGGTGTGGCGATGATCACGGTGCTGGGTGTTATCGCTGTGATCACGGTACTTGCGGTCGCCTCGTTCAGTTTTGCTCAACAGGCATTGCTGGATTCCAAGCGAGTCGAGCATGAGACGAAGGCATTCCGCGCGGCTGCATCAGGTCTGGACACCGAGATGGCGACGTTCACCGAGGCCAACCTCGACGTGTACCCTAAGACGGGCTCGACAGAGGACGGCACATACGAGATCACTCTCGTCACGTCGCTGGAGGATCCGCGCCTCGGGGCCGATGAGTATCGACTCGTGTCGACAGGTACCAGCAGCGACGGCGTTGTCGAAAGGGTCGCTCAGCAGTTCTACTACATGAACCTATGGAAGATGAACTTTGCAGGTGGAGGGCTGTCCGATTCGCTGGTAAGTGGTGCGAACTCGTTCACGGGCAGTTCGAACGTTATAGGCCCGTTCTACATGCGTAACGACTTTTCCATCTCGGCCTCCATGTACGTGGCGGAAGGTCCGCTCTTCGTGAAGGATGGAGACATCG
Organism: Coriobacteriia bacterium; assembly: GCA_030655755.1. Taxonomy (GTDB): domain Bacteria; phylum Actinomycetota; class Coriobacteriia; order Anaerosomatales; family Anaerosomataceae; genus UBA2279. Next base: position 61,914 of record JAUSOQ010000043.1, read on the forward strand.
ATTACGGGCAGGGTATGGTCGGCCTCGAGGACGAGCCGGTCGATCTGTTCTGCGACGGCAACACGACGGCGCTTGAAGCTGCAGCGGCGAAGACCTCACCGCGGGTCTTTTTGGGGGCAATCTCTCGGTCGGTGCCCCAGATCGAGATCCCGGAGATCACGCAGGCCAACCTCGAAGAGTGGGCCAACCTGGCGATCAATGAGTCTGTGGACAACAACATGGGCTCTATCTCGCGTGGCTTTGTCACCAACAAGGAGACGGACACCGGGTCTCCTGCGGTATACACCACGATGTTCGAGTCATCAGGGTACCCACGCACGCAAGCTGATCCCACGAACCTCAACTACAAGTTCATTGGCGCCGTCGACAACTCGATAGCGAATTCGGGAGAAGGGACTCACGGTCTCACGATCGATGCGACCACGTCGTTCGGCTTCCGGGGATCGACGAACACGACCAACGGGGTGACGTCCAATGACGCGGGTTCCTCGCTCGTGGCTTATCCTGTCGGTCTGTATGCCGACAACGTGCACGATGACTTCGCGTGGGACAGCATTCAGAAGATACTCTTCGTGGAAGGGACCGTGTTCATCGACGGGCCGCTAGTACTTGATTTGGATGTCGAGTACATCGGGAATGGGACACTAGTCGCGAACGGTCCAATCACCGTGAACGGACTCCTCAGGCCTGCCGGCACGGCCGTGCAAGCGAGAGCGCGTGAGTGGGCTCTTGGTCTTGTCACGCCGACTACGATCACCTTCACCAAGGACACTCCCCTGGGCGGCGGTGTGTCCCCGAACGAAACTGATGTGAATGTCATTCGAGACACCAAACCCGACGTTGGTGGGGCTTTCTATGCTGGTGAGTCGGTCACAATTCCTGAGAAACTTTTTATGAGCGGTTCGGTGATCACCGACAGGATCGCTGGCGGCCAGAACAACCTCTGGCTCGTGACGAATCCTTATCTGCCCGGGTATCTGCCGGAGTCCCTGCCCGGAGCTGGCGGCGGTCTGATGATGCCGGGTCTGTGGACGCGATTCTGAGCATCATGCGGTGAAGTGGCATGAGCCTCAAGGCGAGAGCAAATGCCCACTTGTTGACAACATGGGTACAAGTGCGCTTGGATGTTAGCAGTATATGCGTGTAGTTCGTTCACATGAAGCAGAGCGACATGTGCCATGTGGTAGGATTCATCTTGGGGGAACGTCGCAGTTCGCAGTTCGTAGCAGTAGCAGTAGCAGTAGCAGTAGTCGTAGTCTTGTCGTGGCAACGGTAGAGGGAGGCGTCTCTTGAGCTCGATCTCCTTCGGTAGCAGCTCAGCGGCGATCGGTTTGGATATCGGTACCGATCATGTCCGCGTTGCGCAGGTAAAACCTGTCGGCGCGGGTTTTGAGCTGTCCGGGTATGGTTCAGTCGAGATTCCCATGGGTGCCGTCGTCGAGGGTGAGATCGTCGACGTCGACGCTGTTTCCTCGGCCATCAAAGAACTCTGGCGCCGGAGCAATGTCCATGGCAAGAACGTGGCTATCGGTGTCGCCAATCAAAAAGTCATCGTCCGTCTGATCGACCTCCCGTTCATGGAACGCGCGGAGCTTGAGGGCGCGATCCAGTACCAGGCGCAGGACTACATCCCAATGGCGGTCGAGGAGTCGATACTGGACTTCCAGATCATCGGTGACTACATGACTCCCGGTGATGAGCACATGATGGAAGTCCTGCTTGTGGCCGCTCACCGCGAGATGATCGGTAACGCTGTTGCGGCAGTCGAGGGCGCTGGTCTCAAGCTCACACAGATCGACGTTTCGTCGTTCGCGATCGTCCGTGCGCTGATGGGCATGGGACAGCCGGTACTCGCTTCTAGCGATGACAGTGCAGCGATCGGTGTGATCCACGTCTCTTCTGGCATCACGAACATCACCGTGGTCGATCGAGGTGTCCCGCGCTTCAACCGGATATCCTCGCTTGCGGGCAACCAGTTCACTCAGGCGATCGCGAACGTACTCAACTTGACGTTTGACGAGGCCGAGGCGCTGAAAGTCCAGGTTGGACTACCTGACGTCGAATCAGGCGTGAGCGATGTGCCGGAATGTGTCGACCCGTCGCTCGTGCAGCCCGTTCAGGATTCTCTGGAGCGCGAGGTGAACAAGTTCATCGCCGAGGTTCGCCGGTCGCTGGACTACTACCTTACCCAGACCGCGCAGGTGCGCACGATCCAGCGCATCTTGCTGACCGGCAGTGGTGCGCAGCTCAAGAATCTCGCTGGCTATCTTGAGAAGGGCTTACAGGCGAGGGTGGAGGTCGGTGACCCCTTCGCATTCGTCAAGCCGTCGTCAGCGGCGCAGCAAGTAGCCATCGCTGATAGGTATGGCAGCGTTGTGGCCATCGGACTTGCGATGGGGGGGCTGCAGTCATGATGCGCATCAACCTCCTGCCGCCCGAGATCCTTGAGAAGCGTAAAGCCGAGCGACGGATCGTGTACGTAGCGATCGTCGCTGTCCTGATCTTTGTCGTGTTGGGCATCGTGTGGGCGTACTCGTATGCGCGTGTCGATGCCAAGCAGCAGGACTTGGATGCACGTCTCCAGGAAGTCCAAGCGACACAGGCCAAGGCTGAGGTGCTGGCGATATTCGAACAGAAGGAACAGGACCTACAGCAGCGCAAGGCGATTGCCGCCGCAACGCTTGCCAACAAGGTCAACTGGACGAAGCTGTTCGACGAGCTATCCCTGGTGATGCCTACTGATATCTGGGTCTCGAGTCTAGCCTGGGGCGAGGATAGTGGTCTCGCCATTGGCGGATACGCTATCGACAGCGCGACCGACACTCCCGACGTAGGTCACAAGTCTATAGCCAAGATGCTCGTGAGACTGGCGGATCTTGATGACCTCTACGACGTATGGCTCACGAACTCGGTAAAGGCCTCGTTCCTTGAAAGTCCGGTCATCCAGTTCAGTAGCACCGCCAAGGTGAGGACCGAGACAGCGGTTCCCTCAGCAGACGCGACGACAACGACACCGTAGACGGCAGGCAGAAGATGAACAAGCTCTCATCGAGGAATCAGCTCATCATCGCGGGCGTCATCATCGTGCTGATCTCGGCAGCCGTCGTGTTCCTCGGCATTATGCCGCTGTTTGAGAAAGCGGCTGACATCGACATACAGATGCTTGACGCTGACACGCAGATGCAGGCGGCCAATGCGCTGGTGGAGCGCCGGTTGAGTGCGAAGGAAAGGGCAGCCGAGAATCAGGTCGAACTCCTGCGTATCGCCAACCAGGTGCCTGAGGCGCCCCAGTTGCCATCGGTCATCATCGAACTCCAGGATACGGCGAACGCGACCGGCCTTGACTTCATTCAGATCACGCCGTCAGTGCCGGCTGTGTCGGAGGACGGTACCTACAGTACGATGTCTTTGGGGGTCACCCTTCATGGTGACTGGTCGGACATCATCGAATACACACGCAAGATCGACAAGCTTTCCCGGGGGGTTCGCGTGAAGCTGGGCAGCTTCTCGCGAGTCGAGGAGACAGATGAGATCGGGGATGTGACGTCATACATCAATGCTCAGATGACGCTTGAGGTCTATGTCATGGGCGTTACGACCGCGCCGGCAGCGCAGTAAGGGAGGGGAGAGACGATGAGTGATATGGATCTCGCTCCCGAGAACGTCGAAGGTGACGCGCTGTCCCCGTCTGCGGAGGTCTCGGGCGAGAAGAAGTCGTCTGGCGGCAGCAAGGTCGTCATCATCGCGGTGGCGCTTGGTGTTCTGGCGATCGTCGCGGGGATCGTGCTCGCGCTGGTGTTGTTCGTTTTCGGCAATTCGGCCGGTGACAGTGTGGACATCACTGTGACGCCGAACCAACCGGCAGTGTCTTCCGGGACGACGGAGACTGCAGAAGCGGCACAGCCCGCCGACGCGGTCGCCAACTCAGAGGTGTTCACCTTCCGTGACATCTTCGAGCCACTCATCGTCTTGGTCGATGACACGACGACCACGACGACCACGACGGACACGGCGAATACGACAACGACCGGGACGCTCTATCTCTTGAGTGTCGAGGTTCAGGACGGCAACTACATGGCCGTGCTGTCCCTGAACGGTGTCACCTACACTCTTGGTGACGGTGAACGTGTGGGCGACACGCCGTGGCAGGTCGTGACGGTTCGCGAGGACTCGGTCGTCATGATCTACGGTGAGACACAGGTAGTGCTCACGATCGGGCAAGGCATAACGAAGTAACGATTTTTTTCAGGAGACTTCCTGCAAGCGCCGCGTTATGCGGCGCTTGTGTCATATGAGGGCGCAGTGACATCGGCTGTCGGTGATAGAATCTTGACACAAGGAAGCGACGGGAGGGTCTATGCGCTACGTGACTGCGGGTGAGTCCCACGGAAAGGCGCTCGTGACGATCGTGTCCGATGTCCCTGCCGGGGTTTTGATCGAAGGCTCAGCCATCGATCGTGACCTTGCTCGGCGACAGGTCGGCTACGGACGCGGCGGACGGATGCGCATCGAGACCGATCGTGCGCTGATCGTCTCGGGCGTCCGCTTTGGGATGACGATCGGGAGTCCCGTTGCGCTGAGCATCTCGAACAAGGACTGGGACAACTGGCTCGACGTCATGGCCGTGACAGGCCCTCGCCCGGAAGCCGTCGATCGTGTGACTGCTCCACGTCCCGGGCATGCGGACTTGGCGGGGTGCCAGAAGACCGCATCGGACGATGTGCGGGACATCCTGGAGCGGGCGAGCGCTCGTGAGACGGCTGCACGTGTGGCTGCCGGCGCCGTGGCTAAAGCACTCTTGACCGCTGTCGGAGTAGAAGTGATGTCCTACGTCGAGACTATCGGCGATGTCGGGTGCGCCACAGATCCTGAGTCGGTCGACGTCGGTGTCGTTGAGGCGAGTGATGTGAGGTGCCCGGACGCGTCGGCCGCTCAGGCCATGCGTGCCGTCATAGATGCCGCAGCCTCAGCGGGCGAGAGCCTCGGCGGCGTGTTCGTGGTTCGTGCGACAGGACTCGTGCCGGGCATCGGCGGGTATGCCGAGGCCACACAGAAGCTCGATGCGCGTCTCGGCGCGGCGTTGTTGTCGATACCGGCCATCAAGGGCGTTGAGTTCGGTGACGGTTTTGCCGCTGCGGTTCGCCCGGGTTCTCAGGTGCATGATCCCATCGTGTACGAGCCCGGCGTCGGCATCACCCGTGCGAGCAACCACGCGGGAGGCATCGAGGGCGGTATGACCAACGGGCAGGCCCTTGTGATCCGCGCAGCCATGAAGCCTATCCCAACCCTGATGAAGCCTTTGGCGAGCGTGGATCTTGATACGCTGGAAGTGATCGATGCCGCCCGGGAACGTTCTGATGTGTGTGCCGTTCCCGCTGCCGGTGTGGTGGCTGAAGCCGAGGTCGCGCTCGTCCTCGCCGCAGCGTACATGGACAAGTTCGGACATGACTGTCTCGCAGATATCGCGGCGGCTTTGCAGGCGTATCGCGAGAGGATCACCCGGTGAGTCACGTCTTCCTCATCGGGTTCATGGGCGCCGGGAAGTCCACGGTGGGGGCGATCCTTGCATTAAGACTCAGTCTTCCTCTCATTGATCTGGATGCGCTGATCGAGCAACGCACAGGCCGCAGCGTGCCGGGCATCTTCTCGGCGGAAGGAGAGGATGCCTTCCGCGAGATCGAGCGCGTCGCCCTCGCTGCCGCATCTGCCGGTCCCGATGCGGTCATCGCGTGCGGAGGCGGCGTCGTGTTGCACGATGAGAATCGCGCGCTCATGCGTGAGCGCGGCACGGTCGTCTATCTCGCGGTCTCGCCGGAGGAGGCTGTCGCACGTATCGGTGATACTTCAGGCAGGCCGCTTCTTGCCGGCGACTCGCTGAAGATGGCCGGGAGTATCCTTGACGCGCGGCTCTCTTTGTATCGCGCAACGGCGCATCATGTGGTGGACACCACCGGGCGCAGCGCAGATGAGGTCGCGGAGGAGATATTTGCGTCCGTATCGGGTCCGTCCGCACGGGTGATCGAGGTGCGGACCGGCCGCGACTACAAGATACACATCGGGACGGACATCTTAGACTCCGTCGGTGCAACGGTGGCCGAGGCGACAGGTTCGCGACGTGTCGCACTCGTGACCGATGCGAACGTCGACGTCCTTCTCGGCAAGCGTGTCGAACGGTCGCTGGAAGCAGTCGGCCTCTCGGTGTCCAGGATGATCGTTCCTGCCGGTGAGCGAAGTAAGTCCTGGCAAGAAGCGGAGCGTGTCTTGAACGCGTTCGCGAAGGCCGGTCTGGATCGAGGGTGCGCGGTCGTCGCGCTTGGCGGCGGAGTGGTGGGTGATCTCGCCGGTTTCTGTGCAGCCACGTTCATGCGAGGGATCGCACTCGTCCACGTGCCAACGACCCTGCTTGCTCAGGTGGATAGCTCGATCGGCGGCAAGACGGGCGTCGATCTTGCGGCCGGCAAGAACCTTGCGGGCGCGTTCTGGCAACCGACGTCGGTTCTCTCGGACACATCGGTACTCCAGACGTTGCCGGAGTCGGAGTGGCAGAACGGTTTGGTCGAGGTGGTCAAGACCGCTTTTTTGCAGGGCGAGGCACAGGTCGCGCGTCTCGAGCGGGACGCTGTCAGGCTCCTTGCGCGTGACGAGTATGTGGTGATCGACGTGGTGACGTCATGCGCGCGTTTCAAGGCCGAGGTCGTGAGCGCCGACGAACGTGAGGCGGGTAGGCGAGAGTGCCTCAACCTGGGTCACACGCTCGGACACGCGATCGAGAAGGTGTCGGGATATGGCACGGTCCCCCACGGCGTGGCTGTGGGGGAGGGAATGCGCTTCGCCTCGAGACTGGCCGAGCAGGTCTTGGATGCGCCTGCCGGGACGGGGCAGCGTGTTGATGCGCTTCTTAACACCCTCGGCATCCCGAGGACGAAAGCGCGTTATGACGCTGCAGAGCTGAAGAAGGCTATGCTTGCAGACAAGAAGAATCGGAACGCCGTGGTGAGGTTCGTGCTCGTCGGTATGCCGGGTGAGTGCGTTGTGCGTCCGATTGAAGAGGATGTGCTTGCTCAGACCCTCGGCTGGTGGTTGGATCAGCGGTGACGTGGGAGGGATCGCGGTGAAACGGATTCTGGTGGTCAGCGGACCGAACCTGAACATGCTCGGTCGGCGGGAGCCCGATGTGTACGGGACTCAAACACTCGGTGACATCGAGGCCGCGGTGGTGGCCCGTGCTGATGACCTGGGAGTGAGTGTCTCGTTCTTCCAGTCGAACCACGAGGGTGCGCTCATCGACCGCATACAGGCTGCTGTCGATGACGAGGATGGCATCATCATCAATCCCGGAGCCCTTACGCATTACTCGTATGCACTACGCGACGCCGTCGCGTCGGTCGGGTTGCCGGTCGTGGAGGTTCACTTGAGCAACATCGCGAACCGGGAGGAGTTCCGTGCCACGAGCGTGATCGCGCCCGTTTGTCTGGGACAGATCTCGGGCTTTGGCGCAGACTCCTACATCCGGGGCCTGGAAGCGCTCTGTGATGTCTTGATGGGTGAGCGGCAATGATGACCGAGCACCGCCTCGCCGCGCTTCAGCGTCGCCTTCGTGCCGAGGACATGCCGGCAATCGTCGTCTCCAACACCTCGAACCTCCGGTACCTCACGGGCTTCGAAGGCGTCATCGATGACGGCATCAACGCCGCATGTCTGGTCACGCAGGATGCAGCGCTCTTCTACACCGATCATCGCTACAGCGATGTCGCAGTTGCTGCGTCTGAAGGCACGCCCTGGGAGATCCGTGTCCAGCGCGAGTCACTCTATGTTGAACTGTGCGAGGATCTGAAGGCGATGGGGGTCGCGGTCCTGGCTTTGGAGACCTCCGTTCCGTACGGCAGGTTCAGCTTCATCTCGGAGCAGTTCTTCGGCAGTGTACGGGTGGTCGACGGCTGGCTCGACGAGATCAGGCAAGTCAAAGAAGAAGAGGAGATCGTGCGGATCGCAGAGGCCGCCGCGGTGACGGACCGCGCCTTCGAACACATCGTCGCCTTCGTGCGTCCCGGCCAGACCGAACGTGATATCGCGCTCGAGCTCGAGTTCTTCATGCGTCGTAACGGTTCAGACGGTATCGCCTTCGATTGCATTGTCGCAGGTGGACCCAACTCGGCGCATCCTCACGCCACCGTGAGCGATCGCGTTGTCGGACCAGGTGAGTTTTTGAAGCTCGACTTCGGGGCGCGCGTTGGCGGCTACTGTGCGGACATGACGCGAACGCTCGTCATCGGCACGGCGACCGATCGGCATCGTGAGATATATGGGGCAGTGCTGGCTGCGAATGAGGCGGGTCTTGCCGCCGTGCGCGCGGGCGTACCCGCGTGGGAGGTCCACGAGGTTGCCCGTGCCGTGCTGGAGGAGCGGGGGCTAGCGGCTCACTTCACGCATGGTCTTGGCCACGGCGTGGGTCTTGATGTGCACGAGCGGCCGACCGTGAGTCCCAAGAGTCACCACACGCTTCTTGAGCATAGTGTGGTGACCATCGAGCCGGGTGTCTACGTCGAGGGATTCGGCGGTGTTAGAATAGAAGACTTGGTGGTGGTTGAAGAGGGCGGGTACCGCTTGCTCTCCCACTCCCCGAAGCAGCTCATCGAGATCTAGGAAGGTCAACGGATGGCAGTCTCCACGAACAATCTGAAGAACGGCATGTGTATCTCATATGACGGGAAGTTGTGGACCGTCGTCGAGTTCCAGCATGTGAAGCCAGGCAAAGGCGGCGCGTTCGTGCGCACCAAGCTCAAGGACGTCAAGAGCGGACGCGTGGTGGACATCACATTCCGTGCCGGTGAGAAGCTTGAAGACGTTCGCATGGAGACCAAGTCCATGCAGTACCTGTACAACGACGGTGACATGTTCCATTTCATGGACACCGATACCTATGAACAGGTCGAGCTGTCAAAGGATGCCGTCGGTGAGGTCGCCGTGTGGCTCAAGGAGAATGATGTCACGCAGCTGCTCTACGCCGGTGAGGAGCTGATCGGTGTTGAGCCTCCGATGTTCGTAGAGCTTGAGGTCACCGAGACAGAGCCCGGTTTCAAGGGTGACACGGTACAGGGCGGCACGAAGCTTGCAACGCTCGAGACAGGGGCGATCGTTCAAGTGCCCATGTTCGTTAACTCCGGTGAGGTCATCAGGGTGGACACGCGTGACGCTCGCTATATCACCCGCGTGTAGCCTTCTGTATACTGTCCCGAACACCAGGAGGTGGTCCTGCCGGCCGCCTCAAGATGCAATCGGCCGATAAGGGAATGGTGCCATGCGACCGGTTCACATAACCGATACCACCTTGCGTGATGCGCATCAGTCGCTCTGGGCGACGCGCATGCAGCTGGCGGACATGCTGCCTATCTTGCCGAAGATGGATTCAGTAGGGTACTGGTCTTTGGAGGTCTGGGGCGGAGCTACGTTCGATGCGGCTCTACGCTTCTTGGACGAGAATCCGTGGGACCGCCTTCGCGTCATCAAACGTCACGTTCCCAAGACACCTCTACAGATGCTGCTTCGCGGGCAGAACCTTGTTGGCTACCATCACTACAGCGATGACATCGTGCGCCGCTTCGTGCATGCGTCGAAGCGTAACGGCATCGACATCTTCCGTGTCTTCGACGCACTCAACGACCGTCGCAATCTGGAGACTTCCGCTGAAGCTGTCAAAGAGTGTGGCGGCCATCTTGAAGGCGCCATCAGCTATACCGTGAGTCCGGTGCACACGCTGGATAGCTACCTGGAATTCGCGCAGGAGCTCAAGGATATGGGCTCCGACACGATATGCGTGAAAGACATGGCGGGCATGCTCACGCCATTCCGTACCGAGAAACTGGTTCGTGCACTCAAGACTGAGATCGGTCTTCCGGTGCACGTCCATTGTCATTACATCGGTGGGATGGCGCCGATGAACTACCTCAAGGGCATCGAGGCGGGCGCGGACATCATCGACACGGCTGTCGTCGCGCTCGCATTCGGCAATAGCCAGCCTGCGGTCGAGATGATCGTCGCTGCACTCAAGGAGAGCCCCTACGACAGTGGTATAGACCTCGATCTGCTCTTCGAGATCGCCGAGTACTGGGAGGGTGTGCGCAAGCGCAAGAAGCTGAAGCGTGGCGTGACCTCGCTCATGCACATGGAGGTGTTCAGCCACCAAGTCCCGGGTGGTATGCTCTCAAACCTTGCAAGTCAACTGGAGCTTCAGAAGGCCTCTGACCGTATGCCCGACGTTCTGAAGGAGATCCCGAAAGTACGTGCCGAGGTCGGCTATCCGCCGCTCGTGACGCCGATGTCTCAGATCGTTGGTACGCAGGCTGTCATCAATGTCCTTACCGGGAAGCGCTGGGCGGTCATCCCACAGGAGATGAAGGACTACATAAAGGGTTACTACGGCAAGGCGCCCGGGCCTATGGATGATCTGATCGTCGCCAAGGTCCTGGGCGGCGAAGAGCCGCTCGGATCCGACATCCGTCCCGGTTCGTTGGTCACGACCACGTACGAACAGATGGCCGAGGAGATCGGTGATCTGGCTCATTCGGAAGAGGACGTATTGATGTACGCTCTCTTCCCTAACGAAGCACGCGCATACCTGCAGACCCACCGGGAGGGTGCCGAGAAGGCGGTCTTCATGATGGGCGAAGAGGTCAACACTGTGATGGAGGAGGACGAGTCCGTGAACGTGGACCAGATTCGCGAGCTCATCAAGCTCGTTGAGACTTCAGATGTCAGTGAGGTCATCGTCGAGGAGGGCGATTCACGAATCGTCGTTCGCAAGGGTGGTGCGAGTGGGACCTCGGTTCCTGCCACCCATGCTGCGACTACTACGTCGGCAGCCGAACCGATGCCCGCCAGCCCTGAATCGCCTCAAGTCGTAGAGAGTGGGGCCGCCTCCGTACGCCCGGTCACGTGGAAGACGGTCATCGCGCCCATGGTAGGCACGTTCTATCGGGCCGCCGCCCCCGCCGCCGATCCGTTCGTGAAGGTCGGTGACATGGTTGAAGAAGGCGAGCGCTTGTGCATCCTTGAGGCGATGAAGCTTATGAACGAGATCACCGCCGAGGAACCCGGCATCATCCGCGAGGTCGCCGTCGAGAACGCTCAGGCGGTCGAATACGGTACGGTGCTCTTCTACTACGAGCCGGGGGTCTAGTGTGCCGGATGCGATCCGCAAGCTTCTGATCGCGAACCGTGGAGAGGTAGCTCTTCGCGTCGTGCGTGCCTGCAAGGAAATGGGTATCGCCTCGGTCGCTGTGTATTCAGAGGCCGACCGTGACAGTCTGCATGCGCGTATGGCCGATGAGGCTGTCTGCATCGGTCCTGCTTCATCCGCGCAGAGCTATCTCAACATGCCGAACATCATTTCGGCCGCACTCGTAAAGGGTGCCGACGCTGTTCATCCCGGATATGGCTTTCTGGCTGAGAACGCTGCGTTCGCGCGCGCGTGCGGTGATTCAGGCCTGATCTTCGTCGGGCCGTCGCCGGACGCTATCGAACGTATGGGTGACAAGGCGGTCGCGCGGCAGACGATGATCGCCGCAGGTGTGCCCTGTGTCCCGGGCAGTGAGGGCGCCGTTGAGACTGCCGACGAAGCTCTGGAGTTCGCGACGGAGGTCGGGTTCCCCGTGCTCATCAAGGCTGCGGCAGGCGGTGGTGGCAAGGGTATGCGGGTCGCCAAGGACGAGAAAGAACTGCGGATGAACTTCGTTGCCGCCAAGACGGAAGCGGCCGCTTCGTTCGGCAACGACACCGTCTATATCGAGAAGTACCTCTCTCGGTCTCGCCACGTCGAGATACAGGTGCTGGCCGACTCGCACGGCAACGCAGTCCACCTGTTCGAACGTGACTGTTCCGTGCAGCGCCGCCATCAGAAGCTCATCGAGGAGGCGCCGTCGTCGGCTCTTACCCCTGCACTTCGCGCCGAGATGGGCATCGCCGCGCTCAAGGCCGTAAGAGCGGTCGACTACGTGAACGCCGGCACGGTCGAGTTCCTTCTCGACGAGGACGGCTCGTTCTACTTCATGGAGATGAACACGCGTGTCCAGGTCGAACATACGGTGACCGAACAGATCACCGGCATCGACATCATCAAAGAGCAGATACGCATCGCGTCCGGTGAGCCCATGCGCCACACCCGGCAAGAGGACATCGTCCTGCGCGGTCACGCGATCGAGTTCCGCATCAACGCCGAGGATCCGTTCGCGAACTTCCGGCCACACCCTGGCCGGGTGGAGCTCTTCAACGTTCCGGGCGGATTCGGTGTCCGTGTGGATAGTCACCTCTACTCGGGATACACTGTGCCTCCGTATTACGACTCCTTGCTTGCGAAGCTCATCGTTTGGGGTGAGACGCGTGAGGATGCGGTCGCGCGAGCACGTCGTGCGCTCGATGAGTTCATCGTGCTCGGCATACCCACCACGATCCCGTTCCACCAGTATGTCGTGGACAACGAGTACTTCATGCGCGGGGAGGTCTATACTGACTTCGTGGAGCGTCACGCGGCGATCGAGGACGTAGAAGCGCACGCAACCGGCACGATGAAGGTCGATAAGGAGGCGAGCGATGTCTGACGAGATCCGACTTGAGGGGCTCGGTGTCGCACCGGGCGTTTTGGAGACCATCGCCGCTCTTGCAACCCAAAGCGTCGATGGCGTGGCACACATTCCCGGGCCCCAGGGTCTTGCGGGGCTCGTTCCGAAGAGCGGTGCTCGCGGCGTGACCGTCAGTGTCATCGAAGACGGTTCGTTGCACGTCGTACTCCACCTGACGGTGTGCTACGGCACGCCGTTGCGCGACGTGGCAACGGCCGTCCAGCGTGCGGTGGGAGATGCCTTGTTGACCCAGACCGGGCAGCAGGTCTCGGCGGTGGATGTCTTCATCGATGACATTCAATTCGAAGAGCAGTAGCGTCGCAACGGTGTGCAAGTGATGCTTGAGAGAACCAGAGCGCGCCGTCAGGCGCTGCAGATGCTCTACCAGCGGGAGATGACCGGTGACGACGTCGCCCGTATCCTCGCTGAGGGGTCGTACAACGACGAGGACGGCGAACCCTCTGATTACTCGCGTCTGCTTGCGTTGCAGACCGAAGAGCATCTCGATCAGATCGACGCGGAGATCGAGGGGACGTCAGAGAACTGGTCATTGATCCGGATGCCGTTCGTGGACCGGAACATCCTGCGCCTCGCGGTGTATGAGATCGTGTTCGAAGCTGATATCCCTGACTCGGTCGCCATCAACGAGGCGATAGAGATGGCCAAGCTCTACGGCGGCGAGGACTCCTCGAAGTTCGTCAACGGCGTGCTCGGCAGGATCGCGGAACGTCATGCAGTCGATGACGTGGTGGCGGACGCGGCGCCTGAAGACAAGGGAGCGGAATGACGCATGGCTGACGAGCGCTACACATTCGAACAGGCACGCCTCCGTCTGGAGGAGATCGCGGTCCAGGCTCGCAAGAAGGACACCACGCTCGAGAAGAGCCTGGATCTCCTTGAGGAGGGGGCACGGCTTGCGCTCATGTGCACGGAACTCGTCGACCACACCGACTTCGGCGATACAGCACAGACACCTGTCGATCTGGAGCCTGAGGTGACTTCCGATGGAGAGCCAACGGAGTCTGAAGACGAGGAGCCCTCGACACCGTAACGGCAGCGTGACGGTACCACTGAGCACCAGATCGCGTGATACGATGGTGCCCGCGGGAGACCGCCCGAACCAACCGACAAGCAGGAGTTGTTGCCGTTGAGCGCTGAGCGTCTCCTGGACTCCATCGAAACGCCGAGTGATCTCAAGCCTCTCGATGCAGGACAGCTCCGGCAGTTGGCTGCCGAGATCCGAGAAGAGCTGATCAAGACTGTCGCCGTGACCGGTGGCCATCTGGCGCCCAATCTCGGTGTCGTTGAACTGACGCTCGGGCTGCATCGAGCACTGGACTGTCCAGTCGACAAGATCGTGTGGGACGTCGGTCACCAGTCCTACGTACACAAACTCGTCACCGGTCGCCGGGAGCGTTTTGGCACGTTGCGTACGTATGGCGGGGTTTGTGGTTTTCCAAAGCGAAGTGAGAGCCCCTACGACGTTCATGATGCCGGGCACGCAAGCAACTCGATCTCTGTCGCGCTCGGTCTGGCATGCGCCCGTGACGTGGTGGGCGGCGATGAGACCGTGGTCGCAGTCATCGGTGACGGTGCGCTCACCGGCGGCATGGCCTTCGAGGCGCTGAACCAGGCGGGTCATCTCGGCACGCGCCTGATCATCTTGCTGAACGATAACGAGATGTCGATCGCTCCCAACGTCGGCGCCATATCGAGCTATCTGGCCCGTGTACGCTTGGACCGGCGATACCGTCGGTTGAGAGATGATGTCGAGTCCGCATTGGGCAAGACGAAGATCGGTGCGGCGATGGTCGCAGCCGGCGAGGCGGCAAAAGAATCCGTGAAGCAGTTGCTCGTCCCGGGCATGCTCTTCGAGGAGCTCGGCATAAAATACGTCGGCCCGATCGATGGTCATGACGTGCAGCAGGTGCAGAACGCCATCATGTGGGCGAAGCAGAACGATGGCCCCGTGATCGTCCATGCGGTGACGCGCAAGGGCATGGGGTACGCACACGCCGAAGACCGCCCGGACACCTTCCATGGCATCAGTCCGTTCTCTATAGAGACGGGGAAGGTCAACGGTTCCGGCGGTGCGATGTCTTTCACTGACGTATTCGGCATCTCGCTGGTGAAAGAAGCCGCAGCCGACGATCGTATCGTCGCGATCACCGCTGCAATGCCAGCCGGTACGGGGCTTACGCAGTTCTCTGAGTCGTACCCGAACCGCTTCTACGACGTTGGGATCGCCGAGCAGCACGCGGTCGGGCTGGCGGCTGGTCTTGCCCACGGTGGGCTTCTGCCTGTCGTCGCTATCTACTCGACGTTCATGCAGCGCGCGTTCGACCAGGTGATCGAAGATGTCGCGCTCCAAGACCTCCATGTCGTGTTCGCGCTCGATCGTGCCGGACTGGTGGGAGAGGACGGTCCCACGCATCACGGGGTGTTCGATCTCACATTCATGCGGGCTGTGCCTAATCTCATGATCATGGCTCCCGCCGATGAGGCAGAGCTCACGAACATGCTGCACACCGCGCTGAAGGCGGACGGTCCCGTTGTGATCCGCTATCCACGCGGCAAAGGCGCCGGTGTCCCGCTTCCCGAGAGCCCCGTGGTATTGGAGGCCGGGAGGGCGGAGACGCGTCGGGACGGTGACGATATCTCGCTGCTTGCCGTGGGTCGCATGGTCGGTGTCGCCGAGAAGGCTGCGTCGCTTCTTGCCGAGGATGGCGTCAGCGCCGCGGTGGTGAACATGCGATGGGTCAAGCCGATCGATCTCGAAGCGGTGGGCGTAGCCGCGCGACACCGGCTCGTCGTCGTGATCGAGGAGAACAGCATCCTCGGCGGAATGGGCGCCGCTGTTTTGGAAGCGATATCGGACTTGGGCGCCGACGTACCCGTTCTGCGCCTTGCAGTGCCGGACTGTTTCGTGACGCATGGGGCGACTGACCGGCTGCTGGCCGAGGTGGGGCTGACTCCTGAAGGAGTCCGAGGTGCAGTGCTCGGTCGTCTGATGGACCTGGGTGGCGGCACCACCGTCTCGACGAAGGGTCTTACGTATGAGCGGGAATCGGATCGACCTCACTCTCGTTGATCGTGGATTCTTCACGTCGTGTGAGAAGGCCCGCGCCGCCGTTCTCGCCGGTGAGGTCAAGGTCGACGGTCACACAGTCACCAAGGCCGGACATGCGGTCTCCTCAGAGGCCATCATCGAAGTTGCCGCGGCGCGGCGTTTCGTGTCGCGTGGCGGACACAAGCTCGAGGGAGCTCTGGATACCTTCGGTCTGGATGTCAACGGACTCCGAGCGCTTGACGTGGGTGCTTCCACAGGTGGGTTCACTGATTGTCTCCTGAAGCGGGGTGCTGTTTCTGTGGTTGCAGTCGACGTTGGCTACGGCCAGCTCGCTTGGGAGTTGCGCCAAGATCCACGGGTCGCCGTCTTCGAACGCACCAACATCAGACACGTCGATGCTGCCTCCATCGGCGCTCCGTTCGATGTGGTGGTGATCGACGTTTCTTTCATCGGACTGTCGAAGGTGCTTCCGAACGTGATCCCGCTTGTTGCCGAGAGCGGTTCGATTCTCGCTTTGGTTAAGCCGCAGTTCGAAGCCGGGAAAGGTCGTGTCGGTAAAAAGGGAGTAGTCCGTGATCCCGCGATCCACGAGAGCGTCCTCATCGGTGTCGTTGACGGTGTACATGAGTTGGGATGGCGGACGTGCGGTCTCACGTGGTCGCCTATCAAAGGACCCGAAGGTAACATAGAGTTCTGGGCATGGATTGCCCGTGACGGCGACGCCAAGATCGATTGCGGCGACGTCGTCACGAGGGCACACGAGACGTTAGGGGAGTGACGTGCGCGTACTGTTGGTGCCGAACCCGGCCAACCCAAGATCGGTCGAAGCGACCGCACGCACGGCCACCTGGCTCTTGGCACAGGGATACGAGGCCGTTCTGGTCACCGAAGATGCGGAGGCATGTGGTCTCGCTGATCACGGTGTCACGCGAGTGGACCTTGGCGAGCCGGAACTTGTCGTAGCGCTCGGCGGGGACGGGACGATCCTCAAGGCGGTTCATCTGCTCGACGATATAGATGCTCCCATTCTCGGCGTCAATCTCGGGCGCTTGGGGTTTTTGTCCGGAGCCGACGGTGATGAGCTTTCCGAAGCGCTTGCGTCTGCGCTCGCCGGTGATGTCAAGGTCGAGCGACGGCAGACACTTTCGGCCACTGTGGACATCGGAGGACGTCATGTGGGTGTCTACCAGGCGCTCAACGAGGTCTTCGTGGGTCGTGGCTCGGCTGCCAGGCCGGTCGATCTTCAGGTGGACGTGAATGGTGTCACAATAGGGCGCTACGTGGCCGACGGCGTCATCATCGCAACACCCACGGGGTCGACAGCATACTCGCTGTCCGTTGGCGGGCCACTTGTCTCTCCGGATGTGCGTGGGATGATCATCTGTCCTGTGGCGCCGCATACATTGAATGCACGGGCGATGGTCGTGGGACCAGGTGACTGCGTCGAGATCACGTGTCCCGATCCTCAGCGTTGCGGCGCATGCGTCACCGTCGATGGCGACCAGGTGCCCTGTCGGACGGTTCTCGATGGTGTACGTGTCGTTGTAGGTGAGCACGACGTGCGCCTGCTGCGCCTTGATGGTCGGGGTTTCTTCGATGTCCTCTCGACGACATTTCTTCGGAGCTGACCGTGCTTTTAGAACTCCATGTGCGGGATCTTGCGCTTGTCGAGGACACGTGGGTCGAATTCGGGCCGGGTCTCACGGTTCTGACCGGAGAGACGGGAGCCGGCAAGACAGTGCTGGTCGGAGCGCTGAAGCTTCTTCTGGGTGAGCGGGCGGATGCCACACTGGTGCGTGCCGGCGCCGGGGAAGCCGTCGTCGAAGGTCGCTTCGAGGTCGACGGCCAAGAGATCCTCGTGCGGCGCCGGGTGAGCGCCGAGGGACGCTCCAGGTGCACCGTGGACGGCGAGATGGCCACAGTCGGGGCTCTCGCTGAGTTGTTGGGGCCGCTGGTGGACCTCCATGGTCAACACGATCACCAGGCGTTGCTCTCTCCGGGCAGCCATGCCGGGTATCTCGATCGTTTTGCAGGGGAGCCGGCCTGGAGGGCTCTATCGGAATACCATGAAGCATACGCGGCCCTGAAGACTACCGACGCGGAGGTCGAATCGCTCGAAGCGGCACTGGCCGATCGCGAGCGACAGGCGGACTACCTCAGCTTTCAGGTCAAAGATATCGATGCGGTCGCGCCGCGTGTCGGCGAGGATGCAGAGTTGGAGGCACTGCTCCCGAGACTTCGGTTCGGGGAGCGCTTGACCACGGCATCGGCGGCGGCGTATCAAGCGCTCCGGGGCGAATCAGGAGCTGCCGACGGGCTCTCAGAATCATTGACGGTGTTGTCATTGGCGACGGGCTTGGATCCCGCCTTTGATGATCTGCGCGAAGAGGCGCTGCGTCTTTCAGAAAGCGTGGAGTCGCTTGCTGGTCGTCTGCGAGAGTATGCCGAGGGCGTCGATCACGATCCGAGGGCACTTGAGGACGCGGAGTCTCGTCTTGCCGGCATCGGGGCGCTCAAGCGCAAGTTCGGCCCGTCATTGGATGATGTCTTGCGAACGAGGGCGGAAGCGGAGCAAAGACTCTCAGCGCTCGATGCGGGTGAGGAGGGGCTTGCTGAGGCACGTCGACGCCGAGAGACCGCGGCGACGGCCCTACGCGGAGCCGGTGACAGCCTGATCTTGGTCCGGAGCTCTGTGACGGACGGCTTCGAGGCGGCTCTTACAGCCGAGGCACGTGACCTCGCGTTACCTAAGGCGGTCTTCTCTCTGCAGCGGGTCGAGCTGCCATTCGGCACGTGGGGCGAAGATGGTCCCGAGCGGGTAGAGTTCCTCTTCAGTGCGAGTACAGGTGATCCCCCGCGCCCTCTTGCCAAGATAGCGTCGGGTGGAGAGGTGTCACGCGTGATGCTTGCCCTCAAGGGTGTGCTCGGTGCAGCTGATGCAACGCCGGTGCTTGTCTTCGATGAGGTGGATGCGGGCATCGGCGGCGCAACGGCGATCGCGGTAGGTGAGCGGCTCGCACTTCTTGCCGCCACCAGGCAGGTGCTTGTCGTGACGCACTTGGCGCAGGTCGCATCCTTCGCGGATCGGCAGGTGGTCGTGTTCAAGACCGAAGAGGAGAGTCGTTCTGTCACGCGTACACGTGAGGTTGACGGCGAACAGCGTGTCGCTGAGATCGCACGTATGCTCTCTGGTGACGTGTCCGAGGTGAGTATCGCGCACGCACGTGAGTTGATGGAAAGGATGTCGTCTTACTGACGGTATGGTGAGTGTGTGCAGCATATCTGGTAAACTCGCTGCTCATCGGGCCGTCAGGACCCGAGTCGCCTGTTCCGCATTCGGCGGAAGGCGGAAGGAGTCATATGCGCTTCGAGGGCACTGCCCGGCTTGATAGACGGACGAAAGACCTCGTCAAGCGTCTTGGCCGCAATGACATCGCTGTCATCGATCACATCGACATGGACCGTGTGAGTGCCGAGGGCTTACTCGAAACGGGAGTCGAGGTCGTGGTCAACGCTGCGCCCTCCATCTCGGGCGCGTATCCCAACGTCGGACCGCTGCTCCTGGTTCGGGGCGGCGTGCGTCTGATCGACAATGTCGGCCAGGAGGTCTTCGAGCGTGTCCGTGACGGCGATATCGTCGAGATCATCGGTGACGATGTCTTGAAAGACGGTGTTGTCGTAGCGAGCGGGGAGCGGATGACGTTCGATGTCATCGAGCAGGCGATGGAGAACGCCAAGGCTGGTCTCGGCGAGCAACTCGACCGGTTCGCACGCAATACGCTCGAGTTCCTCGAGAAAGAGAAGGCGCTTCTCACCGAGGGAACGGGAATCCCGGAGACGAAGGTCCGTTTTGCCGGCAGGCATGTGCTCGTTGTCGTGCGGGGTTACGATTACAAGCAGGATCTGCAGGCGCTCAAGCCCTACATTCGCGAGATGCGTCCGATACTCATCGGCGTGGACGGTGGGGCGGACGCGATCATGGAGGTCGGCTTCAAACCCGATATCATCGTGGGTGACATGGACTCGGTCACCGATACAGCGCTTACGAGCGGCGCCGAGCTGATCGTCCATGCATACGCTGACGGGCGGTGTCCTGGTATGGCGCGGCTACATGAGCTTGGTGTTGACGGGATCACCTGGCCGCTGAGCGCGACGAGTGAAGACCTCGCGCTCCTGCTCGCTCACGAGGCAGGCGCAGACCTCATCGTCGCCGTCGGCACTCACGCCAACCTTGTCGAGTACCTCGACAAGGGACGCAAAGGCATGGCGTCTAGTTTTCTTGTACGCCTCAAGGTGGGGCCGCGTCTCGTCGATGCGAAGGGTGTCAGCAGGCTCTGGCGTGCGACGGTCAAGCCGTCTCAGTTGGTGTATCTCGTCGCGGCAGCGCTTACCGTCGTCACCACGATCATCCTTATCTCGCCGCCGGCGCGAGATTTCGTCATGCTCCTCATCTTAAGGCTCCGCACATCGATAGGACTGTGACCCGGGAGGGCCGATGTACAACCTCCGCTACCACATCGCTTCACTTGTCGCCGTGTTTCTCGCACTGTCGATCGGTTTGCTGCTCGGCACGGTCGTCGTCGAGCGCGGCGTGCTGACGAATCAGGGTACGCAGATCGTCAAGGACCTGCAGAAGGAGTTCGACGACCTGCGCAAGGACAACGCTGACCTGCGCGCGGGTCTCGAACGAGATCGCCTGTTTGCAGCCGACGCCGTTCCGAAACTCCTGACTGGGGCGCTGGAGGGGCAGACGGTGCTCGTGGTGACGAACAGCGGGCGTGCTGACGGTCTGACGGCGACAGTCGAGGCGATCGAGCAGGCAGGCGCAAGGGCGCTGGTGATCACTGCCGAAAGTCCTGGTTTCGGTGTCGACGAACTCGACCCTGAGGCGCTCGCCGCGGCATTGTCGGCTTCATCGGGCGAGGAAACGACCGTCTCGGCAAGCACCACGTCCGATTCGATCTTTGCCGTCGCAGAGGCACTGGCGCGGGAGTGGACGACCGAGGACGAGAACAGGCCTGTGACCGAGCTGCTTGTCTCTGCGGGTCAGATCGGGATGGAAAGCGTGGATGGTACGGTGACCATCGCAGGGATGGCGGTGCTCGCTTCCTGGAACGACACTGCAGACGCGGTCGGCATGGCACTGGCAAGCCGATTGGCCGAGCGTGGTATTCCTGTCATCGGCGTCGAAGCGGCCAGTCACGTGAGCGGCGTGGCCCAGGCCGCAACGGCTGCAGGTCTCTCGGCGGTGGACGATGTCACGAGTCCGCAGGGAGCGGTGTCGCTGGTATGGGTGCTCTCCGGCAGGGCGACAGGCTACTTCGGTGTGCGTGAAGGCGCCGAGAAGGCGTATCCCTCACTGAGTGGCGTTGTCGAACAGCCTTAGCCTGAGACCGGGGTGCGCTCGAAGGCGAGACGCACGAGCGCACGCAGCACGTGGACGAACTGGCGTCCGCGGTGCATGAACCCTGTCAGATCACGGCCGGTCGCTGCGTGAGACATCGCAGTGGGGACTTCTACGACCCTAAGGCCGCGTCTAAGGGCGCGGATCGTCAAGGCGACCTCTACACCGTATCCGAAGGCGAAGGGCGTCACGTGAGTCCAGGCGTCACGAGAGAGCGCTCTTTGGCCGGACAGAGGTGCGTCGGCGAGGAAACCGCCGCCCATGCGGGCGATGCCCCAGCGGGCGAGTCCCTTCACAAGTCCAAAGCCTGCCTTGTCCGCTGTGCGCGGAAAGGTAGCGACTGTCATATCGGCGTTACCATGCAGTATCGGCGTGAGCAGCGCAGAGCCCTCGGCGGCCGTTTCGGCAAGGTCGCCATCTAGAAGAAGCAAGATGTCGGCGTCCTCGGCTACATGCGCGAGGCCCGCATCGAGCGCTGCACCTTTGCCCAGGTTGCGGGGGAGTGTGAGCACCTCTGCTCCGGCCTCGCGGGCGATCTTTGAGGTGTCATCGGTCGAAGCATCATCGATCACCACGATGCGGTCGATGCCAGGGATGCAGAGCGTCGAGCGCACGGTCGCCTTGATCCGCGTCGCTTCGTTGAAAGCGGGAACGAGGGCGACGATGCTCACGACGCCTCCCTGCGACCCGTGAAGCGGTCGGTGATCTTTGAGTAGACGAGGTTCACTTCAGGCACGCGCATGGCCCAGGCGAGTCCGTATGCTATGACGAGACCGACCGTACCGGCGAGGATGAGCTGCACGATGAAGCCAAGGCGTAATCCGCCGAGTGCGGATGTGATGTCCATCATCCCGATCGCGGCGGCGCCTCCTATCACGGAGGCCGCGAGGACGCGGCCGAGACTCCAGGCGATACCCCGGAAGTCGTAGCCTCCGATGCGCTTGCGCAGGATGAATGCGAGTACGGTGAGGTGGACGACGAAGAAGACCCCGTCGGCGATCGGGATACCCTTCAGACCGAGTCCTGCCCAGGCGCCCACACCCACAGTCAGTGCCGCGTACAGCGATACCTGCAGCACCGTTGTAAGAGCGTTCGTGATCATCGGCGTCTTGGTGTCCTGCATCGAATAGAACGTCTTCAAGACGTACATGTAGCCGGCATAGAAGAACAGGCCGGCGGCCCACCAGACCAGGATCTCGGAGACGAGGGGGACATCTGCCGAGGTGAACCGTCCGAACACATAAAGCGTGATGAGCGGGGAGGCGAGCGCGACAAGCATCGTCGCAAGCGGGATGATGATGACGCCGGTGGCACGGAAGCCCATCGCGAACGTCGTCTTGAACCCACTCCAGTCGGCACGCTCGGCTTGTTCGGCCAGTTCGGGGAAGATCGCAGTGGCCAGTGCTACCGCGAAGATACCGTACGGGAGCTGATAGAACATCCAGGCGTATTGCAGCACGGCCGGGCCGGTATCGCTTGCCTGGAACGCGTAGGCGTTGCGGAACGATACGCCGATCAGGTTGGTGATGACGTAGACGAGTGTAGGGCCCATCTTGGTGACGATCTTGCGTAACCCCGGGTGGTGCCAGTCGATCCTGGGTGTGTACCGGATGCCGAGCTTGATAAGGCTCGGGATCTGGATGAACGCCATGACGAGCACCCCGAGTGTGGTCCCGATGGCGAGCCCGGCCTTGGCAAGCTCAGGGTTCGAGTCGTGGAACGGAACGTAGAAGCCGAGCATCGTGACGATGACGACGAGGTTGTTGAAGATAGGTGCGACCGCCGGAGCAAGGAACTTGCGGTAGGAGTTCAAAACGCCGGTGAAGACCATGCCGGCACCGTAGAAGACGATCTGGATCGCGAAGAAGCGGAAGAAGAAGACGGCAAGCTCGGCCTTCTCGGCTGAGATACGGAACGTCTGGGTGCGCACGAACGGCTCGGCCCAGACGGTACCGATCACGGCGACAATACCGAGCAGGAGTACCACGATGTTGAAGACGTAGCTTGCGAAGCGTGCGGCGTCATCTTCACCGTTGCGCTGCATGCGCTCGATGAACAGCGGTATGAACACGCTGGAGAGCACGCCACCTGCCATCAGTTCGAAGATCATGTTGGGGATGTTGTTAGCGACGCTGTATGACGAAGAGATGATGGTGACCCCGAGCGCGTACGCCATCGCCCAGGAGCGGACAAAACCTGTGATCCGGGAGATCGCGGTGGAGATCGACATAGTGGCGGTCGATCGTGCTACAGACGGCGTGGCTATGGCTTCCTCCTGAGACGTTCTGACGGTCATAGTGTAGCCGACACCGACCCGTCATCGTATGGCGTGCTTCTCGACGTTGGGTTTCGGTATACTACGCTTCGGGTACCCCGATCGCCCGGGCCAGCCGTTCGAAGTCCGATCAGGACCAGTTCCCCATGTGAGATGTCGGTGGTCGACGTATGTCCTGTGGCATGATGACTGTCGGTGGAGGACAGATGAGACGTACGGTGAAAGTGCTCGCAATGCTGCTGGTAGCGCTCATGCTGCTGCCGGTCGTGGGCGCGTCTGCTAAGACAGCGCCCGGATCATCGGGTGTCGTGGTCATGGTGCTCGTGCCCTATGTGACGTGGGACGACATAGTCGGCGGCGCCATGCCTGAGACGAAGGATCTGGCGAGTGCCTTCGCTGTCGGCGATCTGAACACGCGTGCGAGCAGCCGCTTCACCAACAACGTCACCCAGGTGCACGCCGCGCTGACCCTATCAGCGTCGTCGCCGTCCGCATCCGACGTAGGCGCCCCCGCCGCATATTCAGTGACCGAACACTATGAGGGTGGCAGTGCGGCCGATGCGTATGACCGCATCATGGGCCGCAACGCCGGAGACAGCGCTGTCGTGTTTCTCGGCATACCCAGGATCGAACGCGCGAACGGTTCCCAGACGCTCGATACCGAGGTCGGGGCTCTGGGTCAGGCCGTGCACGATGCAGGCGGCATGACCGCTGCCATCGGCAACTCAGACTACGGTTACGAGGTCAGGGAGACGTGGCAGAGCCGACCGTCCGCGCTTGTCGCGATGGACCGTGCAGGACTCGTGGATCTTGGTGATGTCTCGGCCAGACTACTCATGAGTGATGCAGACGCTCCGTATGGTGTCTCGACCGATGTCGAAGCCATGCGGTCCGCGTTCGTCGACGCGGTCCGTGTGATCGGGACAGGCGACGGACCCGGACTCATCGTTGTCGATCCGGGCGACGCAGAGCGCGCACGGCGGTTCGCGACCGACGTGGCCGATGTGGTTGCTGTCGAGCATCGTATACGGGCGAACAAGAAGACCGATCAGATCGTCGCCATGGTGCGCTCGTCCATGCCATCGAATGCGACACTCGTGGTGCTCTCGCCTGTCCAACAGACGCCCGGATCCGGTCCTGTGGGGTTCGGCCCGATCATCGTGAGCGGTCCGGACTGGAGGGGCGTGATCACGACCTCCTCCACCCACCGCACCGGTATCACCACGGAACTTGATGTCGCGCCAACGGTGCTCGCGACGCTCGGCATCGAGCGGCCGGTCGCGATGCTCGGCAACACCATGGCTTCTAACGGCTCACGTGCCTCGCTTGAGGAGCGCGTTGCTGAGCTGCAGTCGCTTGGCGCCACCGCGGTAGCGGTGGACACGGTCCGTCTCTTGGTCACGAACACCTACATCGCCCTCACGATCGCGTTGTTGCTCGTGGGTACGGTGTTCATGCTTCGAATCAAACACCGCCATCTGACATGGGCGGGCAGGGCACTCGCGTTCCTGCGCAACGGTCTGCTCTTCATGTTGTGCGTTCCCGTGGCGAGTACGCTCATGTATCTTATCGTGCCGCGGCCCGACTCCTCGGCGCTCGTGCTTCTCCTCTTGCTGGGTGTCTCGGCAGTACTGTGGTTCGGCGCCATGCTGATCGCTCGTCGTTTTGGCCCCGGGCTCGCAGCCGGCGGTGTGGGTCTGCTCACAGCGTTCGTGCTCATCGTTGATCAGCTGTTCGGCGCACCACTGTCGTTCTCAGGTCTGTTCAGCTACTCGCCGCTGTGGGGCGCGCGCTACTACGGGATCGGCAACGAGGGGGCCAGCATCCTGGTAGGTGGCGGACTCGTGGGTGTTGCGCTGCTCTTCGACCACTTCCGTGATGCGCGGTGGATCGCCGGGGTGAAGCGATGGGTGCTGCCGCTTTTCGGCCTGCTGATCGTCGCCATCTCGGCCGCGCCGTTCTGGGGTGCGAACGTCGGTGTCGCTGCGTGGGGTTTCGTTGCGTTCGGTATCGCATGGCTTCAGATGAACGGTCACCGCGTGACCTGGAAGATGGCGATACTCGGCGCGATCAGCATCGCACTCATCGTCGGTGTGTTCTCGGTCTACGATCTCTCTGTGGCCGGCGAGGGTGGCCAGACGCACCTCGCCAGGGCCTGGCAAAGCGCCGAGGTAGGTGGCGCCCAGGCGCTTTGGACGATCGTGGCGCGCAAGGCCGAGACGAACATGCGTGTTCTGCGGGCGTCGAACTGGTCATATCTCCTGTTCGCCATTCTCGGCTTCCTGGCGTACATGCGCTGGCGGCCACATGGCGACTTCGCTGATGCCCTCAAACGCTATCCCAACTTCGCGATCGGCATGACTGCAGCGCTCTGGGGGAGTCTCGTCGGCTACTTCACAGAGGACTCGGGTATCGTGATACCCGCGCTCGTCATGCTCTACGTCGCAGGCGGCATACTCTACCTCATGCTCACCGATGCGCGTACGGAGTCGGGGGAGGTCGTGTGAACCCGCTGCTCGCCGATGCAGTCGCCGTGATCCTGGCAGTATTTGCAGGCTGGGTGTTGCCGTCCCTGGTGATCGCCGCGCTCGTCCCGTCCCTCGAAGAGGGGCGAGTGATGACGAACTACCGCGGGAGATCGGTGTTCCTCGGACTGGGACTTTGCTGGATCGTATGGGCTATCGCCATCATGTTGGTGCGCGTCGTCTTGGAGGCTGTCGGTACGATGTTCGCCGGGGTACCCGATGCGCTGTTCCATCTCTACTCTGGTGCGCTTGGTGTCGCATTCAGCGGGATGCCGCTGCTTCTCGTCGCGTTCGCCTTCGTGTTCGGTCTGGTCGACGACGTATTCGGCACGAGCGCCCATAAAGGCTTCGCCGGGCACTTGCATGCGCTGCGTGACGGCAAGTTGACCTCAGGCACGTTGAAGCTGTTCGGTATCGGCGTGGTCGCGATGTTCTACGGATGGTCTGCAAGCGCCCGGGTGATCGAGACCGGCATCGACGGGGCGGTCGACTTCCCGGCGCGGATCGGTGCATGGATCCTGGCGACGCTCGTGATCGGTCTATCCACGAACCTGTTCAATCTGCTCGATCTGCGGCCGGGTCGTGCGCTCAAATCGTACGTTCTGTTCGTTGTACCGCTTGGGGTCGCCTTCGCTGCACGGATCCTCGCCAACTACGCGGAGTTCGCGGCCGGTGTCGGGGATGCTGTTGGTGCGGCGTCGGTCGTCGGTGTCAGCGAGCAGGTCGCCATGGTGCTCGTCAGTCTCGCGCTGTTGCTTGGACCTGTGTTAGCCGTCTGGCGCTACGACCTCGGCGAACGAGGGATGCTTGGAGACGCCGGCTCCAATGTCCTCGGCGTGATCGTCGGCTTTCTGCTTGTCGGCGTACTGCCCCTGTGGGGGTTTGCCGTGGCGGCTGCGGTGCTGCTCGTCCTCAACCTGGCATCTGAGCGGATCTCGTTCACCGCGATCATCGAGCGGACCGCGCCACTAAGGTGGTTGGATTCTCTCGGCAGGTTGAAGGAGGAGACCGAAGAGTAGGGAACATCCCGCGCCCGCATCTGTCGGGCGCGGTATCATATCAGGAAGGGTTCGAGGCAAAGGGAGGCACGAGAATCGTATGGCAAAGCACATCTTCGTCACGGGAGGCGTTGTCAGCTCACTCGGCAAGGGGATCACGGCCGCCTCGCTCGGTCGTCTGCTCAAGTCCCGTGGTTTGAAGGTGACCATCCAAAAGCTCGACCCCTACCTCAATGTCGACCCCGGTACGATGAGCCCGTTCCAGCACGGTGAGGTCTTCGTGACCGATGACGGAGGAGAGACCGATCTTGATCTGGGCCATTACGAGCGGTTCATCGATGAGTCGCTGTCTCGTGACTGCAACGTCACGGCTGGCTCGGTCTACCAGACGCTTATCACCAAGGAACGCCGAGGTGACTATCTCGGGGCGACGGTGCAGGTCATCCCGCACGTCACCAATGAGATCAAGGAACGCATAAAGCGCCTCGCCGAACAGACCCAGCCCGACGTTATCATCACCGAGGTAGGCGGTACTGTGGGCGACATAGAGTCGCTGCCGTTTTTGGAGGCTATCCGCCAACTGCGCAAAGACCAGGGCCGCGAGAACGTCTGCTACATCCACGTGACGCTCGTGCCCTATATCGCTGCCAGTGCCGAGCTCAAGACGAAGCCGACCCAGCATTCTGTGAAGGAACTTCGCTCGATCGGTATCCAGCCTGATTTCATCGTGTGCCGGTCGGACCGTCCGATCGATGCCGGTATCCGTCGCAAGATCGGGCTGTTTTGCGATGTCGATCCCAAGGCGGTCGTCTCGGCACAGGATGCGGCATCCATCTATGAGGTGCCGCTCCGTTTGCACGAGCAGGGGCTGGACAGCATGGTCCTCGAACGACTCGGTCTTGAGTGCGGCGAACTCGACATCAGTGAGTGGCAGAGATTCGTCGGTAGCAGCCAGTCGCTGACCAACACGGTCGATATCGCGCTCGTTGGCAAGTACGTGCAGCTTCCCGACGCATACCTTTCGGTCGCCGAGGCTCTCGACCATGCCGGTATCTACCACAGCCACGAGGTGAACCTGCACTGGGTCGACGCGGAATCGCTCACTCCTGAAGAGGTCGACCAGATGCTGTCCGAGATGGATGGCATCTTAGTGCCCGGCGGTTTCGGTATCCGCGGCATCGAGGGCAAAGTGCGCGCCGCGCGTTACGCTCGCGAGCACAAGGTCCCCTACTTCGGCATCTGTCTCGGCCTGCAGGTCGCGGTCGTGGAGTTCGCACGTCACGTCGCAGGGCTCGATGACGCCAATTCGGCCGAGTTCGATCCGGTGACGCCGCACCCTGTTATCGATCTCATGCACGAGCAACATGACGTGAGCGACATGGGTGGCACGATGCGTCTGGGCGCGTACCCATGCAAGGTGATGCCGGACACGTTGGGCTTTGCCGCGTACGGTGAGGAAGTCATCTACGAGCGGCATCGTCATCGATTCGAGGTCAACAACGCATACCGTCAGCAGCTGGTCGATGCCGGTCTTGTGATCTCCGGGTTGTCGCCTGATGGCAAACTTGTTGAGATGGTGGAGTTGCCGGACCACCCATGGTTCCTCGGCAATCAAGGTCATCCCGAGTTCAAGAGCCGACCGACCCGGCCTGCGCCCTTGTTTCGCGATTTCATTGGTGCAGCAGCTGAGTACCGCAAGGCACGGAAGGGATAGTAGTGGCGGACCGTCTCGTCGACACGTTCCTGGACCTTGTAAGAATAGACAGCCCCACCGGTCATGAGGGTGGGGTGGCGCGGTACATCGCTGCAGCTCTCGAGGCCTCAGGATGCGTCGTGCGCTTCGACGAGACCGAGGCGGCGACCGGTTCTGATACCGGCAATCTTGTCGCGGCGCTTCCGGCGACCTGTTCCGGTAAGACGATCGCGCTCTCGGCGCACATGGACTGTGTCGATCCGTGCTCGGGGGTCGAGCCCGTCATCCGTGACGGCGTCGTGTCCTCGGCGGATGCCACCGTCCTCGGAGGCGACGACAAGTCTGGTGTCGCCGCGATCATCGAGGTCGTTCGCAGACTCTCACAAAGTGATCGGCCGCACCCTGAGGTGCGGGTACTTGCGACGGTAAGCGAGGAGAACGGGCTTGTCGGCGCGAAGGCGCTGAAGCCCGAAGATTGCGCTGCGGACATCTGTCTCGTGCTCGACGCTGCCGGTGACGTTGGCGGCATCGTGACGGCTGCGCCGACACACTACACGTTCCAGGCGATCTTCAGCGGACGGGCGGCGCATGCGGGTGTGGAACCCGAGCGGGGTGTCTCGGCAATCGTCATGGCCTCTCGTGCGATCTCGTCGATGGAGCTCGGTCGCCTTGATGCTGAGACGACTGCGAATATCGGTACCGTCCACGGTGGATCGGCCACGAACGTTGTCGCGCCGACGTGCGAGGTGACGGGCGAGTGTCGCTCTCTGGACCATGAACATGCCGGAGTCGTGCGAGACGCTATGGATGCGGCGCTGCACGCGGCCGCAGACGAACTCGGGGGTAGTGTCAAGATCACGTGGAAGCTCGAATACCGGGGGTTCCGCTTCGCCGACGACGCCCCGGAGATAGCGCTCGTGAGCGATGCATGCGCCGACATCGGCATCACGCCCCGTCTCTTCAGGACCGGCGGCGGGAGTGACGGCAATATCCTCTCCGCCAAAGGCGCCCCGACCCTGGTGCTTTCCAGCGGCATGACCGATGTGCATAGCGTCGATGAGAGCCTTGAGCTGCGTCAGCTCGCGCTGCTTGTCGACCTGTTGGAGGCGGTCATCTACCGCGCGGTGGGATAGTCATGCGGCTGATCTGGGCAACAGTCAGCGATATCGCACAAGACGACCTCGACATCCAGTACGTCGCCATCGTCCTCGACGAAGAGGACTCCAACGCGCAGGCGATCTGCTATCCGGCGCTCAGTGGCCGGTGCGCGATGGGAGATCGGGTGCTCATCAACACGACGGCGGTCGATCTTGGGTTGGGTACCGGGGGGGACCATCTGGTGGTCGCACGCGGCACCACGGGTGTCGTGCTCGATGACCCTTCGGCGGGTCATATCATGAAGCTTCGCTACACGCCCCTGCAGCGTGATGTCTTTACCGTCGAAGAACAGGGAAGTCCCCATCACGATGTCATGGCCGAGGCGACCGATCTTACTGGTATGCCCGTCGTTTGTTGCGGCCTACACAGCCAGGTCGTTCCGGTCGTCGCGGCTATCAAAGAGGCGCGTCCTGACGCACGCATCGCATACGTCATGACCGATGGCGCGGCACTTCCACTGGCGCTGTCCCGGGTGATGCGACAAGCGTCGGCGGCGGGTCTTGTGGATGTCACGATCACGTCGGGCCAGTCGTTCGGCGGCGAGCTTGAGGCCGTGAACCTGCATTCGGCGTTGCTTGCCGCCCGACATGTGGCGAAAGTAGATGTGGCTGTCGTCGCCATCGGCCCCGGTGTTGTGGGCACCGCAACGCCGTTCGGGCATGGTGGTGTCGCGCAGGGTGAGGCAATGAACGCGACCGCCGCCTTGGGAGGCGTTCCGATTGCGTGTCTTCGGGTATCGTTCGCAGACTCCCGGTCCCGTCATCGCGGCGTGAGCCACCATACACTCACAGCGCTGACGCGGGTCGCGCTGACGAGTGTTGTCGTCGCCATCCCCGTTGGCGATCCGGAGCAGACTGCCGAGATCGAGCATGCGCTTGCCGACGCGGATGTGTGGGAGCGACACTGCCCGGAGCGCGTCGAGGTCGAAGGACTGCCACACACGCGGGGTATCGGTCTAAGGTCGATGGGTCGCGGACCGGATGACGACCCCGCGTTCTTCGCCGCGGCAGTCGCTGCCGGACGGGTCGCAGCGGTTCGGATACCCTAGCTCCTGCTGGTGCGCGACACACGCCTGGGATACACTGTTCGAGGTTCTCTCACGGTCGGCATATGCGATACCTACCGCTACTGATTGCGGCGCGTATACATCATACGTGTAAGGTGATCTCGAGCTGAGGAGACGAACATGATCATCGGTGTACCCAAAGAGATCAAGAACAACGAGTTCCGCGTCGGCATGACACCGGGCGGTGTGCACGAGTTCGTGACTCATGGTCACTCGGTGCTCGTGGAGAAGGCGGCGGGCGAGGGTTCGTCGTTCACCGACGACGAGTATCTCGCAGCAGGCGCAGAACTCGTCAGTACTGCAGAAGAGGTCTTCGCCCGCGCTGACATGATCGTGAAGGTCAAGGAACCTCAGGCGGTCGAGATCGCCCGATTGCGTCCCGGCCAGATCCTCTACACCTACCTGCATCTTGCTCCTGATCTTGCACAGACGCAGGGCCTCATCAAGTCCGGCGCCGTCTGTATCGCGTACGAGACCGTGGAGCTTCCTGATCACTCATTGCCGCTACTTGCGCCGATGTCCGAGGTCGCTGGGCGAATGGCAGCGCAGGTGGGAGCCGCGTATCTGCAGAAGCCGAACGGCGGTCGCGGCGTTTTAATGGGCGGCGTTCCCGGCACATATCCCGCGAAGGTCGTCATTCTCGGCGGCGGTGTCGTGGGCAGCAATGCCGCATACGTCGCGATGGGTATGGGAGCCGATGTCACGATCATGGATGTCAATCTTGATCGCCTGCGCTATCTCGACGAGATATGGGGCGGCCGCGTCCGCACCGTCTACTCGAGCAAGCACAGTATCAAAGAAGCCGTCTATGCAGCCGACCTCGTCATCGGCGCCGTCCTACTTCCAGGCGCAAAGACGCCGTATCTCATCACCAAGGAGATGCTGCCGAAGATGAAGTGCGGCTCCGTCGTCGTTGACGTCTCGGTCGACCAGGGTGGCTGTATCGAAACCACGCATGCCACCACACATGCGGATCCGACATATTTCGTCGACGGCGTTCTACACTACGGTGTCGCCAACATGCCTGGCGCTGTGCCGAACACTTCGACGGTCGCGCTCACGCATGCCACGCTGAGGTATGGTCTCGCCATCGCTAACAAGGGTTGGAGGCAGGCGGTCACAGACGACGGCGCACTTGCGAAGGGCGTGAACGTTCTCGACGGCAAGATCACCTACAAGTCCGTCGCTGATGCGCACGGCATGAACTACACTCCCCTTGATCGTCTGCTCTAGCGTGTGAGCGAAGGGATACTGGAAGGGCGGCCCTTGTGGCCGCCCTTCTTGCATTGGGTGCTGGTGTGCCGGGGGTGCTCTGCCATAATCGAAACATGGATCCGACAATTGAAGAGTTCCTTGGCCATCTCGCTGTCGAGCGGGGCGCATCGCCACTGACGATCGAGGCATATCGCCGTGATCTCGGCCAGTATGCCACCTCACTGGGTGGGCGTGGTATCACTGACTTGTCCCGTGCGAGCAGGGAAGATGTCGTCGCATTCACTCGAGGCCTGCGAGATGCCGGTCTTGCTCCGGCGACCGTCGAGCGTAAGGTGTCGGCGGTGAAGAGCTACCACAAGTTCCTCGTCCGAGAGGGCATCACCGATGCGCTCCCTACTGCCGGACTCCCGCTGCCCAAGGTGCCGGAGTGTCTTCCGGACGTGATCTCGGTTGCCGAGGCGGACAAGTTGCTTTCACAACCGTTTCCCGAGGGGCCGGTGGGTCACCGGGACCGTTGCGTGCTTGAGGTTCTCTACGGATGCGGCATGCGCGCAAGTGAGCTCGTTGGGCTCGACGTCTCCGATCTCGACTTGGATGGCGGCTTCATACGTGTGTTCGGCAAGGGAGGCAAGGAACGTGTCGTTCCCGTTGCGGGCGCAGCCGAGCGTGCTTTGCGAGAGTATCTCGCACATGGTCGTTCCTATCTGCGCGCGAAGAAGGCGACGCTGCTCCAGGACCCCTCGGCGCTGCTCTTGAACCAGCGAGGTCAGAGGTTGACCCGGCAGGCGGTGTTCATCATGGTGCGGCGATACGGTGGCCGAGTCGGGCTGGAGCTGCATCCGCACACCCTTCGGCATACGTTCGCCACTCACATGCTGCAAGGTGGAGCCGACCTGCGTGCTCTGCAGGAGATGCTCGGCCATGCTGACATCTCGACCACTCAGGTGTACACGCACGTGGATCGCACGCACATCCGCGAGGAGTATCTCTCAACGCATCCACGCGCTCGTCTACGCTAGGAGTCGACTGTTCGGCAGGAGGACACGGTAAGTTGGAAAAGCTGTTTCAGATGCATGCGCAGAGGGTTAAAATGAATAGAGTATCCCGGTTCTCATGGATGAGGAGGCGGATCGAGCGTGAATCGTAAGTGGAGATCGATCATCGCGGTACTGCTGGCTTTGACGTTGCTTGTCGCTTTCGTGCCTGGTTGTGCGAAGGACGAACCTGCAGATGAGCCGACTACGGATGAAACGGTCACAGAGGAGCCGAAGACCGACATCAAGGCCGCCATGGTCACCGACGTGGGTGGTCTGGGTGACAAGTCCTTCAACGACCTTGCGTATGCAGGGTTGCAGAAGGCAGAGCAGGAACTTGGCGTAGAGATCCAGGTGCTCGAGTCCAAAGAGATCACCGACTACGAGTCCAATATCGACCAACTCGCAACCGCCGGTTACAATCCGATCTTCGCGGTCGGATTCCTGATGACCGACACCGTTGTGAAGCTCGCGTCGGTGTATCCGGACACGAACTTCGGTGGTGTGGACGAGGAGTTCTACGATGGCATTCCGGGCAACGTAGTGTCACTGCTCTTCAATGAGCACGAGGGAAGCTACCTCGCTGGTGTTGTCGCGGGTCTGGCTACCAAAGAGTCGTTCGACAGCAAGCTCAACAGCGATAACGTCATCGGTTTCGTCGGTGGGATGGATGTCCCATTGATCAAGAAGTTCGAAGCCGGCTTCATCGCGGGCGCCAAGTCCGTTAACCCGGACGTCAAGGTCATCTCGCTCTACACCGGCAACTTCACCGATCAAGCGAAGGGTAAGGAGCTCGGCTACTCGCTCATCGAGCAGAAGGCTGATGTCATCTTCGCCGCTGCGGGCGCATGTGGCACAGGCACGCTCGTGGCTTGTCAGGAAAAAGGTGCATTGTTCATCGGCGTGGACGCTGACCAGTACATCACGATTCCCGGCAGCGGAGACGTCATGCTGACCTCGATGATGAAACGCGTCGATGCTGCTGTGTTCGGAGCCATCAAGTCCATGGTCGATGGCTCATTCAAGGGCGGCACCGCTCAGTACTTCGGTCTGGCCGAGGACGGCGTTGGCCTTGCTCCGTATCATGACTTCGAGACCAAGGTCCCACAGAGCATCAAGGATGCCGTCGATAAGGCGCGTCAGGACATCATCACCGGTACGATCAAGGTTCCTGAGACCCCGTAGCCGTCAGTGCGCGGCGGTGCTTTCGTGGCGCTGCCGATGCAGTACACTGAGAGGGACGGCTGGCACATCCAGCCGTCCCTCATCACTTGGCTGATGTCAGCACGACCCGAGAGGACCGCAGGATGCCGGTACTCGAGCTGCGCGAGATCACGAAGGTGTTCCCCGGCGTCGTCGCGAACGACCGTGTCTCACTCGTCTTGGAGCGTGGCGAGATCGTCGCCCTGCTCGGCGAGAATGGGGCGGGCAAGTCAACCCTGATGAACGTCGTATATGGGCTGTTGTCCAGCGATGGCGGCCAGGTGCTGGTTGACGACAAGCCGGTGAAGATCAAGTCACCCCGCCAGGCGATCGATCTTGGCATCGGAATGGTGCACCAGCACTTTATGCTCGTGGAACCATTGACCGTGACCGAGAACATCGTCTTAGGGCGTGAACCCGGACGATTCGGAGTCATCGACTTTACTACGGCACACAAGAAGGTGCAGGAAATCGCCACGCGCTACGGTCTGAAAGTCGACCCTGACGCGCGGATCATGGACCTCTCGGTAGGCATGCAGCAGCGTGTCGAGATCCTGAAGGCGCTGTATCAGGGCGCGCGAGTCCTCATCCTCGATGAGCCGACCGCAGTCCTTACTCCGCAGGAGGCCAAGGAGCTGTTCAGTGTCGTGCGGTCGCTCGTGGACGAGGGCCTCTCGGTCGTGTTCATCACGCACAAGCTTGAAGAGGTCATGTCGGTCTCCGATCGTATCATCGTCATGCGCGACGGTAGAGTCGTTGGGGAGACGAAGCCTTCCGAGACCGATGACGTGGGTCTTGCCCGGATGATGGTCGGCCGCGATGTCGTCCTGAGTGTCGAGAAGGGCCCTTCCGAGTGCGCCGCCGAGGTCCTCGAAGTGACGGACCTACACGTGAAAGACGATCGCGGACTCGAGGCTGTACGCGGGGTCTCATTCACAGTATGCGGCGGCGAGATCGTCGCACTTGCCGGCGTTAGCGGCAACGGGCAGAGTGAACTTATCGAGGCCATAGTCGGGCTGCGGAGACCAGTCGGCGGAAGGCTGATGCTCAAGGGCGTCGATATAACGCACGCCTCGGCCAGGGTGTCCATCGAGGCGGGCGTCTCACATATCCCGGAGGACCGTCATCGTCGCGGCCTCGTTCTCGAGTTCGACCTCGCCGAGAACCTCATCTTGGGTGATCATCGCATGCCGCCGTACGCGACGCGGGGCATCATGCACCCCTCGGCCGTCACTGCTACTGCCGAGAAGCGCATCGCTGATTACGATATCCGAACGCCATCGTGGCATGTCCTAGCGTCCAATCTCTCCGGAGGTAACCAGCAGAAGGTCGTCGTTGCGCGCGAGATCGGGCGCAATCCGGAACTGCTCGTCGCTGCCCAGCCCACACGCGGTCTCGATGTTGGCGCGATCGAGTTCGTGCACCGGCAGATACTCAAGGAGCGCGAGAGTGGCAAGGCTGTTCTGCTTGTGAGCCTCGAACTCGAAGAAGTGCTGTCGTTAGCCGACCGGATCCTCGTTATCTACGAGGGCCGCATCGTACGTGAGTTTACGGCAGGCGAGGCCGACGAGGAGACGCTCGGCTACTTCATGACCGGCGGTGGTGGTACGAAGCTTGAGGATGAAGGCAGAACGGAGCATGCCGAGATGGCCGAGGGAGACGCATGAGCGAGTCGAGGGAGACGCTACCCGCGCACCGGGCGTGGATGACGGTCGCCCAGAAGGTGGGCACCCCGATCGCCTCGGTCATTCTTGCGATTGGCATCGGGTCGGTCATCATGTGGGCGTCCGGCTATGACCCGGTCGCTGCGTTCGCGGCGTTGTTCAAGGGGTCGTTTGGTGGTCCCAAGCAGATCGGTGACACGCTGCTCAGGTCCACGCCGCTCATCCTCACGGGTCTCTCCGTCGCATATGGCTTTCGTGCGGGCCTCTTCAATATCGGCGCCGAGGGTCAGTTGTTCATGGGCGGCCTCGTGGTCGCGTGGCTCGGTGTTGCACTCACCGGTCTCCCGTGGGTCGTCATGGTTCCCCTGCTCGTTGTCGCTGCCATGCTTGCTGGCGCGGCATGGGCGTTCGTGCCCGCGATCTTGAAGGCGCGCATCGGCGCGCACGAGGTCATCACCACGATGATGTTCACCTATATCGGGCGATACATCGTCTCGTGGCTGGTCGTCGGCCCACTCAAAGCGCCCGGGCAGATTCCCCAGACTGATGCGTTGCCCATTGGATCGCAGCTACCGCGCATCCAGACGCTCTTCAGTGAGGCCACGCTCGAAGCGCTGCCATTTCTTAAGCTCGGGCGCGCACACCTCGGCATTGTCGTGGCGGTGATCGCCGCGCTCGTCGTGTGGTTCATCCTCAAGTACACGACGCTCGGCTACGAGAACCGTGCGGTGGGCTTCAACCCCTGGGCATCGGAGACGGGCGGTATCTCCGTACAGTGGACCACCGTCAAGGCTCTGTGCATCTCCGGTGCACTGGCTGGTCTTGCGGGCGCGGTCGAGGTCATGGGGGTGCATCACCGCATCTTCGACCAGTTCTCTTCGGGCTTCGGGTTCACTGGCATCGCGGTTGCGTTGCTGGCGAAGAACCACCCGCTTGGCGTGATACCGGCGGCAATCCTGTTCGGTGCGCTGTCGGCTGGCGCAGGCACGATGCAGCTCGAAGCGCACGTTCCGCAGAAGATCATCCTCATCATCCAGGCGCTCGTGATCTTCCTGGTCGCTGCCGAGGAGATCGTCACATGGTTCATCAAGCGTCGTCAGAAGGAGGCGCTGAGCCATGTTGGGTAGCATCATCACACCCGATCTGTTCGCCGCCGCACTTCGCATGGCCACGCCGCTGGCCCTTGCCGCTATCGGCGGCACCATCTGCGAGCGCTCCGGTGTCGTGAACATCGCGCTCGAAGGTATCATGCTGACCGGGGCGTTCTTCGGCACGGTGGTCGCGCTCGCCACAGGCAATCCGTGGCTCGGCGTCATCGCTGCGATGGTCTCAGGCGTGATCGTTTCGGCGATCCACGCGTTCGCCTCGATCAACCTGCGTGCTGACCAGGTGGTTTCCGGTACCGCTATCAACATCCTCGCTCTCGGTGTGACCGGCTTCATGATGGAGCGGCTGTACGGACACCCCGGCACGACCGACCCGTCCGCGATGCTGCGTCCGGTGTTCAAGTTCGCGATGGCCGACGGTGGTTTTCTCGGCACCATCTGGAACTGGATCAACGGCATATTCTTGTCCCACACACCCATCGTGTACATGGCTATCATCATTGCGATAGTCGCCCAGTGGGCGATGTACAAGACGCGTTGGGGCCTGCATCTGCGGGCGCTCGGTGAACATCCGCGTGCGGTCGACACCGTCGGCGTCAACGTGTTCAGGGGTCGCTGGGTGGCCGTGCTCATAAGTGGGGCGCTCGCCGGGCTGGCCGGCGCTAACCTCACGCTCGAGCAGGTGGGAAGCTTCACGGAGAACATGACGAATGGTCGCGGCTTCATCGCTTTGGCCGCCAACATCTTTGGCCGGTGGACGCCTGTCGGCTCATATCTGGCTTCGCTGTTGTTCGGTTTTGCCGATGCGCTACAGATCAAGTTGCAGATATTCCGCGGACAGATCGACATCCCACCGCAGTTCTTCCTGATGCTGCCGTACGTACTCACGGTCGTCGTTCTCGCGGGCGTGGTCGGACGTGCGGTGGCTCCGGCTGCGATCGGCAAGCCCTACGAGAAGGAGTAGGGGATGATACTCGTTGCCAGGAGTGGGGCCCCGTTCTCATTGCGTCGTGCGTTGGCGTGGGCTGTCACCTGGGCGATCGGCGCCGGCATCGGCGTTGCCCTCGGTGGCTGGCTGACCCTTATAGGGGGCTCCGGAGCGCCGGGTGTCGAGGCGCTTAACCCGTGGAGCGATCTTGTACTACTTCCCCTGGCTGCTTTCGCCGTTGTGCTTGTCGTTCATCTCGTCGGGCAACTGGTCTCTGCGGTCGTCCGAGGACGCCGAGCGGGTCAGGGTGGCGAGGATGAGCGCGATGAGCCACAGTCCGAGGGCGACAGCGTCACCGGGTAGGTCAGGGGCGAAGTCCATCCCTCGCAGCACGCCGCGAAATGCGTAGACGGCGGCCGGGAGTGCGACCGCCGCCCACAGCGGCATCTTGAGGGAAGGACGCAGCACGCTACGCCTCGTCTGTCGGTGTGACGGATGCCATCGCCTCGGCATGCTTGCGAGTACGCTGACGGAGCAACGCACGGATGATGAAGAACGCGACCAGTGCGAGCAGCCACAGCGGCGCGGTCGCTATAAGGAGTGCGATTGCGACGCGGATGACGCCGGCTGCGCCGCGGAATCCGTCGGTGATCGCCTGGCCGAAGCCCCAGTCATCGCCTGAGGGTCGCACGAGTGGTTTCGGTTCGGTCAGGTCGATGGTGACGGTCGCCATGGCGACCTGGCGTTCCAGATACTTCACCTGTGCGTCGAGGCTCTCGATCTCGCCCCGCACGCGGGAGAGTTCGCGCTCGATGGAAAGCATCTCCTCGACCTTCTGCGCGGCGTCGAAGAACTCGCGCAGGCGTATCTCTTCAGCGCGTAGGTTGTCGAGGCGAGCGGCCATGTCCACGTGCTGTTGTGTCACGTCATCGGCGTTCTCAGCCTGGAAAAGCACGGTCCCGATGCCGTTGATGCCCTTCAGGAACGCTTCGTAGTCGTCTGCAGGCACGCGGACGGTCACATACCCGCGTAGTGCAGCGCCGTCGGAGTAGGTGGTCTCGTCGTAGCGGTAGATCGGAGTCTGATCGTCGGTCGCGATCTGCATCGAGGTGATGATGGCATCGTGTTCGGAGGCAAGCTTCTCGATGGCCATTACCGCCTCATCGACCTTCTCGACCTCGAGACGCATGGTTTTGTTGCGGATGATGAGGCGGTCGACCGTGTCGGCGGCGACATCACCGGCCGGGTTTGATGGGGCCGCGTTCAACCCCTCGTCAGCGACCTGTGGTGCGATTCCGCCGGACTCGGCATCCATCTCCTCAGGAGTTGCCTACAAACGCGCGGTCGAGTGTCGTCGAAGCGTCTTTGGCTGTGTCGCTACCGCCTGTAAGGCTGCTGCAGCCCGCGAGGGCGAAGAGCGCGAACACGAGGATAGTGCCGATCGTCCGTTTGAAGCGTGTATCGGCCATCATGATCTCCTTCTCCCGACGGGCCGATGCGGCCCACACATTCTCAGTCCCACAAAAGAAGACGTCCCAGACCGTCTGCGTGTGCAGGCGGTGGGACGTCGATGGTACATGGGAACAGCGGGTTCGTTACTCGCTTACGGAGCCTTCACGCGCCTTGAGCTGCTTCGCAGCGTAGACGAGGAAGCCGATCGCGATTACGACGACTGCGAAGAAGGCGATCACGAGGAACTGGAAGAGGATGCTTGCAACGTTGTAGGCAAGAATGGGTCCAGCAGCTATGAGCAGTGACATGGGGGCGGTTCACCTCCAGAAGGCCCGCGGACATGACTTGATTCTATCGCTCCACATCCTGCTCGGGCAACCACCCGTTCGGGAGCGTCTCCTCACCTTCTTCTATTCCGCTGTCAACGTCCGATTCCTGCCTGCATCTCATAAGACGCGCGGATCTCCTGTATGGTTCTCGACTTCATAGGGGGTCGTGGGACGTCATGTCAGAGTCGTGGGGGATGGTGGGGGGATTTCCCATGAGAGTGTTGCAAAGTGGGATGAAGTGGAATAGAGTTGCACTGTCGAGGGAGGTCCGCCTCGAGGATGGGTTCCCGGAGGAGCAGGGAGGGACGGGATGTTTCTCGGCGAGCACCAGCACACGCTGGACGCCAAGGGGCGCTTGTCGCTGCCTGCTAAGTTCCGGGCGCAGATGACGGGAAGCCTTGTCGTCTCCAAAGGGCTCGAGGGCTGTCTGTACGTACACTCCTCGGAAGACTACGAGCTCTTCCTCGGTCGACTGACTGACAGGGGAGACTTCGATCCTCAGTTCCGTAAGGTCCGGCGCTTCTTCTCGTCGGGGGCCGTTGATACAGAGCTGGACTCGGCGGGCCGTGTCTCGGTCTCGTCTAACTTGCGTGAGTACGCCGGGCTCGACAAAGACATCGCGGTGATCGGCAACGGCGATCGCATCGAGGTGTGGGATGCCGGGAAGTGGGCAGCCTACAACGGTGAGACGACCAGCCACATCGAGGACGTCACTAAGGAACTCGCCGAGCTCGGAATCTTGTAGGGCCTTGAAAATGGAATACCGGCACACCCCAGTTTTGCTGGCCGAGGTCACGCAGCAGCTATCACTCCATGACGGATCGATCATCGTCGACTGTACCTTAGGCGGGGCAGGACACGCGAAGCGGATTGCAGGACTTATCGCGCCCACGGGGATTCTCGTGGGAATCGACCAAGATGACGCCGCACTCTCCGCAGCAGCAGACACACTCCGCCTCGGCCAGCAAGCAGTACTGATAAAGGGGAACTTCGGTGATCTCGATGAGTTGTTAGTCGAGGCCGGGATTCCCTACGCCGACGGGTTCTTGTTCGACCTCGGCGTGTCTTCACCCCAGTTGGACGTACGCGGTCGCGGTTTTTCATACCACGAGGATGTCCCGCTCGATATGCGCATGGACACCTCATCGACGCAGCCTACCGCGGCCGCCGTCATCAACACGTACGGCGAAGGAGATATCGCACGCATCCTTCGCGATTATGGTGAGGAACGGTGGGCCACGCGCATCGCAGCATTCATCGTAGCCGCGCGTGCCCGCCATCCCATCGAGACGACGGCAGAGCTCGTCGACATCGTCAAGGCCGCTATCCCTGCGGCTGCGCGACGAGAAGGCCCGCATCCGGCTCGGCGCACGTTCCAGGCGCTGAGGATCGAGGTGAACGGCGAACTTGATGTCCTCGAACGCGGGCTGCGGGCCGCAGTCCGCTGGCTTACCCCGGGGGGACGCGTCGCGGTGATCAGCTATCACTCGCTCGAGGACCGTATCGTGAAGCGCGTATTCACCGAGTTTGCCGAGGGGTGTGTATGTCCTCCCGACCTGCCTGTGTGCAGATGCGGGAACTCGCCGGTACTCCATATCGTCACTCGAAAGCCCGTGGTCCCGACCACGGCAGAGATAGAAGCGAATCAGCGTGCACGTAGCGCCAAGCTGCGTGTGGCGGAGAAGTTGGCGGACAGCCCGACCTGAGGTCGGGCGCTGATCGAGGGAGGAGGCGCGAACGTGGGCGAGGCGGCACGCAAGCTCACCGGTCGTCATGCTCCTGTCGCGCGCCCGGAACTCCGACTGGTGACGTCACGCCCCAAGCCTGTCGTAAAGCGCCGCGCGCGCAGAGGTGATGCCGCGATGGCTTTCCGTATATTCTGCGCAGGCATGATCGTGCTCGCGGTCGTCGGCATGCTGCGTATCACGTTCGCTGTACATGCGCAGGAGGCTGCCATTGACGCCAATGACCTGCGAAAGGTCATCCAGGTCGAGGAGCAGGCCACCAAGGCGCTAGAGGCCGACCGCAGTGCACTGGCGGCTCCCTCACGCATCGAGTCGATCGCGAGCGCTGCGCTCAATATGCAAACGCCTGTCGAGATCTGCTATATCAACCTGCCTGTAGCCGCAGAGTCGGCTGATGGCGCCGAGAAGCCGTTCTCCACTGAGGACAGCGGTGAACGCTCACGAGTAGCGAAGGTCATCTCCACAATGATGGACGTGGCG
Source organism: Coriobacteriia bacterium (assembly GCA_030655755.1). Classification (GTDB taxonomy): domain Bacteria; phylum Actinomycetota; class Coriobacteriia; order Anaerosomatales; family Anaerosomataceae; genus UBA2279. The sequence continues at coordinate 103,873 of JAUSOQ010000043.1, forward strand.
GCGGGTGAAGCACAGGTGCTGCTCGTCGGGGACGTCGGCATCGCCTCGGCGAAGTGATGACCAGGCTGCAAAGGAGGCGACCGTGACAGGCAAGCGGCGGGTACCGGGTCGAGGACCCCGTATCGGCCGCTTTGTGGGTCTGCTCGCCGTCATTGCGGCGTTACTCGTCGGCGTGGCGGGGCGTCTTGTCTACATCCAGGTCATCGTCGGACCCGAATACGCTGCTGCTGCCGAGCAGCAGCGTACCTGCGACGTCGTACTGACGCCGCGCCGCGGCTCGATCTTCGATCGCGAAGGTGAGCCGCTTGCGGTGACTGTGGATGCCAAGACGATCTACGCGGTGCCGTCCCAGGTCACTGACCCGGAGGGTGTCGCCACACAGCTGAGCGAGGTGCTCGGCGGTGATCGTCAGACGTATCTGAGTAAGCTACTGAAGGACGCCAGCTTCGTCTACATCGAGCGCAAGGTCGACATGGAGACCGCCGACGTACTCAAGAAACTGGATTTGACGGGCATCGCGTTCCTTGATGACTCACGACGTGTGTATCCATCCAATGAACTCGCATGTCAGGTACTGGGTTTTGTCGGCATTGATGATGAGGGCCTGGCCGGTCTTGAGAAGTACTACGATCAGACGCTTGCGGGCATCGAAGGCAGACTCATAGCCGAGCGTGGCCGCAGCGGCATACCGATACCTGACGGTGTCACCTACGAGGAGCCGCCTGTCGACGGCGAGAACCTTGTGTTGACCATCGACAAGGACATCCAGTACCAAGCGCATCTCGAGCTTGAGAAGACGGTGGAGGAGTGGGACGCCAAGGGCGGCTCGGTCATCATCATGGATCCGAAGACCGGCGAGATCTTGGCGATGGCGTCGACTCCCGCTTTCAACCCGAACGAGTTCGGGAAGTCTAATGAGTCTGCGTTCCGCAACCGGGCGATCGTCGACAGCTACGAGCCGGGCTCGACGATCAAATCGATGACGGCGGCTGCGGTCATCGAAGAAGGTCTGTTCACGCCCTCCAGCATGTTCGATCTACCACCGACGCTGGAGGTCGGCGGACGCACGATCCATGAGTCACACAGTCGTCCCCGCGTCGAGTGGACGCTTGCCGAGATCGTCACCAACTCGTCCAATATCGGCGCGGTCAAATTGGGTTTGGCTCTCGGCGAGGAGAGGCTCTATGACTACTTCGCGCGTTTCGGTCTGACCGAGCGCACCGGCGTCGACTTTCCCGGTGAGGCGAAGGGCTATCTACCGCCGGTAGAACAGTGGTCGTCGTCTTCGATCGGGAACATCCCGTTCGGCCAGGGAATCTCAGTGACAGCACTACAACTCGCGCGCGCCCTCGCAGCTATTGCGAACGGTGGCCAACTTGTGACGCCTCACTTCCTGCGTTCGATGCCCGACTCCCCCGAGCAACAGCTCTCCTGGACCAAGGAGGAGGCTATCTCGGCGAAAACGGCCGCTGAGATGCGCAACGTCATGAAGGCGGTCGTCACGGAGGGCACCGGCTCGGCTGCCAAGGTCGCGGGCTACGAGGTCGCCGGCAAGACCGGTACGGCACAGAAGGCTCGAACCGACGGTGTCGCTGGCTACGAATCGGGCAAGTATGTCGCCTCGTTCTCCGGATTCCTGCCTGCTGACGATCCGGCTGTCCTGATCATCGTGACGGTGGACGAACCCAAGAACGGCTACTACGGAGGTGCCGTTGCGGCGCCTGCGTTCAGCAGGCTCGCATCGTTTTGTGTGACCCACTTGAAGGTACCGCCGACGAGCTCTGCTGAGGGGACATCGTTGCCGGTAACGGGCAGTTCACAGGGGACGGGCGAGTGACCGGAGAGGCAGTGTTGCTGTGCTAGAATACTGCGACTTACGAGCGGTGGAATGCGGTGGACAAGACGACGCTCTCGGCGTTATTGACTGATATCGAAGCCACTATGACTTCGGGCGTGGACCCGATGGTCAGCGGTGTCGCATACCGGTCGGATCGCGTTCGCCCAGGCGACGTGTTCTTCTGCGTTCCGGGTTTCAAGGTCGACGGTCACACGTTCGCCGCGAACGCCGCTGCGAATGGAGCCTCCGCGCTCGTCGTTCAACGTCCGCTCGATGTCGATCTTCCACAGGCGGTCGTCGCCGATACCCGGCAAGCGCTTGCGCTTGCGTCGGCACGGGCGTACGGCCGCCCGACAGAGCACATGGATGTCGTGGGCATCACCGGGACCAACGGTAAGACCACGACCACCTATCTCATGGATGCGATCCTGCGCGCTGCGGGCCGGGTGACCGGTATCATCGGAACGGTGGAGACCCGGGTTGGCGATGAACGGCTGCTCTCGGCACGCACGACGCCCGAGTCCGCCGATCTACAAGCGCTCTTCGCCGAGATGATCGACCGTGGTGTGAGCGCCGCATCGATCGAGGTCTCCTCCCACGCTATCGACTTGCACCGCGTGGACGGCGTGCACTTTGCTGTCGCCGCGTTCACCAACCTTACACAAGACCATCTCGACTACCACGGAACACTCGAGGAATACTTCGCCGTGAAGAGGAGACTCTTCAGTGACCTTGACGTGGGCGAGCGGGTTGTCAACATCGATGACGACTACGGCAGGCTGCTTGCATCGGAACTCGGTATCGCGCTGACGGTTGGCCGAAGCGCTGATGCAGCGGTACGGGCAGAGGACGAAGAGCCTGATATCACATCATCACGGTTCATGTTGGTGACGCCACAGGGCAGTGTCGCCGTTGGATTGCCGCTTGCGGGCGCATACAACGTAAGCAATGCGCTGGTGGCCGCCGGATGCGCGCTGGCGCTTGGGATCGATCTTGAGACGATCTCTGTGGGCCTCGGGTGTGCCTCACAGGTTCCCGGACGGCTGGAGCGCATCGACGAGGGGCAATCGTTCACGGTACTCGTCGACTACGCACATACCCCGGATAGCCTGGAGAAGGCTATCAGCGCCGTGCGGGCTGTCACCCCCGGCCGCGTCATCACGGTCTTCGGTTGTGGCGGTGACCGTGACCCCGAGAAGCGTCCGCTCATGGGACGAGCGGCCGGCACAGGTTCCGACCTCGTCGTCTTGACGAGCGACAACCCTCGCAGTGAGGATCCCGTGGGGATCATCCTCCACGTCGAGGATGGTCTGCGTCCCACAGGCACGCCCTACGTCGTCGAGATCGATCGGCGAAAGGCGATCGTCGCGGCACTAGTCGGGGCATCTGAGGGAGACGCGGTCTTGATCGCGGGCAAAGGTCACGAGGATTACCAGGTCTTTCTCGACCGCACGATCCACTTCGACGATCGCGAAGTGGCCCGAGAGGAGCTGAAAGCGCTGTGCTGACACTGTCCGTGGGGACTCTTTGTGGTGTTGTCGGAGGCAAGCTGCTGGCCGGCGCCGAGACAACGATGGTGAACGGACTTGCGACGGATTCGCGCGCGGTGACCCCGGGTGCGGCGTTCGTGGCTTTCACAGGGGAGAACACTGACGGGCACTCCTACTTGAGCGCTGCTATCGAAGCAGGTGCACGCGCCCTGTTGGTCACCCGTGAGGACGAAGGGTTCCTCGAACTCGTGGCCACCTCTCGACGCCAAGACGTCGCGCTCGTGCTCATCGACGATGCTCTTGCAGCGGTGCAGACTCTGGCGGCTCACCATCGCGAGCGGCTTGCATGTCCAGTCATCGGGATCACCGGTTCAACGGGTAAGACGACGACCAAGGATTTCGTGCGCTCGGTGCTCGGAACGCGCCTCAAGGTAGTGGCCACAGATGCGAACCGCAACAACGAGCTTGGCGTTCCTCTGACCATCATGGAGGCGGGCGCGGAGACCGAGGTGCTCGTCATCGAGATGGCGATGCGGGGAACCGGCCAGATCGCTGCGCTTTGCGACATCGCCCGACCGACTGCCGGTCTTATCACCAACGTGGGTGTCAGCCACGTCGAGATCCTCGGCAGTGAAGAGGCGATCGCATCAGCAAAGGGCGAACTCGTACGTTCCATCCCTGAGCGCGGGAGGGTCTTTCTCAACGGTGATGATGGATGGTCTGCGGTGCTCGAAGAGACGGCGGGGGCAGCAGTCACGCGCTATGGACTGAGTCCCGAGTGCGAGGTACGAGCCGAGGACATCGTTGTGGGTGAGGATGCCATTGCATCATTCACACTCGTGGCCGAGCAGGGAAGCGCGAGCGTACAGCTGAACGTTCCCGGACGCCATAATGTGTACAATGCGACTGCGGCGGCAGCTGTTGGTCTCTACCTCGAGTTGAGCCTTGAGGATGTCGTCAAAGGACTTGAGGTTGCAACCTTCACCAAGATGCGCATGGAGACCTTCTCGAGTGCATCGGGCGTACTGGTCATCAACGATGCATACAACGCGAACCCGACGTCGATGAAAGCAGCCCTGCAGACACTGGCTGAGATGCGTACGACCGGGAAGCGCGTCGCAGTTCTCGGTGACATGGCCGAGTTGGGATCACTCAGCGAACTTGCCCACTTCAAGATGGGTGAGTACCTTGCTGAGCTGGGACTTCATGCGCTGGTGACCGTAGGAGCGCGCGCGCGTCGGATCGCCGAAGGAGCCATTGTGGCCGGTATGGATGCGGCAGCTGTACGCCCTTGTTCGATCGCGCAAGAGGCGAGTGAGGTGCTTGATGACCTGCTCGAACAAGGAGACGTCGTGCTGGTAAAGGCGTCTCGCGTCATGGAACTCGAACGCGTCGTCGAAGGAATCATTCAACCTCATGTTTAACTTCATACCTAACATAGCGCGCTACCCGACGTACCAGGTCTTCCTTGCAGCGGTCGCATCGATGCTGCTGGCAGGTATGCTGTTCCCACTGTGGATACGGCTCCTGCGATTCCGCAACATCGGACAGCAGGTTCGAGCGGATGGGCCACAGGGACATCTCGTCAAACAGGGCACGCCGACCATGGGTGGCGTGCTGATATTGCTGGTGGTGGCCATCGTCTATCTCGGTATGGGTAACATCGGCCGACTCGGCATCGTCGCTTTCGTCGCGCTCTTCGGGTGTGGTCTACTCGGCTTCATCGATGACTACGCCAAGGTCGTACACGAGCGCTCACTGGGTCTGCGCCCGAGGGCGAAGATCTTGGGGCAAGCGTTCATCGCTGCGAGTTTCGGCATCATCGCGGTGAACTGGGCCCACATCTCGCCTGTGGTGGCGTTGCCGTTCGGCTCCGAGCTTGATCTTGGTGCTGTCACCAGTACTTTCACCGTTGGCGGTCTTGATCTGAGCATCCCGTGGCTGTATGTGGGACTGGTGTTCTTCATGATCATCTCGTTCTCCAACACCGTGAACCTGACAGATGGTCTTGATGGTCTGGCAGCGGGAACGGTCATGATCATCACCCTCGCGTTCGCGGCCATCGCGTATCGACAGGACCATCTCGAGGTCGCGCTCTTCGCGTCCTCGATCACAGGCGCGTGCATCGGTTTTCTGTGGTACAACAGCTACCCTGCTGACATCTTCATGGGCGACACGGGATCACTCGGTCTGGGAGCCGCGGTCGCGGCGCTCGCCATCGTCACCAAGACCGAGTTGCTGTCTGTTCTCATCGGCGGCATCTACGTCATCGAGGGTCTCTCGGTGATCTTGCAGGTCGCGAGTTTCAAGGTGACCGGGAAACGCATCTTCCGTATGGCGCCCATCCACCATCACTTCGAGATGAAGGGATGGAGTGAGACGCAGGTCATGGTGCGCTTCTGGATCATCACCGGCATCTTGGCAGGCGGCGGTTTCGCGCTCTACTTCGTGGGATCGGTGTGGCAGTAGATGGAGAGCTTGCGTGGACATGTACTCGTGTTGGGACTCGGTCGCTCCGGCGTCGCCGTTGCCTCGCGACTTGCTGCTGATGCTGCTGCAGGCGCCGATCTGCGCGTCAGCGCGGTAGACGCTGCCGGAGGACCGCGACTTGCCGAGCGCGCGGACACGCTCCATGCCTGCGGTGTTGAGGTGCGTCTTGGGACGACAGAGCTTCCCGATGACGTGGATCTCATCGTTGTGAGTCCGGGTATCCCGCCGAGAAGTCCGCTCATGCAGGCCGCATTCTCCCTCGGCGTGCCGGTGATCTCCGAGATCGAACTGGCGTATCGGCTCGCGGTATCGCCGTTCGTTGCGATCACCGGTACCAACGGTAAGACGACGGTGACCTCGCTTGTGGCCCACCTGCTGCGCGAGTCGGGTATTCCGTGCGAGACGGTCGGCAACATAGGCGCGCCCGCGACCGCGATCGTGGGAGAGGTCGGTCCGGCGACACTGCTGGTCACAGAGGTCTCATCGTTCCAGCTCGCCTACACCGAACGCTTCCATCCTCGCGTGTCGGTGCTGCTCAACATTACGCCGGACCACATCGACTGGCACGGGTCGCTCGAGGCGTACGCGGTCGACAAGACCAAAGTGTTCGCCAATCAGACGGTCGGTGATATCGCCGTGATCGATGTCGACGATGAAGGTTCGGCACCCTATGCGGATCGGATCGAACTACAGGGCGCACGCGTGTGTCGTGTGAGCCGCGCCCGGCGTTTCCGCAACGGTGCGATGGTAGTCGACGGTGTGCTCTGCCTTGACGAGGACGGCGCGCTTGTCGAACTCGTGCCCGCTGTTGAGTTGCGCATCCGGGGCGAGCACAACGTCAGCAACGCACTCGCAGCTGCAGCAGCCGCTCTTGCTGCGGGCGCCGATCTTGAGGGTGTCCGAGCGGGTCTGCGCACGTTTGCACCGGTCGCACACCGTCTCGAGCCCGTTGGCGAGGTCGGAGGCATCGAGTTCTTCAACGACTCCAAGGCCACGAATCCGGATGCGGTCTTCAAAGCGCTCACGTCTTTTGATGAGCGCGGCGTCGTGGTATTGCTCGGCGGTCGCAACAAGGGCAACGATTTTCGTCCTCTAACCGAGGAGGTCCGTGCGCGTTGTCGTGCTGCCGTCGTGTTCGGCGAATCGGCAGCCGATATCGCCGAGGCGTTCGGCGAGGGTGGCTTTGCGGTCGTGCGTACGCCGGATCTGCTGCAAGCCACACGTGCTGCTTTCGAACTCGCGCATCCGGGTGATGTCGTGTTGCTGTCGCCCGCATGTGCATCCTTCGACCAGTTCGACGATTACGAGCAGCGAGGGGACCGCTTCAGGGAGATCGTCGCGTCCATGCGCGAAGGCGGTGAGTGACGTGGCTCGCCGCGCGAAGGCGAGGAGTGCCCCGACCTATTTGTTGCTGGGCTCGTCCATAGTGCTGTTGTTGGGCGGGTTGCTTATGATCTACTCCGCATCGTCTGTCTCGGCGTATGTCAAAGAAGGCGACAGCTACTTCTACCTTGTGAAGCAGGCGCGCTACGTGGCGATCGGCGTGCTAGCGCTGTTCGTTGCATCGAGGTGGGACTTCCGTGCAAAGGGGTTGCTGAAGGCCGAACTTGCCGCATGGGCGATCTGGGGCGTGTCTTTCCTGGGCCTCATCCTGGTGCCGCTGATCGGTATCGAGGCTGGTGGCGCGAAGCGGTGGCTGTTGATCGGTCAGGTCTCCCTGCAGCCGTCCGAGTATGCCAAGCTCGGCTGTCTGTTGGTGGCGGCTGTGCTGCTGGTCGAATACAAGCGGCGCGATATCGATGGCAAGCAGTTCCTCATCCGGTTGCTCGGCATGCTGACGCCGGTCGTACTCCTCGTGATGCTGCAGCCAGACATGGGCACGACGATGTCGATCCTCATCGCCGTCTTCCTGCTGCTGTGGCTCGGCGGTATCGACTGGCGCGTGTTGGCAAGCACGGGCATCGGCGGTGTCGCGCTGGCGGTTCTAATGATCTTCGTCGAAGGCTACCGCATGGATCGCCTGACCGGTTTCCTCGACCCGTGGGCTGACCCTCTTCGCACGGGCTACCAGATCATCCAGGCGAAGTACGCGTTCGGGTCAGGTGGGATCACGGGCGTGGGGCTCGGCCTCTCTCGGCAGAAGTTCGCCTATCTGCCTGCGGCGCACACTGACTTCATATTCGCGATCATCGGCGAGGAGGCGGGTCTTCTTGGCACGCTTGGCGTCATCGTCGCGTTTGCGGCATTCACGTACGCGGGCATCCGCATCGCGCTGGACTGCAAGGACCCGTTCGGGCGTCTGATGGCGGGGGGTCTGACGGCGATGATAGCCACACAGGCGATCATGAACATGGCAGCGGTGACCGGACTGATGCCGGTGACGGGCATCCCGTTGCCGCTCGTGAGCTACGGTGGTTCATCATTGACGTTCACAATGGGTTGCATCGGTCTCATTCTGGCGGTTTCGCGGCATAGTAAGGTTGCGAGACGTGCAAGGGTACGTGATATCTCCGAGAGCAAGGGGTACGTGCGTGCGAGTACTGATGAGCGGCGGCGGGACCGCGGGCCACGTCTATCCGGCATTGACGGTGGCCGCGCAGCTAGCCGAAAGCGGGCATGACGTAGCGTTCGTCGGCACGCCGCACGGCCTGGAAGCCCGTCTCGTTCCCGAGGCGGGCATCGAGTTCTTCTCGGTGCCATCCAAAGGTTTCGACCGCTCGCGTCCATGGACGCTGCTGACCGCGAGTCTTACGGTGCTCATATCGCTTGTGCGTGCAGTCGCGATCGTGCGCCGGTATCGTGCCGACGTCGTAGCCGGCTTCGGCGGCTATGTATCACTGCCGGTGGGTGCGGCTGCGGTACTCACGGGTACACCGCTGGTGCTTGCCGAACAGAACTCGGTACCGGGGCTTGCCAACCGGGTGTTGTCTCGGTGGGCGCGCGCGGCGGCGATCACCTGCGAAGGCTCCCGCAACTACCTCAAGCATCCAGAGAGGGCGGTGCTCGTAGGCAATCCGGTCAGAGCCGCGGTACTGGCTGCGGATCGCACGGCAGGGCGTGCTGCGCTCGGACTGCCGGACGATGCGCTCGTGTTGTTGGTGTTCGGTGGTAGTCGTGGAGCCAGGCACATCAATGACAGTATGGTGGCGCTGTGGCCGGTACTGACGATGATCGATGGTTTGCAGGTCGTGCATGTGGCAGGTAGGATCGAGGTCGCTTCCGTTCGGGAGCGGATCACTGCGGTCGGTGGTCCTGACGGGCGCTATCGCGTGTTCGAGTACATCGACGGGATGGGCGACGCTATCGCGGCATGCGACGTGATCGTGGCCCGTGCGGGAGCGACTTCCATCGCTGAGATCACGGCTATCGGCAGAGCGACAGTACTTGTCCCGTACCCGTACGCGACCGACGATCACCAGACACTGAATGCGCGTGCGGTGAGCGAAGGTGGTGGCGCGATCGTCATCGCCGACGGCGAGCTTGACTCGCCAATGTTAGAAGAGGCGCTGCGCGCGCTTTTCACTGACGGCGAGCTGCGCGAGCGTATGGCGTCCGCCTCAAGAGCGCTCGGTAGGCCGAACGCGGCGACGGAGCTCGCAGCACTCGTGACGGGCGCAGCACGACAGAGATGATATCCGGTCTTATGGGGTCGTATGGAAGGAGACGCGTGGTTGGAGCGTACGCGCATTTCATAGGTGTGGGCGGAGCCGGCATGAGCGGTATCGCCCGCGTTCTGCATGACCGCGGTAAGGTCGTCACTGGTTCTGACCTCAAGGCATCGCGCTACGCGACAGCGCTTCAGGAGGCCGGTGTGACGGTCCACATCGGGCACGACGCCGCCAATCTTGGGGATCCGGAGATCGTCGTGATCTCCTCGGCAATACCCGAATCGAACCCGGAGCTGGCCGAGGCGCGCAGGCGCGGTCTCGAGATATGGCCGAGGGCGAAGATGCTTGCGCACCTTGCGGGTGATGACAAGATGCTTGCTGTTGCGGGGACTCACGGCAAGACGACGACGAGCTCGATGCTCGCGACAGTGCTTGATGGAATGGGACTGGATCCGACGTTCCTCATCGGCGGCGAACTGAACGACATGGGCGCTAATGCCCGCTGTGGCACTGGCGAGTACTACGTGGTGGAAGCGGATGAATCCGACGGCTCGTTCCTGCATATGGATCCGCATGTCGCGCTTGTGACGAATGTGGAGGCCGACCACCTCGACCACTATAAGGATCTGGCCGAGGTCGTGGAGACCTTCGCGGCCTTCATTGCCAGAGTACCGGCAGACGGCATCGCCGTCGTGTGCGGAGACGACTTGGGACTGTCAGCTCTCGCACATGAAGCGGGGGAGTGTCGGGTCGTCACGTATGGGTCGCTCGATGAGTGTGACGTGCGATGTAGTGAGTTCGAGCCGGTCGGTCTTGGTCACCACTTCACCGTTACCTTGCCCGATGGTGCATCGGTGCGTGCCTACGTGCGCGTTCCAGGCGTGCATAATGTCGTGAACGCGACGGGTGTTCTAGCGGCCATGTGGGCGCTGGGCCATAACGTGTCAGCTGTCGTCACTGCCCTTGAGCGCTTCAGTGGCGTCAGGCGACGCTTCGATGAAGTGGGTGTCATCGGCGGCGTGACCATCGTTGATGACTACGCGCATCACCCGACCGAGGTACGTGCCACACTCGCGGCTGCACGCCAAGGAGCGTTCGATCGTGTATGGGTCATCTTCCAACCTCATCGCTACAGTCGTACCGCAGCGTTGGGCGGTGACTTCGGTGTGTCGTTTGGCGAGGCGGATCGGCTCGTGCTCATGGATGTCTACAGCGCTGGTGAAGCGCCGCTACCCGGAGTGTCCGGCAAGACGGTGCTCGACGCTGTACTCGACCACACGCCGCATGCTCGAGCCGCTTACTTCCCGCACCGCATCGACATCGCCGACTACGTGGCTGATCGTGTGCACCCCGGTGACCTTGTGATGACGATGGGTGCGGGTGACGTCACGACACTCGGCAGCGAGCTTATTCGCGAGATCGGTCGTCGTGTCGAGGCCGTCGAGGAGGCAGCGTGTCGCTAGCTACTGCATATACATACCTCGCGCGCGCTATCTCGGGCACCGTATGTCGCAACGAGTTGATGGCGAAACACACGTCGTTTCACATCGGGGGTCCCGCAGACCTCTTTATCGTGTGTGACACGACAGCAGATGTTGCGGAGACACTCACGGCGCTTGCCGACGAGCACGTGCCCTACACTGTTGTCGGCAAGGGCACGAACCTGCTTGTCGCAGACGAGGGTTATCGCGGCGCCGTCATCGTCCTCGGCAAGCAGTTCAAGAAGCACATCCGCGATGGTGATCGCCTTGAAGCCGGCGCCGCGTGCATTCTCGCATATGTCGTACAGGACGCCTTCGCCCAGGGTCTCGGAGGACTGGAGTTCGCGGTAGGCATACCGGGCACGCTTGGCGGGGCTCTTGCGATGAACGCTGGTTCGCGGGAGCAGTGGATAGGCGCTGCGACCGAGTCGGTGACGCTGTTCGTCTTAGGTGAGGGGCTGTTGCGCCTGCGTGCTACCGAGGTGGGATGGGGCTATCGCACCTCAGGACTCAGCGAGCGGGGAATCATCCTTGAGAGTGTTCTACGGCTCTCACCTGAGGATCCCGATAGGATCCGTGCAGCCATGGAGGCGAACCTTGCGCGACGCAAGGGGACACAACCGCTAAGAGCGTCGAGTGCGGGAAGCGTGTTCATGAACCCGGTAGGCGACTCAGCAGGGCGGTTGATCGAGACCGTCGGGCTCAAAGGCATGCGGCTGGGTGGCGCACGGGTATCTGACGTACATGCGAATTTCATCGTCAATGATGGTGGCGCGACTGCTGCAGACGTACTCGGACTTGTCGGCAAGATACAGATGGCAGTGAAGGACAGATATGGAATCGACCTCCGGCCAGAGATCCGGTTCCTCGGGGAATCCGGGTAAACGCAAGAAAGTCCATGTTGGGACCGGTGCGCCGAGTAGGCGCTTGACTGCTGAGCCACAACTTAAAGTCAAGGTTGAGGCTAAGCATGAAGCACCAGGTCAGACGCATAGCCACGGTGAGCACCGTGGATCTTCGGGCTATTCGACCGGGCGTTCGCGCGCGGGCGATGCCACTGCGCGAGCGAAGCGTGAGGAGCGCGCGCGCCGTCTGGCTCAGCATTCGCGTACCCGGCGCATACGTCTGGTCGTCGTCGTGGCATTATCGATCGTCGTCGTGGGCGGCTTGTTCGCGCTCTATCGGTCACCGTTGTTCGCGATCAAGGTGGTCGACGTGCAGGGAGCCGAGCTGCTGAGTGTTGAGACTGTGCAAACACTCGCCGCAGTACCAGAAGACGCAACGCTGCTGCGGTATCCGAAGAAGGCCATCATCGCCCGTGTCGAGGCTGACCCATGGGTCGAGGTAGTGATCCTTACCAGGGACTTTCCTGATACGTTGCGCATACGGGTGACCGAGCGCACGCCTGTTGCGCTCGTCGACATGGGTGAGAAGTTCTGGGTGGTGGACTCCACCGGCATGGTGCTCGGGGAGCAGTCCTTTGAGGATACCGCGACGCTTATAGTCATCCGGGATGTCCAGGGTCTTGATCCAAAGCCGGGAAGACGCTCTTCATCGGACACGCTCGACAATGCCCTGAAGGTGCTCGTCGGTATCGGTGGCGAGCTTCGTGGCAAGGTGCGTGCGATCTCTGCACCTACCGTTGATGAGACGACACTACTCACCATAGACGCCATCGAGATCCTGATGGGAGAGGCTGTTGAAGTCGAAGATAAGGCGTTCCTTGCTCTAAGCATCATGAAGGAGCAGGCGGGCAAGGTAGTATTCATCGATGTCAGGTCGATTGACAACCCGGTATCAAGAGGGTTGTAACATCGTCACTGGCCTGGGGATATCGGAGAGTATTCGGTGGGATTCCAGTGTCGTCCTCAATCGTTATGGGAAAGTGTTGCAAACGCCTTGCGTGTAGGGTAAGGTTTGTGTCAAGATTGACATTTGCATCATAACAGTGTACATAAACTTGAGGTTGAGAGTAGACCTATAGAGCGGCTTTTGGAGGCACGAAGATGCTGGAGACGGGGGCGAACTATCTCGCGGTGATCAAGGTCGTCGGGATAGGCGGTGGTGGTACGAACGCCGTGAACCGCATGGTCGAGGCTAACGTGAAGGGCGTGGAGTTCATCGCGATCAACACGGACGCGCAGGCGCTGCTCATGTCAGATGCCGACTACAAGGTGCATGTGGGCGTGGGTCTGACGAAGGGTCTTGGTGCGGGGGCTGATCCGGACGTTGGATATCAGGCCGCCGAAGAGAACAAAGCGGAGATCAAAGAGGCGCTGCAAGGCGCGGACATGGTATTCATCACTGCAGGTGAAGGTGGTGGTACCGGTACGGGCGCGGCACCGGTGATCGCGCAGATCGCCAAGGAGGAGATCGGGGCTCTCACGGTCGCGGTCGTCACACGACCGTTCGCGTTCGAAGGACGCAAGCGTGCACTCCAGGCGGAAGAAGGCATCAAGCGCCTTAAGGATTACGTCGACACGCTGATCATCATCCCGAACGACCGCTTGTTGCAGGTGGCCGAGAAGAAGACGTCGATCCTGGATGCGTTCCGCATCGCCGACGACGTGCTTCGCCAGGGCACGCAGGGCATCACTGATCTCATCACTGTCCCGGGTCTCATAAACCTGGACTTCGCTGACGTCCGCACCATCATGCAGGACGCAGGTTCCGCGCTCATGGGTATCGGTCTGGCCGCTGGAGAGAATCGTGCGCATGAGGCTGCAAAGGCTGCTATCTCGAGTCCATTGCTTGAGTCGAGCATCGAAGGTGCACAAGGCGTGCTGCTCTCGATCTCCGGCGGAAGCGATCTCGGTCTGTTCGAGGTCAATGAGGCGGCGGAGGTCGTGGCTGCGGCCGCGTCACCCGAGGCGAATATCATCTTCGGAGCCGTGATCGATGACTCACTCATGGACCAGATACGTGTGACTGTCATCGCCACCGGCTTCGGTACCAAGCGTAAGCAAGAGACGATGGAGTTCGAATCGGTGGGCGACGGTGCTTCGATGCCGACCTTTGAGCCACTCGTCGAAGAAGAGTTGGACATTCCAGCTTTCCTTAAGCGCCGCAACTTCTAGCGATATACGGCCCCGTGCAATGACATGGGGCCGTTCAATTATGAGCCGCCGTACGACGAGTGAGAGAGCTCGTTGTACGGCGGCTCTCATACACAAAGCCCCGCCCCGCTGTTCGCGGGACGGGGCCGTTCTCACTGTGTTACCGCATCCCTACTGCGCTGGTGGAGCAGGGGGTGCCGGTGGCGCTGGAGGCGCTGGAGGCGCTGGAGGCGGCGGCGGGGTGCCCGCGCCGGGAGGCGGCGCAGGGTAGTTGCCGGGCGGAGGCTGATAGCCACCTGCGGGCGGCACATAGCCACCACCGGCCGGGGGAGTCGCGCTGCCCCTCTTGATCTTCCTGAAGACCATGAAGTAGTAGAAGATGCTCGAACCACCAAGGAACACCATCAGTAGGATCCAGATGAGCTTGCTGTTGCCCGAGGAGTTCGGGAATTCATACTCCTGGCGCATTATGGCGTCGATGAGCATCCATATCTGGAGAACAGCGAGGAGGAGAGCCGGAATCATCAGGCATGCGTAGACACCGCAGATGATGCCCCCGGCAGCAGCGTCGCCGCCGGAGCTGTAATCCTGAGCGAAAGCCGGTGCAGCGGCAATCAACGTGGTTGCACCGACGAAAAGAGAGGCTGACAACTTGAGTGACTGCTTCATTTATGTGTCACCCCCTCTCGGCAGCAGTACTATTGATAACGCTTGAGCGACGATTGAATGTCGCGCAGCTTACAGATAGTAGTTTGCCCGAAGCAAGAGGTCTTTACCAGCATCTCTAACAGGAAGAGCGTACATGCCCGAGTTCGTCAGACATGTTGTCGACGGCCTTGCGTTCTGGCGTGCCGATGAGTTGTACGCTCGTACCGGCATCACAGTCGCCTTCTCGGAGCGCATGGGCGGCGTGAGTGAGCCGCCATTCGCGTCGCTGAACCTCGGGTCACATGTGGGTGATGATCCTGCGGCCGTCGATGAGAATCGCTTCAGGTTGCTTTCGGCACTCGGTCTTGGCGACCTGCGTTCGCGTCTCACCTGCGCGCAACAGGTGCATGGTACGCGTGTCATGCATGTGGATGAGATGCTGGTCGGCGCCGGTGGACGTGCGCTGCCAGATTCTCGTCCTCCCATTGCTGGAGTGGACGCACTAGACACAACACTCTCCGCCACGCCGCTTATGCTCTTTTTCGCAGACTGCGTGCCGATCGTGCTTGTGCGTCCTTCGGTACCCGCCATCGCGGTCGTGCATGCGGGGTGGCGCGGAGCGCTTAGTGGCATCGCGGGTATGGCGGCGCACGTGCTGACGTCCGCAGGAGGGGATGATGACATCGTCGCCTACATAGGGCCCCACATCGGTGCGTGTTGTTACGAGGTGAGTGAGGCCCTTGTGTCGCAATTCAGCAACACATTTGTTACGCTGGCTCCGGCTGATGGCCGCCTCGATCTAGCGGCGGCGGTGGCTGAGGACCTTGTTCGGGCCGGAGTGCCGATGGAGCGCCAGAAACGACACGGTATGTGTACAGCTGACAACATCGACAGATTCTTCTCGTACCGCGCCGAGAACGGGCTCACGGGACGGCATTGCGCCGTCGCAGCGATCACCGGAGCGACATTCTGACCATGGCCAAGCACACTTGCCCCCGGGCAGGAGGAAGCCCTCTACACACGCGTCCACGCGCTGTCGTCTGCGCGGGGCTTGTATGTGTACTCGTCGGTGCGATGCTCTCACTCGTTGGCTGTGGTGAGAACGGGTCGAAAGCCGACGAGGTCATCGTGAACGGTTCGACCACCATTCTACCGATCGCCGAGATCGCGGCTGAGCAGTATATGGAGGAGAATCCCGACATCTCCGTGCTTGTGTCTGGTGTGGGTTCCTCGGCTGGAATCGAGACGGTCTCGAAGGGTTCCTCCGACATCGGGGCGTCGTCGCGCGATCTCAAGCCGGAAGAGGCTCCGCTCGGTCTGATCGACACCCCGATCGCCTATGACGCGATCGCGGTCATCGTGAACCCTGACAACCCCGTGCGCGAGCTCACCACCGAACAGGTGCGGGGCATCTTCTCGGGACGGATCACCAACTGGAACGAACTGGGCGGTCCCGACCTCGACATCGGGCTCGTGAACCGCGACGAGGCGTCGGGTACCCGCGAGGCGTTCAAGAAGATCGTCATGGGTGACGAGTCGTTCTACATCGGGGCGGTCATCCTGCCGGGAACCGGCCAGGTACGTGCGGTCGTCACCGACGCACCCGGTGCGGTGGGCTACATCTCCCTCGGCTTCGTGAACGACGACATCAAGGCGGTCACCATCGACGGTATCGTGCCGTCGGAGGAGGCCGTCGTTGCAGGCACATACCCTATCTCGCGCATCCTGCACTGCTTCACGAAGGGCGCACCGGAAGGCTTGATCAAGGACTTCCTCGACTACATGCTCTCGCCGGCGGTGCAAGACTCCATCGTCCGCGATGCGGGCTTCATCCCGATCACGGCGAAGGAGGCGCTTGGTGGCTGACCAGCCGATCACGACCGGCGCTCCTGCTGAGAAGAAGAGCACACTCAAGCTTATGTCTAAAGCCACCTACGCCAAGGAAGCGGCGTTGCGCAGTGTGTTTCTCGTGTGCGCGACTGTTGCCGTTGCCGGCGTTGCACTGATCTTCGTTTTCGTCGGTGTGCGTGGTTGGCCGATCATCCAAGATCCCGGACTCGGTGCGTTCCTCTTCGGTAAGGTGTGGTCATCGAGTGCGGGCGAGTTCGGTATCCTGCCACTGGTGACGGGTACGTTCGCCATCACTATCGGCTCATTGGTCCTCGGGGCTCCGCTGGCTGTGGGCACTGCGGTCTTCCTGTCTGAGATCGCTTCACCAAAAGTGCGCTCCATCGTTCGCCCGGCGGTCGAGCTGCTCGCCGGCGTACCATCGGTCGTGTACGGCTTCTTCGGTCTGATCATCTTGCGGCCGATCATCGCGGACATCACTGGTGGCCTGGGTTTTGGACCGCTCACCGCTTCTATCGTTCTTGCGGTCATGATCGTGCCGACTATCGCGACGCTGACCGAGGACGCGCTCGGGAGTGTGGTCCCCGGCATTCGCGAGGCGAGCTACGCGATGGGGGCGACCACCTGGCAGACGATCCACAAGGTCCTGTTGCCCGCCGCGAGTGTGGGTATCATAGACGCCGTCATCCTCGGCATGGGTCGCGCCGTAGGTGAGACGATGGCGGTCGTCATGCTGGCCGGTAATGCTCCACAGTTCTTCAAGGGTCCCGGCGAACCCATCTCGACTCTCACCAGTCAGATCGTCATCGACATGAGCTATGCGTCGGGGACGCACCGCACTGCACTCTTCGCCATGGCGGTCATCCTCTTCCTCATCTCGATGGGACTCGTCGCTCTTGTGCGCCTCATCTCCAGCAGGAAGGAGACGCGTTAGATGGACAAACGACTCACGAATCGCATCGCCGTCTCATTCCTGTGGTTCTGCGCGGCTACGACCGTCGCGGTGCTCGGCGCCGTCATCCTCTACGTCTTTGTGAACGGGATCGGCCAGCTCAGTCCGGCATTCATCTTCACCAAGCCGCATGGCGTCAACTTCGAAGGCGGCATCGGGCCGACTATCGTATCGACCCTGTATGTGACCGCACTCGCGATGCTCATCGTCACCCCGATCGGTGTGTTGGCGGCGGTCTATCTGGCCGAGTACGCCGTGCAGGGTCGCCTCGTGCGGATCATCCGCTTCGCGGCCGATTCGCTGGCGAGCGTCCCCTCCATCATCATGGGTCTGTTCGGTCTCGCGCTCTTCGTGGAGTCGATGCATATCGGCTTCTCGATGATCTCGGCGGCGCTCGCGTTGTCCTTCCTTATGCTGCCCATTGTCATGCGCACGACCGAGGAAGCGATCCGTGCGGTGCCGAGGTACATCCGGTGGGGTAGCTACGGCCTTGGCGCCAGCAAGTGGCAGACCGTGAGCCGCGTCGTGCTGCCGGCGGCCATGTCCCGGATCCTGACCGGACTCATCTTGGCCTCAGGTCGCGCCGTTGGTGAGACGGCGGTCGTTATCTTCACCATGGGCCAGGCGATCCATCTCCCGATCTCGCCGCTGGAGAGCGGACGACCCATGACCGTCCACCTCTACATGCTTGCAATGGAGGGCATCAACCTGCCTGCCGCCTACGGCACGGCTCTCCTACTGATGATCATGATCCTGTTCTTCAACCTGACTGCTCGTTGGCTACTCCGCCGTAACAGGAGGATGCAAGGATGACGCACATACCGATAGACCATCGGGACGTCCCGGCCGTACCTCATGCTGACAAGATCACCGTCCGTGAGCTGGACTTCTTCTACGGTGACTTCCAGGCGCTGGCCGGTATCACCGTTGGTATCCAGGAGCGCGGCGTCACCGCGTTCATCGGCCCCTCCGGCTGTGGTAAGTCGACGTTTTTGCGGTGCTTCAACCGCATGAACGACCTCATCCCCGGTACGAAGGTGGGCGGCACCATCCTCATCGATGACGAGGACATCTACGCATCCGGCATCGATCCGGTGGACCTGCGGCGTCGCGTGGGTATGATCTTTCAGCAGCCCAACCCGTTCCCGATGTCGATCTACGACAACGTCGCCTTCGGTCCGCGGCTGCACGGTATGACCAGAAAGTCCGATCTTGATGAGATCGTCCAACGTTCGATGGAACGCGCGAACCTCTGGAAAGAGGTCAAAGACATCCTGCCGCGTGGTGGGCTCACGCTCTCCGGCGGTCAGCAGCAGCGTCTGTGTATCGCGCGCGTGCTTGCAGTCGAGCCCGACATCATGCTCATGGATGAGCCCTGCTCGGCCATCGACCCGACCTCGGTCCAGAAGATCGAGGACTTGATGGCCGAGCTCAAAGACCGCATCACCATCATCATCGTCACGCACAATATGCAGCAGGCGGCGCGTGTGAGCGACGAGACTGCATTCTTTCTACAGGAGCGTACGGGTGAGCCTGCCGAACTGGTCGAATTCGGGCGAACAGCGGAGATATTCACGAGCCCGAAGGACCGCCGGACTGAGGACTACATCACCGGCCGATTCGGGTAGGTGTTTGGTAGAGGTGTTACACCTGGGTGAAAGGTGTGTTGTGTGCCTGTCGCCCAGGAGCGTGGGGGCTATACTATCGGGAAACCGAACGCGAGATGAGGAGTTGGATCACCATGCGTGAGGGTTTTCGCAAGGAACTCAAAGAACTCAAGGCCGAGGTCGTGGGCATCGGCCGTAGCATCATCGATGTCACCAGGCTCGCCACACGATCGCTTGTGGAGGGCGATGTCGACCTTGCCGCCGAGGTGATCGCTGGCGATGACGATCTCGACAGGCGGTGTCTTGGCATAGAGGAGCATTCACTCGAGATCATCGCGACGCAGTTCCCTGTCGCCCGCGACCTTCGGCTGCTACATTCGCTCGGTTACATCAGCATGCACTTCGAGCGCATGGGTGACCTGGGCGTCAACATCGCCAAAGCCGCTCGTCGAACGGCGAGCCGTCATGGCCCGCAGACGCTTTATGACCTCATCCAGGCGCAGGGTAATCTCGTTCATCGCGTGCTGGAGGCCATGCTCGAGGCGCTTGAGAAGAACGATCTGGAACTGGCGCGCAAGCTGCAAATGCTTGACGATCCCATTGACCACCTCTTTAAGCAGTTCTTCCGCGAGCTCGCTCGATTGCAAGAAGAAGAGGACATTGAGTGGGCGAGTTCGATGGTGCTCGCGTCTCGCTATCTCGAGCGCATCGCCGACCATGCTGTGGACATCGGCGATCGCATCACCTACATGGTGACGGGTGAATTCGAGCAGACCATTGAGGAAACCCCGGAAGCGGACTCGTAGCGTCGTGAGCGCCATAGCCGAGAGATACGATGCGGTCCGTGCCCGGGTCATCGATGCTGCTGACGCCGCTGACCGATGTGCTGACGAGATCACCATAGTCGCCGTGACCAAGCATGTCGGGGTCCCTGAGGTGCGCCAGGCTATCACGGCCGGCTGCACGGACTTCGGCGAGAACCGTGTCCAAGAGTTCCTCGGTAAATATGGACTGTTTCCTGACGTGCACTGGCACTTCATCGGCACGCTGCAGTCCAACAAGGTGAAAGACGTCGTGGGACGGGCGTACCTCATCCATTCGGTTGATTCTCTCAAGCTTCTTGAACGTGTGAACGTCGTGGCCGAGACGAAGGGTGTCGTGCAGCGTGTGCTGCTCCAGGTCAACGTTTCCGGCGAGGGCTCGAAACATGGGTTCGAACCTGATGATGTCGAAGAGGCGTTGCGGGCTGCGACCACGATGAACGGCGTGCAGGTGTGTGGACTCATGACGATCGCCCCGTTCGCCCGTGCCGAATCGGTGCGTTGGGTCTTCCGTAGTCTTGCAGAACTCTTTGCGACATTGAACGCGATGCGGTTCAATGGAAGCGAGTTGCACGAGCTCTCGATGGGTATGACCAATGACTTCCCGATCGCCATCGAAGAAGGTGCGACGATTATCCGGGTCGGCACCGCCGTTTTCGGCCGCTGAACCGCATACACTCCCGAACAAGGAGACGACCGTGAGCTTGTGGGACTCCATCAAGGCTCGGCTCGGACTCGGTGACGAGTACGAAGACGACTACTACGACGAGGGCGACGAAGGAGCCGATGGCTACGAGTCGGCCCCGGCGTGCCGTAACCCTTACGAGGGTGGAGACACGACGGTCAGGCGTCTTAACCGTGAGCCCGATCTCAACCGTGCGCGCGATACAGGTCGTTCGATGGTGGCTCCCGGACCTGGCATGCAGGCTGTGCCGCAGGTCAGGATGCAGATCGTTGAGCCGCGCACATATGGCGAAGCGCAGGCGATCGCCGACAAGTTCAAGCTCGGCGTACCCGTCATCATGAATCTGACGATGACCGATCCCGACCTTTCGCGACGCCTCATCGATTTCGCTTCAGGTCTGACCTACGGCCTCAACGGCGGTCTCCAGAAGGTGTCTGAGAAGGTCTTCATGCTCACGCCCGCCAACGTCGACGTCACGGAACAGCGCCGCGTGTTACGCGAGAAAGGCCTGTTCGATCTCGGCACGTAATCCCACGAGGGGAGCATCATGGCAGACACCCCGCGCATAGCCGTCATAGGCGGCGGCCGCATGGGCGAGGCGATCGTCGCCGGGCTTGTCTCGGCAGGCGCAGCGAGTGCGGGCGACATCACCGTTGTCGAACCTGACTCCTTGCGGCATGCGGTCTTCACTGCGCACGGTGTTGCGTGTGTCACGGATGGTCACGGTGCGGTTGAGAGCGCCGATATCGTGATATTCGCGGTCAAGCCGCAGATCATCGATGCCGTCGTCGCGCACGTTGCAGAGGATGTGCCCGCCGAGGCCATCGTGGTGAGTATCGTCGCCGGGATGAGTTGCGCGCGGCTCGAGTCACTGCTGCCTGCCGGAACCGCGGTCGTTCGCGTCATGCCTAATACGCCCGCCATGGTGGGCGAGGGTATGAGCGTGCTCTCCGGCGGCACGGAGACGACGACCGGGCAACTTGAGACCGTGCGCGTGCTTTTCGAGGCGCTTGGCAAGGCCATCGTGCTCGACGAGCGCCATCAGGATGCGGCGACAGCGATCTCGGGCAGCGGGCCCGCGTACGTCGCGCTCTTCATCGATGCGCTCGCCCGCGCGGGTGTGCGGCAGGGCCTCTCGCGCGATGTCGCACAGCTGCTTGCGTCGCAGACCCTACGGGGGACCGTCGAGCTGCTGGAGCGTACGGGAAAGCACCCGGAGGAACTCGTCGACGCGGTCAGTAGTCCGGGCGGCACGACGATCGCAGCGATCGAAGCACTCGAAGCAGGCGGATTGCGCGCGAGCGTCTCGGCGGCTGTCGCCGCGGCGGTCAAGCGCTCGAAGGAACTGGGGTCTTAGTAAATGTCACTCGCAAGTATCGTCAGTCAAGTCATCTCGTTTTACGGGATCCTCATCTTCGTGTACGTCATCATGTCGTGGTTCCGCCCCAGCGGTGTCTTCTTGGATCTCTACCGTGTGCTGGGCACTCTCTGCGAGCCCTACGTCGGCATCTTCAGACGTATCGTGCCTGTCGTCGGTGGCGGGATCGACTTCTCCCCGATGGTGGCCTTGCTCGTACTACAGTTACTCGTGCAGCCGCTATTGGTTACAATCCTTAGGACGCTAGGTCTATAACGGTCAGGAAGGACCGATTGGAATGAAGCTCACTCCGCTCGACATCCACCACAAGGAGTTCAGCCACTCACTGCGCGGCTACAACGAGACAGAAGTCGATGAGTTCCTCGACCAAGTAGCCGATGAGCTCGAGCGGCTCTTCAAAGAGAACATCGATCTCAACGAGAAGCTCGATGCGTCTGACGAGAAGATCCGCGGTTACCAGGACATGGAGCGTACGCTCCACAACACGCTGGTGAGCGCGCAGAAGTCCGCTGAGGACATCGTGGTCAACGCAGAGCATGAAGCTGCCGTGGTTCTCAAAGACGCCGAGGTCAAAGCCAAAGAGGTCATCCACAACGCGCTGCACCAGAAGCAGAAGGCCACAAGCGACCTCATACGGATCAAGCAGGCCGAGGAGGAGTTCCGCACCAAGTTCAAGAGCCTGCTCGACCAGCATCTTCGCGACGTAGGCGAGATTTCGCTGCCGGAGGATGTGCAGCTGATGACTGGCCGGGCCGGCGATGAGGTCGTCAGCGACGTCGAGATCACGACGCCCGAGCCTCAGCCCGAACTCGATCGCAGGAGCTATGCGGAAGTGTTGGCTCCCGAGGTCGAGGCTGCCCCTGCGCCTGAACCCGTGCTGCCGCTTCGCGAGGACACGCAGCCGATCGAGCCGCCTGAGTCCGGGTTTGTGACCGGTATCCAGCTCGGTGAGGTAGTCGAGCCCGATCTGGGTCCGGAAGAGCCCATCTTCGAGGATCCCACCGAGTTCAAGTTGGAGTTCGGGTCTCTCGGCGAGCGCGATGATGATCTGGATATCGAGGAGATCGACTAGCGTCGATGTCCGTTCGCATGACACTACACGTCACCCCCAAGTCAGGCCGAGATGAGATAGTCGGCTGGCGAGGGGGTGAGCTGTTTGTGCGGGTGACCGCGCCGCCGGAGGACGGCAAGGCGAACGCTGCCGTTTGCAAGTTGGTGGCGAAGCGACTCGGCGTACCCAAGAGCGCGGTACGAGTCGTGCGTGGCGATACGTCACGGCACAAGATGCTTGAGATCGACGGTATCGCTGAGGAAGAGTTTGTCGAAGCTTTTGGAGAACAGCGATGAATCCGCGGTTCATGCGGGAGTTAGGTCGGCGGTTCGCCGTAGGCGGGCGACTGCCCGATCCGGCAGACGTCTGCATGTGGGTGGACGTGCCTGTTGCGCGGAATCGCAGGTTCGTAGTGGCTGCGGTGATCTTTGGCGCACCATGGCTGCTGGCGTTGGTGATCGGGAGCGGGGTGTTTCTTGTCGCAGCGCCGGTTCGGCCGTTCTTGATACGCGTGATGGCATGGCTGGTGGCGGTGTTGCTGCTGATCTTCATCCATGTCCTTGCCGCGATGGCGGTCTGGGGTGCGTTCTACCAGGCGGCGGGTACGGAGACGTTCGTGATCGATGACACGTATGTGCAAGTGCTGCGAACAGCGCTTGGCATCACGCTACCGGCGCGGGTCGGCCGGTTCGGAGTCGGGCATGCCACTGTGCTACCCGAGTGGCACAAGCGATCGCCACAACCCAAGATCGAGGTGAAGACGGCCAAGGGAGCGGTCCGCTTCGGCGCGGGTATCTCACGCATTGAGGCGCAGGTGATCGCCGATCGGGTGAACGCATTCTTCTCGGCGGAAGAGAACGAGCGCGTTGACCTGTGCTTGTGACCTGCGGTAGTATCGCTGCCGAGCGCGACCTCGTGTCGTGTGATGGACAACGAGGCGTTGATGAGGACGAGTAGGCGCGCCACCACCTTAAGAAGCGAGCGGGGACAGTGAGAGCCCGCGCGAGGCAGGATGCGACCGAATATCACCTCAGAGCTCCGACCCGAAAGGCGAGTAGCCGAGTAGGCGTCGGCGGGGGTTCCCGTTACAGGACGACCGAGTGGCGAGCGGGGAGACCCGCGCAAGCTGGGTGGTACCGCGGAGTGCAGACGCGCTTCGTCCCAGGCAGGGACGAGCGTGTTTTCTTTTTTTCGGCCCATAGAGGAACGATGAGAGGACCAAAGACCGTGGGCAACGACTACAAGCAGACGATGAATCTGCCGCAGACCGAGTTCCCTATGCGGGCGAATCTGGCGAGCCGTGAGCCGGAATGGCTGAAGTTCTGGGACGACATCGACATCTACCGGCGTTCGCTGGAGGTCAACGAGAACGGTCCGACATTCATCCTTCACGACGGCCCGCCGTATGCGAACGGCCACATCCATATGGGTACGGCGTTCAACAAGGTATTCAAAGACCTCATCGTCAAATACAAGTCGATGCGCGGCTACTGGTCGCCGTACGTGCCCGGCTGGGACTGCCACGGTCAGCCGATCGAGCACCAGGTCGAGAAGAACCTTGGCCCGGAGAAGATGAAAGAGATCTCACAGGCGGAGCTGCGGACGCTGTGCCGCGAGTACGCGATGAAGTTCGTCGACGTACAGGCGTCCGAGTTCAAGCGCCTGGGAGTCCGCGGCGACTTCGCTGACCCGTACCTCACGCTCAACAGGAGCTACGAAGCCGGTGACGTGAAGGTCTTCGCCGAGATGTACCGTCGCGGCATGATCTACAAGGGTCGCAAGCCGATCCACTGGTGCTACCGCTGTAAGACCGCTCTGGCAGAGGCCGAGATCGAATACGGCGATGAGACCTCGGACAGCATCTACGTGAAGTTCTGGCTGCTCGATCCGCCCGCGTCCTTTGCGGCGGCGGGGAAGGCTGCCGTGCTCATCTGGACGACGACGCCGTGGACGCTGCCTGCCAACGTCGCCGTGACGCTGGCGGCAGATGCTGACTACGTCGGCGTCGCTGTGGGCGGCGAAGTGCTCGTGATGGCCGAGGCGCTCGTGCAAGCTGTCGCCCAAGCGACCGGCTGGGAGTCTTTCGAGCTCGTCCGCGACGCGGCCGGCGAGCCTGTGCGTGTCAAGGGCCGAGAGCTGCAGGGACTACACTACGCGCAGCCGGTGCACGAGGGCGTGGGGGGCGTCATCATCACGGGCGATCATGTGGAGCTTACGACCGGTACCGGCGCGGTGCATACGGCGCCCGGTCACGGTGAAGAGGACTATCTGGTCGGCGTGAAGTTCGGTCTGCCCTCGCCCATGCCCGTTGATGACCGTGGCGTCTTCGACGAGGGTGGCGGTCCTTTTGCGGGACTGCACGTGGAAAAGGCGAATCCGATCATCATCGAGTGGTTGGCCGAGCGTGGGGTGCTCGCCGCTGCCGGTAAGACGACGCATAGCTACCCTCACTGTTGGCGCTGCAAGAAGCCGGTCATCTTCCGTGCCACGGAGCAGTGGTTCATCTCGATGGACAAGACGGGACTACGCGACGCAGCCTTGCAGGCCATCAAGGGTGTGAAATGGGTGCCGGGCTGGAGCGTGAACCGGATCAACTCGATGGTCACCGACCGTCCCGACTGGTGTATCAGCCGTCAGCGCGCATGGGGCGTGCCGATCCCGGTCTTCGAGTGTGTGAAGTGTGGCGAGACGGTCGCCGACGACACGACGTTCGCCGCGGTCGAGAAGCTGTTCGCGACTGAAGGGGCCGATGCGTGGTTCACACGCAAGCCGTCCGAGTATCTGCCCGAGGGAGTCGCATGTCCGCGTTGCGGCGGGACCGAATTGCGTGCCGAGAGCGATATCGTCGACGTCTGGTTCGAGTCCGGCGTCTCACACACCTCGGTCCTTGACGCTCGCGAAGAGCTGCGACGCCCGGCCGAACTCTATTTGGAGGGCTCGGATCAGCATCGTGGTTGGTTCCAGTCATCGCTCCTTACGAGCGTGGGTGCGTACGACGAGGCACCCTTCAAGACGGTGCTCACGCACGGGTTCATCGTTGACGGTGACGGTCGCAAGATGAGCAAGTCACTCGGCAACGTCGTCTCGCCGCTGGACGTCGTTTCCAAGTACGGCGCCGATGTCATCCGCCTATGGACGGCCTCAGCCGACTACTCACAGGACGTCTCCGTCTCCGACGAGATCTTGGAGCGCACGTCAGAGGCATATCGCCGTATTCGCAACACGTTTAGGTTCCTGCTCTCCAACCTCTACGATTTCGAACCTGGCGATGTCGTTGCTTGGGAGGACATGCCTGAACTCGATCGCCACGCGCTCGTCACCCTCGCGGATCTCGTGGACCGCGTGACCCGTTCTTACGATGATTGGAAATTCCACCAGGTCTATCACGCCATCTACGGTTACTGCGGCACCGAGCTCTCGTCGTTCTACCTCGACGTGCTCAAGGACCGTCTGTACGCCGACGAGGCTGACTCGGTCTCACGTCGCAGTGCGCAGACCGTGCTTGCCGCAGTGCTCACTTCGTTGGTGCGACTCGTGGCGCCGATCCTTAGTTTCACCGCCGAGGAGATCTGGCAGTTCATGCCCGAGGCTCTGCGCGAGGGCATCGAGTCGGTCCATCTTGCCGGCTGGCCGACATCGGTTGGAGAGCTCGTGGCCGAGCATGCCGAGGAGGCTGCGGCGTTGCGTGCGGACTACGTCGTTGTACTCGAAGTGCGTGATGCGGTCACCAAAGCGCTCGAGGACGCACGCAACGAGAAGCGCATCGGCAAGAGCCAGGAGGCAAAGGTCGTTATTTGGGCTGCAGCTGATCAGTCGGCGGTGCTGCAAGCGCGCGACGCGCGCGAGCTGGCGGACATGTTCATCGTCTCGGATGTCGCACTGCGTCAGAAGCTGGTTCCCACCGAAGACGGGGTACCGGTACCGGAAAAGGCCCTGTTCGTCGATGTCCTTCCCGCTGATGGCACGAAGTGCCCTCGCTGTTGGAACTTCCGTGAAGTCGGTGCTGATGGCCTGTGCGGACGCTGTTCTTCGGTCGTACAAGGCTAGCGAACCCGGTCACCTGCCCGCCCGACGTGTTTCCGGACGGGCAGGTGGTATAATCCCTTCAAGACCCTTGACGCCCCGCATGGGGCGCTTTTTAGATATCGCCTTCGAATCGAGGGAGGCTTGGCAATGGACAACAAGAGGCTTGGCGCACTGAAGACGCGGCTCGAAGACGAGCGCGTGCGGTTGGTCGCTGAGATAGAGGAGTACGAACGGGACGGCCAGGAGGCTTTATCGGACGTGTCGGGCGAGAACAACTACCGTGACCACATGGCCGACCAGGGTTCTGCGACCTTTGCTCGCGAACTCGGTATGTCGCTGGAGGACAACGCCCGCGAGACGTTGGCGCAGGTGGACGGCGCGCTGGGACGGGTCGCGAGCGGCGAGTACGGGACGTGCAAACGCTGTGGCGCGAAGATCCCTGTCGAACGACTCGAGGCTGTTCCGTGGGCCGATCTGTGCATAGCCTGCAAAGAGCGGGAGGAGAGCAGGTAGTGTACCGCCGCGCCGGACTGGCGTTCGCGGCGACGGTGATCGTGGTGCTCGCGTTAGACCAAGCGTCGAAGGCCTATGTGCGGGCCAACATGGTGCTCGGTCGCTCGATACCTGTCGTCTCTGACGTGTTCAGTCTCACTCACATCAACAACAAGGGCGCGGCCTTCGGGCTGCTACCCGGCCAGCTGGGCTTCTTCATCGCTGTCGCACTCGTCGTGCTCGGCGCCATTGGGCTGATCTGGTGGCGTGTGCATCCGCGGCGTTGGTTCGCCGTGCACGGACTCGGGCTGATCGCTGCCGGTGCGCTCGGCAATCTCATCGATAGGGTCGCCGCAGGTCAGGTCACGGACTTCTTCGAGATCCACGGATGGCCGGTCTTCAATGTGGCCGACGCCGCGCTCGACGTCGGTGTCGCCATCCTCATCGTCTGGTTGCTCTTCTCGAAAGAGGCAGACAGGGCCTTTAAGGGTGCAGTGGTGGAGGACTCGACTATTGATGCAGAGGCGTGGGAACAAGCGGGAGAGGACGCCTCGTGAGCGATATGTATGAGCACCTGGTGTCCGCCGAGGAGGCCGGGCAGCGACTCGACAAGCTGCTCGGGGAGTTCGAGTTCCTGCCGAGTCGCTCTATGGCGGCGAAACTCATCGAGAAGGGTTGCGTGCACGTGGACGGCGACCCCGCTTCCAAACGGCACGCTGTCCGAGCCGGCGAGCAGATCGAGGTGTTCATGCCACGACGTGAGCCGAGCACGCTTATCCCGGAACAGATACCGCTCGACATCCGCTACGAGGACAGCCACCTCATCGTGTTATCGAAGCCCGATGACATGGTCGTGCATCCCGCTCACGGTCATTGGACAGGCACACTGGTGCATGCGTTGCTCGCGCACAGCAAGGACCTGGGCACGCTTGCGGGGGAAGAACGCCCGGGTATCGTGCACCGTCTCGACAAGGACACGACCGGCCTGATGATGGTAGCCAAAGACGATGCGACGCAGGCTGCTCTTTCCGAGGCGATCAAGATACGTGCGATCGACCGCCGCTACGTGACGCTTGTACACGGTTACATCACTCCGGACTCAGGGATCGTGGACGCTCCTCTTGGCAGGCATCCCAAGGACAGGATGCGGATGGCCGTCACGGACGGGCCGTCGAGCAAGCAGGCCGTGACCACGTTTCGCGTGCTGGAGCGCTACATGGCGGGTGTCCGCGACGACGGTTACACGCTCGTGGAGTGCAAGCTCTACACGGGCCGCACGCACCAGATCCGCGTGCACATGGCCTACATCGATCATCCGGTGGTGGGCGACCAGATGTACGGGCGCAATCACCCTAAGGCCGACCTTGGCCTGACACGGCAGTTCCTGCACTCATACAAGCTCGAACTCACACACCCCATCACAGGAGAGCAGATATCGTTGCGTGACCCACTCCCTGAAGATCTGGCGAGCCGATTGAGAGCTCTTGAGCCCGAGTCGATGGGCCGCACAGAAGCGGGCGAGGAAGTCCTTCCGGTCGTTTTGCCGCCGAGCAGCTAGACCGCCCTCCCAAGATTGCATCGAGGCTAGGGTGGATGTGTAGGTCTTTCAGTCAGTCTCTTGACATGGGGGGGGGTTCAGTGGTCACGCTCGATTGCCGATATTGTCGGGTAACGCCGTCATTGCAGGGCTGAGTCGATGTCGGCGTCGATCCTTATCGTTCACCGCGACGTGTGCGACTGTAACGTTGGCAGGCGCGGCAGAAGAGGAGATCTCATGAGGGTGCTTGTCGTCGACGATGATCCCTCGGGACGCTATCTGGTCAAATCCATCGTCGTCTCACGTGGTCACGAGGCACTGGAAGCGGGCGACGGCGAAGAGGCACTTCGCGTGGCGCACGAGAAACGGCCAGACATCGTTATCACCGATATCCTCATGCCTACAATGGACGGCTATCAGCTGTGCCGAGCTTGGAAGAGCGACCCTGAACTCGCCGCGGTGCCGCTCGTGTTCTACACCGCCTCATACACCGACCCCGCTGACGAACGCTTCGCGACGAGCCTTGGTGCCGACGGCTTCTGGCGCAAGCCGACCGATCCTGACGTCTTGCTCGCTGCGATCGAGGAGTTGGTGGGCATCAGCGACGAAGGTGCCACACGTCAACCGCAGATGACCGACGAGACCGAGATATTGCAGGAGTACAGTTCGCGACTTGTGAACAAGCTTGAAGAGAAGGCGGCAAGTCTGGAGAAAGCGAACTCCGAACTCCGTCGCGCGATGGAGATCCTTGGCGAAGAAGTGGCCATAAAAGCAGGTCTCATCGCTGAACTGAACGCCGACGTGCTCGAACGCAAACGCGTAGAGGGCGAACTCCGCAACGAGCGCGACTTCACCAGGCAGGTCATCGAGTACTCAGACGTGTTCGTCGCGGTCCTTGATCCACAGTTGAAGGTGATCATCTTCAGCCATGGAGCTGAACGGGTCACGGGTTACTCGGCAGACGAGGTCGTCGGCAAGGGCTACGCTGAGCTGTTCATTCCACCGGAAGAGCGTGAGCAACGCCTGGAACGTGTGAAGAAGATGGCGGTTTCGGGTGTGGAAGCCCAACACTACGAGGCGTCGCTTCTGGCGAAATCCGGCAAGCGCGTGCTCCTGCAGTTCTCGACGAGCGTGACCCGTGACGCCGATGAGGTCGTTGCGTATCATATCTTCGCGATCGACGTGACCGCTCGTTGTCTTACCGAGAGCGTGGACCACATCGGCAACGTGATGGACCGGGCCCTACTCACCCCCAAGACGCGTGGCGAGATCATACGGCTGGTCTGTGATGAGTCGGCCGAACGGTTCGGACTCCCTGTCGTCTTTGTCGGGACGAAGCGCGACGATGGCACGGTCACCTATGAAACGAGTGAAAACGGAAGGCAGTACCTGGCGGTCGAACCAGTGTGCTGGGACACTCCTGAGGTCATCTACCCCTCAGCTCAGGCCATCATTAGCGGGAAGAGTGTGTTCCGCGAGGTCGGGGATGAAGAAGGTGATATCTGGGCAAAGCACTCGGTCTCACATGGTCTCACCAGCGCGTTCGCTGTGCCGCTCGTGGTGGACGGAGAGGTCACCGGAGCCATGGTCTTTTGCGCGAGCGATCGACTTCTGTTGGACGATGATATGCGCTCGATGCTTGAACGGCTGGCCGGGCGCGTCGCGGTCTCTCTCACGGTTCTTGAGGGGCGCGACCGTATCCAGCTCCAGTCAGCGGCGCTCGAGTCTGCAGCCGACGGCATCGCCATCACCGATGCAGAGCAGCGGATACAGTGGGTGAACCCGGCCTTCAGCGAGCTGAGCGGTTACAGCGCCGACGAAGCGGTCGGCATGAGTATGCGTGCGATGAGTCCCGATGATGAGACCTACGATCGGCTCTGTTCCCTTATGGACTCGGCACACAAAGGGGCGCCGGAACATCTGGATGCCGTTGGCGTACGCAAGGGAGGTTCGCGTTTCTTCGAGACGGTCTCGGTCACGACGGTCGCGAACAGTGATCCGGGTGTGGAGCGCTTCGTATGGCTCGTGCAAGACGTCACCGAACGCTTACAGCTCGAGCAGTTGAAGTCGAGCTTTGTGGCGACGGTCTCTCATGAGCTGCGCACACCACTCACGAGCATCATAGGTTTCACCGATCTGCTCGTGCATATGGAGGTAGAGCAACTCTCACAGCGCGGTCCCGAGCTGTTGCGCAAAGTGCGTGGTCACTCGGTCCACATGAAACAGCTTGTGGAAGAGCTGCTCGAGGTCTCCATGATGCAGTCCGAGGGCCTGCGGCTGCTCAAACGGCCCAATGACCTTGAGCAGGTCGTGCGCGTGCATGCGGATACAGTGGAGCGTACACCGGAGCATCGCTTGTCAATCGATGTGACTGACGATCTACCCATGTGTGTCTGTGATGCCGAGAGGCTCGGGCGAGCGGTCGCCAACCTCGTCTCGAACGCAGTCAAGTACTCGCCCGACGGCGGACCTGTCGATGTCAGCGTTCGCAAGCAGGGCGATGAAGCGGTGATCTCGGTATCGGATCGCGGCGTCGGCCTTGCACCGGAGGACGTGCCGCGACTGTTCGACAGGTTCACGCAAGGTGACATGTCATCGACGCGCTCTTTCGGCGGTATCGGGCTGGGCCTGTTCGTCGCCGATCAGATCGTGAAGGCACACGGAGGACGCATCGACGTGGAGAGTCGACTCGGGGAAGGCAGTACCTTTACGATCCGTATCCCGTTCGCAGGCGTGGAGTGAGCACACAAGACCTCCACAATCCGTTCGCGTGAGCCACATGGCCGTATGATGTAGTGGGGGCGTGAACGATTCCGGCATGCGAAGGGCTTGGTCGAAGAGGTGGACAGCACACGCAGAGTACTTCTGGTCGAGGACGAACGTCAGACACGCGATGTCGTCGAGGCATATCTGGAACGCGACGGGCTGTGGGTCACGGCGATCGGTGACGGGCTGAAGGCCTTCGAAGCGTTCGGTGCCTCGCGCTATGATCTCGTCGTCTTGGACCTTAACCTGCCAGGGATGTCCGGTGAGGAGGTCTGTCGTCGGGTTCGGGACCACTCGGATGTGCCGATCATCATGCTGACCGCCAAGGGCACCGAGGAGGAGCGCATCGCCGGTCTTGACCTCGGAGCCGACGATTACCTCGTAAAGCCGTTCAGTCCACGTGAACTCGCCGCTCGTGTACGAGCGCTGCTGCGCCGCGCGCGCGCTGAGAGCGAGCCACAACGCTCGCGCGTCTCCTTCGGCACCCTTGAGATGGACCTTGCCGGTCATCGCGTGTGGCTCGACGGCGAAGAGCTCGTTCTCACCGCCAGCGAGTACAAACTGCTTGCCACGTTGTCGCGGTTCCCGGGGCGGGTGTACTCACGCATGGAACTCGTGGAGAAGGTGCTGGGCTACGACTTCGAGGGCTATGAACGCGCCATCGACTCACATGTGAAGAACCTTCGTGCGAAGCTGGACGATGATCCTCGCGAACCGCGCTTCATCCACACGGTCTTCGGTGTGGGCTATCGTTTCGATGCGCCGACAGACGGAGAGGAGTAGGGTGTCGCGCAGCACGATCGGTTTCCGTCTCGGCATTGCGTTCGCTGCGGTCGCGGCCTTCACCGCGGTGCTCGCCGCAGCCATCGTTGGTGTGAGTTGGCAGCGTTCTTTCGAGTCTTATGTCCGTGAACGTTTGCAAGAGCGTGCGAATGCTACTGCTTCAATCATCGCAGACCAGTACCGCATGTCGGGTGATTGGACACACGTAGGGATCCCGGACTCGCTGTACTACCTGCTCGCGGATCTGAACGTCCAGGTCCTTGATGCCGAGGGTGAGCTGGTCGGCTATGTGCGAAAGCCCGGCGAAGAGCCGAACCAGGACGTCCAGCGGATCACGATCGGTGAGGTCTCGGCCACCGCACCCATCATCGTCGATGACGAGAGCGTGGGTGAGGTCCGGGTGGCCTCGACTGCGCCGAGCGGGCTGCTGACCGAGCGGGATCTGCGCTTTCGCGCGGCCACGTTCCGTGGGCTCGGGCTTGCGGCCGTACTTGCCGTGGTCGCTGCGAGTATCGCAGGTGCGCTCTACGCGCGTTCTATCGTGCGTCCCATCAATGCAGTGACCCGTGTCGCGGTTCGACTACGCTCGGGTGAGAACGAGGCGCGGACCGGTATGGCGGGCACGGACGCCATCAGCCAGCTCGGCAGTACGCTCGATGCGATGGCGGATGCGGTCGCTGCTGAGCGCACGTTCGAGCGGCAGCTGACCGCTGACGTCGCACATGAGTTGCGCACGCCGTTGCAGGCCATCCAGGCGACCGTCGAGGCGATGCAGGACGGCGTGATGCCGGTTGACGAGGAACGTCTCGGTATCCTGCATGACGAGACCGTCCGGCTCGGTCGCCTGACCGGTTCGATCCTCGAACTCTCGCGACTCGAGACGGGTTCTGCATATTTCGAGATGCGTCCTATCGACCTTGCCGAGCCGGTCGAGCAGGCCGTGGAGGGTTCGCGTGCGCTTATGGAGTCGCTCGGCCTCGGGTTTGAGACCGTCATCCAACGGGGGCCGGTCGTCGTCGGCGACAGGGACCGTCTCACGCAGGCGGTCGGTAACCTGCTCTCCAATGCGGCGCGCTACACGCCTGAGGGCGGTACCGTGCGTGTGGATGTGCGTGCCGAGGGTCCCGAAGCGCTGCTGGTCGTGAGTGACACCGGTATCGGGATGACCGAGGAGGAGTACGCTCGGGCTTTTGCGCGCTTCTGGCGCGCTGATCGCGCCCGCACCCGCGCGAGTGGCGGGCTTGGTATCGGCCTCGCGGTCGTCAAGGAGATAGTCGAGCGTCACGGCGGTCGCGTGGACATCGTTTCGGCCGAAGGGGAGGGCACCACCGTCACCATCACCCTGCCGCTCGCCGATGACCGTCCGCGCGTGGTTGTCTGAACGACGACGACCTGGTATCTTCGCACAAGACCTTTAATACCGGTCCGGTGAGGCCGGCAAGGAGTGCTAATCGCATAGCCCGTGTGCTGTTCATCTGTAGCCCGCGCGCACGCATACGCCGCCTTCTTGCCGTCCGCAAGGAGGCGTTTTCCATTGCGGGAGTTCTCGCATGGGGACGCGAAGGAGGTACGGCAGATGGGCTATCGCGTGAAAGCCGAGGTGATGGACGCCTCGGCCATCGATCGGGCGCTTACGCGCATCGCGCACGAGATCTTAGAGGCGAACAAAGGCGCCGGCAACATCGCACTCGCCGGGATCCTTACGCGTGGGGCATACGTGGCGCAGCGTCTTGCCGAGCGGATCAAGCGCATCGAAGGTGCCGAGGTGCCGGTCGGCAGCATCGACATCAGTTTCTACCGCGATGATGTGGCGACCCATCTCAATCCCGAGGTACACCGCACCGACGTGCCGTTCGACGTCGAGGGCCGCGACATCATCCTCGTCGACGACGTGCTCTATACGGGTCGTACGATCCGCGCTGCGATGGACGCCATCATGGACTATGGCCGTCCGTGCTCGGTGCAGCTTGCGGTGCTCGTGGACCGTGGACATCGGGAGTTGCCGATCCGTGCAGACTATGTGGGCAAGAACGTGCCGACATCGCGCAAGGAACGGGTCAAGGTGGCACTTACCGAGCATGACGGGAACGACAGCGCTGCGATCCTCGAGCAGACGGAGGAGGACGCGTAGATGCTTTCGTGCAAGCACATCATGACGATGGACGACCTCACGCCCGATGACATCATCGCGATCCTGGATACCGCTGACTCGTTCAAGGAAGTCAACGAGCGTCGCATCAAAAAGCTGCCGACCCTGCGTGGTCGGACGATCGTGAACCTGTTCCTGGAGCCGAGTACGCGCACGCGCACCAGCTTCGAGATCGCCGCCAAGCGCCTGTCGGCCGACGGCATCAACTTCGCCGCCTCGGCGTCGGCCACGGTCAAAGGTGAGTCGCTGCGCGACACTGCTGCGACGCTGTCAGCGATGGCATGCGATCTTGTCGTCGTACGTCACAAGTACGCTGGCGCGCCGCAGATGCTGGCCGAGTGTATGGACGCGCACATCGTCAACGGTGGCGACGGTATCCACCAGCACCCGACCCAGGCGTTGCTCGACCTGTTCACGATGCGCGAGAAGCTCGGCCGCCTTGAGGGTTTGACCGTAGGCATCGTCGGCGACATCTGCCACAGCCGTGTCGCCGGCTCGCTGGTGCCGGCGCTCCGAAAGGTGGGAGCACGACCGATCATCATCGGTCCGCCCACGCTCATGCCCGCGCGTCCCGATATCATGGGCGCCGATGTCGCGTACTCGCTGGATGAAGTCCTGCCCCAGCTCGATGTCGCCTACATGTTGAGGGTCCAGTTCGAGCGAGCCGCGCGGATGCCGTTCCCGTCCAATCGCGAGTACGCCAGGTTCTACGGGATGAATGCGACACGCCTCGCCTCGGCCAGACCCGAGATGATCGTCATGCACCCCGGTCCCATGAACCGCGGCGTTGAGATCTCCTCCGAGGTTGCCGATTCGCCGCGATCGCACGTGCTTGACCAGGTGAATGCCGGAGTCGCAGTACGCATGGCCGTGATGTACCTACTGTTGGGAGGTGCCGACAGTGGCGCTGCTGCTTAAGGGAGGCCGGGTCGTCGACCCGGCAGTCGGACTCGACGCTGTCTGCGACGTGCTGATCCGCGATGGTGTCATCGTCGAGATCGGTAGTGATCTTACGATGGCCAAGGGCGAGACCGTCGACTGCGCCGAGAAGATCGTACTGCCCGGTCTGGTGGATGCGCACACGCACCTGCGCGAGCCGGGTCGCGAGGATAAGGAGACGATCGCCTCGGGTACGCGCGCCGCAGCGCACGGTGGCTTCACTGCCGTCTGTGCGATGGCGAACACGGACCCGGTCTGCGATACCGGGTCGAAGGTACGCTTCGTGGTCGAGCGAGCCGAAGAGACCGGTGTCGTTCGCGTGTACCCGATCGGTGCGGTGACCAAAGGCCAGTCAGGTGAGGGGCTTGCCGAGATCGGCGACATGCTGGCCGAGGGCGCCGTTGCGTTCTCCGACGACGGTCACCCCGTCGCCTCGGCAGGCATGACACGCGTGGCGATGGAGTACCTCAAGGGCTTTGGCGCGACGCTCATCTCACATGCCGAGGAAGAGTCGCTTTCCGGTGACGGCGTCGTGAACGAGGGCGTCGTATCCACTCGTATGGGACTGCCTGGTCAGCCTGCCGCCGCCGAGGAGGTCATGGTCGCTCGCGATATCCGACTGGCCGAACTCACCGGATGCCGGTTGCACCTCGCGCATCTCTCGACCGCAGGCTCGGTAGCGCTCGTGCGTGCGGCCAAGGAGCGTGGGCTTTCGGTGACGTGCGAGGTCACGCCACATCACCTCTTCTTGGATGAGGATGCGCTGCTCAGCTACGACACGAACCTGAAGATGAACCCGCCGTTGCGTACTGCCGAGGACCGAGCGGCGCTCGTCGAAGCGCTACGGGACGGTACGGTCGACTGCATCGCCACCGATCACGCCCCGCACGCGCCACACGAGAAGGAACTGGAGTTCGAGCTGGCTCCCTTCGGGACGACGGGACTGGAGACCGCTCTCTCTCTGGTGAACACGCACCTTGTGGCCACCGAGAAGCTCACCTGGGCCGATGTGGCGCGCCTCATGGCACACGGCCCGCGTGCGGCGCTCGGACTGCCGGTGGTCACGCTGGAGGCCGGGTCTGTCGCGGACATCACCATCGTGGATCCCGAGGCTCGCGTCGAGGTCACCCGCGACTGGTTCTACTCAAAATCACGCAACTCGGCGTTCCTCGGCCACAGACTGCTCGGCAAGGCGAGTGACGTGCTGATCGGCGGGTACTTCGCCCTCCGTAACGGAAAGGTGGTCGAGTGACCGGCAAGCGACGCGCACTGCTCGCGCTCGAGGACGGGACGCTCTTTTCGGGCATCAGTTGCGGTGTTCCCGGCGAGACGACGGGCGAGGCCGTCTTCAACACCTCGCTCGTGGGCTACCAGGAGGTCTTCACCGACCCGAGCTATGCGGGTCAGATCGTCACGATGACGATGCCGCACATCGGCAACTACGGTGTGAACGGGGCCGACATGGAGTCGCGCGGTGTGTTCGCGGCCGGTTTCGTCGTGCGCGAGCTGTCGTCGATGGCATCGAACTGGCGTGCCGAGGAGACCTTGCGCGAGTTCTTCGAGCGTCACGCCGTGGTCGCCATCGAGGGCGTCGACACCCGTCGCCTCACGCGCCACATCCGCGATCAAGGCGCGATGCGTGCCGTGCTCTCCACCGAGGACCTGGACCCGGCATCGCTCGTCGCGAAGGCTCAGGCGGCCCCCGGACTCGTGGGACGCGATCTTGTGGCCGAGGTGGCCGTCACCGAACGCTACACCTGGGGCGATGAGATGCCGCCCGACTGCGAACTCCCGGTCGACACCGGCGTGCTGAGTGCTACACCGCGCTATCGCGTCGTTGCATACGACTCGGGCGTGAAGTACAACATCTTACGCCGAATGGCCGAGCATGACTGCGAGGTCATCGTCGTACCACCCACAACGAGTGCTGAAGAGGTGCTTGTCCTGGAGCCCGATGGCATCTTCCTGGCCAACGGACCCGGCGATCCCGCTGCGGTCGACTACCTGTATCGCACGCTGCGAGAGCTTCTCGGCGTCAAACCGGTGTTCGGCATCTGCCTGGGACACCAGATGCTCTCGCTGGCGCTGGGTGCTGACACCTATAAGCTCAAGTACGGTCACCGTGGCGGTAATCAGCCGGTAAAAAACCTCCTTACCGGCCGGGTGGAGATCACGAGTCAGAACCACGGGTTCTGCGTCGACTTCGCCTCGATCGGGCCGCTCGTGCCTGAGCTGTGTGGTGAGCTCACGCTGGATCCGGCCGATCTGGGCGCCTGGGTGCGTGCGGGGGTGGCGCCGGTAGTGCGATCGGAGCGCTTCGGTCCGGTGCAGCTCACCCACGTGAACCTGAACGACATGACGGTGGAAGGTGTGCGGCCGCTGGAGATACCGGCGTTCTCGGTGCAGTACCATCCCGAGGCGGCTCCGGGGCCACATGATGCGCGGTACCTGTTCGGTTCGTTCACGCGGCTCATGGACGGCCACCAGGACATCTTCGGCGAGGGGTAGGGGCAATGCCGCGCAGAGACGACATCAAGAAGATACTCCTCATAGGCTCGGGGCCGATCATCATCGGCCAGGCCTGCGAGTTCGACTATTCCGGTGCGCAGGCATGCAAGGTGCTGCGCGAGGACGGATACGAGGTCGTGTTGGTGAACTCAAATCCGGCGACCATCATGACCGACCCGGAGTTCGCGCACCGGACCTACGTGGAACCGGTGACGCCGAGCTTCGTGGAGAAGGTCATCGCCGTCGAACGACCCGATGCACTGCTGCCGACGCTCGGCGGGCAGACGGGCCTGAACGTGGCAGTCGCGTTGGCCGAGTCGGGCGTGCTTGCTCGCTACGGTGTCGAACTCATCGGTGCCACGCTGGAGGTCATCAAGAAGGGCGAGGACCGCAAGCTCTTCGCCGAGGCCATGGCTCGCATCGGCCTTGATACGCCGGAGGGCGGCTACGCGTACTCGATCGCCGACGCCGAGGAGCTCGTGGGAACCGTCGGCTTCCCGACCGTCATCCGTCCGAGCTTCACTATGGGCGGGGCGGGGGGTGGCATCGCCTACAACGTCGAGGAGCTGCGCGAGATCGTCACGAGCGGACTCGCACTGTCCCCGGTCGGCGAGGTGCTGATAGAAGAAAGCGTGATCGGTTGGAAAGAGTACGAGATGGAGGTCATGCGCGACCGCAACGATAACGCGGTCATCGTGTGCTCCATCGAGAACTTCGATGCGATGGGCGTGCATACCGGCGACAGCATCACGGTCGCGCCCGCGCAGACGCTTACCGACCGCGAGTACCAGATCATGCGCGACGCCGCACTCGCCATCATGCGCGAGATCGGCGTCGAGACCGGCGGCAGCAACGTCCAGTTCGCGGTGAACCCGCGCGACGGGCGTCTCGCCGTTATCGAGATGAACCCGCGTGTGAGCCGATCCTCGGCGCTCGCGTCCAAAGCGACCGGCTTCCCGATCGCGAAGATCGCCGCGAAGCTTGCCGTGGGTTATACGCTCGACGAGATCCCCAACGACATCACACACATGACGCCTGCATGCTTCGAGCCGAGCATCGACTACACGGTCGTCAAGGTGCCGCGGTGGGCGTTCGAGAAGTTCCCGGGTACCGACACTACGCTCACCACGCGAATGAAGAGCGTCGGTGAAGCGATGGCCATCGGGCGCACGTTCAAAGAAGCGTTCGGCAAGGCGATGCGATCGCTGGAGAACGGGCGCGCGGGTCTCGGCGCCGATGGCAAAGACGTCTTCGATGAGGATCGCTTCGACCACATGCTCGCGGTTCCCAATGAACAGCGGCCGTTCTATATCGCCGAGGCGCTGCGTCGTGGGCGTGCGGTCGAAGAGCTTCATGAGCTCACACACGTCGACCCGTGGTTCCTCGACCAGATACGTCAGATGGTGGACGGCGAACGCGCCGTGTCGGATACAGGTCTCGCCGCCATGGATGCTGAGGACATGCGTGAGGCCAAGCGTATGGGCCTTTCGGACATCCAGATCGCTCACCTTACAGGGACGGTCGAGGCTGAGGTGCGCACCACAAGGCTCGACCTTGGGGTGAAGGCTACATTCAAGTCGGTCGATACGTGCGCGGCCGAGTTCGCGGCCACGACGCCGTACTACTACAAGACCTACGAGGACGAGGATGAGGTGGCTCCCTCGGACCGCCCGAAGGCGATGATCCTCGGCGCCGGTCCCAACCGCATCGGGCAGGGCATCGAGTTCGACTACTGCTGCGTTCATGCGGCCTATGCTCTGCACGACATGGGCTACGAGACCATCATGGTGAACTGCAACCCCGAGACGGTCTCGACCGACTACGACACCTCCGACCGCCTGTACTTCGAACCGCTCACGTTCGAGGACGTCATGGACATCATTGAGGCCGAGAAGCCCGAGGGTGTGCTCGTCACCTTCGGTGGGCAGACGCCTCTGAAGCTCGCCCACGCACTCGAGCAGGCAGGCGTGCCGATCCTGGGCACCAAGCCTGAGGCGATCGATCTGGCCGAGGACCGCAAGCGCTTCTCGGGGGTGCTCGACCGCCTCGGCATCGCGTATCCCGCGGCGGGCACGGCCTACACGATGGATGAGGCCGCTGAGGTCGCCGATCGCATCGGCTACCCGCTGCTGGTGCGTCCGAGTTACGTTCTTGGCGGGCGCGGCATGGTCATCGCGTACGACGAAGAGTACATGCGTCGCTACGTGGAGCAGGCGGCTGCGGTCAGTCCCGATCACCCCGTGTTGCTCGACCGGTTCTTGGAAGGCGCCATCGAGGTCGACATCGATGCTGTGTGCGACGGCGAGAGCGTCTACATCGGAGGGGTCATGGAGCACATCGAGGAGGCCGGCATCCA
The DNA here is from genome assembly GCA_030655755.1 of Coriobacteriia bacterium. Taxonomy (GTDB): domain Bacteria; phylum Actinomycetota; class Coriobacteriia; order Anaerosomatales; family Anaerosomataceae; genus UBA2279. Next base: position 144,381 of record JAUSOQ010000043.1, read on the forward strand.
CTCCGGTGACTCGGCGTGCTGCGTGCCACCGTTCTCGCTGGGTACCGAGACGATCGCGCAGATCAAGACCCATGCGCGCGCTCTTGCGATGGCGCTCGGTGTCGAGGGTCTCATGAACGTGCAGTTCGCTGTCAAAGACGAGTGCGTCTATGTCCTTGAGGTGAACCCGCGTGCGAGCCGCACGGTGCCCTACGTCAGCAAGGCGACCGGGGTACCGCTTGCCAAGGTGGCTGCGCGCGCCATGGCAGGAATGAAGCTTGCCGAGATGGACCTGCCCGACGAGGAACGCGACCTGGGCCGTTTCTGCGTGAAAGAGGCGGTCATGCCCTTCGGCCGTTTCCCGGGCACCGACAGTACGCTCGGTCCCGAGATGAAGTCCACGGGCGAGGTCATGGGTGTGGCGCTCGATTTTCCGGCCGCGTACGCGAAGTCACAGCTCGCCATAGACTACTCTCTGCCCGGCGAGGGGACGGCGTTCATCTCGGTCTGCGAACGTGACAAGCGTTCGATCGTGCCGATCGCTCGTCATCTGGCGCAACTGGGCTTCCGCATCATGTCGACCAAGGGCACGGCGCGCCTTCTGCGTGCGTCGGGCATCGCGGTCGAAGAGGTCGCGAAGGTACACGAAGGTCGCCCCAACATCGTGGATGCGATCAAGAACGGTGGCGTGCAACTCGTCATCAACACGCCGTTCGGCCGGGAGACCCGCTCGGACGGCTACCACATCCGTACGGCCGCGGTGCAGCACGGCGTGAGCAACATCACGACGCTCGCGGCGGCGCAGGCGAGCGTGCAGGCGATCGAGGCGATGAAGGACGGTCGGCTCGACGTCATCGCACTGCAGGACTTCGGAGGTGTGCAGTGACCTGCGGCAGCGACGGCGGACTCGAGCGCATGCTGCTGGAGCGCGTGACGGTGCTCGGCAACGAGCGCGTCACCGAGGGCGTCGGGCTCGTGGTGCTTGAGGCGCCCCGTGTCGCTCGAGGCGTGCGCCCCGGACAGTTCGTGCATCTGCGTATCGCCGAGGGGCGCGACTTCATCCTGCGTCGTCCGTTCTCGGTGCACCGCGCGAGCGGCGAGCGACTCGAGATCCTCTATCAGGTGCTCGGCGTGGGTACGCGAGCGCTGTCTCTGGCCGAGCGTGGTGAGGAGATGGATCTGATCGGTCCTCTCGGCCACGGTTGGGAGATGCCCGACACGCTTTCACATGCATTGCTCGTGTGTGGCGGGCTGGGCTCGGCGCCGATGGGAATGCTTGCGATCGAGCTTGCCGAGAAAGGCGTGGCCGTGACCGTTGCACAGGGGGCGTCGACCGCCGGGCGGCTCGTCGCCCGCGAGCTCTTCGCCGACGTGGCGCGTCGCCACGAGATCGCCACCGACGACGGCTCGGCGGGTGAGCGCGGGTTCGTGACCGCGCTCGTCGAGCCGCTGGTCGCACAGGACCGGCCAGACATCGTCTACGTCTGCGGCCCGGAACCGATGGAGCGCATCGTGGCCGCGCAGGCGGCGACCGCGGGCGTGCCATGTCAGGTGTCGCTGGAACGTCTCATGGGTTGTGGCATCGGCGCGTGCCTTTCATGCGTGGTGAGCACCGTGCACGGGCAGAAACGTGCATGCGTTGACGGCCCCGTCTTCAACGCTGAAGAGGTGCTCTGGGCCAGCGCCGAGATACCCCCGAAGTATTAGGAGGAACGTGAACCATACCGTCGACATGAGGGTGAGGCTCGGGTCGCTCGAGCTGCGTAACCCGGTCGTGACCGCCTCAGGCACGTTCGCCTCGGGTCGTGAGTACGCCGGGTTCGTGGAGTTGGAGCGACTCGGAGCGATCGTCACAAAGGGCGTCTCACTGCACCCGTGGGCAGGCAACGCCAGCCCACGTATCGCCGAGACCGCGAGCGGCATGCTCAACTCCATCGGCCTCCAGAACCCGGGCGTGGAGGCGTTTTGCGCCAGCGACCTCGTGTGGCTCGCCACGCGTGACGTGCCCGTCATCGTGAACATAAGCGGTCACAGCGTGGCCGAGTATGTCGCGGTGGCCGAGCGTCTTGAAGCCGAAGCCGTTGTGAGCGCGCTCGAGGTGAACATCTCCTGCCCCAACGTGGATGAAGGCGGTATGGCGTTCGGGACGAGTCGCTCGGCTGCTGCCGAGGTCACCCGCGCGGTCCGCTCGGCCACACGCAAGCCTCTCATCGTCAAGCTGACCCCCAACGTCACCGACATCACTGAGATCGCGCGTGCGGTGGAGGCCGAAGGGGCGGACGGTGTCTCGCTCATCAACACGCTGCTGGGCATGGCGATCGACACCGACACGTTCCACCCCAAGCTTGCGCGGGCAGTAGGCGGTCTGTCGGGTCCTGCGGTCAAGCCTGTCGCCGTGCGTATGGTGTGGCAGGTGGCCTCGGCGGTCAGCATCCCGGTCATCGGCATGGGTGGTATCGCGACGGCCGAGGACGCTGTCGAGTTCATGCTTGCCGGCGCGACTGCGGTCGCCGTGGGTACCGCCAACTTCGTTGATCCCACAGCGACCATGCGCATCACAGAAGGACTCGAAGCGTTCTGTCTCAAGCGGGGGATCGGGCGTGTGGCCGAGCTCACCGGCGCCGTGAGGCTCTGAGAAGTGGGAGTGTGAAGACCGTTCCTGACCGAAAGGACATCATGCGCGATTCGATCATCGTCGCCCTCGACCTGCCCGACGGCGAAGCCGCTCTCGAGGTGGCCCGTTCCCTCAAGGGACACGTGACCTGGGTCAAGGTGGGCATGACGCTCTTTTATGCCGCAGGCCCCGGCATCGTGCGAGAGCTGCGTGCTCTCGGCTTCAAGGTGTTCGTCGACCTTAAGTTGCACGACATCCCGCACCAGGTGGAAGGTGCGTGCAGGATGCTCGTGCGCCAGGGCGCCGATCTGTTCACGGTGCACGCAGCGGGCGGTCGGGCGATGCTGGAGGCGGCGGTATCGGCGACCGCCAAAGCTGCCGAGAAGTTCCGCGTCCCGTGCCCGCAGATCGTCGCGGTCACCGTGCTTACAAGCCTTGACGACGCGGCGCTCGCGGAGATCGGGTGCGAGCGAACATCAGCCGAGCAGGTGCGTGCGCTTGCGATGCTTGCCGCCGAGACCGGCGTCGACGGTGTCGTCTGTTCGCCACAGGAGGCGGCAGAGATGCGCGCATTGCTCGGGCCCGACGCACTCGTCGTCACGCCGGGCGTACGTCCCGTGTGGGCCGAAGCGGGCGATCAGGCGCGTGTCGCGACGCCTGCCGAAGCGCTCGAGGCGGGTGCGAGTCACCTGGTCATCGGTCGTCCCATCACCGGTGCAAAGAACCCGGCAGCCGCCGTCAAACGCATCATCGAGGGGGAGTAGCGATGGTATCCATGACCGAGGCCGAGGTCTTGCAGGCGCTCAAAGAAGCGAAGGCGATACTGTCGGGTCACTTCCAGCTCACGAGTGGTCGGCACTCCGACACCTACGTGCAGTGCGCGCGCGTTCTCGAGGACCCGGCGCTCACGACACGCCTTGCACAGGCGATGGTCGCTAAACTCGGTGAACGGCAGTTCGACCTGGTAGCTGCGCCGGCGGTGGGCGGGATCATCATCGGCTTCGCTGTCGCACAGGCACTCGGGGTCAAGTTCATCTTCAGCGAGCGTCAGGAAGGCGTCATGGTGTTGCGCCGGGCGTTCGAAGTGCCTGTTGGTGCTCGCGTCCTCGTGGTAGAAGACGTGGTCACGACGGGTGGAAGTGTGGCCGAGGTCATCTCGCTCATACGCGAGGCGGGCGGAGAGGCGGTTGCGGTCACGTCACTCATCGACCGTGGGGGAGCCAAGAAGTTCGACGTGGAACTCGTGTCTCTCCTTCGACTCGAGGTCGAGTCCTGGGAGCCGGGATCGTGTGGCCTTTGTGCGGCGAACGTACCTCTCTACTCGCCGGGAAGTCGCCGACTTTCCTGATGAGGGTTGGCATCACCGCAGGTCAAGGGTAACATCTAACTCGTTGTTCGCATTGCCGGGTCATCGGCACGACGCCATGGGCCCGTTGGGATATGCATGGGAACGAAGAACGAGGAGGAATCATGGCTCTGCCCAATCTTTCCGAGGCCGACCGTAAGGCTGCGCTCAAGAAGGCTGCTGAAGCTCGTCAGAAGCGTGCTGAGCTTCGCCAGAAGATCAAGAGCGGCAAGACGTCCTTCGTCGAGGTCATGAAGGCCTCCGACGATCCGATCGTCGCACGTATGAAGGTGTCGGCGCTGCTCGAGAGCCTGCCCGGCTTCGGCAAGGCCAAGGCCGCCAAGATCATGGAAGAACTCAAGATCTCTGAGAGTCGTCGCGTGCAGGGTCTCGGTGCCCGTCAGCGCGAGATGCTCATGGCGCGGCTCGGTTAGCACCGGTGGAGCAAACCGACCCCGTATGGATGCATCGCGGTAACTTGATCATCATCTCCGGTCCTTCAGGGGCCGGTAAAGGAACCCTGGTCGACCGACTGGTCGCCAGGGTCCCTGAGCTTTGGGAGTCTGTCTCGGCCACAACGCGCGCGCCGCGACCCGGTGAGACCGAGGGTGAGGACTACTTCTTCCTCACTGCGGATGAGTTCGCTCGCCGTATAGAGACCGGCGACTTCCTTGAGTGGGCAGAGGTTCACGGCAACCGCTATGGGACGCTTCGCACCGCAGTCGAGGCCAAGATGGCCGAGGGCCGCGATGTCATCTTGGAGATCGATCCGCAGGGCGCGCTGCAAGTGAAGGCTCTCATGCCGGAGGCGGTGCTCGTGTTCATCGTGGCGCCGTCCATGGATGAACTGGAGCGACGCATCCGTGGTCGCGGCGCCGAGACTGACGATCAGGTAAGGGTGCGCCTGGCCACGGCTGTGCATGAGCTCGAACTTGTGGGAAACTACAACTTCGTGGTAGAAAACGATGATGTTGCCCGGGCCACTGACGAGCTCGTGCGTATCATCGAATCCCTGGCTTAAGATAAAGGACGATGCCTGATGGTTATCAAGCCCCCGATCGACCTACTGCTTTCCAAGGTCGACTCCAAGTACACGCTCTGCATCGTGTCGTCGCGCCGTGCGCGCCAGATCAACGACATGATCCATGGTGTGCGTGACCAGGCGCTGCTCACCATGCAGGCGCCGCAGATCGCGCAGATCACGAGCACCAAGCCGCTGACGCTTGCGATGGACGAGATCGCCGCCGGCGATATCGGCTACGAGCGCGTCAAGGAGAGCTACAAGTAGTAGTACTCGCAGAAGACCGCAACACGCGTGGTGCCCCGTCGCCGTACACTGGCTGCGGGGTATCCGTTTCATGAGGGGTGAGCATGTTCGAGCGTGCAGTGCTGGTGCACTACCACGAGATCGGCCTCAAGGGTAAGAACCGCGGGGTCTTCGAGCGACGACTGGCCGACAACATCGCCTTCGTGTTGGGTGACCTCACCGATGCCGCTGTGCAGCGTGTGGCAAGTCGCGTGATGGTCCGTGTGAGCGATATCCACAAGCTCGAGGAGATCATCGAGTGCGTCTCACGTGTGCCGGGCGTGAGCTACCTTGCCGACGTGCTCGTCACCGGTCGCGATCCCCACGACATGGAGCGTGCGGCGTTGCTGGCGACCCGGCAGTTCCCACAGGCGCGCACGTTCGCCATGGAGTGTCGTCGCTCGGCCACCGACTACACCGAGCGCAGCCTGGAGATGAATCGCCGCCTGGGAGCCTACGTGGTTGCCGAGACGGGCCTCGGCGTGAATCTGGACGCGCCTGACGTGCGTGTCCGGGTGGAGGTCGTGCAGGGCGAGGTGTACACGTTCTCGCGTCGCATCCAAGGTCCGGGCGGGCTCCCCACCGGCGTCTCCGGCACGATCGTCGCGCTGCTCTCGGCAGGCATCGACTCACCGGTAGCGGCGTGGCGCCTCGCAAGACGCGGCGCCGTCATCGTGGGCGTGCACTTCTCTGGCAGACCGCAGACCGATGCGGCCTCCGAGCACCATGCGGACGATATCGCCCGTGTGCTCGCGCGTACCGGCGGCATGGCGCGTCTGTATGTGGTGCCCTTCGGCGACCTGCAGCGCGAGATCTCGCTTGCCGCGCCACCTGACCTGCGCATACTCCTCTATCGCCGACTCATGATCCGCGTGGCCGAGAAGATCGCGGCCGTCGAACGCGCCGGTGCGCTCGCGACCGGCGAGAGCCTGGGACAGGTCGCGTCACAGACGCTGGAGAACATCGCGGCCGTGGACGCAGCGGCGACGATGCCCATGCTGCGTCCGCTCATCGGCGATGACAAGAACGACATCATCGCCATCGCACGCGAGATCGGCACCTTCGAACTGTCGACACAGCCGCACACTGACTGCTGCACACTGTTCATGCCGCGCACGCCCGAGACGCACGCGACCGTCCGTCAGGTGGAGGCGGGGGAGGCCGAGCTCGACTTGGAGCGCATGGTCGCCGACGCTATCGAGGGCCTCAGCTGGACAGACTATGCGTGTGCGTCCTACAAGCCGCCCAAGCGGTGGCCGAAGGCCGAGGGGTAGATCGCTCGAACGAGTGGCGTTTGCTGAAGGCGTTCCACGCTCGCATAGACGCGATGTATACTCATACATCGCACTTGGTACGATCGTGTTCCGCTCCTGGTAAGGCGGTGATGCCATCATGGCTCGCATGGTGCGCAAGCAGATGTACATAGAACCCCGGCAGGACGAACGTCTGAAGCAGCATGCGCTCTCGCTCGGTAAGACCGAGGCGGAGATCATGCGTGAGGCTCTGGATCGATACTTCGCGGGTACAGACGATGCCGTTCGTGACGAGGCGTGGTCGAAGCTTATGGAGATGGCTGCACGCCGGCGTGCCGATGTGACGATCACCGGAAAGCGGACGTGGACTCGTGATGAGATCCATGAGAGGAAGCCCGGCCGTGGCTGGTAGCGTCCTGATCGATACCAATGTCGTGGTCTACCTCGTGGATGCGCGTGATGTTGCCAAGTGTGAGCGAGCCAATGCCGTGCTTGGTGTGCTTGAGGGGTGCCGCGAGGGAGTCGTCTCACAGCAGGTGTTGTCCGAGTGTGCGCGCGTCGTCACAGAGAGATTGCCGGAGCCCCTAAGTGTGGATGATGCGTGCGATCTGGTGTCTCGGGTCGCTATCCTCTTCCCGGCGATGCCCGTCACGACCGCCGTTGTGATCCGGGCGATCGACATCAGACAACGACTGAAGCTCTCATACTGGGATGCGCAGATCATCGCGACGGCCGTCGAGCACGGGATGACGCACATCCTCTCGGAAGACTTCGGCGATCATGCCGTGTATGAGGGTGTCGCCGTGGTGAACCCCTTCGCGCCCGACTTCGACCTCGCCTCGCTGGTCGGCTAGTATCACCTCATGCGCATCCTCGTACTTGAGCCCTACTACGGCGGGTCGCACCGGGCGGTCCTCGACGGGCTGCTGACGCGGCTCGGCTACGAGCATGACCTGCTGACCTTGCCTGCTCGCAAGTGGAAGTGGCGGATGCGCGGCGCGGCCATCAACATGGCCGACGAAGCGCGACGCCTCCACGAGGCCGGGGCGCGCTGGGACCTCATCTACGCTTCCACGTTCATCAATCTCGCTGAGTTCCGCGGGCTTGCTGGTGCCGCTCTCGCTGGCGTGCCGGCGATCGTCTACTTTCACGAGAACCAACTCGTCTACCCCGTGCGCCATGAAGCCGAGTGGGACTACCAGTTCCCGCTCACTAACATCACCTCGGCGCTCTCGGCTGAGCGCTGCCTGTTCAACACGCGCTGGAACCTCGAGCGCTTCTGCGAGGAGATCCCAGGCTTCATCAAGGCGTTTCCCGACCATCACCCCAGAGGCATCGCCGAGCGAATCACCGCAAAGTCGCAGGTGCTTGCGCCGCCGTTCGACCCGGAGCTGTTCGACTCCGCGCCCGGGACGCGCGGCGAGAGGGTGCGCATCGTGTGGCCGCACCGCTGGGAGCACGACAAGGATCCGGAGACGTTCTTCTCGGCGGTGGAGACGCTGGCGCGCGAAGGACTGGACTTCGAGGTGGCGGTGGCGGGGCAGAGCTTCCGCGAGACCGAGGCTTTGATGGCCGAGGCTGCGAGCGTGCTTGGTGACCGGCTCGTGCACCTGGGCGAGCCCGAGGGTCGCGACGCGTACGCGCGACTGCTCGCAAGCGCGGACGTTGCGGTCTCCACGGCCGTGAACGAGTTCTTCGGCCTTGCGATGATCGAGGCGTGCTACGCGGGCTGCTACCCGCTCGTGCCCGACGCTCTGGCGTACCTGGAGCTGTATCCCGCGGAGTTCCGCTACGACGGTGAGGAGCAGCTCGTGGCACGGTTGCGCGGCCTGATCGAGCACCGACCGGAACCGGGGCAGGGGAGGGTACTCGCCGAGCCGTTCACCTTCGACGCGCTTACGCCTGAGTACGCGCGCGTGTTCGAAGAGGTTGCAGGGCACGTGGAGACAGAGGACCTGCGCTCGACGCCGGGCGCGGTCGAGCAGATACGCGATGCCGAGGCCGAGATAGGGGCTGGCGACTACCTGATCGCCGATGAGCTGCGCCGGCGCCATCCCTAGAACTCCACGCTATCCCATGCCCCACGAATCCCATTCCGGTACCTTGCACGACATGGTAGCGTGTGGTACAAGGTACATGGCACCGCACGAATGCCATCGTGCGACGAGGAAGTGGGAGAGCCATGAGTCCGGTAAGCGAGACACGGATATCGCAGTTCAGGAAGGGCGTCGTCGAGTTGGCCATCCTGGCGCTGCTCGACTCGGGCGAGCTCTACGGCGTGGAGATAGTCGACACGCTCGGCAAGGACCCGGCGCTGGCCATCTCGGCAGGTACGGTCTATCCGCTGCTGAGCCGCCTGAAGAAGGGCGGGTTGATAGACTCGGTGTGGCGTGAGTCGCCGGTCGGTCCGCCGCGGAAGTACTACCAGCTCACCAAGCGCGGGGAAACCGAACTCGAGATGATGGCCGTCGAGTGGACGGGCGTTTCAGAGAGTATCCACCGACTGCTGGAGGCACATAGGTCATGAGCGAGACGGAACTCAGCCCACAGGCACGCGCACTCGTCGAGGAGTACCTCACTTCGGTACGCGACGCACTCCGTGGCACTGACCTGCCGCGCAGTGAGATCCTCGTGGATCTTCGGACCCACATCGAGGAGGCGGCCGCGCACACCGACGGCTCGGTGGACGCAGTGCGCTCTATCATCGACGAGCTCGGCCCTGCCGAGCAGTACCGCGAGACTGCGGAGGACACCGCTGAGGGCGCAACACACACCGGTAGACGAGTCCTGGGTATGCCGTATGACTTCACGCCGCCGTCGACCGCGAAGTTCGCCGCGCGCTGGTGGAACCCCGCCGATCCGCGCATCCTCATGCCGAAGGTATGGGGTGTCGGCTGGACGATCAACTTTGGCGCCATCGCGGTCAAGCTCGGGATCATGCGTCCCGACGACGAGGATGCCATGCCGTTCGGCAACGTGCCCGACCGTGTGCTCGTGCTCGCGATGCTGGTGCCGACCGTCATTGCGGCTGCAGGCGTCATCGCCGTTGCGCTGGCATGGCGGACTCTGCCAGCCGAGGTCCCCACGCACTGGGGTATCGGCGGACAGCCCGACCAGTGGGGCGACAAGCTTTCAGCTTTCGGCTTCTTGCTACTGATGGGCGCGGGGCCGGTGCTGCTCGGCTGGTTGCGGGGGTTCCGCCGCGGTACCTCCAGGGCGGTGCGCGCGTTCTGGGCTGCCGGCACCGTGATGTTCTCGACGCTCGGCAGCGGGCTTGTCGGTGTGACGATCCACAGCGCGAACGATGCGTCGTCCGAGTGGTTGATCTGGATGATCATCATCGGCGCATTGGTGCTGATGTTCGCGATGCTGGTCGGAATGTCGAGGCTGGGGCTTGCCGCCGAATGGCGTGACGCGCCCAAGCTCCGTAAGTGATAAGGGAGGATATGAAGATGAACGATTTCTCGACGGTGTTCGACGAGCTGGCGGCACTGCCGACTGCCGTGAAGATCGCACTTGGCGTGTTGTACCTGGTGCAGATCGGTCTAGAGGTGTACGCGCTCATCAACCTCTGGAAGACACCGGTGGAGCGCATCCAGTTGGGCAAGAAGTGGGTCTGGGTACTGCTCATCCTGTTCGTGAACATGGTCGGCGCGATTATCTACCTGGTTGCGGGCAAGAAACCTGTGGCGGCGGTCGATCCTGCCCGTCAAGTCACAGCGGAGGAGCCGGGTGCCAATCGTGCGGATCGTGCCGCAGCCGCTGCGGATCTCCTGTACGGTCCCAAGGAGGGCTAGTCATGACAGACGCGGCGATGCCGGCGATCGAGATCGCGGGCCTCACGAAGGTCTATGGCAAGACGCGTGCGCTCGACGGAGTGGACCTCATCGTACCGCAGGGCTCGGTGTTCGGCTTCCTCGGCCCCAACGGCGCCGGTAAGACGACGACGCTGCGGGTCCTTACCGGACTGGCTGCGCCGACGTCGGGTACGGCGCACATACTCGGCCATGATGTGACGAGTGCTGATAACGACGTGCGAGCCGACATCGGCTTTTTGCCCGACGTTCCGGGCTTCTACCCCTGGATGACCGCGCCCGAGTACCTGCGCTTCGCGGGTGGGTTGTTCGGGCTCGCGGGCGAAACGCTCGAGGCACGCGTGGAGGCGCTCCTCGGCCTTGCCGGCCTTACCGGCGTCAAGCAGAAGGTGGGCGGCTACTCGCGTGGCATGAAGCAGCGCCTCGGTGTCGCGCAGGCGCTCATCAATTCGCCCAAGATCCTCATGCTCGACGAACCCACCTCGGCGCTCGACCCGATCGGGCGTAAAGAGGTGTTGGACATGCTGTCCGCGTTGGCTGGTCGCACGACGGTGTTCTTCAGCACGCACATCCTTTCCGACGTTGAGCGCGTCTGCGACACGGTCGCGATCCTGCACAAAGGCTCCGTGGTCACGCAGGCACCCATCAACGAGCTCAAGGAGCGCTACGGCGCGCAGAAGCTTATGCTGGAAGTCACCGCTCAGACCGACGCGCTGGCGGCGCTCTTCGCTGCTGCGCCTTGGTGCTCTGCTGTAGAGCACACGAACGGCCGTGCACTTACGCTCACGGTCAGCGACATCGAGGCCGCGCGCGTCGCGGTGCCTGCCGTTGTGGCGGCGCGTGGCCTCGGTCTTATCCGGCTCGAAGCGGGCGAGGTCAGCTTAGAAGAGGTCTTCGTGGACCTGGTGGGAGGTGAGCAGTGATGGGTGGCTTCTGGACGTTTCTGCGCAAGGAGTTCCGCGAGATCTTCAAGACGTGGCGCATCTGGGTGCTTCCTGGCATCGTGCTGTTCTTCGCACTCAGCGGCCCGCCGCTTGCCAAGCTCACTCCTGAGCTCATCAAGACGCTGACCACACAGCAGCCCGGCCTCATTATCCAGCTGCCTGAACCCACGTACATGGATGCGTATCTTGAGTGGATATCGAACCTTTCGCAGATCGTGCTCTTCGCCGCGATCATCATCTTCGGCGGCATGATTTCCGGAGAGAAGAAATCCGGCACGGCGACCCTTGTGCTGACCAAGCCACTCAGCCGGACGTCCTTCGTGTTGGCCAAGTTCATCTCGAACCTGGTATTGCTGGTCGTTACGGTTGCGCTGGGCACGGCGGTGACCTGGGGTGTGACGCTTGCGACCTTCGGTGATGCGCCGCTACAGCAACTGCTGGTGAGCACCGGCCTGTTCCTTCTTCTCGGCATACTGTTCCTCGGCGTGATGACACTGTTCTCCTCGATGGTGGACTCGCAGGCTGGCGCGGCCGGACTGGGGATCCTCGTCATGGTGGTCCTGTCACTGCTCGCCATGTGGGGACCGGCGCTGGACTACAGCCCGGCGGGGATGATGTCGGCGTCGCTGTCCTATCTTGCCGATAAGGAACCGTTGTTGCTGTGGCCGTCACTTACTGCCGTCGCGACGGCGCTGCTGGCGCTGGCCGGAGGGGCATTCGCGTTCAACCGGCGCGAACTGTAACGCACAGCGATCCGGACGCAAGAAGGGCCCGCCATGGCGGGCCCTTCTTGCGTCCCATCGGGTAGCAGCTCAGATGGGTCTTACGGGAGGCCGAGCACGTCTGCGATGGTCATGCCGAAGTCGCGGGCCGCAGCGGGACCGTTGCCAGTGATGATGGCGCCATCCACTTCCACAGGCGCGCCCGTCCAGACGGCGCCGTGCTCGCGGAGGTCGTCTTCCTGACTGGAGAATGCGGTTGCATTGATGCGTTCGAGCAGCCCGGCGTGAGCGAGGATCGAGGGGGCGATGCAGATGGCGGCCACGACCTTGTCGTTCTCGTGCATCGTGCGGGCGAGACGGTGGGCGTCAAGATCGTCGAAGTAGATCTGCGCGCCAGCCCCGCCCACGAACACGATGGCGGCGTAGGCGGACGGGTCCGCCTCGGCCAGCGCGACTTCTGCGCGCACCATCATGCCGAGCTTGCCACGGCACGGGCCTGGGGCGATGCTCGCGGTCACGACGTTCGCGCCTCGGCCCTGCAGTACTTCGCGCGGGTACTCGTACTCCTCGTCGCGGAACTGGTCGGGGGCGATGACCATCAATACCGTCTTCACGCGGGGCTCCTTCATGAGGCGATGAGTGGCTCAGCCCACTATATACCCGCAGGTCGACAGAGGTACGGACACGTTATGCTGCTCGACCATGTCACTGTACCGCTAGCTCTGCAAGAACCGGTAGACCGACGGGCGGTCGTCGAGGTGGTCGTAGATGTAGGTGCGCGCATTGACGGCATCGTTGTAGGTTTCAGCAAGTGCATTGCGCTCGGCGGCTTTAGCGTTGTAGGCGTCCGCGGCGTGGTTGTACTCGGGCACCAGTGCGTTGTAGCGTGCAGTGTCACCGGCTGCCGTGTAGGCGTCCAACTGCGACTTGAGAGAGGACGCCCGGTCTTCCAGCACAGAGAGCTCGCTATCGGCGGTCTTGACGAGTTCCCCCAGCTCGACGCCTTGCTGCTGAAGTTGGGCATCGCGTTCGACGATGAACGCGACCTGGTCTCCGGCGGCGAACGTGGTCGTGCCACCATCGATGCGGAAGACGCGCGGATCGCTGACGAGCGCGATGCCCCCGCCCAGGCCGGTGGGCACCATGCCGATGAAACCGGGCGCGGTGGTCTCGGCGAACGCGTAGCCTGTGCCGGCGTAGTCGTTGACGTCGCTTCTGATGCCGAGCGACACGTGTTGCTCGGCCTCGAAGAGCATGACCGCCACATCGTAGTCCTCACGCGACAGCAAGCCTGCGAGCAGGAGTGTCTTATCGTCGCAGTCGCCTGACTGCTCGACGAACGTCTCGATCGGGAACTTGGGCGAGAGGTCGACCGGGTCGGTGCGGTACTCGATCGACTGCACGAACACCGTCATGAGTTCGGCGTAGCGGTCGCTGTCGAGGCCGTTGGCGGTCTTGATGGCGCGCAGCTGGCCGAGGAGCGCTTCGTAGAAGGCGTCCTGATGCGGCTCGTTCACGAAGGCGGGGTAGTAGTCCTCGATCCAGTCGTTCTCTCGTGCATTGCCGAAGCGCGTGACGCTCTTCTCGGCGGCGTCGGCGCCTGCATAGACGCTGCCGTCCACGCTGACGGTGATCGTCTGTTGCTTCCCTTCGAAGGTGAAGCTGTAGCTGACGGTGCGATCTGCGGTCACCATCTCATCCGGCACGATCTTGGGGTAGACGACGCCGGACGGAAGGCTGATGGTGGCGCCTCCGCTCGTAAGCGTGCATGCCGAGACCGCCGTGAGCGCGGCGATGATGGCGAGTATGGCAAGTGTCCGACGCATAAGTCCTCCATGAGCGGCTGCGATACATCAAGCAACCCTGATGCCGAGGATAGCGGAAGCGAGAACGGCGTGTGAGGAGGCTTCCTGCTCGGGTAAGGTAGAACGGTCGGGTCTACACACGGAGGTCGCCATGTCTGCTCACTTCGGGTTCGTGACGGTCGTTCCGCCGTTCGTCGGCGCGCAGCAGGAGGAGAGCGTGGTGGCCGAGTACGCTGCGGCGCTCGTCGCGCACGGCGGAGAGCGCGTTCTTCCCCGGGACCTCGGCGGTCCGGCGCCGCTCTTCTACCTGGTGGCCACCGGCGGTACCGAGCGTGTGGTCCTCGACCTGCGGGCCAAGCGTGCGCAGAGCGCGCCCAGCGAGTCGGTCGTGCTGATCGCGCACCCGGGCAACAACTCACTCCCAGCGGCGCTCGAAGTGCTGGCACGGCTGCAGCAGGACGGCGAACACGGTCGCATTCTCTACCTGTGCGGGCCGAAGGACGACGAGGGCTTCGCGCGCATCACGCAGGCCGCCGAGGACCTCTCCGTGCAGCGCGCGCTTCGCGCTTCGCGGATCGGGCTGATAGGAGACCCGTCTGATTGGCTCGTGGCGAGCTCACCTGCGCCCGATGTCGTGCGCGACACATGGGGTCCCGATGTCATCTCCATTCCCATGGAGGAGCTCACCACCCGTTTGGCCGCGATAGGCGAGGGCGATGTCGCCGAGGCGGTCGCGTCGCTTACCGGTAACGCCACGGGTGTCGTTGAGCCGTCTACCGCCGAGCTCACCGACGTCGCACGCGTGCACGCGGCGTTGCGTGCGCTTGTGGACGCATACGAGCTCGACGCACTCACGGTGCGCTGCTTCGACCTGGTGCTCAATCTTGAGACGACCGGCTGCTTCGGTCTGGCCGAGCTCACCGACGAGGGTTTCATCGCAGGGTGCGAAGGTGACCTGGTGAGCACCGTCGGCCTGCTGTGGGTCTACGCGCTTCTCGGCAAGATACCGTGGATGGCGAATCCGGCTCGTCTCGATGAGAGCGAGAACACGCTGTGGTTGGCGCACTGTACCGTGCCGCGCACGATGGTGGAGAGCTACCGGCTGCGCAGCCACTTCGAGTCCGGTCTTGGCGTGGGCATCCAGGGCGAGCTGCCGCTCGGTCCCGTGACGCTGCTGCGCATCGGCGGCACCCGCATGAAGCGCCTGTGGCTGGCCGAGGGTGAGATCGAGCGCACCGGCGACGCCGAGAACCTGTGCCGCACGCAGGCCGAGGTGCGGCTGAGTAGCGGACACGTGAGCGAGCTGCTGCATGCGCCGCTCGGAAACCACCTGGTTCTCGTACCGGGTCACCACGCCGACAGGCTACGGGCGTGGTGGGAGATGTTCGTGTAGTCCCTACCCGGCGTACGCTTCCAGCGTCTTGGAGATGTCACGGGGACTGTCGGCAAGCTTGTGAAGCGGCGCCGTAAGCTGCGGTAGGTCGTCTTGGTAGGTCGCCATTCCTTCTTCGCGGTAGAAGACGCCGATGGGCACCTTGCACTCGTCGGGCGCGCACGTGAGTTCGTGGAACGTCTTCATCGATGTCTCGAACGCCATCGTGCGGTCGGTGGGGTCGTAGCCCTCGAGCTCCTCGAGCTTGTAGACGCGGTCGCGGAACCACTTGAAGGTGTTGATCTTGTTCCACGTCACGCATGGCTGGAAGACGTCGACCACAGCGAAGCCCTCGTGCTGGATAGCGGCCCTGTAGAGTTCTTTGAGATGTGGGATGTCGCCCGCGAAGCCACGCGCGACGAAGGTGGCGCCCTGCGCGACCGCGACGCCCACCGGGTTCACCGGCTCCTCGATCACACCGCCGGGAGTACTCGGTGTCTTCATGAACTGGTCGCTCGTGGGGGAGGCCTGGCCGGTGGTGAGGCCGTAGATCTGGTTGTTGTGGAAGATGGCGGTCATGTCGATGTTGCGGCGCACCGAGTGGATGAAGTGGTTCCCGCCGATGCCATAGCCATCACCGTCACCCATCTCCACGATGACCTTCAAATCAGGGTTGGAAAGTGCGATACCGGTGGCCAGCGGCAGAGCGCGTCCGTGGAGGCCGTGGAAGCCCTGACAGCGCAGGAAGTCGGCGCCGTTGCCGTGGCAGCCGATGCCCCACACCATCGCGAAGTCCGTCCAGGGGAGCTCAAGCTCCTCGAGGGTCTCTTTGAGCGCGCGCCACATCGCGTGGTTACCGCAGCCGGGGCACCAGGTGGGCGTGAGTGCAGTCTCGAAGTCGGCTACCTTAGGCATCTGCGAGCACCTCCTTGATCCCCGCGACGATGCGTTCGGGCGTGAACTGTCTGCCGTCGTAGCGGTGTAGCGAGTGATCGACATCCAGCAGACACTGCTCGCGCACGAGTCCCTGGAGCTGGCCGGTGAAGTTGCCCTCGACGATCATCGTGCGTTTCGCATCGCCGATGAAGTCGGCCACCTCCATGGCGGGGAAGGGCCACATCGTCACGATCTGCATGATCGCGACGGGCACGCCCTCCTCGGCAAGCCACATCGCAGCCTCGCGGATCGGGCCTACCGTCGAGCCCCAGCACAGCACCGCGATGTCGGCATCTGCGGGCGCTACCCCGAAGTAGTTGGGGCCGGGTACGAGTGTGCGTGCGAGGTCGAGCTTGTGCATGCGCTTCTCGTTCTGCGCGATGCGCGTTTCGGCGGACTCACCAGGCTGGCCGTAGCCGTACTCGTCGTGCTCGTAGGAGTTGCCGAGCTGCAGTGCGCCCTTTACGCCGGGCACCGCGCGTAGCGACACGCCGTCGTCGGTGACCTTGTAGCGCAGGTACTCGCCGTTCTCGCCAAGTGCCTCGGGGTGCTGGGCCACATCGCCCTCGGTCACGAGCTTGCCGCGATCGACGGTGACCGCGTCGAGGTCGAACACGGGTACCGAACGCCTATTGTCGGAAAGGTAGCTGTCGCCGAGGATGACGACCGGCGTCTGGAGCTGGTCGGCGAGGTTGAACGCCTTCCACGTGAGTTCGAAGGACTCAGCCTGATCACCGGGCGCCAGTACGACTCGAGGGAACTCACCCTGGGCGGCGTGGATGACGTAGCGGAGGTCGGACTGCTCGGTCCAGGTGGGCATGCCGGTCGCGGGTCCGGGTCGCGTGATGACGCCGACGACGACGGCAGACTCGCTCACGCCAGCCATACCGAACGCCTCGTTCATGAGCGCGAAGCCGCCGCCCGAAGTGGCGCACATTGCACGCGTTCCGGTGAACGCAGCGCCGACGGCCATGTTCATCGCCGCGAGCTCGTCCTCGGTGTGCTTGATGACGACACCGTGGTCGCGTTCGTGCTTCGCCATGAAGTGCAGTATCGAGGATGCCGGCGTCATGGGGTATGCGGCATAGAAGCCGACACCTGCCGCGAGTGCACCCAACCCGATGGCCTCATTACCGTCGATCAGCAGCTGTTTCGGCGCGTTCTTGATCCCGCGGGGCTTTAGCCAGAAGTCGGGGACGTTCTTGGACACGTAGTGGTAGCCGAGCGCAGCGGCGATGATATTGCTCTCGGCCACCTCGGGCGCCTTGTGCGCGAACTGTACGCGCAAAGACTCGGCCAGCCCTTCGAGGGGGAAGTGCACGAGGGCGAGCACGGCGCCGAGCGCCACCGTGTTGCGCATGATAGCGCCGCCTGCCTGGCGGGCGAACTCCTCTAACGGCACGGGCACCGGGCGGATCTTGCCCGACGGCAGCCAGCCTGCGGGAGAGACCTCTTTGGGATCGAAGATGACCGCTCCGCCTTCGACGAGCTCGTCCAGGTGCAGGTCCACGGTCTCGCGGTTGAGTGCTATGAGCACGTCGACATCCTCGACGTGGCTGAAGATAGGGTTCTGGCTGACCCTGAGGAAGTAGTCGTTGTGGCCACCCCGGATGAGTGAGGGGTACTCGGTGAGGTCGGCGATATCAAGGCCTGCTTCGAGAAACACGCGAGCGAGTGTCTGACCAGCAGCCTTGATGCCGAATCCCGCTTCGCCACCGATCTTCACGCGCAGTTCCCGCCCCCGGCGGTCGCTTACTTCCGGCATAGGTCTCCTCCTCGGTCAGTGCGTCTACTCTCGCTACGGTACCTAATCCTCGCACGTCGCGCCCACTGATGCACGCGACACCGGCCACGCGAGGGTGTAATCTTGTGTGCCTGAAGGAGGTCTCATGGCACGCGGGAAACCAACCATCCTTGTCGGTATCACCGGCGGCATCGGCGCGTACAAGAGCTGTGAGCTCGTGCGCCTGCTGCAAAAACGTGGATTCCGCGTGAAGGTCGTCATGACCGAGGCGGCGACGCGCTTCGTCACCCCGCTTACCTTCCGCACACTCACGGGTGAGCCCGTTGCGGTGTCGCTTTGGGCCGATGAGCCGGAGAGCAAGGTGCACCACATCTCTCTGGCCGAGGAAGCCGACGTGATGGCGATCGTGCCGTGCACGGCCAACGTCATGGCGAAGCTCGCGCAGGGCCGTGCCGATGACATGCTCACCACCACCGCGCTCGCAACCGAAGCGCCGCTGGTGATCGCACCCGCCATGAACACGCACATGTGGCGCAAGGAGACGACGCGTCGCAACGTCGAGGTACTTCGTGCGCGCGGCGCAGTGTTCGTCGAGCCTGGCACGGGCGAGCTTGCCTGTGGCGATGTGGGGGAGGGCCGACTCGCCGACGTGAGGATCATCGCTAACGCAATCGAGACCGAGGCACTCCGTTCGCGCGATCTCGTGGGCGTGCACGTGCTCGTGACTGCGGGCGGCACGCAGGAGCCCATCGATCCCGTTCGTTTCATCGGCAACCACTCCTCGGGCAAGACCGGCTTCGCCATCGCCGAAGAGGCTGCCCGCCGTGGCGCGCGCGTCTCGCTCATCACGGGTCCCGTTTCGTTGCCCGACCCGTTCAACTGCGAAGTGGTGCGCGTGCAGACTGCGTTGCAGATGCGCGCCGCGGTGCTCGCGCGCTTCGACACGACCGACGTTGTCGTGATGTCGGCTGCCGTTGCCGATTTTCGTCCCGCGGCGATGTCCGCCGACAAGATCAAGAAGGGTGACGCACCCGAGGCCATCGAACTCGAGCGCAACCCTGACATCCTCGCTGAACTCGGCGAACGCGGTTCTGGCGTGCTGCTCGTCGGCTTCGCTGCCGAGACGAACGAGGTTGTCACCAACGCTCAGGCGAAGCTTGAGGCCAAGCGCGTCGATCTGATCGTCGCGAACGACGTGTCCGACCCGTCAATGGGCTTCGGTACCGAGCACAACAAGGTGTACTACGTGACGGCGGACGGGGTGGACGAGACACCCGTTCTCGGCAAGCGAACCATCGCACGAGACCTCCTCGATAGGGTGGCCGCGTTGCTGCAATCTCGGAAGGGATGAGACCCATGACGCCCCCCATCACACTCGACGGGCATGCCAAGCGTCTTTCGGCGTACGTCAGCGAGAACGAGAGGTACGAGGGCAAGCCGCTTTACACCGCACTCGTGGATCAGGCGCGCAAGGCAGGCTGTGCCGGCGCGACCGTGCTACGCGGAATCGAGGGGTTTGGTGCGACGAGTGTCATCCACGCCGAACATCTGCTCCGCATGTCCTCTGACCTGCCGGTCGTTGTCGAGGTGATTGACATCGAGTCACGCATCACGGCGCTCAGTGAGGTCTTCCTGGCGATGGTGGGAGACGGCCTCATCACCATTGAAGACGTCGATGTCGTCATCTACCGGGGCGGCCGCAAGGCGTAGTCGTTCCACAGCATCTCCACATTGCCAACTGATACGCATCCGGTAATCATGCGCAAGATGGTGCGCTGATGCGGCTTGAACCCCTGGGCACAGAGCCGTAGTATGGTTACT
This sequence comes from Coriobacteriia bacterium, assembly GCA_030655755.1. Taxonomy (GTDB): domain Bacteria; phylum Actinomycetota; class Coriobacteriia; order Anaerosomatales; family Anaerosomataceae; genus UBA2279. The sequence goes on from JAUSOQ010000043.1 coordinate 164,037, forward strand.
CGCTGCCAAGCAGGCAGTACGTCGGGCTGTAGCGCAGTTTGGTAGCGCACTTGACTGGGGGTCAACAGTCGTCCAGACGGGAACGCCCTGGTAGATGAGGAAAGCGACTCATCTGCCAGGACTGTCATGTGGCTGATTCCGAGATGTTTGCCGAGCAGTCTTGACGACCAGTGCGTCACGCCCAGACGCTCGGGTGGGGGCGAGAGCGTGACCGCCAGGATGTCCTCACGGGTGGATGCGGGCAGTCGCGGGGGCACTGCACCACCCGTGCCGGAAAGGGCTTCGCTCGAACGCGTCGCCACAGCACCTCGGCATCGTGCTCCGGCACCGTGAGGACACTCGTGTGAGTCCACGGCCCCTTGCCCCAGACCACACGAAACCCGTCAAGATACTCCGGTCACACAACACTGGTCCTCGGTTGCCGTGCGTCGTCGAGTAACACGCATTGACAACACGTGCTACCGAGACTAGCATTGCCGAGGGCGTGGCACGAGTGGTCAATTCGTAGCACGCTGTGTCAGGGCGGAGGCGCTTCGGGCTCGCTCGCTGGTGCTGGATGCTTGTACACGCCGACCGTTGCAGCGGGGAGTTCCCCTGATGAGTAGCAGGAGATGGGTGCAGGTCGCCTCGGAATGGGTTCGGTCCAGACAAGGTCGATCATGTTACCAGGGGCTGGAGCCTCGCCGCGTGTGTGGAGGCATGTGGCTGCTGCTGGCCATCACAGTGAGTGTGAGTGCACTGGGTGGGTGTACACCCGATCGCTTTCAAGGGGTCGTAGACGACGCAGGCAGAAGGGTTGAGATACCGAGTGCTCCACAGCGAATCATTGCGTTGGACTCATCATCCATCGAGATACTGTTTGGGCTGGGTCTGGGTGACAGGGTCGTGGGCCGCCCGGAGCACCTCGAGTTCCCGCCCGAGGCTCTCAAGGTTGCCGACGTCGGCGACATCAACAACCCCGACATCGAGAAGATGGTCGGGCTCAAACCCGATTTCGTCATGATCACAAGCTCAGAGGGCTTCCGGGACTGGGTTCCTCAGGCGGAAGAATCCGGTCTGAAAGTCCTGACCTTCGACTACCCGTCCGATCTTCATGAGGTCTTCGAGCATATCAAGCAAGTCGGGAAGATGGTCGGCTCGGGTGACGCTGCTGTTACGCTCGCGAGCGATCTTCAGCACCAAGCCGATGTGGTTGCGAGTCGCGTTGAGGGCCTGTCCGAAGGCGAGAAGCCGCGAGTTCTTGTCATCACCTACTTCGGAGCCAAGCTCGGTACGTACGGCGACAGATCTCGCGAAGGAGATCTCGTGAGGCTGACCGGCGGACGAAAAGTGCTCGCCGACAGACTACCCGCCTCCGAGGGGAAGTCCGCCTATTTCGGTTACGTCAGTCCTGAAGCGGTGGTCGAACAGAACCCGCAGGTCGTTGTCGTCCTGTATTCGAAGCAGGGCGAAGACGACAAGAAAGCGGCTACCGCGGCAATCAAGCAAGTCCTGAGCACGGCGGGCTGGGGGGAGCTGGACGCAGTCAAGAATCGGCACATCTATGCGATCGACCAGCAGCTAACGTGGGCCAATCCTCGAATCGTGCAGGGACTCGAGGCATTCTCGAGCGTCATACAGAAGACCGACAGGGTAAGGACGACGAACCACAATGAGCAAACGTCGGGGAGCCCAAGACCGTGAGTAGGACCGGTTCGCGAGGCACCGACACTGGGTGCTCCTCACAATCCACCGAGGCGGAGGTCATCCGCACGGCCGAGCCGCGAACCAGATCCGCGACCGTGCGCTGGCTTGGGGCTGTTGCCATCATCGCGTTACCAGCGATCATGATCCCGGCCATCATGGTCGGCCCGATGAGGATTCCCGTTGCGACAGTCATCGAGATCCTGCTCGGCCACCTGCCGTTCGTGAAGTCGTTGGTCACGCCCTCTTGGAGTGTCGAGCAAGAGATCGTGGTCATGAGTCTGCGATTGCCGAGGGTGCTGCTGGCCTTCCTAGTGGGCGGGAGTCTTGCCGTGGTTGGAGCCGCGATGCAGGGTCTGTTTCGAAACCCGTTGGCTGAACCCTACACCCTCGGAATATCTGCCGGCGCCCTTTGTGGCGTTGCACTCGCGATGGTAGCGGGTGTCGGGGTGGGAGTCTTCGGGTACTTCACGATACAGGGGATGGCCTTCGCTGGTGCCATGGGGGCGATTCTGGTCGTCTACTCCATCGCGAGAACCGGCAGCAAGGTCCGCTCAGAGACTTTGCTCTTGGCGGGCATCGCTGTCGGTTTCTTGCTGCAGGCGGTCGTCTCCTTCCTGAAGTACATGGCCCCTGCCGAGGTCACGAAGGACCTTGTTGTCTGGATCATGGGCTCGTTCTCGGCAGCAGGGTGGACCGATCTGAAGATCATGGCATTGCCGGCCATTCTGGGGGCTGGGGGGGTCATGTTGTTCTCCAAGGAGCTGAACGCCTTGTACTTCGGTGAGGAAGCCGCGGCTCACCTCGGGATCGAGATACAACTGGTCAAGCTGGCAATCCTGGTCCTGAGCGCCATCGCGACTGCGGCGAGTGTTGCGGTCAGCGGGATCATCGGTTTCGTCGGTTTGGTCGTACCCCACCTGCTCAGGATGGTTCTCGGGGCTGACCACAGGATCTTGCTCCCAGCCTGCGCCTTGGCGGGTGGCCTGTATCTCGTCGTCATAGACGCAGTGATTCGCGTGATCACGAATCCAATCGAAATGCCCATCGGCATTATCACTTCGCTCGTGGGATGCCCCTACTTCATCTACCTGCTTAGAAAGAAGAAGACTTTCAGCTGGTGGGGTGAGTAGTGATGCTTGAAGCACAGGACGTTGAGATCGGCTACGAATCGCGGCCCGTCATACACCACGCCTCCTTCAGGCTGCATGAAGGCGAGATCAGCGGGGTGATCGGACCCAACGGAACTGGGAAGACAACCCTGCTCAAAGCGCTCAGCGCGGTTCTTCGTATCTCTGCTGGAAAGGTGGTCTGCGGGGCTGGGGCCGAGCGTCGCGACTTGCACTGCATGAGCAGAAAGGAGGTGGCTAGGCTCGTCGGCGTAGTGCCGCAGCTCGCCGAATATGGAGGCGCCTTCAAGGTTGCCGACGTCGTGCTCATGGGCCGCTATCCGCACCTCAATGGCCTCTTCTCCTTCGAGACTCCGGCAGACATGAAGATTTGCGAGGCGTCCATGGAACTCGTGGGCGTCGGCCACCTTCACGATCGCTACATGGGTGAACTCAGTGGTGGCGAAAGGCAGCTGGTGGCCCTTTCGAGAGCACTCGCTCAGGAGACGAAGATCCTCCTGCTTGACGAACCGACGGCTCATCTCGATCCGAAGTATCAGATGACGGTCCTGGCTCTCTTGCGGAAGCTGACCAGGGACAGGCGGCTTACCACCGTCGTCGTTCTTCACGATCTCAACTTGGCGGCCCGTTTCTGCGACCGGCTACTTCTCTTGAATCGAGGATGGGTTCATGCCGTCGGCACCACGTCAGAAGTTCTGACACCCGAGAACATCGCTGATGTCTTCGAGGTCGATGCGGACGTGGCTGAGAGCTCGGATGGGTATCCGCATGTCCTGGTCAAGGGAGTCACGAATCGGTATGTCTAGCAGTAGGTTTGACTGAGATAGGAGGATAGGGGATGTCTAGTCGGATGAGAGCAAGGCGGACCACGTTGGCGCTGTTCCTTGTCGGTGTGGTGGCGGTTTTCGCGGCCTCGGGCTGCGCAGGTTTAAGTGCCAGCACCAGCAAGGAACCGGTCCAGCCGACCATTGAGCTGGTTCTTCCTGATGACTATGTGGAGGCCAACAACCTGGCCAGAGGTGCCGTCACCTCTGAGAAGATCACGAACGGGGCCGTCACCTCTGGGCAGATCGCGAACGGTGCCGTCACCTCTGAGAAGATCGCGAACGGGGCCGTCACCTCTTCGATGATAGATACCGGGGCCGTCACCTCTTCGATGATAGATACCGGGGCCGTCACCTCTGGGCAGATCGCGAACGGGGCCGTCACCTCTGGGCAGATCGCGAACGGGGCCGTCACCTCTGGGAAGATTTTGAACCGGGCAATAACGAGGTTCGCGATTGCGATAGGCACGATTAGCACGGAGAACATTGCGAACGGTGCCATCACGACCGGCGAGATCCTGGACAAGACGATTCGCCCCAATGACATTGCTGACGGTGCCGTAACGAGTGCCAAGATCCAGAAGGGCACGATTGGCACGGAGCACATTGCGAACGGTGCTATCACGAGCGCAAAGATCAAGGCGTGCACGATTGTCGCGGAAGACATCGCCGCCGGTGCCATCACCAATATGGAGATTGCCGAGGGGACGATCCAGACGGCGAACCTCGCAGACTACATCATCACACACGAGAAGATCGGTCCCAATGCCGTGAACTCCTATCAGATCCTCGACGGCACGATACAGACCACGGACATCGGCGCGGGTATGGTCTGGACTATCAACCTAGACGACGCGGCCGTCACGAACGCCAAGCTGGCAACAGGTGCTGTGGCGACCAAGAACATCCAGAATGGAGCGATCACGCAGGACCTGTTGGCTTCCAGCATACCCGTCTCGTACACAGGGACGGCGAAGCTGTCGACCAGCGCGCGCGGCACCACCTCAGCGGCAATCAACTTCTCAGCCGCCAAGTTCACGTCCACCCCGATGATCATCGTTTCCCTAGGCGGCGTCAGTGATGAAAGCGCCGACATCGTGAACGTCCAAGGAATGGCAACGAGCAATACCGTCGGCCAGGTGGGGCTCAAGGTCATGACGGCCGGCGGGGTCGATTCGAACGCAACAGTCAACTGGGTAGCCGTCGGCCGCTAGTTGCCAACACGGGGCATGTTGACACGGCCTCAACCGAAGGAGGTATTGTTCATGCTTTGGTCAATGCTTACAGGAAGAAGGAAATCAGTTGCGCTCTGGTTGGCGGCTGGCACAGCCGTGCTGGCGGTCGGGATTCTCGCCTACAGCAACGGGGCGAAGGGCGATTCCGCGAGCGAGGCGATCGCCCAGCGTGTCGTCTTCGCCGCCAAGAATGGCGGATCACTGGACGCGTCTGGGAACGCTGATGCGTCTGGGAGCGCTGATGCGTCTGGGAACGCTGATGCGTCTGGGAACGCTGATGCGTCTGGGAACGCTGATGCGTCTGGGAGCGGAAGCGGTTCGAAGCAGGGTGCCGGGAGCTGGAACAATGTAGCGGCACCGGCCGGGAGCAGCGGCTCGTCTTCAGGGAAGTCCGGTGGCGCGGCCTCGACAACGAGGGTCATCACTGACGGCTCCGGAAGGGTCGTCGAGATTCCCGTCAAGCCCCAACGGATGATCTGCATGGACACCGCGTCCACTGAGATACTGTTCGCTTGCGGGCTTGGGGACAAAGTAGTAGGCAGGGCCGACAACCTCTCGTATCCCCCCGAAGCACTCAGTCTCCCGGGCCTTGGCTCAATGGGCACTCCGAGTCTCGAGAAGATGGTCGCGCTCAAGCCGGACTTGGTCGCTATCTCAGGCGGGGCGATCTTTCGTCGCTGGGTTCCGGAGGCCGAAAGAATCGGTCTCACGGTGCTCTCCTACGACTACCCGCTCACCATAGAGGGCATTTTCGACATGATCGAACGAGTCGGTGACATGGGTGGCGCCCCTGACAGGGCGCGTGCCATAGTAGCCAGTATTCGGACGGACATGGACAAGATCACTAGCGTCACCAAAAGGTTGTCGGTCGACAAGAAGCCAACCGTAGGGATCGTCTACTTCGGCGCAAGCAAGATGTACACCTGGGGGGATGAGTCCCGCGAAGGTGACCTCTTGCGAGTCGCTGGCGGCAGAAACGTCTTCCCGGGCTCCACGGCGATGGGTGCAATGAGTCCGGAGTCGATGGTTGCGCAGAACCCCGACATCATCATCGGACTCTTCACGTTGGGCACCAGGACCGAGAGCCAAGCGGAGGCCGAAACCGTGCAGCAGATCAAGAATCAATCAAGTTGGCAGACCCTCAAGGCTGTGACCAACGATAGGGTCTATGCGATCCATTGGCAGCAGTGCTGGGCCGGTCCTCGGATAAAGCTGGGTCTGCAGTCATTCTTCAGGGCGATACACCCGGAGTTTGCCGGCAGTTAGCGATGAGCCGGAGGGTTGCCCGGCAGTAGGGGGTGCGTATTTTGAGGATTGCGTGCATAGTCTGGGGCTCTCAGATGCCCCTGATGATACGTGCTGCGAAGCGAATCGGCGAGATCGAGTTCTCCATATTCTCGTCCAAGATCTTGGGGCGACAACCGGAGATGGTCGATGATGCGTTGGCGGCTATCGAAGGGGCCGACCTGGTCTTGCTGTATCGCTCGAGTGAGCCGGTCTGGGATCGGATTGAAGCCAAGGTGAGGGAGGTTGGCAAGAAGAAGCCCATCGTCTCTCTTGGGTCCGATCCGAGTTTTTGGCTTCTATCCACCGTTGAGTCCTCTGTGGTCGAGACATGCAGCGTCTATCTCACCCACGGAGGAGAGGAGAACCATGTCCAGCTGTTCAACTTCCTGGCCAGCGAGGTCTTGAAGACTGATTGTCGTTACTTGCCACCGAAACCAGAGCCCTGGGAGGGGATCTGGCACCCTCGAGCCGGCCTGCACTTTGAGCGGACCGAGGACTACCTGGCCTGGTACCAACCGAAATCGGCTCCGTTCGTGGGCTTGCTCGCAAGCCGCTCGGCCTGGCTGTCGGGAGACCTCAGCGTCGAAACAACCCTGATCGAAGAACTGGAACGCAAGGGCCTCAATGTGATACCGGCGTTCTGCTATGCGCTGAGCGATGAGAGTCTGGGCACGAGCTCCATGGCCCGTGTCGTCGAGGACTTCTTCATCGTTGACGGTGAACCCCGGATTGACGCGCTCGTCAAGTTGGTCTTCTTCTTTCTTGACTCGGCTAGGGGAGCTTCCGGGGAGCAAGACGGCACCCTACCTGGCGTGGGACTGCTCAAGCGTATGAACATTCCGATTTTCGAGCCCGTGACCTCCTACTATCGCACGGTCGAGGACTGGGCGGATGACGGGCAGGGCCTCTCGTCCGAGGTTGGATGGTCGATTGCGATGCCCGAGTTCGAGGGAGTGATTGAACCCCTCATCATCGGCGGCCTGAGAAAGGATCTCGATGAGGAAACGGGCGCGCAAGTCGACACGAGGGTGCCGATAGGAGACCGATGCGCCAAGGTTGCCGCTCGTATCAGCAAGTGGTTGGCGCTGCGCAACAAGCCCGTCGAAGAGCGCAAGATAGCCTTCATTCTGCACAACAACCCGTGCGCCAGCGTGGAGGCGACCGTCGGCGCGGGGGCGCATCTCGACACCCTCGAAAGCGTATCGCGCATTCTTCACCAGATGAAGAACGCGGGGTATCGGGTCGATCCACCCGCGGACGGCAAAGCACTCATCGAGATGATCATGGAGAAGAAGGCTATCTCGGAGTTTCGCTGGACGCCCGTGGAGGAGATCGTTGCGAGAGGTGGAGCGCTTGCCTGCGTCGATGTCGACCGCTACAAAGAGTGGTTCGAACAGCTGGGTCCTGGCGTGAGAGAGAGGATCTGCGAAGCTTGGGGCGATCCCCCGGGCGAGTTGAAAGACGGGGTTCCTCCAGCCATGGTGCATGAGGGCCGCATCGTAGTCACCGGCATAGAGCTGGGAAGCGCCGTCGTCTGCGTGCAACCGAAACGTGGATGTGCGGGCGCCCGCTGCGACGGTCAAGTCTGCAAGATCCTTCACGATCCGGACGTGCCCCCTCCACATCAGTATCTTGCGACCTATCGCTATCTGGAGGACGAGTTCGGCGCGGACGCAATAGTGCATGTGGGAACCCACGGGAATCTTGAGTTCCTGCCTGGGAAGAGTGTCGGTCTTTCCGCAGACTGCTGTCCCGACATCAACATCGGGACCCTGCCGCACCTCTACGTATACAACGCGGACAATCCGCCCGAAGGGACGATAGCCAAGAGAAGGAGCTATGCGACGCTCGTCGATCACATGCAAACGGTCCTGGTCGAGGGCGGGCTCTACGAGAAGCTGACGGAACTCGACGAGGCCCTCGCCGAGTATGAGAAGACGCGCACCTCCGATCCAGGACGGGCTCACGTACTGCAGCACCTGATTCTGGAGGGCTTGGAGGAGGCCGATCTTCTCTCGACGCTCGGACCTGTCGAGGGACTTCCTTTCGACGAGGTGGTGAGGCGTGCTCACGACGCCCTCTCCCTCATTCGGACCACTCAGATCCAAGACGGGATGCATATCTTCGGCGACCCTCCAAAGGGAGACCGGCTCGCGGACATGATTGCGTCGATCATGCGCTACGACGACGGAGAGAAGCTCTCTCTGAGAGGCGTTGTGTTGGAGCTCATGGGGATCGATCTGGCATACGCGCTCGAGCATCAGGGCGAAGTGCACCCCGGATTCCGTATCAGTTACGGACGAATTCTGGAGCAGAGCCAAGACCACGCGAAGGCCTTCGTGAAGGAATTCTTGGGGCTTCCGGGGGTCGAACAAGACTCAGCGATGTTGGGGTGATGAAGGTGTCTGATGACCTCATGGTTCAGCAGGATGCAAGTGACCGTCTGGAAGAGAGCGCGCGCAAGGTGCTGGGAGAGCGGCTGCTCCATCGCGGCGCGATCTCCAAACTCCATGATCTTCGGGCTCGGGTGCTTGACTTAGCGCGTCGTGTCGATGAGTCGGATGAGATTGGCGCTCTGCTGAATGGCTTCTCCGGCGGTTATGTCGAGAGCGGTCCGTCCGGTCTCATAACGCGCGGGCGTGATGATGTGTTGCCAACAGGGAGGAACTTCTACTCCTTGGATCCCCAGCGTGTGCCAACGAAGGCGGCCTGGCGGGTCGGGCAGAGACTGGCCGAGGCCGTGATCGCCAAACATCTGGACGAGGAAGGGCGCTATCCGGAGAACGTCGCCATTTATTGGATGTGTACGGACATCATGTGGGCAGATGGCGAGGGTATGTCCCAGATATTCGCTCTCCTCGGAGTGGAACCCACTTGGAAACCGAACGGTCGATTGCAGGGATTCCAGATCACGCCTTCTTCCGACTTGGGGCGTCCACGAATCGACGTGACGATTAGGGTTTCCGGAATCACCAGAGACAACTTCCAAGTTTGCATGGACGTTGTTGACGACGCTGTCCAGGCGGTCGCTGCTCTGGATGAGTCGCCTGAGGACAACTACGTTCGCAAGCACGTGTTCGAGAGATTGCTGCCTAGCGGGGGCGGTAATCCCTCCGACGCGGATCTGAGAAGAGCGGCGCGGCGCATCTTCTGCGCCAAGCCGGGGGTCTATCAGGCGGGAGTCCAGCTTGCGGTCTATGCCTCCGCCTGGAAGGAAGAGAAGGATCTCGCTGAGATCTTCATCAAGTGGAATGGCTATGCGTACGGACGTGGCGTCTGGGGCGAGGAGTCCTTCCTCGAGCTTGCCCAGAGCCTGCAAAGCGTGGACGTCACCTTCAATAAGGTCGTCACCGACGAGTCCGACCTCTTCGCCTGCTGCTGCCACTTTGGCACTCATGGTGGGCTGACTGCAGCCGCACGCCACTTCTCAGGCAAAGAGGTGAAAGGCTACTACGGTGACACGAGGGATCCGCAGCATGTCGAGATGAGGGACCTTGCGGACGAGATCCGCCGGATTGCCAGAACCAAGCTGCTTAATCCGAAATGGATCGAGGGGATGAAGCGGCACGGCTACAAGGGCGCGGGCGATATCAGTAAGCGAATCGGTCGAGTCTACGGATATGCGGCTTCGACCCGTGAGGTCGACGACTGGATCTTCGATGACATCGCGAGGACTTTCGTGGTCGATCAGGAGAACAGGGAGTTCTTCGAAGAGAACAATCCGTGGGCGATGGAGGAGATCGCCCGGAGGTTGCTCGAGGCGAACGAGAGGGGTCTGTGGGATGCCGATCCCGACGTGCTTGACGAACTGAGGAGCCGGTACCTGGAGATCGAAGGCTGGATCGAGGATCGCATCGACGGGATAGAAGGCGACTTCCAAGGCGGCGCGGTTGACGTCATACAGCTCGAGGACGACATCGAGGGTTGGGGACAGCAGATGGCGGCCATCAGGGAGGCGCTGGATGCCGAGTGATGGCCTAGCCGTCCAAGTCACCAGTCTGACCAGGAGATTCAACGACCTGGTGGCGGTCGACAGCGTGAGCTTCGACATTGCAGCCGGGGAGATATTTGGGCTCCTGGGCCCGAACGGTGCTGGCAAGACGACCACGGTTCTCATGCTCACAAGCCTTCTGAGGCCGACCTCCGGAGAGGCCTTCGTGGCCGGCATGGATGTCGTCCGACGTCCGAAGGAGGTAAGGCGGAAGATCAGCTACGTTCCCCAGGGGATGGCGGTCGACTACGCACTCACTGGTCGCGACAACTTGGACTACTACGCGTCGCTCTTTCGGATTCGGGGTCGAGAGAAGGTAGCCCGAATCGACCAGGTCGTCGAGCTCCTTGGCCTCGAGAGTGTGGTCGATCAGAGGGTGCAATTCTTTTCCGGAGGGATGAGGCGAAGACTCGAGCTTGCTCAGGCCGTGCTCACCAAACCAACGGTTCTCTTTCTGGATGAGCCGACCTTGGGCTTGGACGTCGCTGCTCGCCGTCGGCTGTGGGAACTGATCGGAAACATGACCAGCGACGGTATCGCGTGCCTGTTGACGACTCACTACATGGAAGAGGCTGAGGCGCTTTGCAATCGTGTCGCCTTCATCTCGCAGGGCAAGATCGTGCGATGCGGCGCTCCAAGCGATCTCGTTGCTGAGATTGGGGGGGAGGCGATTCAGATCGACCTCTGCCGCCCCTTGCTCTCAGACAGCGTCATGAGGGACATCGCGCAGATCGCTGATGTGAGCGTAGAAGGCCTGCAGCTGACGCTCGTTGCCAGCGGCGGAAGGCGCGCCTTGCCGAGAATCGTCGCAATCCTGCATTCGCACGGTGTCGAGGTCGAAAGCATTTCCATCAAGAGACCCAGACTCGAAGACGTGTACTTGGAGTGCGTCGACGATGTGGAGTGCGTCGACGATGGTTCGCAGGAGCTTGTGAGCGCCTCAGAAGGGGCGGAGATACGGCGGATGGCCAGAAGGAGCATGGGATGATTGCCGCGATCGATGTCGTGAGACATGTCTGGCGCAGGGATAGGACCATCCAATTCAAGAACAAGATAGGCCTGGTGGCGGCGATCGTCACACCTGTGGCCTGGCTGGCGGTTATGGGCTCTCTGCCCATACACATGGAGGGGATGCGCTATCTCGACTATGTGGCACCAGCGATTGTGGTGATGTCCGTGCTGTTCCCTTGTCTGCAAGGAGGCTTGCTGACTGCTTCGGACAGACAGCTGGGCCATCTCAAGAAGGCATTCGCCACGCCGGCGCCAAGGTACTTGATGGCCATTGGTAAGACGCTGGCCGCAAGCACCAAGGCGTTCGCCCAGTTCGGGGCTGTCCTGTTGACCGCGGTTCTGCTTGGCGTGAGGTTCAGCGGGGGACTCACGGGCTTCTTGTTGATCTTCGTCTACACGATGTTCATCGCGCTGGGTCTTTCGGCGTTGTCCGTGTCGATCGCGTTCATGGTGGGAGACATGCACGCCTTTGGCTCGACCATGAGCCTGATCAGCCTCCCTCTCTTCATGGGAAGTTCGGCCCTTATGCCGATTGATAAGATGCCCAGCTGGCTGGCCTCATTCGCCAAGGTCAATCCGCTCACGTACATAATCGGGGCAACTCGGGACATCATGCTTTGGGGGAACACCTCCAGTGCTGTCTGGGGGATTTGCCTGGCGTCTGTCTTCCTGGCTGCAGCAATGACCCTCTGTGCGTACCTGTTCGAGAGGGACTACAATTGAGCGAATTCGCAAACTCCCACGCGCATGCCGAGTTCGGCTCGGTGTATCCCTTTGCAGCCATTGTCGATCAGGAGTTGATGAAGAAGGCCCTGATCCTCAATGCGATCGACCCCAAGATCGGGGGCGTTCTGATCAAGGGAGACAAGGGAACCGCCAAGTCCACGGCCGTGAGGGCTCTCGCGGCCCTTCTTCCAGAGATCGACGTGATCGATGGTTGCGAGTACGGCTGCGACCCTGCCGATCATGCGAGCAAGTGTCGCCAGTGCGCGGAAGGCGTGGGACCGACTGGACGCGCGACTGTGAGCCGGAGAAGGGTGAGGCTGGTCAACCTGCCTCTCAATGCAACGGAGGACAAGGTCATTGGAAGCATTGACCTTGAGCGCGCCATCAAGGAGGGCGTGAAGCGCTTCGAGCCGGGCCTTCTCGCCCTTGCCCACAGGGGCGTCATCTACATCGACGAGGTCAATCTCCTAAACGACCACATCGTTGATGTTCTTCTGGATGTCGCATCCACTGGGGTCAACCGGGTCGAGCGCGAGACGATTTCTTTCGCGCATCCGGCAGAGATCGTCTTGGTGGGGTCGATGAATCCCGAGGAAGGGGAGTTGAGGCCGCAGCTTCTTGACCGCTTCGGCCTGTGTGTACAAGTCGAAGGCCTCTCCGATCCTGCCGACCGGGTCGAACTCATCAGGCGACGCGAGGCGCACGACGTGCAGCCCGCGAGTTTCGCCGAGAGATGGGAGAGGGACCAGACCGCGCTGAGGGAGAGGATCGTCGGCGCCCGGCAGAGGGCCGTCAGGGTCTTGATGACCGATGAGTCCGTCAAGCTGATCGCCGCCATCTGTCTGGAGAACTCGGTGAGCGGCCACAGGGCCGATGTCGTCATCGAGCGCACCGCCAGAGCGATCGCCGCCTGGGAAGGCCGAACCCGAGTGGCCACCGATGACATCTTGCTGGCGGCCGAACTGGCGTTGCCTCATCGGCGGCGGGCTTCTGTCCCGTCTGAACCGCCGCCTCCGCAGCAGCAGCACGAGCATGAGCATCAGCACGATGACGAGGACCAACAGCACGAACGGGACGAAGAGATGAACAGCGATACGGACTCGCGCGAGCAGACGCCAGCTCGTTCTGGCCAAGACCGCCCGGACCAGAGCGAGACAGAGCAGTCGCCAGATCCGCAAGACTCGCAGGGCGAGACGGGTCCTTCCGGCAGCTCGATGCGGGACGAGGTCTTCTCGGTGGGAGAGCCGTACCGGGTGCGAAGAATCGCCCCCAAGGAGAAGAAGACACTTCGCCGGGGCTCAGGTCGAAGGAGCAGGGCGAAGACGGCCTCGAAGTCGGGCCGATACGTCAAGGCCGTCCAGAGGAGGGACAGCCGGGACGTTGCGATCGATTCTACGCTGCGGGCGGCCGCGCCCTACCAGCTCGGCAGGAGAGCTAAGGCGCTCGAGAGGGAGCTCGCTGTTGTTGTCGAGGCCGCCGACATCCGTGACAAGGTCAGAGAGAAGCGGGTGGGCAATCTCCTCATCTTCATTGTCGATGCGAGCGGCTCAATGGGAGCGCAACGCAGGATGATTGAGACGAAAGCCGCGATCCTCTCTCTTCTCATCGATGCGTATCAGAAAAGGGACAGGGTGGGAATGGTGGTCTTTAGGGGCGATTCCGCCGAACTCCTCCTCCCGCCCACCAACAGTGTGGAGCTGGCGCGGAAGAAGTTGGAAGAGATGCCTGTTGGCGGGAAGACCCCGCTGTCATGTGGGTTGGCAAGGGCCTATGAGGTAGCCAAAGCGCACTTGCGGAAGGACCCCGACACTCCGCCGCTCTTGATCCTCATCACGGACGGAAGAGCGAATGTCAGCATGAGTGACATCAGGCCTCTTGAGGAAGCTCGAAAGGTCGCGATCGCCATCGAGGAGGAGGAACGCATCAAGACTCTGGTGATTGACACCGAGAAGGACGGGTTGATCAGGCTCGGTATGGCTGCGGAAATCGCCCGTGTACTTGGTGGTCAATACGCCAAGGTTGAAGAGCTTAGAGCTGAGGGCATTGTGGGTGCAGTCATGAGTGCCCTCTAGCGGGGGGCTTGATTGCAGGTCGTGAATCGAAAGGCGTTGACGAGCTGAACACGAATTGAAGGGCAAACGAATGTCATATCACAACCGAGTGACCTACCCTTTCACGGCGATCGTTGGTCAGGAGAAGATGAGAAAGGCCCTGATTCTGAACGCGATCAACCCGAGGATAGGTGGCGTTCTGATCAGAGGCGAAAAGGGAACCGCGAAGTCTACCGCAGCCAGGGCCCTAGCGGACCTCCTTCCGGAAATCGAGGTAGTCGAGGGGTGTGTCTACGGCTGCGACCCAGCTGACATGAACGGCATGTGCGAGGAATGCAAGGAGAAGATTGCAGCCGGCTCGCAGCTGGCTTCGACTTTCAGGAAGACGCGCGTGGTCGATCTGCCAGTTAGCGCCACTGAAGATCGTGTGGTTGGGACACTCGATATCGAGCACGCGATAACAAAGGGAGAGAAGAGGTTCGAACGAGGAATCCTAGCTGAGGCGCACAGGGGCATCCTCTACGTCGACGAGGTGAATCTGCTCGACGACAGTCTCGCTGACTTGATGCTCGACACTGCGGCGATGGGCGTCAACGTGGTGGAAAGGGAGGGCGTTTCCCACTGGCACCCCGCTCGATTCATGCTTGTGGGTACGATGAATCCCGAAGAAGGCGAGCTGCGACCGCAGCTTCTGGATCGCTTTGGCCTCTGTGTCGAAATCGAAGGCATAGCTGATGCCGATCTCAGGGTGGAAGTGATCAAGCGGCGCTCGCGATACGAGGCTGATCCAGCCGCGTTCGCCACCGAATGGGAAGAGGCCCAAGAGGCGGAACGAGGGCGAATCCTATCAGCTGCGCGGATGCTGAGTGACGTTGAGATCCCTGATGAGATGCTGCAGCTGGTCGCAACGATAGCGATAAGGACAGGGGTTCAAGGTCATCGGGCGGACATTGTCATGACGAAGACGTCCAGAACGCTCGCGGCGTACCATGGGCGCGCCGCTGTCTCAAAGGACGACGTGAGGGAAGCGGCGGATCTCACGCTGCTTCACCGCACGAGAAGGAAGCCCTTTGAGGAGATGGGCCTAGATCGCCTGCAACTCGACAAGGCCATGTCTGAAGCGTCCTAGAGCCCGTGTCGGTCTGACTCCCTGGACGCCACGGCCGGTGCTGTGGTTTCCTGACTGTCTGTCCGTTTCGAGATCCTTCGTTATGCCGAGTGCTTCCACGACTGTGCAGGTGGCACTTGTCGCTGGGCGACATGTCTCCAGCCGAGGTCGAGCGGAGACTGGAGTAGGGTTGGCTCTTGGCCGCCGTGTCATGGTCCTAAGGTATCAACGAGAACGGGGCAACTCCATCGTCAGGGGATGGACACGAAGGTTGTACCGCCCCTATACTTCCCCAGGCGGCAGGAAACGCTGGCTGATTCCCCAGCAGCCAACAGCGTTTCCGCAGGCAGAACGTATCATCGGGCTGTGGCGCAGTTTGGTAGCGCACTTGACTGGGGGTCAAGGGGTCGCAGGTTCAAATCCTGTCAGCCCGACCAGACTTTCTTTATGCGAACCCTCTCGCAAACAGAGGGCAGCAAAGAGCTCAGTTCGCTGGGCTCTTTGTAGTTTCCGGTCTTTCACATAGATTGCTTCGAAAAAGGCCTGGTTGAAGAGCCGGCGGGTCTCCGGTTTGACTTTCATATACGCGGAGTGGCAATCACTGATCAAATGGATGGCGAGCTCAAGCACTCGCTGAGCCTGCTCCTCCCGGGCGCCCAGAGCACTCATTCGTTCCTCACACAGCATGATCTCGGCCGAGAGCCGGGTCTGCTCGACTTTGAGGATTTCAAGCGGCACCGCTTCGGCGTAGTAAGCCTGCATGAGCTTGAACTGCTCTGCGGTAAGCTGCTCGGTCTTCTTGGCCAGGGCCTTTTTCTCTTTCAGCGAAGACGAACAGCGTCGAACGATTTCTCGCTCGAGATCCGATCGAAGCTTCGCCGCCGCTTCAGGCGAGAGCTGAATCTTCTCGTACAGCTCTTCGACTGCCCGCTCGAGTTCGTCTGAACTCGTGTATGACTCTGCGCAATCTGTGCGCTTCTTCTGCCCGAGGCAGTAGAAGTAGCCATAGCGCTGCTTTGCGAGGAGGTAGGACATGCGCGAGCCGCACTCTCCGCAGAAGAGCGTGCCCTTGAGGTAATGGGGGTGCTTGCGCACGCGTTCACCCGCTGCGTCGCGTGCCTTCAGGGTCTCGCCGACACGTCGGAATAGCTCCGTGTCGATAATCGCCTCATGGAGCCCTGGGTAGTCGACTCCCTGATAGCTGATGATCCCGAGGTAGAAGCGATTCGTGAGCAATGCCGCCACCGCGGACCTCGAGAGTGCTTGCGGTGGCTTCTTCTTTGAGTGCTGATAACGAAGACCCCGCTTGTCGAGAACCTCGGTGACTCGGCTGATTGAGTAGTCGCCAGTCGCGTAGAGTCGGAATGCGAGATTGATCAGCGGTGAGGTCTCGTCATCGATGACGACTTTGGCGATGGTTCGCCCTTGGATCGTCTCGCGGACATTCTTGTAGCCGATCGGCGCACGTGTGACGCATCCGCCGCTCTTGATCTTCTGCAGCATGCCCTTTCGGACCTCTGCGGCCAGGTTGGCCGAGTAGAACTCAGCCATGAGCGCGTGTATGCCCTCTACGAGCCTGCCTGAGGCCGAGTCTTCGATATTCTCGACCACCGACACTAGGCCGGCATTCGCGCGCTTCAGAATGGCTTTGATGGCGACGTGGTCTTCCATGTTCCTGGCCAGCCGGTCGATCTTGTGAACGACGACGGCCTGGATGTCTTTGTCGCGCGTGATGCGCGCAAGCATCTCCTGGAGCTGCGGGCGATCCTGGCTTCTCGCCGATTCGCCGCGGTCCGAGTACTCGTCGACGAACGTCCAGCCGGCGTCCTTGATGTACTTCAGGCACGCCTCGCGCTGGGCGGGGATGGAGTAGCCTTCCTCGGCCTGCTCACGCGTCGAGACCCGAAGATAGACTACGCATCTCATTTCTTGTCGTCCCTCGGTGCGAGGATCTGGATGTCTCCCGGCAGTTTGTCGTAGATGGAATCGTAGTAGCGTGTCGCGAAGGCGATGACTTCCTGCGCCTCTTTCTCACTCACCAGTCCCGGCTGCTCGTAGATCGTCGTGTTGCGCTTCTTCCGGAGTTTCTGCAAGCGCTTGATCATCGCGGAATCCTCGGGAAAAGCCTCTTCCATGAAACGGAAGGTGTTGTAGTGCTTGCCTTCACCCCGCGGGCGATAGCCCTGCGAGTGCATGTAAGCGATCGAGAGCTGCAGGATGGCGTTGTAGGCGATGGCGAACGCCCAGTCCAGATCGGTCATCGTGAGCGCTTGGGCGGTGCGTGTGTCGCGCTTGGCCACGTCCAAGAGCCCTGCGATCTCTCGCGGAGTCACTTCGACGCGCTCGACGGCGCGTTTCCTAAGAAGTTCTTCGAAGCTCATCTTCATCTCCTATGAGGAAGATCTTCGAACCGGCAAGGATGTCGGTTACGAAGGCTTGTTTGATCTTCACTCTGCCGTCCCACTCTTCCCGCGTGTAGACGGTCGGGTTGATTTCGCGGCCAATCGCCCTTTCTGCCGAGTCGACCGCTTCGTTCAAGACGTCCAACTCGACGTCGCCGATGACAAGGAGATCAACATCTGATCTCATGTCCTCGAGGTTCTTGGCGACCGATCCGTAGATGAGGGCTACTTCGACCGGACCGATATCGTCGAGCGATTCGCGCAAGAAGTCGGCAAGGCCCACCGTCTTGAAGACGATGCTCTTGAGCTCGGGGTAGATCGGGAACGCCTTGTTGGCTTGGAAGTAGCGAGTGTTCGACTCTCGCGTGCTAGTGACGAATCCGATGCCCGCGAGCTTTTTGAGTTCAGACTGCACGAGCGAAGAAGAGAGGCCCAACTCTCGGATGAGCTGGGTTTGGTAGAAGCGCTCGTCCGGATGGGTCACGAAGAGCGTCAACAGGGCCAACCGGGCCTTGGATGTAATTAGGGTTGAAAGCATAGTTACCTCATTTCCGGCATAATCATGCCGATTTCATGGTAACTCAAGGACTCAGACATTGTCAACTGTTTCGTGGTCCTGACCTGCACCTTTACGCTCTGCACCGTAGGCCGCAAGGCCTCTGATCTGGAGTCTGAAGAGCATGAACTCATCGGTTGTCCCGAAGTCGTGCGCCAGATCGGGGAGGGCCCGGCTAGCTTGAAGCTTCTTAGTCAGCTCGATTTCCGGGATGAGCAGCCACGCTGCGAAGACGTTGGCCTGCTTCTCGTGGTAGTTGCCGAAGGAGTACGTGTTGTTCTCAAGGGTCAGATGGTTTCCCGAGTGCATCAGATGGTGCCCGATTGCGTGAGCGATGAGCTCTCGCTTGACTGCGCGGGGGAGGTCGCGTCTGACCACGATGGCATCCCCGAAGTAGACCTCTGAAAGTCGCCCGACGAGTTCTTCTTCCAAGACTATTAATCCAAGTTCGCCGGCGATCCTTTCAAGGTCAGTGCCGTGCTTAAGATAGATCCCCTCCGCCGCTTGTATCGCTTTTCTCATGTCGCCTCTTCTGCCCGCGAGCGCGGATGACCGCCTCGTAGGCTCGGATGACAGACTGCTTTTCCTCTGTCGTCATATGTGGGATCTCTTTGAACATCATCGTGAAGGCAGGGTCGTCAAGTCCGAGTGATTCGAGCTTGGCCTCGAGAAGCAAGTCGTTCATCTCTTGTTTAGTGGCTCCCAGGGCGCGGGCGAGACCTTCAAGCTTCTCAGGAGCCGGGATGAACTTCCCGATCTCGACGTCTGAGACGTAGCTTGAGGACTCGTAGCCCAAGGTCTTGGCGACCTGGGCCTGCGTCAGCCCCTGTTGGAGCCTTAGTTGTTTGATCTTCTTGCCGAATGACATTGGCTGTCCCTCACGTATTATTACAGAACTAATGGCAATTGTAGTACCATGAAACATACCTTGTCAAGGACATTATAGCCGCTACCTGTGGATAACTATCCACTTGACAATATCCGTAAGATTACGGTATCATGACAACTGGACTGGAGCCAGGCCGCGATCCCGCCGCCGAAGCTCCTTCTTCTTGGCCTATCGACTCCGTAATAATACGGAGTCAGGCCCTTCGGAGGCAAGTCATGTTCGAGGTTTCCGCACAACACACAAGGAGGGATGACCTCGAGGCCAGTATGTCGAAGCTGGTCTCGGCCTTCCTTGCTGTGGCGGAAGATCTGGTTGCCGAAGAGCGTGGCGTGGGCGAGAGGATGTCGTGCATGTCTACTGCAGCGGTTCCTGCGGCAGACGTTGCATCACGGAGCGATACCCGAGGAACACGGGCAATCGACCGCGAGCGTCGCCTGATCCAGTCGAATGGAAGCACCGTCACAGAACCGGTGCCCGGAACCCTTGCAACAAGGTCGGCATTGCCCCTGGTTGCCAGGGACAAGGGGCCACGACAAGGGGTGCGGATCCGTGAAGAGAGGGGTGCAGAAAAGGGTTAGGGGTGGAGATTCCAGGCGTGAATCTGCCTCTTTGAGGCAGCGCGTCGTCTGGGCTCGATGCAAGGACCGGCTGTCCCTCACATCGAACCCCGACTTCCCGCCCTTTGGTTGCACTTCGCCCTTCCGGGCTCACCCCTCGCGGGCTCGGGGCAAAGCGCGGGAAGTCGGGCTTATCGCCCGACGACGCGAAGGAATCTCCGGAAAGCCCTAACCCTTTTCCCGACGCGGGGACGGAGACGAGGGTGACGAGAAGAGAGGAAGGAGCAGAAGCCATGAGTCGAACACCACGGAACAAGCGAGTCCTCGGGTATCCGCGGATGATTCTGCAGGAGCGCGATCGAGCGATCGTGATCGGGGTCTATGAGAACCGATTCCTGAAACGCGAGCAGATCGAGCGGCTCTTCTTCGCGACAACGTCGGCGTGCAACCAGCGCCTCGCCAAACTCTATCAGCACCGGCTGCTCGACCGGCTCTACCTTCCCGTGGATATCGGTTCGAGTCAGGCCGTCTACGCGATCGACCGGCTCGGGGCAGAACTGGTGGCCGGCCACCACGAAGTACCGGTCGCCCGGATCAACTGGCGACGGAAGCATAACCGGGTGGAGTACTTCTTCCTCGAGCACACCGTGGGGGTCGCCGAGGTTAACGTCGCCATGCAGCTCGCGTTGCGCGAGCGTGACGACGTCCGGCTGCTGACGTGGAAGCGCGAAGCCTTCATCCATAGAGAGAAGGTGGCAGACCCTGAGGAGTGGGACCGGAAGCTCTCCCTGATCCCCGATGCCTTCTTCGGTCTTGAGGGGCTGGCTGGTCGCTCCCCAAAACCTTACGCGCTCACTATTTTGCCGCGAATCTCGCCGCAAGGCGTAGCCTTTCGGTATGCTTAAGGTCACGTCAGTCTGTTATACCTTCTGGGGGATGTCATGACCGAGGTCTCGGTCCGGTGGCTACAGGACGGTGCGCTCCGCACCGGGAATCTGGACGACCTCGGCAGCATCGGCGATTCGGCCGTCTGGATCGATATCTTAGATGCCGACCAAGTCACCCTTGAGGCTGTCTCGGCGTGGTCACCTCTTCATCCTCTTGCCATGGAGGACTGTCTTCACTTCCCGCAGAGGCCCAAGCTCGACGTCTACGAGGACTCGACGTTCCTCATCTGGCTGATGCCCGAGTTGCCAAACGGGGCGGGCATCGTCTCGCGCGAGCTCGACGTGTTCCTCGGCAGGGAACACCTGATCACGGTGCATTCGGAAACCCTGACCGCTGTGGACAAGGTCGCAGCCCATGCCGCGGAGTATCTGGAGCGAGGCGCTGAGTGGACTTTGCACGGCATCTTAGATCTTGCCGTGGACGGTATGTTCCCACTGGTGGACGATCTTGCCGACACCTTAGAGGGTCTCGAGGACGCCATGCTGTTGGACGCGAGGACCGAGTCCCTCGAGCAGCTTTACGGAGCGAAGCGTGCGCTGGTGCAAATACACAAGGTGGTCGGGCCGGAGCGCGATGCGATCCGTGGTCTCGCGCGACTGGAGGCGTTCGTCGCCCCGGAGGCCTACATGTACTTCCAGGATGTGGGCGATCATCTGGCCCGCGTGGCGGACTCTGTCGACACGTACCGTGAGGTCGCCTCGGGTACGATGGATATCTACCTGTCGTCGGTGAGCAACCGGATGAATCTCATCATGAAGCAGCTCACCGTGATCGCCACGATCTTTATGCCGCTCACGCTCATTTCGGGCATATATGGGATGAACTTCCGTTACATGCCTGAGCTGGAGTGGCGCTTCGGCTACTTCGGTGTGCTCGGTGGCATGCTGCTGATCATGCTGTGGATGTTGTGGTTCTTCAAGAGGAGGAAATGGTGGTAGAGGCAAGCCGCGAACCCGACGCATCCGGCGAGGTCGTGCACGGTAATGTCTACTCGGTAGCGAATCTCATCACCGTATTGAGGCTGGTGCTCGTGCCGTTCTTCTTCGCGGCACTCGTGTCTGACTCACCTCGCTCGTATACGATCGCGGTGTTTCTGTACGCGATCGCCGCTTCGACGGACTGGGTTGATGGCTATATCGCTCGGCGCACGCATACGGTCACTCAGCTGGGGAAGATCATCGACCCGCTGGTGGACCGCCTGTTGCTGGCATCCGGCGTTGTCGGCCTTTATCTGGTGGGCAAGCTCCCGCTGTGGATACCTGTCGCCCTGGTCCTGCGAGACGTGTACCTGCTGTATGGCAGCTACGTTCTCGAGCGGAATGGCACTATCTTGCCGGTCACCTACATCGGGAAGGTCACGACTGCCCTCTTGATGGCCGGCTTCACGCTTCTGATCGCTTCAGGGATCTACCCCGTGCTCGAGTGTGCCGGGGACTGGTTCGTCTACGTCGGCATGGTGTTGTCGGCAACGACGGCGATCATTTACACGGGGCAAGCGCACCGTGCGCTCAAGAAAGTGCGGGCACAGTAGGGGGAAGGGGTCATCGGGTGAAAGCAGTCATCATGGCGGGCGGTGAGGGGACCCGTCTTAGGCCACTCACGAGCATGCGTCCTAAGCCGATGGTACCCATCGTCAACCAGCCGGTCATGGAGCACATCCTCGGTCTAGTCAAGCACCACGGCATGGATGAGGTAGTCGCAACACTCATGTTCATGCCGCAGGTGATCGAGGACTATTTCGGAGATGGCGAAGAGTGGGACGTGAATATCTCGTACGCGATAGAGGAGACCCCTCTCGGCACCGCAGGCTCTGTGAAGAACGCCGAGGAAGCCCTTACCGAACCGTTCCTGGTGATCTCCGGCGACGCTCTCACAGATATAGATCTCAGAAAGGTCATCGAGTTCCATGACTCCCATGATGGGCCGGTGACGATCGCGCTCAAGCGGGTGCCGGATCCACTCGAGTTCGGTGTTGTCATCACCGATGAGGCCGGTCGCATCACGCGTTTTTTAGAGAAGCCCTCGTGGGGGCAGGTATTCAGCGACACCATCAACACGGGTATCTATGTACTTGACCCGATGATCTTCGACCATATCCCTGCCGACGAGCCCTATGACTTCTCGAGTCAGCTCTTCCCGGACCTGATGAAGAAGGGGTTCCCGCTCTACGGCTGTGTTGTGGATGGCTACTGGTGTGACGTGGGGAGTCTCGACTCTTACCGGCAAGTACATCGCGATATCCTTGACGACAAGACGATGATCTACGTCCCGGGCGCCAAGGCGCGCAACAGCGTGTGGGTCGGGAAAGGGGCAGATGTAGATCCGGGTGCCCATATCGGCAACAAGGTCGTGATCGGTGTGAACACCAAGGTGCGCAGGGGCGCCGTACTGGGCGACTACACCGTCATCGGCGACAACTGTCTTATCGATTACGATGCCGATCTTCAGCACTCCATCGTTTGGAGCGACTCCTTCATCGGTGCCGGTTCTGAGCTTAAAGGCACGGTCGTGTGTCGTCGTGCGGACATCAGGGCGCGAGCACGGCTCCAACCAGGGTCGACCATCGGCGATGAGACGATGGTCGGGCACGGTGCGGTAGTCGGCAATGGCGTTCAGGTCTATCCCTACAAGCGGATCGAAGACGGTGCGACGGTCACATCCTCGCTGATATGGGAGAACACTGCGGTTCGCTCGCTGTTCGGCACCGACGGGGTTTCCGGTCTTGTCAACATCGATATCACGCCTGAGCTGGCGTTGCGTGTCGCACAGGCTTTCGGTAGCATCCTGCCCAACAAAGCACATGTCGTCGTCTCGCGCGACTCGACTCGCGCGGCTCGCATGATAAAGCGTTCGCTTGTGGCGGGGCTGAACTCCGCGGGGATCAACGTGCGCGATCTGCGTGTCGCTTCTCCGGGTATCACACGTTTCACCACCCGGGACACGCGATGTCTGGGAGGCGTGCATGTGGCGGCTTCTCCAGATGATCCTCAGTCGCTCGAGATCAACTTCTACGACTGCGACGGCATCGAACTGCCGTCATGGGTCGAGAAGAAGGTCGAGCGTTTGTATTTCCGGCAGGAGTTTCGCAGGTCGTTCTTCGATGAGGTGGGGGAGATCATGTACCCACCGCGTGCCCTGGAGTACTACACGGCGGGACTCAACGAGGCCCTGCTGGAAAACGGGCCGATATGCCGGAAGTGCACGGTCGTCGCCGACATGGGACTGTCTCCGGCCTCGTTCGTACTTCCCATAGCGGGTGTGTCATGGGATGTGGAACTTATAGCGCTTCGGCCGTTCATCGACAGCGAGAAGACCCGCGTGACGGCGGTCGAACGTGACGCACAGTTGGAGCAGCTTGTGCGCTCGGTCGATGTCTTCCAGGCCGATTTCGGCATATCGATCGATGCGAATGCAGAGCGTGTCACATTCGTCACACCGCAAGGGCGTGTTCTGGACTACGACACCGCTTTGCACGCGATGGTCGCGCTGTGGTGTGAGACCAGCAAGACGGGGGCCGGGATCGCGGTGCCGCTTACCGCCTCTCGTGTCGTGGAACGCATAGCGGGCCAGCACGGACATGACGTGATCCGTACAGGCACATCGCGCAGGGCGCTGTCGGATGCGGCTCACTCTGAGGTGGTGGGCTTCGCGGGCTCGTGCAACGGCGGCTACATCTTCCCACGTTTCCTCGTTGCCTATGACGCAGTGATGACGCTCGGCATGATGCTTCGCATGCTCACTGAGATGGACACCGACCTCGACACTGTGGTCGACAGACTTCCCGAATGCCACCTGCGACACTACGCCGTTCACTGCCCGTTCGACCGCAAGGGCGCAGTGATGCGTCACATGGCCTCGCTTGCCGAGACGCATGAGGTCGAGATGACCGAAGGCGTGCGGGTCGTAGAGCCGGAAGGGTGGACGCTGGTGCTTCCGCATGCCTCCGACAGCGTTGTTGACGTGTATGTGGAAGGGGACACCGTTGCGACGGCCGAGGCTTTGCTGGAGCGATACCGCACCATGGTTGAGCATGCTGTCGCGGAGGAATGAACCCGCAGATGACGCTTCGGCGACACTGCGTCGCCGACAAAGCTCTGACCAGCTAGAATATCCCGATTCGACCTTCAGCGACATACATGAGGACGCAACGTAGTGGAGCCGATCAAGCCCGTCAAGTACAGGATTTCTCTCGTCGTGGTGTTCGCTGTCCTCGGGCTCATGGTCGCGGTCGCGTTCAATACCACGACACTCGCGTCTGCCGACCAATCCGGCCGGACGGGAGATCTTGCCGCCGTAGTGTCGGATATGGAGGCACAGCGGGAGGGACTCACCACTAAGGTGACGGAGTTGCGTGCTGAGCTTGAGACGCTCGAGCGTACCGCAGCGGAAGAAGCCGGTCAGAGGGAATCGTTCAACGCTGATGTGGAGGGGACGCGTGAGGCGGCCGGGCTGACGGATGTCACCGGACCCGGCGTGATAGTCACGCTGAGCGATGCCAAGATCGTGCCGCCGGGCGAGGACGCGAACAGATACATCATTCATGACTTCGACATCACCGCGATCGTGAATGCGCTTGTAGCGGGTGGCGCCGAGGCGGTAGACGTGAACGGCCAGCGGATCGTTGCGACGACCGCCATCCGGTGTGCCGGTACCACGGTCCTCGTCAATCAGACGCGTCTTGGCGCGCCGTATGTGGTGACTGCGATCGGTGATGCAAACCGGTTGACGACGGCGCTCGAGAGCGATCTTGTCGCCAGCGAGCTTTTCGGGGCGTATCGAGTCCAGTATGGGTTGGAGGTCAGGCTCGACAAGAGATCGGGCCTGACAGTGCCGGCGTTCGCCGGGGTGCTGCTGCCGCGCTATGCGACGCCAGTGGTGGGGGAGTGACGGAACGTGTTCGTGTTGGTGCTTGCGCTTGCGGTCGGCGTGCTCGCGGGGCTTTTGCTGCGCATCGGCATCCCCGTACCCCTGTTGACATATCTCGGCGTCGCAGTGCTCGCGGCTCTGGATTCATGTCTTGGCGGGGTCCGTGCTGCCCTGGAGCGGACTTTCAGCGACCGTGTCTTCGTGTTCGGTTTTATCACGAACACGCTTATGGCCGCGTTCATCGTGTTCGTCGGTGAGCGGATCGGTGTGCGAGAGCTCTATCTCGCCGCAGTCGTGGCCTTCGGCGTCCGGCTGTTCAACAACCTCGGTATCGTGCGTCGTCTGATGTTCGAGCGCAGAGAGTGGGAGTGAACCGGTGTCTGAGGGTCGGACAAAGGAGACGATCAGCCGGATCAAAGACGGTTCACTTCGCGTGCTCAAGGAGTCGGAGCAGGCCGTCGAGCAGCAGTTCCATGAGGCGCGCTTGCTTGTGAGTCTCGCGTTCGCGCTTGTTCTGGTCGGTTTCTTGCTTGTAGCACAGTGGCGTGGCACGTCGAACGCGACGGCAGGGCTTGAGGGTCGCACGGACCAGGAACTGGCGCTTGTGATCCAGGAGATTGCAGTGGCCAGTGAGGATCTGCGATCGGAGGCGCTAGGGCTTGAGATGAGCCTGGCACAGGCCGAGCAGGACGAACGCGGGCAAGAGGCACTTCTTCAAAAAGCGAAGGAGGAGCTGCGGGACATACGGACGATAGCCGGCCTCGAGTCTGCCATCGGCCCTGGAGTGATCGTGCGCATCAAAGATCCCGAGCGGGTGCTGCTCGCTCAGGACTTCGTGTCGCTGGTCCATGAGCTCCGCTCGGCAGGTGCAGAGGCGATCGC
This sequence comes from Coriobacteriia bacterium, assembly GCA_030655755.1. Lineage (GTDB taxonomy): Bacteria > Actinomycetota > Coriobacteriia > Anaerosomatales > Anaerosomataceae > UBA2279. Next base: position 190,183 of record JAUSOQ010000043.1, read on the forward strand.
CATCGGTGCAGTACGGGTGGATGCGCTTTCCGGTATCACCGACAGCCCTGAAGGCATCCGTGTGGACGGTTCCGCGATCGGACGTTCCGTGGAGATCGCGGCGATCGGCAACAGTGCGGACATCGAGCAGGCGCTGATGCTTCCCGGTGGGATACGCGCTACGCTGACGGCGTATCCAGGCGTCACGATGAGCGTATTGCCCTATCCTGATCTGGAGGTTCCCGAGGCGGTCTTAAGGCCGTACACTCTCGGTGTTCCGGTACACAATGCCGGACAGTAGCGATATCGGATGAAGGAACTCGAAGAACATATGACGAACACGACGGATGTGAACGACACGCCCCGACGCACGAGACCAGACGCGAAGGCATCCGGTCTCATCGCGCGTTTTCGCGCGCTGGACTTCAAGATCCGCTGGGGTGTGTTCCTGCCGGTAGCGGTACTGCTTCTTCTCGGAGTGCTTATCGGCGCCGATGCCCTTCTGTCCGCAGGCCGGATCCATCCTGGCGTGCGGGTCGGATCCGTGGCCGTGGGTGGTATGACCCAGGCTCAGGCGGCTACCGCCATAGAGCTTGGAGTCTCGCCGATGCTGTCTGAGCCGGTGACACTGACCGTGAGCGACCGATCATGGCCGGTGGAGGCTGAGATGATCGGTGTGGCGGTCGAGAGCAGCACCTCTGCTGAGGCGGCTTATGCGATCGGTCGCGGCGAAGGTTTCAACGGTGTCGTCGGCGATCGACTGAGAGCGTGGTTCGGTGCTGCGAGCGTACCCCTTGCCCTGACTGCTGACGACGTACTCATGTCGGGATTCTTTGCCGATGTGAGCGCCTTGGTCGCGCGGCCGGCAACGGACGCTGCCGTCATCATCGAGGGAACAAGCGCGCATCTCGAACCCTCCGCTGAAGGTCTTGACATCGATCTCGAGCAAGGACGCATCAAGCTGCTGTCCGCGTTCACTTCTGACAGTCGTGAACTCACGCTTGAACTGGAGCCCAGCAAACCGCGTATCGATGAGGCTGCGGCCGAGCAGGCACTACAAGATGTCCGCAGGATGCTTGAAGGACCGCTCACCCTGACGTATGAAGAGAAGTCGTGGGAGGTGTCTGCCGAGGAGATCGGCGATTGGATCACGTTTCACTCAGAGCCGGCGACGGGGACGCCGACTGCGACGCTCGTAGGTGCTATCTCGGCCGAGGGTGTCTCGGCCACGGTACTTCCTATGGTCGAGAATGTGGGAAAGGTCGCTACCGACGCAAGCTTCAAAGCGTCCAGCGGGGCGGTCTCTATCGTTCCTCACCAAGATGGCCTCACGGTGGATGCGGTCGATCTCGCTACAGAACTCACCACGAAACTGATTGCAGGCGAGCGTACCGTTGAGCTCAAGATGCGCCGTGTGGAGCCGGAGATCACGACCGAAGATGCCGAGGCCATGGGCATCAAGGAGCGGCTGTCGACCTTCACCACCGACTACTCGGCATCGAATCTTCCTCGCGTGAACAACATCCACACGCTTGTCGACGCGCTGGATGGAACGCTGCTCGCGCCCGGAGAGACGTTCTCGTTCAACGAGACGATAGGCGAGCGTACGGCAGAGAAGGGTTACCAGGAGGCGAACGCCATCGTCAACGGGAAGCTCGTCCCACAACTGGGCGGCGGGATCTGCCAGGTGGGGACGACCATCTTCAACACGGTGTTCTTTTCCGGTCTTCCCGTGGTCGAGCGCTACAACCACTCGCAGTACATCAGCCATTACCCGCTCGGACGTGACGCGACCATCTCATGGGGCGGACCGGACTTCAGGTTCAAGAACGACACGGACGACTGGGTGCTTATAGCTACAGGACACACGAATTCGACCGTGACTATCAGCCTGTACGGCACTGATCAGGGTTATGATGTCTCCTACAAGACGGGCGATTGGACCGATATCAAGCCATACCCGGTGCGCGAGATCGAGGACGCCACGATGCCTGTGGGCATGAAAGTGGTCGAGGAGCGCGGCGTGACCGGGAGAACCATCGTCGTCACTCGCACCGTCAAAAAAGGCGGCGCGGTGATCCGGACCGATGGTTTCAAGTCCGTCTACCGTGCTGCTGAAGAGGTCATCAGGGTAGGGACCATGCCTGCACCGTCGGAGCCAACGACCCCGACGCCGTAGTGAGTGGCTGGTCCGTTGGAAGGGGGCGTCAGGGGTGTACCAACCCGAGTACGAAGCGATGGACCAGGGTGAGCTTGAGGCCCTGCAGTCTGAGCGCCTGAAAGCGACGCTTGCGCGCGTCTACGACAACGTTCCGATGTATCGGGCCAAGTACGACGAGGCCGGGTTCGATCCTTCGACGGTGAAGTCGCTGAGCGATCTCGCGAAGATCCCGTTCACGGTGAAGAACGATCTGCGTGCCGCATACCCCTACGGCATGTTCGCGGTGCCGATGCGAGACATCGTGCGTTTGCAAGCGTCCTCCGGGACCACCGGTCAGGTGACGGTGGTGGGTTATACAGCAAGAGACATCGACAACTGGGCCGACCTCATGGCGCGTACGTTCGCCTCGGCGGGTGCTGGCCCCGACGATATCGTGCAGGTCGCGTACGGATACGGTCTGTTCACGGGCGGCCTTGGCGCCCACTATGGTTCGGAGCGTCTGGGTTGCGCCACTATCCCGATCTCAGGCGGGAACACCAAGCGCCAGATACAGGTGATGAAGGACTTCGGCGTGACCGTGTTCGCCGCGACACCGTCCTACGCACTTCTTGTGGGCGAGACTGCTCTTGAGATGGGGATCGACATTCGTGACCTGCCGCTGCGGGCGGGAGTCTTCGGCGCCGAGCCGTGGAGCGAGAACATGCGCCTGCAGCTTGAGGAAGTACTCGGCATCAAGGCGATCGACATCTACGGTCTGTCGGAGGTCTTAGGGCCGGGTGTGGCGGCAGAGTGTGAGGCTCAGCATGGGCTTCACGTGAACGAGGACCACTTCATAATCGAGATCGTCGATCCGGAGACACTGCTTCCCGTACCCGACGGTGAGATGGGTGAGGTCGTCTTCACCACGATCACGAAGGAAGGTATCCCGGTCATCCGCTATCGCACGCGGGACATCTCACGCATCCTGACCGGAAAGTGTTCTTGTGGGCGCACCTTCCGCCGCATGCAGCGCATCAGCGGGCGCACCGATGACATGCTGATCATACGGGGCGTGAACGTCTTCCCGAGCCAGATCGAGCAGGTACTCACCGGCATACCCGGTGTGGCGCCACACTATCAGGTGGTCCTGACGAAGCACGGGTCACTTGATCATGTGGAGGTCCATGTCGAAGTCGGTCCTGACTTCGCATTCGATGAGATCAAAGCACTCGAGCGCTTGCAGAACCGCGTCAAAGCCGAGATCGTCTCGGCGTTGGCGATCAGTATCGGTGTCAAGCTTGTAGAGCCGAAGTCCATCCAACGTTCCGAAGGCAAGGCGAAGCGGGTCGTGGATCTTCGTAACGAGAGAAGTGAGTAGAGATGATCAAACAGCTCTCGGTCTTTTTAGAGAACAACCCTGGACGCCTCGCTGAACTCACCCGGACGCTTGGCGACGCCGGCATCAACATGCGTGCGCTCATGGTCGCCGACACCGCAGAATACGGTGTCGTGCGCATATTGTGCGACACGCCGGACAAGGCGGTATCGGTGCTAGAGGGGAGCGGGTTCGGAGTGTCTGTCTCCGAAGTCATCGCCGTTGAAGTGCCGGACCGGCCCGGTGGTCTCGCCGATGTGCTCGAAGCTCTCGGCAGCGAGGGTATCAACGTGGAATACGCATACTGTTTCGTCGAGCCGAGTGGAACGGCCGCAGTCGACATCTTCCGAGTCGATGACCCCGCAAAGGCTCAGACTACACTGAAGATGATCGGTGTGCGTGTGGCCGGGGCTGCCGATCTCTACAGTATCGACGTGCCGTCGATCTGATCCTCGGCTGATCCTAGGCTGCATGGGTTGCGCGATGAGTCGGGCTCATTGGGGTCGAGCTTCTGGCTGAGTTCGCACAGTTCCTCAGTATCGTCGGGGAGTGAGAGTACCCGTGCGGTCACCGACTCGTCCTTTGCGCCGAGAAGATCGCGGACACTGGTTCGCACGCGGTCGGCCACGACCTGGGCACCGCTTCTTGGTGTCTGGGGGAGCAGGAGCATGAACTCGCCATCTTTAAGATGTCCGACGTCGTCGACCAATCGGACATCTCTGCGGATATGGGTGGCGGTCGCGCGCAGCCATGCGCGCTGGCGTGCGGGGCGAAGGTCGCTGAACAGTGATGGCGCTATCGTGCACAGTGCGATCGAGAATGGCGTCTTGTAGCGGCGGAACTCGCTGATGCCGGACCTGATAGCCTGACCACAGTAGACTCCGTTATAGACTTGCGTGCAGTCGTCAAGAAGCGGGCTGCCCTGGATGAAGGCGAAAAAGTACTTGATACGACCACATATCTCACCGCCGAGTACGCCGACGGCTGCGTAGGTGAGCATCCGGACCACGATCATGCCGATGATCGCAGACGTCAGACCCTGGTCGTTCATGAGAGGGATTCGAAGGATAACGTAGACAAGCGTTGCGACGAGCGCCGCGATGAAGCCTGCGTTTCGCCCCTTGTGCACCGCAGCGAAGAGCACCAGCACGATGAGCAGCTGCGCAACTACCTCCTGCGGGAGGATGACGCCACCCGGGACGAAGATACTGCCTACGATGACGGCGCTGCCCAACACCATGATGAGCATCTCGAAACGGGAGTACTTCACGTGACCCTCCAAGACGAATGCGTACAGATACAGACTAGCGCGGGTGCTTAGGACAGGTGACTTGGTCACAGGTCGTGTCAAGTATGAGCTCTGTAGTACCATCCGAAGGGCAGAAACGGGCCTTGTCGACATCCCGTGCGTACGGTCTGAGGTCGTCGAAGGTCTCCGGCGCTTCGCCGTCGTTGTCGGCGCGGTACAGGGAGATCGCTGTCGAAAGGACCCGCTGGTTCGACAGGCACGCCGCCTCGCTTGCCCTGCCTGACGAGGACGAGAAACTCGCGATTGCGATCAGCATGAGTATCGCCATAAGAAGAAGCACTACAGTCAGCTCGACGATCGTGAAGCCGTTGTCTGTCTTTTTGCCCGGCACTGGATCGTCCATCAGTATCCCCTTGGATGGCTCGCGGCATCCCCTATGGGAGCATTATAGCCGAATTCCCCTTCTGCAATGGTTCACGGCTTAATTATCGACAATGTCTAGCAAAGTGCGCTTCTGCACCGCCCAAGAGGGGAGAAAACCTCTACAATCTGGGTGGCACACACGCTACTGTCCCGGGACTCGCATGCCACGCACCTCAACATCGCCATATCGCATCGTTGCACTCACGCTCGCTCTTGTCGTCGTGCTGTCCGGGCCGCTGTCGGCTCGTGGGACGGTGGCGCAGACCGACGTCATCGGCTCCATTGCTATCGCCGATTCCGTTGCATTGCAGGCGGTTGCTCCTGACGTCGACATCCCCTCGGGGGCACTCGAGACCTTCGACGGGGAAGTCCTCTGGTCGCGGGACGCGGATGTCGAGCGCGCCATGGCGAGCACGACGAAGATCATGACAGCGGTGGTCGTGCTCGAGAGTGTCGAGAACCTCGATGAGGTGATCATCGTTCCCGCCAAGGCCGTCCGTGTCGGTGAGTCGGCGGTAGGCATCAAGGCGGGGGAGCAGCAGAGCATACGTGACCTGCTTGCGGCGATGCTCGTGCACTCAGCGAACGAGGCGGCCGTGGCGCTTGCTCTGTTCGTCAGCGGTAGCGAAGAAGGCTTTGCGGATCTGATGAACGCGAAGGTGGCCGAGCTCGGCCTTGAGCACACTCACTTCGTGAACTCGCATGGGCTGGACGAACCGGATCATCACACCAGTGCGTCGGACCTGGCGACACTTGCCGAGTATGCCATGCGCAATCCCGTTTTCAGGGAGATGGTAGCTGCGGAGACCGTTCGGATCCCCGGCCCTGATGGTCAGCGCACGATCGAGACCTCCAATATACTGTTGGGTCGCTATGAGGGTGCGGACGGCGTCAAGACCGGCTGGACCGATGATGCAGGCTACTGTGTGGTCGCCTCGGCGGAACGCGACGGCATCCAGCTCGTCGCCGTCGTTCTCGGCGCCGATAGCGATGCCGAACGCTTCAATGAGGCCGAGCAGCTGCTCGATTGGGGTTTTTCTCACTATCGTTTGCAGACGATCTCCTCGGCGGAGAGCACGGCAGCGCTGGTGCCGGTGAGCGACTATCTGGACCGGACCGTAGCGGCGGTCGTGGCCTCATCGAGCGTCGTCCCGGTCTTCGACGTCGAGGGTGAGATCAGTTCGAGTGTCGACGTCGTGTCCGAGGTGGAGGCGCCGGTCGCCGCCGGCGATCGTCTGGGCACGCTGAATGTCAGGCAGGGGCAACGACTACTCATGCAGGTACCGGTCATCGCGTTGGAGGACGTGGAGGCGCCTGATGTATGGCTGCGCATCAAGATCTGGTTCACGCGAGCGTGGCGCGGCATCTTCGGCGGACAGCGCCAGGCCGCATCCGTCAGCATCATGTAGCACTCGAAAGGAGGCATGATGAGTCACGAAACGAAGCGGACACCGCTCTACGAGGAGCACGTCGCTCTGGGGGCGCGGATGGTGGATTTCGCCGGATGGGACATGCCCGTCCAGTACGCGGGCATCATCGAAGAACACAAGGCGGTCCGCGAGCGGGTAGGTATCTTCGATGTCGCGCACATGGCCGAGTTCCGCTTCTTCGGCTTCGAAGCCAAGAACGCGCTCCAGCGCATCGTTGCAAACGACCTCGACAAGATCAACGTGCTCGGTACCGCGCTTTATAGCGTGATGTGCGATGAGGACGGCGGCATCATCGATGACCTCATCATCTACCACACGGGTGACTTGGAGTATCTCGTCATCGCCAACGCATCCAATCGCGACACAGATTGGGACTGGCTGACCTCCCATCTGCCCGAAGATGGTGTTGAGGCTGCGGACGAGTCCGATCGCACAGCGCTCATCGCGATCCAGGGGCCGCTTGCGCTGAGCGTGGTGAGCGGACTCGCGGGTGATGGCTGGGAGCCTCCTGCACGCTTCGCCATCGCTGAGGCGGTTCTTGATACGATCCCTGTGCTTGTCGCCCGTACGGGGTACACGGGAGAGGATGGTGTGGAGGTGTTGTGTCATTCGTCCCATGCAGCTGCACTATGGCGCGCGCTGTTGAGTTTTCCTGAGGTCACGCCGTGTGGTCTCGGTGCCCGGGACACGTTGCGATTGGAGATGGGCTACCCGCTCTATGGCTCGGACATGGATCGCGGCGTAGATCCCGTTTCGGCCGGTCTGAGCTGGACGCTCGGTCTTACGAAAGACGATTTCATCGGCCGTGACGCCATCGTGCGCATCAAGGAGCGCGGTCCCGAGCGGAAGCTGGTCGGGCTGACGGTCCGTGAGGGCGTTCCCCGGCACGGTTTCTGTGTCTTGCACGAGGGCGTCGAGGTCGGTAAGGTGGCAAGCGGCACGTTCTCGCCGACCTTGGGTCATGGCATCGCAATGGCGTACGTACCGATCGACCTGGCTTCACCGGGCACGGAACTTCAGATCGCGATCAGGCGTAAGACCGTCGCGGCAGTGGTGATGCGCCCGCCGTTCGTCAAGACCACGTCGTTGAACGCCTCTGCATCCTAGAGGCGCAGTGAAAGGAGCGGTACCGCGATGTACCCCAAAGACCTGAAGTATGACTGTGAGCACGAGTGGGTGAAGGTGGAAGGCGGCGTTGCCATCATCGGCATCAGTCACTTCGCGCAGGACCAGCTCGGCGAGGTCGTCTATGTCGACCTGCCCTTGGCCGGAGACTCCGTGAACGCAGGCGAGAGCTTTGGCGAGATCGAGTCGGTCAAGTCGGTCTCCGAGTTGTTCTCACCGGTGACAGGCGAGATCGTCGAGGTCAATGACGCTTTAGGTGATGCGCCTGAGATCGTGAACGAGGACCCGTACGGTGAAGGCTGGATGATCAAGATCACGATGAGCGACCCGTCCGAGCTTGACGAACTCATGGCCGTCGATGAGTACGAGGCGTTCATCGCCGAGGAAGCGTAGGGCATGCGTTTCATACCCGTCTCTTGTACTGAGCGGGATGACATGCTTGAAACCGTCGACGCTACGAGCGCCGACGCTCTCTTCGACGTCATTCCGTCGGATGTGCGTCTCACTCGTTCTTTGGATATTCCCGGCGGTATGGGTGAGATGGAACTTGCCGCGCACCTGGAGGAGCTTGCCGGTTGCAACCGGCATGCCGGTGACCTCGTGTCGTTCCTCGGCGGCGGCTGCTACGACCACTACGTGCCCGCAGTGGTCGACGCCGTCCTCTCCAAGCCCGAGTTCTTCACGGCGTATACACCCTATCAACCCGAGGTGAGCCAGGGTACGCTGCAGGCCATCTACGAGTTCCAGTCGATGATCTGTGCGTTGACCGGCATGGACATCGCGAATGCATCGCTCTATGACGGCGCCACCGCTCTTGTGGAAGGCGCACTGATGGCTGCGCGCGTCAAGAAGCGCCGCTCGTTCGTGGTGGCGACCACCATGCACCCTGAATGGCGCGAGACGCTCGCGACCTACTGTAGCGTCGGCTCTTATGACGTTGCCGAGTGCCCCGCCTCCGGCGGGACTCTCGATCTTAAGGCGCTTGCTGCGCTGGTGAGCGGGGAGACTGCCGCCGTGCTCGTGAGTTCCCCGGACTTCTACGGGAATCTCGAGAAGCTTTCACAGGTCGCCCGCATCACACACGATGCCGGTGCGCTGCTGGTCGTCTCAGTGAACCCGGTACTCCTGGGCGTGCTCGAGGCGCCAGCTGCGTTCGGTGCTGACATCGTGGTCGGGGAGGGACAGCCGCTCGGTAACTCCATGTCGTTCGGCGGTCCGGGGCTCGGTGTGTTCGCGTGTCGCAAGGAGTTCCTGCGCGCGATGCCCGGCCGCATCGTTGGTCGTACGAGTGATGTGGACGGCCGTCCCGGCTTCGTACTCACGATGGCCACCCGCGAGCAACATATCCGTCGCGAGAAGGCGACCTCCAACATCTGCAGTAACCACGCGCTCAACGCACTCGCGGCAGGCGTCTATCTGGCGTCGGTCGGCCCTGTCGGCCTCAAGGGGATCGGCGAGGCGTGTATCGCCAAGGCCCACTTCCTGCGCGAGCGCCTGCTCGGCACCGGTTGTTTTACCGCGCCATGGGACGCGCCGTTCGCCAACGAGTTCGCGCTTCGCTACGACGGTGAGGTCGCATCGATGCAGGCGGCGATGCTCAGCGATGGCTTCCTGGCGGGTCTCGATCTGTCGCGTTTCAACGCCGACGATGGTGGTCTCGTGCTGTTCGCCGTGACCGAGAAGCGCACGCGCGCCCAGATGGAGCGCTTCGTGGAGGGGGTGACGTCCCTGTGAGCGAGCGTCCCCTACGCGAGCCGCTGACCGGCCGCGTCATCTTCGAGATGGGCTCGCCCGACGCGCGTTGTGTCGAGGCGCCGATCATCGATGTCCCGAAGCCCGATCTTTCCGCTGTGCTCGGTGGGCAGCTGAGGCAGACACCTCCGGTGCTTCCGCAGGTGGCCGAGATCGACCTTGCCAGACACTACGCGCATCTGGCCGAGGCGAACTTCGGTGTCGACAACGGGTTCTACCCACTCGGCAGTTGCACGATGAAGTACAACCCCAAGATCAACGAGTGGGCCTGCAGGCTTCCCGGTTTTGCGGGAACACATCCATATCAGCCGACCGAGACCGTGCAGGGCGTACTCGAGCTCATGGTCGGTCTGCAGGAGGCCCTTGCCGAGGTCGCCGGACTTCCGGCCGTCACGCTACAGCCTGCTGCTGGCGCTCATGGCGAGCTCACCGGACTCATGTGCATTCGTGCATATCACGTTGCGAACGGTGATCCGCGCAAGCGCGTCATCATCACGGATTCGGCCCATGGCACGAATCCCGCGAGTGTCGCCATGTGCGGATACGAGGTCACGACGATCCCGAGCAACGAGCGTGGCGGTGTCGACCTTGAGGCTCTCAGGGCTGCGCTCGACACCGATGTCGCAGCACTGATGCTCACGAACCCCAACACGCTCGGTCTGTTCGACGAGAACATACGCGTGATCACGGATGCGACACATGCTGTCGGTGCGCTCGCATACTGTGATGGCGCCAACATGAACGCCATCATGGGCAAGGCACGTCCGGGCGACATGGGCTTCGACGCACTGCACATCAACCTTCACAAGACTTTCAGCACCCCGCATGGCGGTGGCGGGCCCGGTGCCGGTCCGGTGGCGGTGCGCGACATCCTTGCGCCGTATCTGCCGGGTCCGCTGGCTGCTCGCCTCGGCGACGGCGCCTTCGGTCTTCAGACGCCCGAGCGTTCTATCGGGCGAGTCCGCTCCTTCAACGGTAACGTCGGTGTGCTCGTCCGGGCATACGCGTATGTACGTGCCCTGGGAGGAGAGGGTCTGGAGGAGGCGTCGGAGCAAGCGGTCCTCTCGGCCAACTACCTCAAGGAGAAGTTGCGTGGCGCTTACGACTTGCCCTACGACCAGACGTGTATGCACGAGTTCGTGCTGTCCGGCAAACGTCTGCGCAAGGAGTTCGGCGTCCATGCGCTCGACGTCGCCAAGCGCCTGCTCGACTACGGCTACCACCCGCCGACGATCTACTTCCCGCTGATCGTCGAAGAGGCGATCATGATCGAGCCGACCGAGACCGAGGGCAAGCAGACGCTGGACCGTTTCGTAGAGATCATGCTGCGTATCGCCGAAGAGGCCGAGTGCGACCCTGATCTGCTCCACGGCGCGCCGTACGACACACCGGTGCGACGGTTGGACGAGGCTGGAGCGATCAAGAACCTTGATGTGGCGTGGCGCCCGAAGGAGGTCTAGGCCCCGCGGGGCGGTAGCGTTGAAGTGGCGACTCATCATCGACGGTCCCGTAGACGGCGCGCGCAACATGGCCGTCGATAGGGCCGTCTTGTATGCACACGAACAAGGCGAGGCGCCTCCGACGCTACGCCTGTACCGTTGGCGGGTCCCGACCGTCACTCTCGGCAAGTTCCAGAGGATCGAAGATGTCGACACGGCGCTGTGCGAACGTCTCGGCATAGATATCGTCAGGCGGCCCACCGGGGGCAAGGGAGTCCTGCATGACGACGAGGTGACCTACTCGGTGATCTCGGGCACGCGCGATAGTCTGCCGCGAGGCGTCGCAGCGAGCTACCGGGTGTTGTGCGGGGCGCTTGTGGAAGCGTACCGCACGCTGGGAGTCGATGCCGAACTCACATCGCGTCCGTGTGGCGAGCGTGGGAGCGGGGCGTGCTATCTGCATGCCACGAACGCGGATCTCTCGTTGGGCGCAGCAAAGCTCTCGGGCAGCGCCCAGGTGTGGCATCATGATTCCTGTCTGCAACAGGGGTCTTTCGTACGTACGCGCGATGTCGAACGCGAAGCGAGGGTCTTCCGGCTGGGTGAGGCAGAACAGGCGGCTCTGATACAGCGGACGGTGACGTTGGGTGACGTGCTCGGGGAGCCGCCCGATGATCGGGTCCTTCATACGGTGGTCACAGAAGCCTTCGAACGCACACTCGGTATCGTGATGGAGCCGGGCGTTTTGTCCGAAGCGGAGCGAGTCGTCGCCGACAAAGGTTCGGCCATGTTCCGCGTGGACACGACTACCATGTCTGAAGTGGGGAAAGAGCGTAAGTGAGGCCTTCATCCGACCAGTAAGGATGAGGCCGAGGTCAAGGCATCTTCGACGGTGCCGTCTGCTACAATGAGGCCGAGCCGAGGCAGGCTCCTCATGATGGCGTTTGGAGGGGACATGGTACCGGAGAAGCACGCTTCGGATGATGCGCTGCTCGATCTTGGCGAGAAGACGCCGGACGAGTTGCGTGAGCTGCTCGATGAGCTCTATGCCGAGGAACAGCGCGTGAGCTATCGCCGTCGCGTCCTGCACGGAAAGATAGACATCCTGCGCGCCGAACTCGTACGTCGCATGAAGGCCCAGCGTGAAGCCGGAGAAGACGTCGTCTCCGCCAGTGACCTGGAGCGGCTTATCGATATCCTTTCGAACGATATGCACGGCGTTTCGCGTTATGACGTGACCGCAGAAGACTCCGACGACCAACAAGAGTGATCACGCAGTCCTTCGCAAAGAAGGAGTTCGGCTTCCTGGACTGAAGCCGGGCAGTCCCTACCAGCAGGGATGGTGAGTATGGATATCTGTCCGTCATGTGGAGCGCAGCTCGCTGCGGATGCGAAAGCCTGTCCGTCATGTGGCCTGGCTATCGAGGGCTCCACTGCGTCGTTCAAACCGGTCGGTGTGGAAGAGGAACGACCACAAGACTCCGCCCCTGAGGTCTCGGATATCCCTGTACTCGTCGTTGGTAAGGGTGCCGAGACGGGCGAGCGCTTCTATCTGGAGGACGGCTCGTATTCTGTTGGGCGTGACCCCGAAAGTGACATCTTCCTCAACGATGTGACCGTGTCCCGGCATCACGCCAGTATCGACGTGATCGGGGGCGATGTGAGCGTCAAGGATGCCGGGTCGCTCAACGGCACGTATGTGAACGACATCCTGCTTGATGCGGCGCACCTGCAGAACGGGGATGCTTTGCAGATAGGCCGTTTCAAAATGGTCTTTTTCGCCGGAGGTGACGTCTGATGGCGGTTTCGCGTGAGTATATGACGATCGGCGAGGTTGTGGAGCTTCTGCAGGAGAGATTCTCCGATCTCAGCATCTCCAAGGTCCGCTTTCTTGAGGAGGAGGGGCTCGTAACGCCCGACCGCACGGCCGGCGGTTACCGCAAGTTCAGCTCCGCCGACGTGAAGCGGCTCGAACTGGCGCTCAAGCTTCAGAAGGAGCACTTCATGCCGCTCGCGGTGATCCGTGAGAAGCTGGCCGACTACGATAAGGGCAGGGTACCCGCCGAGTTGGAGACGGTCGTCGCGCATGCCGAGACGATGTCTCTGCCGTTCGAGGAAGCGCAGACGGTACCTGTTAACAAGGCGGCGGACATGCTTGGGCTTTCGGAGGCCTTTGTCCGCGAACTTGCAGAGTTCGGTCTGATCGGACTCGTCGATGGCGAGCACGGCAAGGAGATCCCTGCGACGGACGTCGGTATCGCACATGCGTGTTGGGATTTGCGACGCTTCGGCGTCGAGCCCCGGCATCTGCGTATCTACGAGATGTTCGCTGAACGCGAGGCTTCCTTCTTCTCCCAGATACTCATGCCGACGTTCCGCCATCGCACGCCCGAGACGCGGCAGAAGCTTGTCGACACACTCGGAGAGCTCACCAAGCTGACGGGAGAGCTGAAGAAGCACATGCTTCACCGGGCGATCTCCCGCGTGTTCGAGGACGTCGTATAGGAACCATGTCCGAGACGATCGAGGAACAGTACAGCGATCTGCCGGTCTCCGCTCACGTGGCGGCGATCGATTTCGTACACCCGAGCGAGCGGGTTGCGGCGCAGATCCTCGACTTCTACCGCATCAAGTGGGAGTACGAGCCCACCCGTTTCCCCATCGAGTGGGACGGTAACGGAAAAGTCATCGCGTGGTTCGCGCCGGACTTTTTCCTGTCAGATCTCGACCTCTATATCGAGCTCACGACGATGAGTCAAAAGCTCGTGACCAAGAAGAACCGCAAGGTCAGACGGCTTAGAGAGCTCTACCCCGACGTGAACATCAAGATCTTCTACCAGAAGGACTTCCGCAAGTTGCTGTTCAAGTTCGGTATCCCTGTCGTGGAGCGATCGCACAGCGAGGGCGGCGGGTTGTCCGCCCGTGAAGAGGAGAGGCCGTGAAGAGCCGTACTGCAGTGCTCTCCGATCCACTGCTCGATCGTATGCTGTTGTCTCCGGATGAGATCGCTGACAAAGCTGAAGAACTGGGCGCCGCGATCACGCGCGACTATGATGGTCGCGATCTCGTGCTGCTCACCGTCCTGCGCGGCGGGCTTATCTTTCTGGCCGACCTGTGCCGACACATCGATCTGTCGCTCACGATGGACTTCATGGCGATCTCCTCATACGCGGGTGGCGGTGCAGCGGTGCGCATCACCAAAGATCTTGATGACGCCATCGAGAACCGTCACGTTCTGATCATCGAGGACATCATCGACACGGGGCTGACCCTGAACTACCTCATGGGCGTCTTGCGCCAACGTCGGCCGGCTTCTATCGAGGTATGCACACTTCTGGACAAAGACGCGCGGCGCATCGCTGAACTGCCGATCGCGTACCGCGGGTTCCGCATCCCCGATCGCTTCGTGGTCGGGTATGGGCTCGATCTGGGTGGACGCTTCAGGAATCTGCCCTTTGTGGCGACGCTCAAGGACGAGGTGATGGGCTGATGCTGCGGCGCGTCGCTCGTGCGCTCGCGATCCTTGCGGCCATCCTGGCTTTCGGTACGGCAGGCTACACGGTCATCGAGGGATGGCCGGCGCTTGATTCCCTGTACATGACCGTCATCACGATCGCCACGGTCGGTTTCCATGAGGTGGGCAAGCTGAGTGATGGCGGTCGGATATTCACGATAGGGCTCATCTTCGCCGGTGTCGGTGGGCTGGCATACTCGTTCGGTACGATCGTCGAGTTCATGGTCGAGGGACATCTCCGAGGCCTTCTGGAGGGACGCCGTATGAACAAACGGATCAGCGAGTTGAGAGACCACTACATCATCGTGGGTATCGGTCGTGTGGGCTCGGTCGTAGCACATACGTTTGCCGATGAGGGCGTGGACTTCGTAGTCGTCGACACATGTGAGGAGTGTGCTTCAACGGCCGAGGAAGCCGGCTGGCTCTACATCCACGGTGATGCCACCGATGAGGAAGTCTTACACTCAGCTGGTGTCACGAAGGCAAAAGGCATGGTGACCGCGCTCGATACGGATGCCGGTAATCTCTTCGTGTCGCTGACGGCGCGATCGCTCAACTCGTCTCTCTACATCGTCGCGCGTTCATCGCAGATCGCCTCGGAGGTCAAGATCTTGCGATCAGGCGCCGATCGCGTTCTTACACCCAATGTGATCGGCGGCAGACGCATGGCGGCTATGGTCCTGCACCCGGTCGTCTCGGACTATCTTGACGTCGTGACGCATGGCGACCAGGTCGACTACACGCTGGAGTCGATGAAGGTGACACGGGAGTCAAAGTTCTCTGGACGCTCGATCCGTGAGGCCAAGGTGCGCGATGCGACCGGCGCTTATATTCTCGCGGTCGATGGTGTGTCAGATGGTCTTAACACCAATCCGTCACCGGACACGGTGCTCATGCCTGGTGACCAACTCGTGGTCCTCGGCACACAGGTGCAACTCGAGAAGTTGGCGGAGCTACTCTAGACCCCCCCCTGGCTTGCGGGTGCGCCTCGATGTAGGCTAGGCAAGGTTTCATCGATCCGAGGAGGCAGTTTTGAATCTCGAGCAGTACATACGTGACATCCCCGATTTCCCCCAAGAGGGCGTCATCTTCAAAGACATCACGCCGTTGCTTGCGAGTCCCGAAGGCTTTCGTCGTGCCATCGACACGATCACGGCCGAGTTCGCTGACGCAGGTATCACCAAGGTGCTTGGCGCTGAGGCGCGCGGCTTCATCTTCGGCGGGGCGTTGGCCTACAAGCTCGGCGCGGGCTTCGTCCCGGCCCGCAAGCCCGGTAAGCTGCCCTGGAAGACCACGAGCGCGGAGTATGCGCTTGAGTACGGCACCGACACCCTTGAGATCCATCAGGACGCTATGGGTCCCGGTGACAGGGTGCTGATCGTTGATGACGTGCTCGCCACGGGTGGTACGGCAGCGGCAAAGAACATGCTCGTCACCTCGGCGGGCGCCGAGACCATGGGCTTCGCGTTCCTCATAGAACTCGACTTCTTGAATGGCCGGGAGAAGCTGGGTGAGAAGAGGATCATCTCGCTGATCCACGTGATCTAGCGCGTCGAACCTCTTCATGGATGCGGCCGCCGGAAAGACATCCGGCGGCCGTTCTTACTGTTCGGGGACGACGATCTCCGCTTGCACGGTCACAACGCCAGAGAAGCCGAGTGCAGCCGCTGCGGCCTTGGACAGGTCGAGGTCTCGGCCTGTGACGAACGGCCCGCGGTCGTTGACCACGACGATGATGCGCTTGGCGCCACGTGTGAGCGCGAGCACCGTACCGAAGGGGAGTGTTTTTGAAGCGCATGTGAAATCGTCCTCATTGAATATCTGTCCCGACGCCGTCGGACGGCCGTCGAACTCGTTGCCGTACCAAGAGCACACCGCTGAAAAGGGCTGACCGGTCGTCCGGTAGGTACGGGGCATGTATGCCGAGCACAGGAAGATGCGGTCGGGCAGCACGATCGCCTCGGCGCGTTCGATCGTCACACCGCCGGGTATCGAGCTGTCCTTCCACTGACGACGGGTCTCTGCGTCTTGTGCGCGTGCCGCCAGTAGTGCCGCACGCGCATCCTCGGTGAGTTGCGCGATGAGTGTTTCCTGCTCGGCAAGCATCTGGTCCAGCGACTTTATACGAGCTTGTTGGATGCGACGCAGCTCGATGTCCTGAGCCTGCAGATCGTCCAGTGCGGAAGCCTGATAGCGCGCATCGGCGGTGGCCCTGGTCAGGTCTGAGAGCACGCGACCGTCCTCTTCAGCGATGCGCGAGAGAAGGGATGCACGTGCAAAGAGGTCACTGATGGATTCTGCCGACAAGAGTAAGCTGACCGGATTGACGCTGCCCTGTTTGTAGACGACGACGATCCGCTGTTCGTAGCGGTCGCGTGCTTCAACGAGTCGGCTCTCGGCCTGCTCGAGCTCTTGGCGCTGGATGCGGATGCGCTCGGACGTGACAGCGAGGCGTTCTTCGAGAGCGACGCTCTCGGCGCGCAGCGCAGTGGCTTCTGACTCGATCTCAAGAACTCGTGCGGTCGCGGCATCGAGCTGGTCATTGATCGCAGACAGGGAGGTCGTGTCACCTGCGAAGGGTATGCCGGTCGACGAGTCCTCCGGCTCGGCCAAGGCGGTGCCCGTGGGAAGGCAGACCGCGATCAAGAAGATCGCCGTGAACATCCTTAGAAGCCGGTTTCGCGGGTTCATCGCCGACATCTCCGCATCGTGCACAGGGCGGCATCGAGGTATGCCGTCAGACGAGCGATTCACACACTTTAGCAGAGTGGCCGATAAAGAGCAGAGAGCGGAGGTCTGAGGACGTGAGGAAACAGTGTTCCGTGTGGTATCATTTGAAAAGAACCGCACCTCGGGTCCTCCGCAAGGAGGCTCTCAACGTAGTAGAAAACGTAGCTGGAGGTTGCGCGTGCGACAGAACGTTGTCACAAGTGGTCTGAGAACGGTGACCGCGCTTGCACTCACGCTCACTCTTACGGTGGCGGCACCGGCTTTTGGCACGCCCACCAACGCTGAGATCGAGGCCAAGCAGGCCGAGGCAGCAGTGGCGCAGGCGGAGCGTGATCGTATGGCTGTTGAACTCGAGGTCCGTATCGAAGAATACAACGCGATCACCGAGGCACTCGAACAGACACGTGTGGAGATACGCGAAACGCAGGCTGATCTTGAGGTCGCAAGCCGTGAACTGGTGGAGTGCCAGAACAAGCTCGCCGAGCGAGCTGCGAACATCTACCGCGATGGTGGCACCGGCATGCTGGAGGTCTTACTCGGGACGAGTTCTTTCGGAGACTTCGTGACCCGGCTGGATCTACTGAACCGCATCAACCGCAGCGACGCGGACATGGTGGTGGGCGTCAAGGAAGCTAAAGCGCAGGTAGAAGCACTCGAACGTTCACTTGAAACACGGGAGACCGAACAGGTCGCACTGCGCGGAGATGCGGAGATGCGGGCGAAGTCGATCGAGGCCGACATCAAGAAACAGGAGCAGTACCTCTCCTCACTCGACACAGAGGTACAAGCGCTCATCGCCGAGGAGGAGGAGCACCAGCGTCAGCTGGCTGCGGCGCGTGCTGCGGAACTCGCACGGCAGAGCCAGCAATACAGCAGTCCTTCTGGTGGTCGCGCCGCCGCTGACCCCGGAACGCTTGGGTCAGGGCGTCCTGAGGTCGTCAACGTAGCCATGCAGTATCTCGGTGTGCCGTATGCCTGGGGCGGTATCTCGCCAAACGGCTTCGACTGTTCGGGTTTCTGTGTGCATGTGTACAGCAAGGTCGGGGTGTCTCTGTCAAGGACCAGTGCAAGCCAGTACAAGGCCGGGAAGCATATAGATGCCGACAGACTTGATCTCCTCATCCCTGGTGACCTCGTGTTCTTCGGCACGAATGGCGATCCGTCCCGGGTCCATCACGTCGGCATCTACGCGGGTAGCGGCAACTTCATCCATGCACCACAGACGGGTGAAGTCGTGAAGGTCGCCTCGCTGACAGCACGCATCGCCAGCAGCGCCGACTACGTGGGAGCATCGCGCTTCTAAGAACACTCCTGACGGTCATTTCGCCTTCCGTTTGAACCACTCGAATGTATGCGCCCCTGTGTTATGATGCGCAGAATCCGCACGACGCTGTGGTGCGTATCCAGTATGCCCAGGAGGTGTCGTTTGTCGCGTACCCTGATGTCAGGTAACGAGGCTGTCGCGCGGGGCGCATGGGAGGCCGGTGCCGCGGTGGGAGTCGGCTATCCCGGCACCCCCTCCACAGAGGTCCTCGAGAACCTTGTTCGCTACGAGGGGGTCCACTGCGAGTGGGCACCCAACGAGAAGGTCGCCGCAGAGGTTGCGGCGGGCGTGAGTATGGCCGGTGCGCGCGTGCTCGTGACGATGAAGCACGTCGGGCTCAACGTCGCTGCCGACCCTCTCTTCACACAGGCATACGCCGGGGTGGGGGGCGGTCTGGTGTACCTTGTCGCCGATGATCCCGGTATGCACTCGTCCCAGAACGAGCAGGACACGCGCAACTACGCGGCGGCTGCGAAGGTACCGTTGTTCGAGCCCTCGGACAGTACGGAGGCACTGGCGTTCGTCAAACGCGCATTCGAAGTCTCCGAGCGCTACAACATCCCGGTCATCGTACGAACGACCACACGGGTATCTCATTCAAAGAGCCTCGTCGAATGCGGTGATCGTGAACAACGCTTGTTGCCCGCATACCAAAAGGATGCAGCTCGGTTCGTGATGATCCCCGCAAATGCCCGCAATCGCCGGGTGAGTCTCGCACAGCGTCTCGAAGAACTCTCCTCATGTGTCGAGTCGTGCGATGAGAATCGTATCGAGTTGCGAGACACGTCCCTCGGTGTCATCACGTCGGGGATCGTGTACCAATACGTTCGCCAGGCGCTCCCTGAGGCGTCGGTTCTCAAGCTGGGGATGG
Organism: Coriobacteriia bacterium; assembly: GCA_030655755.1. Lineage (GTDB taxonomy): Bacteria > Actinomycetota > Coriobacteriia > Anaerosomatales > Anaerosomataceae > UBA2279. The sequence goes on from JAUSOQ010000043.1 coordinate 209,534, forward strand.
TCTTCCCGTTCCCGGAGAAGCTGATCCTCGACTTCAGCTCGAAGGTCGATCGTGTGGCTGTTATTGAAGAACTCGACCCATACCTGAGACTGAGAGTCAGTGCGCTCGGAGTGGGCGTCATCGAGACGGGTCTTCCGTGTATCGGCGAGTACACGCCCGGGATCATCGCCACTGCGTTCGGTGTCCCGGCTCCTGAGCTGCGCGAACCGATCAAGGATCTCCCACCCCGCCCACCGCTCATGTGTCCCGGATGTCCACATCGCGGGGTGTTCTATGCGCTACGCAAGCTCAAGGCGATAGTGACGGGAGACATCGGCTGCTACACACTCGGTGCACTCCCGCCGCTGCAGGCTATGGATAGCTGTATCTGTATGGGAGCGAGCATCGGTATGGCTCACGGTATGGGACTCGTGGGCTCGACGGACAGGCCCGTCGTGGCGGTGATCGGCGACTCCACTTTTGCACATAGCGGCCTGACCGGCCTGCTTGACATGGTCTACAACGGTGGCGCGGGCACGGTGATGATCTTGGACAACCGCACCACCGCGATGACCGGTCACCAGGGTAATCCGGTATCAGGCATCACACTTGCCGGCGATCCGGCGCCCGCCGTCGATCTTGAAGCGCTCGTTCGTGTTATCGGCGTCGCATCGGTCCGAGAGGTGGATCCGCACGATCCGGCTGAAGTGCTCGCGGTCCTGAGAGAAGAGACCGCGGCCGATCACCTGAGCGTCATCGTCGCCAAGGCGCCCTGTGCACTGCTGGTGCGCGAGAAAGCCGACCCGTTCGCCGTCGACGAGGATGCCTGCATCAAGTGCGGGCGCTGTATCAGCCTTGGATGTCCTGCGATCTCGAAAGACCCCGAGACCTCCAGAGCGGTCATCGACGCGACGCTGTGCGTGGGCTGCGGACAGTGCGTGCGCGTGTGTCGTTCGGACGCGATCATGCCGAGCGGAGCAGCATGCGACATCGGGGGGAGATGGTCATGAGCGACGTGACGACGGTCCTGCTGGCCGGAGTCGGTGGCCAGGGCACCATCCTTGCCGGTGACGTTCTGGCCAAGGTCGCGGTTGCGGCCGGTTACGACGTCAAGCTCTCGGAAGTACACGGCATGGCCCAGCGTGGCGGTTCGGTGGATACGGTCGTTCGTTTTGGGACCAAGGTCTTCTCGCCCGTCATCGATCCGGGAACCGCCGACCACCTCATCGCGTTCGAGCTCATCGAGGCGGCGCGCAAGCTGCCATTCGTGAAACCGGCGGGACGGCTGGTCGTCAACACCCGTACGATCCAGCCGCTTCCGGTTCTTACGGGGACATTAGCACCTCCAGTCGGCGTGGTAGCTGCACTGGATTATGAAGGTGCTATCTTCCTCGATGCTGAGGAACTCGCCTGCGAGGCGGGGAGTCCTCACTCGGCCAACATAGTCCTCATGGGAGCCGCTTCTGTGGGTCTTCCCTTCGATGCAGCGGCGTGGCGCGAGGTCATCGCGTCGCGGGTGCCCCCGAAGACCGTGGATGCCAACCTGCAAGCGTTCGAGTTGGGACGCAGAGCGTGTGAAGGGGGAGCGTGCACGGTATGAGCGAGATGAAGGTCAGTCAACTCTCGGTGTTCATCGAGAACAAGTCGGGGCGTGTGAGTGAGATCACCGGCCTTCTTGGCGAGGCAGGGATCAACATCCGCGGTTTCTCGGTATCGGACACCGCTGAGTACGGTATCTTGCGTCTGATCGTCGACAAGGTTCCCGAGGCCAAAGAGGTGCTCAAGGCTGCCGGTTTCACCGTTCGCGAGGATGACGTGATCTGCATCGATCTGCCAGACAAGCCTGGCGGGCTGGCCGGTGTATTGAAGATCGTCGCCGAAGCGGGCGTGAATATAGAGTACGTGTACTCGCTTATCGCGACTTACGTCGTGATCAACGTGACGGACGTCGAGCGTGCGGTACACCTGCTATCAGATCGTCCGGTGCGCCTTATCTCACAAGATGAGATAGCGGCCGTGCGTCTGTAGGGAGCGTCTCGTCTCCGGTGTTCTTGAAATCGGGCGACGGGCGCGCAACGGTAATCTGAGGAAGGATGGAAGCGATGACAGGGAAGTGGTTGCAGCGAATGCTGCCCGCCACCGTGGTACTCACGCTCGTCGTGGCGTCACTCGCGGGGTGTTCGCAAGCGGACAGCAGTAGCGATGAAGGTGGCGAGGAAACGGCCAAAGAGCCGTACACCATCGGGGCGGTGCTCTCACTCAGTGGTACGTATGCCGGTCTGGGCGAACCCGAGAAGAACACGATCGAGATGGAGCTTGAGCGCATCAACGAGGATGGTGGCGTGAACGGGCATCCTGTCAAAGTGGTGATCGAAGACGACGCGACCGACCCGGCGAAGGCCCAGGCGGCGACGGTGCGACTCATCGAGCAGGTCGACGTGCTCGCGATAATCGGAGCGACTGGTACAGGGCAGACGATGGGGATGCGTGGAGACATCGACCGTGCGGGCATACCGCAGGTCTCGGTGGCGGGCGGTACCGTGGTCACGGCGCAGTTCGACCCACTCGTGTTCCAGACGCCATGGTCCAACAGTCTCGTGGTGCCGTTCACACTCAGCAGATTGCGTGATGCGGGTATCACCAAGATCGCTCTCATGTACGACACCGGAGGATTCGGCGCAGACGGCGGTGACGTCGTGAAAGCTACCGTCGGAGAGTATGGCATCAGCGTTGTTGCAGAGCAGACGTTCAATCCAGGTGACACTGACATGACAGCACAGCTCACGATGGTCAAAGGCTCAGACGCTGAGGCCGTCGTGTTGTGGAACGCAGGCAAGGAATCCGCGATCGTCGCGAAGAACATGCAGCAGCTCAGCATGATGTTGCCGCTGTACGGCTGTCATGGCAATGCTCGCGCCGAGTTCGCTGAGGGCGCCGGGGACGCGGCCGAAGGCTTCCGCTTCGCTGCCGGCAAGATCTTGCTGCCGGAGACTTATGGGACCGATAGCATGAGCTATCGGGTGGCCACGGACTTCGTGGAGCGGTATACCGAGCGCTATGGCAAGGCTCCCGATACCTTTGCTGGCCACGCGTATGACGCCCTGTACCTGATCGTCGAGGCCATGAGGCGCCTTCCCGAGGGATTCACTACGGCCGAGCTGCGCGATGAGATCGAACGCACGGACGATTTCGTGGGAATCGGTGGCATATTCACGTTCACTGAAAGCGATCACAACGGCATGTCCGAGGACGATCTCGTGATGTACCGGATACAGGACGGCGCCTGGGTTCTCGACACGCCCTAGTACGGCGTGTCCGGCACACTGGTGTAGAGGAAATCAAGGGTACTATGGCGAGGAAGGTGTTCGCGGGCGTTGGCGGCACCTTCCTCGCACTGGCGAAGACCACAACCGCTTACGGAGAACGATCTTGTGATGTATCGCATCGAGGGTGGCAAGTGGGTGCTTGCGGAGTGAGCCGTGGATAGCGCTGCGCTGCTTCAGTTCGCCATAGCGGGGCTGAAGAACGGGGCGATCTACGCATTGGTCGCGCTCGGGTTCACACTTGTCTTCGGCTCCACCGGGATCATCAACTTCGCACAGGGCGAGTTCTTCATGCTTGGCGGGATGCTTGCCGTCTTCTTCGTGCGTCTCGGTCTGCCGCTACCGATCGCTGTCATTGCCGGTGTGCTCGCGACTGCCGGTATCGGACTTGCGTTCGAGCGTCTTGCCTTACGGCCGAGAAGAGACTCGGGACCCCTTGTCCTGATCATCATCACCATAGGTGGCTCGATGGTGATGAAGTCATTGTCGCGCCACGTGTTCGGTGGCAGCGAGCTTTCGTTGCCTGCATTCAGCGAGGGGCCTTCCATCGTTGTTGCGGGTGCAGCGATCGAGCGTCAGGCGTTTTGGGTGTGGGGTCTTACCATCATCGCTGTCGTTGGGCTGACATGGCTCTACTCCAAGACAAAATTCGGCCGCTCCATGCGAGCATGTTCGCTCAGCCATGAAGCGTCGCGTCTCATGGGTATCGACACGGCACGCATCGTCATGGTGAGCTTCGGTCTCGCCGCCGTACTTGGTGGGATAGCGGGCGTTGTCGTCGCTCCGTTGACGCAGACGTCCTTCGACGTCGGCGCTCGCATCGGGGTAAAGGGCTTTGCAGCTGCGATCCTTGGAGGTTTGGGTAATCCGATCGCAGCCGTCGTGGGCGGTCTGACGCTCGGCTTGGTCGAGAGTATGTCGATCGCATTCATCTCGAGTACCTACAAAGACGTCATCGCCCTGGTCCTGCTGCTGCTCGTGCTGTTCGTGCGTCCCGAGGGTATTCTCGGGCGGGCGACCAGGGAGAAGGTGTGAGCATGCGATGGACGCGACGCAGGCTCGGTATAACGCTTCTCGGCGTCATGGGCATCGCCATCGCGGCGGTGCCGTTTCTGACCGATGACCGCTACCTGCTCAAAGTCCTCACCTTCGTGGGAGTCAACGCGATCGTAGTTGCGGGACTTGCGCTGCTGTTCGGGTACGCAGGACAGATATCGCTCGGCCACGCGGCCTTCTTCGGGCTTGGGGCGTACATGTCGGCGTATCTCACGACGACTCATCAGACGCCATGGCTGCTCGCTGTACTCGCCGGGACCGGTATCGCGGCTGCGGGCGGTCTTTTGCTCGCGCTGCCGAGTCTGCGCCTCAAAGGACACTATCTCGCCATGGCGACGCTGGGGTTCAACGAGATCATGAGCGTCCTTTTCGTCGAACTGCGCGGCATTACCGGTGGCAACAATGGGCTGTCGGGCATTCCGTTTCCGAGTATCGGGTCGTTCGTGATCGACACGCCGGCAGGTATCTACCTGCTCGTGTGGGGCGTCGCTGCTCTGGCGTTTCTCGGCGCTGCGAACCTTGTGCGCACGCGGCCCGGCCGTGCAATGCGGGCGCTGCATGGCTCCGAGTTGGGTGCGGTCGCCTCTGGGGTCGACACCACGCGCCTGAAGGTGCAGGTCTTCGCGCTGTCGGCGGCACTTGCGGGTCTAGCGGGCGCGCTCTACGCACACGCCGTGGGCTTCATCTCGCCTACGCAGTTCTCGCTCGAGTTCTCGATCCTGCTCGTGGCGATGGTCGTTGTCGGAGGGACGGGATCGCTCGTCGGGCCGTTCTTCGCAGCGGTCGTGCTCACGCTGCTGCAGTACGTGCACGCCCTGATCCCTGGTCTGGGCAATGATGTAGCATCGGTCATCCAGGACTGGGAGGTCGATATCTCGGGTATGGTGATGATCCTCACTGTGATCTTCCTCCCCGGCGGGTTCGCGGCGCTGGTACGCCGCAAGCGCATCGGTGTCGCTGTAGACGGTGAGACCGTATGAGGCTACTGGCGGTCTGCGACCTCAGCAAACGTTTCGGTGGTCTTGCCGCTGTGGACGGGGTCAGTTTCGATGTGCACGAGGGAACCATCAAGGCGGTCATAGGACCCAATGGTGCAGGGAAGAGTACGCTGTTCAATCTGATCACCGGGTTCGACCGGCCCGACGTCGGCTCTGTTGATCTTCTCGGGTGCAACATCGTAGGCATGAACCCTCACAAGGTCGTGCGCGCGGGTATTTCGCGTACGTTCCAGAACACACAACTGTTCGAGGAGCTGACGGCCCTCGATAACGTCTTGGTGGGAATGCACACACAGCTGAGGACCGGGTTTCTCGGCGGCGCACTGCGCTTGCCATGGACGCTTACTGAAGAACGTCGTGCGCGCGAGCGGGCATCATACCTGCTTCGCTTAGTGGGCGTCGAGCAGTACGTGATGACTCCGGCGGCGGATATACCACACGGCATGCGACGTCTGCTCGAGATCGCGCGTGCCCTTGCTGCCGCTCCGCGTCTTTTGCTGCTCGACGAGCCTGCCGCCGGTCTCAACAACCGGGAGACGCAGTCGCTCGCGCGAACGCTCTACCGCATCCGCGACGAAGGCGTGACCATCGTGGTCGTGGAGCACGACATGGGGCTCGTGATGGAGGTGTCCGAGGAGATCGTGGTGCTCGATCGTGGCCGTAAGATAGCCGAGGGCCCCCCGCTTCTCATCCAGAAAGATGCCGCAGTCATCGAGGCGTATCTCGGCGAGGAGGGGGAATATGTCTGACGCCGTCCTCCAGGTCTCGGTCCTCTCGGCAGGGTATGGTCGCGTCCCGGTGATCCGTGACGTGTCGTTGTCGGTGGACGCCGGAGAGATCGTCACGCTCATCGGCGCCAACGGCGCCGGCAAGTCGACGCTCCTCAAGGCGATAGCCGGTCTGCTGAAAGCGACATCGGGGAGCGTGCTGCTCGACTGCGAGGACGTGACGGGAACACCACCGGAGCGCCTGGTGCGGCGCGGTCTCGCGTTGGTGCCGGAAGGCAGGATGCTGTTCGGTCCGATGAGCGTCGAGGAGAACCTGCTGCTCGGCGGTCACACGCAGACGCCGGAAGGCGTTCGCGCGGGACTTGAGCGCGTGCACGCCTTGTTCCCGGTGCTTGCCGAGCGGGCCAAGCAACCTGCTGCGACACTCTCCGGCGGCGAGCAACAGATGCTGGCGGTCGGTCGGGCGCTGATGTCGGCGCCGCGCGTGCTGCTACTCGATGAGCCGTCTTTAGGCCTGGCGCCCAAAGTGATCGCCGATATCTTCGGCGTCTTGGACAGACTGCGTTCTGACGGGCTTGCGATCCTTCTGGTCGAGCAGGACGCGAAGCTCGCCTTGCGCCACTCGGACAGGGGGCTCGTGATGCGTACCGGTCATGTGGCGCTCGAGGGCACAGCCGAGGAGCTTATCAGCAATGATGACGTGCGCCTGATCTATCTCGGCGCGTGGCATGGAAAGGACTAGGGAACCGGTATGCCTATCTGGAATCCTGAGTACGAGAGTATGGACAGAGGTGCGCTTGCCGAGTTGCAGTTGCGTCGGCTGCAGTCGACGGTCGCGTGGGTCTACGAGCGCGTCCCGTACTACCGCGAGGCGCTCGACGCGCGTGGCGTCAAGCCGCGGGACATCAAGTCGCTCGCCGACGTGCGCCTGCTTCCGTACACGGACAAGACCGCACTGCGCGACACCTACCCGTTCGGGATGTTCGCAGTGGATCTCGAACATGTCGTGCGCGTGCACAGTTCCTCGGGTACCACGGGCAAGCCGATCGTGGTCGGCTACACCAAAGGTGACCTCAACACGTGGACCGAACTCACGGCGCGCATAGCATCAGCGGCGACCGTGATGGCGAAAGACCGCGTGCAGATGGCGTTCCTGTACGGGATGTTCACCGGTGGCTGGGGCATGCACTACGGTATCGAGCGCATCGGGGCGACCATCTTCCCCGCAGGTAGCGGCAATACTGAGCGCCAGCTACTCATGATGCAGGACTTCGGTACCACGGCGATCGTGTGCACGCCAAGCTATGCGCTCTACATCGCCGAGGTGGCCGAGAAGAGCGGTATCGACATAAAGTCACTCTCGCTGCGTGTGGGTCTGTTCGGCGGGGAGCCTTCCGGTGAGGGTATGCGTGACGAGATCGAGAAGCGTCTCGGCATCCTGGCGACCGACAACTACGGTCTTTCCGAGGTGATGGGTCCAGGGGTCTCGGGCGAATGCGATCACCAGTGCGGCCTACATATGAACGAGGATCACTTCTTGTTCGAGGTAGTGCACCCCGAGACGGGTGAGGCGGTCGCAGAAGGGGAGGAGGGCGAGCTCGTGATCACGACACTCACGAAAGAGGCCTTCCCGGTGCTGCGCTACCGTACGCATGACCTCACGACGATCGATACGTCACCGTGCGCCTGTGGGCGTACGCTCGCTCGCATGCGCAAGGTCAGGGCACGTACCGACGATATGCTCATCATCCGCGGGGTGAACGTGTTCCCCAGCCAGATCGAAGATGTGCTCACATCGATCGAGGGTGTTGAGCCGCACTACCTCATCGTTGTGGATCGTGAGGGTTCGATGGACGACCTTGAGGTTCGGATCGAGGTCGCAGAGGAGATATTCTCTGATGTGATGGCGGAGATGGTCGCATTCACCAAGCGCGTGGGCGAGAAGCTCTTCTCGGCCATCGGCCTCCACGCGAAGGTCACATTGGTAGAAACTGGTACCATCGAACGAACGGCGGGTAAGGCGCGCCGGGTCCTGGACATGCGACGGTCCGACTGAGCGAGACCGCCCGTCGAAAGGTTGGCCGTGACCTCCGAGTTGATGGTCTATATCGCGATAGGGGCGGGGAGTGTCGCTGCCGTCGCGGTCATCGCTGTTCTGACGCGCCTTGCATGGCGGCGGCAGGTGCGGCGCTATGTCGTGACACTTATCGGCGGGCAAGAAGATGTCAGAACCGCGCTGAGCACCGTCCATAAGGCTTCGGGACGACTCGCGGAGGCGAACGATGGGGAGCTCATCGCATTCGCGCTCGGCAGCGGCTCGGACGAGCGTCGGACGTTTGCCGACATAGCCGAACGCATGGATATCACTGCGGAAGAGCTTCAGACGATGGCGCTTCCAAAGGGACTGTGGCCAGTCGCGAACACGCTGGCAGACGCCGCGGTACTGCTCGGTCAGCAGGCGGGACGCGTGAGCAGTGGTGTGGGCCTCGAGGTCTTGGATGCGCTCGGTGAGATCGATCTGGTGGGCGTGGTATCGTTACTCGAGGCATCGGATGCGATGCTGAGTGACCTGCGCGAACGCTACAGAGTCGCCGATGACATCATCTATGGTGGTGGCCTCTACATCTGACGGCGAGAGAGGAAGGTGGGCGTGGATACGGACGCGCATCACGAGCGTGGTCTCGATTCGGGTGTTGTGCTCAGAATCGTGCGCTACGTCATCGCGCTGGCCCTCCTGTTCGTTGTCGTGCTGGTGTTCGCCGGCATAGTGGGCGAGTACCGAGACGCTCGGTCACAAGGGAGCGGGACCACCTCGGAGGAGACGACGGGCAGCGTCGTGAGTACGGGGTCGGCAGAGTCTACGGCGGTCCCTGAAGTCGAACCCACGACCGGCGAGGTCACCGCCGGGCAGACGGTGGTCGTGCTCACCGACGGACTCAATCTGCGCACCGATGCCGTGACAAGCTCCATCGTGATCAAGCGACTTGCGCTCGATTCACGTTTGACGTTGCTTGAGGTGGCGACCGGTTGGTACCGCGTTCGAGATGCTGAAGGCGTTGAAGGTTGGGTCGCAGCCGGCGGTCAGTACACGAGAGTGGAATAGACAGGGGACCTGGAGATGGCTCGCGTCATCGGTAAGGCAGACGACTTCTATCGGCTTCGCATGGTCCACGTCGACGAGAGCGATGAACCTGATCTCGATTGGCGGGATGACATACTGTACCGCCGTCCGCCACAGCAGCGCGTCGATGAGTACGAATTCTACCGCGTCGAGGCGGTTTTGATCGACGACGAGGAGAATGTGACAGGCATTCGCACGTTTGATACGCAAGATGAAGCATACGTGTTCGTCGAGAGCGTGCAAGAGGATCTCTCTGAAATGACCAAGTCCGAGTTCGAGGACACATACTTCGTGACTGGCGGATGAGGCGCTCTTCCCCGCGCATGATCACCGTGCCGTCCGAACTGTTCAGATGCATGGTATGCAGGGGGTTGGGGCTGAGTATCGCGACATAACATAAGATGTATTATCATGCGTACACTGTATAGGGAGAGAGCAGCCCTCTCGGCGACTACGATTACTCTGCCGAGGCGAGCTGCTCCTGTAGTTGATGAGAGATATCCCTGCGCGTCACGACCCAGTCGGTACGCTTGAAGAGTTGGTCGTACATCGCGACCAATACGATGAGGTTCTTGAGCATCACGAACCCGATCACCGTGAGTCCGTACACGAGCCCGTACCACCATCGATACCGTATGTGGGCGTTCTTCATGGCCGAGACCGTCGCGAACGGTCCGCTCAGGAGTGTGACGATCGTGCTAAGCCACAGGAACCAATGTGTGCGCAGTGGCACGCTGCCCTGGTACAGGTAAAGGCTTATCACGACTGGGAATATCTGCAGCGTGATCAACGGATAGAGTTCGCGGTACAGCAACAGATAGGTCCAGTGGGCCTTCTGCACGAGGCTGAGACGCCTGGAACTCCAGAACGCCCGCTGATGTCGGATGCTTACCTGGAGCCATCCCTGGGCCCATCTCTTCCGTTGGCACCAGAACGAGTGGAACGTCGTGGGCGCCAACTCGGTGGATATGATGCTTCGATCATGGACGATGCGATAGCCCGCCAGCAGTGCCCGGGCGGAGGCGTCTATATCCTCTGTCATCATCGTCTGGTCGAATCTGATCTCCTTGAGAACCGAGGCGCGCCAGTAGCCGTTGGAGCCGCCGAAGATAGCCGTGTCCGCGCCTATGGAGCGCGCAGAGTGGCTCACCGCGTAGATGCACTCGAACTCCACTGCGATCATCCTGGTCAAGAAGTTCGTGGCATGATTACGGATGACGCTGCGGCCCTGCACGACATCGTAGCCGTTGGCAAGCCAACGCCATGCGCGTGACAGACAGTCTGGACACGTATGATGGTCGGCGTCCAGGATGCAGATGATCTCACCGGTGGCGATCTCAAGGGCGGCATCGACGTTCTGTGCTTTGGATTCACTGTCCGCAACGCATAGTGGTCTGAACGAGGTGTCATGCTCTGCCAGTGCGCTGAGCCTGTCTTCCACAGGCAGGTCACAGGGTGTGTTGTATGCCAAGATGACTTCCAGGCCGGCAGCGGGACGCTCAATGGTATTCAGCAGGTACGTGATGGTCTCAACGATGATCTCGCGTTCGTTGGGCAGGAATGCGGCTACGATCAGAGTCGTGCGTGGCACAGGTGGTGTGTCACCGGCGGGCAGACGGCCTCCAGTTGTTCCGAGAAGACGCTGAATGAAGGCCAGCAGGCCCTGACGTTTATCGCGGGATGCGTGCTTCCGTGTGATGCTTACAGAGGCCTCCCAGATGATCACGAGTGCCGTAAGCAGGTAGACCGCAGCAATGAACAAGTGAAGCCACATGAGGTCATGGCCGAGAACGCGGAGTCGGTAGTAAAGCGCGGTCGGAAGGCCCACCACCACCAGGTTCGTCAGTGCCACCCGTCCCCATCCGTAGTGCGTGCGTCGTACGGGTGCGTCTTCGTGGCGTTCGTCCTCGGTCACAGAGTGTTGTCCCCATTCTTTTGCATCCATGTCGCTGTGGCAGGATGTTGTGAGATTATCACACGTTGAGATGCAAGCTGGATAATCTGAATGGACCTGATGTGAATCAGCCCCGGACCGCGAAGTGTTCGCAGCCCGGGGCCGTCGTTGATCCGCGGCTCACGCCGCGTTGATCACGGAGTGTACGGTCATTCCTCTGTCCATAGAGGTCCAAGGTATCTGGCGGGCGTTTTGAATCCGGACTCGATGGATGCCAGGACTGCACTTGAGATCGGCGGACGCAGGTCAAGACCTTCCAGCGTCGATGGTTCGATGAGCTCGATGCCTTCCACGGTTCGGTCAACGGGGTGTGCGAGTAGCGTGTCGCCGATCACCTCTGCATGGAAGGTGATATTGACGAGGTGTCGTTCGCCTCCTGGAGCTATCGTGTCGTTGATGATGACGGGCTCCCCTACCCTGCACTCGAGGCCAGTCTCCTCACGCACTTCACGGCGCAACGCCTGTTCGAGCGTTTCTCCACGGTCGACGCCGCCACCGGGAAGTAGGTAGTAGGGCTCACCACCTGCGCGTTGCCGCACAAGGAGGAGCTTGTCGCCAACGAGAATGACTGCCGCCACGCGCACTCGCGGGCCGTCAGATGCCGGTGCTGCCAAAGCCGCCCTCCCCTCGGGCCGTCTCATCGAGTTCGGAGACCTCGATGAGTTCCACACACGCCACCTGCTGGATCACGAGCTGCGCGATCTTGTCGCCGCGAGTGATGGTGATCGGTGTTTCAGGGTCGAGATTGATGGCAATGACCTTGATCTCTCCGCGATAGTGACTATCGATGAGCCCTGGTGCGTTGACGAGCCCCAGTCCCTGTTTGATGGCGAGACCGCTCCGGGGCTGGACGAAACCGGCATGACCTTCAGGGATAGCCACTGCGATACCAGTGGGGACAAGGGCTCGACGAAAGGGCTCCAGCGTCACATCCTCGGCGGCGAAGAGGTCGAGCCCCGCATCCCCCTCGTGTGCGTAGCGCGGAAGCGGGAGTCCGGTGTCGAGCCGTTTGATCTGAAGTCGCATGCGGTCCTTCCTAAGCTCCTCGGACGATCGTCGGCAGGTGTCGTGCACACTGGGACGCTATGTCGTGCAGTGCATCGGGTCGAAACGGCACCACCGTGCCGGCGCGAGGATCGAGCGTCGTTCTCGGCACGAACTGCTGGATCGCGTAGAGCTTGCCACCGCGCAGCATCTCGGCGATCACAAGGAAGTCGTCGATTTCGAGAGCGCCGGGATATGCCGTCGTGCGGAACTCATGAGAGACACCCGAGCGGCGCAGAAGAGTGATAGTGCGCTCGACTCGCATGGAAGTCCCAGGACGGTCAACGAGCGCGTCGTAACGATCCAGGACCGTTTTGACGTCGAGCGCGACGTGCGATACGAGTCCCATAGCGAGCAGGGTCTCCAGGGTCTCGGGGTTCGTGCCGTTCGTGTCCAGTTTGACTTCGTAGCCAAGGTTGGCGAGCGTTTCGAGCAACGTGACGATGCACGGATCATCGGTGGGCTCGCCCCCGGTCACAACGACCCCGTCGAGCCAGTCACGTTTGGCTCGCAGGTACGACTCGAGGTCCGACCACTTCGCGTCCTCGCTCTGTGCACCAAGAAGCGAGGGGTTATGGCAGAAGGGGCAACGCAGCGAACAGCCCGAGAGGAATACGGTCGATGTCAAACGCCCCGGCCAGTCCAGCATGCCCGCAGGCATCCAGCCCGCGATACGATCGGTAGGAGCTTGCGTTCTCGATGTGAGTGCAGTGGGTGTCATCGAGTCAGTTCGCAAGAACGGTGTAAAGCGCCGCTGGGTCGGGCGCCTCTCCGCGCCAGGCGGCGACCTCGTGTCCGGATGAGTCGAGCACTAAGATGGATGGCGTAGACAGCACTCCGTGGAAGGACGCTTCAGCAAGTCCATCTATCGAGTCAACGTCATAGACCGAGACGTTCTGTAGCCCTTCGACAGCACGCTTCGCCGCCGGACACCGCGGACAGTCTTCCTTGACGAACAGCTTCACTTCCATCGTGGCTCCCTCGTGTGTCCTGACATTCTCAAGAGGCTTGTTTGTCCGCGGCCGGTATCGCAGTGCTCAGATCCGTGCGAACACGGTCGTAGAGTTCGCCGATCTTGCTGCGGTTCCACGTCTGCACCTTGCTGAAGTAGCCGACGATCCGTGTCACGCCGTAGACATCCATCGAACCACACAGAGGGCACTGCGCCTTAAGGCCCCTACTCGTGCGTCGACAAGACTCGCATACGGTGAACTCCGGGCTGAATGCCAACTGAGAGCACTGTGTGTTCCGGAACGTCTTGATGACGAAGGATTCAATGGCCTTGAAATCGGGCTCGCTCTCACCGAGCCACACATGAACGATCGCGCCCGCTTCGATCAGCGGATGGAATCGCGACTGGTCCTGAACACGCGTGATGTAGTCGACGGGAGCGTCGGTGGCGAGATGGACCGAGTTCGTGTAGTAGTAATTACCGCTGGTGACATCTCCCTTCACCACCTGCGACGCCATTTGAGGCCAGTACTTCATGTCGAGTTTGGCCAGACGATATCCTGCGGACTCGGCAGGACTCTCCTCCAAGATGAGGTGGATGCCGTGTCGCTCCGAGAGTTCGCGGCACTTCAGGTTCATCGCGGATATCACCCTCAACCCGAACCTGAGGGCATCCTCACCCTCGTGTAGTTGTCGGCCGGTGTGGACCTGGACGAGCTCGTTCAGACCGATAAGCCCCGCAAGATAGGTCAGTTCGTCCATCTTCAGGTATGGACGACCATCCAGGTCGAGGGTGAGCATACCCAGGGGGCCATCAGCGCCGAGGTCCATCAGCTCCTGTATGAACTGGCGCTTCTGAACGTGGGCCTTTGCAACGAGCTCTAATGCCTTGTTGAGTTCCATGAACAGTGTTTGATCGTTGCCTTGCGCTTTGTAGGCGATGCGCGGGAGGTTGATGGTGACGTTCTGGAGTGCGGAAAAACGCATGCGCTCCGGGGTCTTGGTCTCGCCGAGCTGCTCTTGGCTCAACTTCAACTTGAGTCTGCAGCATTGCGACACCGTGATCTCATCCCCACGGTCAAAAACGAAGTACGTGATGCCTTGCTTCGAGGCGACCCTGCACGCCAATTCCATGAACTCCTCGTGTCCGGGAGTGCGGAAGAAGTCCTCGTTGATATGCAGCAGCGGTTTCGGGAACACGAACGTCTTACCATGGGCATCGCCGCGCATGTAGACATTGAACATCGCACGCACGAAGGCCTGTGCTTCCTTCTCGTAGTCCTTGTACGTCTTGCCAGTGTGCGTGCCGCCGGGGCCGATCGCAGGCGTGTCAGCGAAGTGGCGCGGGATGTTGTAGTACAGATTGAAGTCCGTGAACACGACCTGACTCCCACGCGCGCCCGCCAGTTGGTTGAACTCGAATATGAGCATCTGTGCGAGCTGGTCTATCTCATCCTCGGTCTTGCCTACGAGATATGGCGCGAAGAAGATGTTGACCGCTTCCCAGCCCACGGCGCCCGCATAGTGCGCCTGCAGTGCCGCTGCCATCTTGACCATGTGTCCAATGAGTACCTCAGGGTGTTTCGCCGGCTTGGAGACCGAGGTTATGTTGGGCAGTTTCAAGCCGTACTTCTTGATGTACTCAAGAGAATGTCCGCCGCAGTATGGGCGAACGATGAAACCGAGATCATGGAGGTGCACATCACCTACGTAGTGCGCTTCGGCGACATCCTCGCTGAATACACGACGCAGCGCGAATTCTTTCAGGATCGTCTCCGCGATCGTGAGATTTATCGATTCGGGGTTGTGGGTCGTGTTGCTGTTCTCCTTGTTGGCGTTCGTGATGATCTGTTCCACGTCCCACATAGGCAGGCCGAGCTGGCTGTGACGTTTGTGCATGAGGGTGAGGCCGCGCTCAAGGAACTCCATGTCGACGAGTTCGCGAATGATGGCGGTCGTTACCGTCATCAGGTTGCTGCGCTCGATACGGTCTTCGACAGCCAGGGCGATCTCTTCGGCCAGATCGGGCGTGGCGCCAGCCTCTTTGACGAGTGAGTCGACGATCTTGGAGCGGTCCCAGGTGTCGATCTCCTGGCGGGAGTTCGTGGAGACGAGTAGTGCGATGTCGGTGGAGTCGGCAGAACCAGTGGCCGGCGAGGGCTTGATCACATTGACGACGCGCTCAAGAACCATTCAGCACACCTGCCATTCGGCTTCGTTGCCAGTATGTGAGCGACCGTGAGGCCGTGTTGTGGCCGCGCGAGAATCCCTCGCGCGGCCGAATCACCCGAGCTTTTTCAGCTCTGAGGTGAATTCATCCAGATCATCGAACTCTTTGTAGACTGACGCGAATCGGATGTAGGCCACCTTATCCAGTTCGAGTAAACGGCGCAGCACAAAATCCCCGAGCTGCTTTGCCGGGATCTCATAGTGGAACGTGTTGTGGAGTTCGGTCTCGATATCGTCAATGAGTTCTTCGAGCTCTGAAGTGGAAACCGGTCGCTTCGCGGTCGCAACGACCAGGCCTCGCAAGAGTTTCCCTCGATCGAACGGCTCGACCCGCTGATCCTTCTTGATGACCATCAGGGGCATCTCTTCGCGGCGTTCATAGGTCGTGAAGCGCTTCGCGCACTCGAGGCATTCACGCCTACGGCGGATGGCGTCCTGGGATTCAGAGACGCGTGAATCGACTACCCTCGTCTCGTCATTACCACAGAACGGACACCGCATTGCGATACCCCCACATCTAGGTTCTAATGCAGCCTAGCACACAATATCTGGGGTGCACAACGGGCTTCTCGGCGTTACCTGCTCGCCACTACGGCGTCCGCATGCTGCGTGGCTGGTACGACGAGCAGTTGTCCGGCCGCGATGCTGCCTCCCGCCATTCCGTTGAGTTCGCAGATAGAGGTGACCGTTTCCGCGGTCGAAACGCCCGCGACGCGATGGGCTGCGGCGATCTCCCACAACGTGTCATCCTTCCCTACCTTGATGCTGACGGTGACTTCCGGCATGGTTCGGTCGCGCAGCAGTGATGGACCCACGGCAGCAGCTATGACTGCGATGATGAAGAGTGCCAGGACCGTGATCTCAAGTGTGCTGAAGCGCATCGGGGCGCGTCCTTTAGTCTGGCGGACCCGCGTGCTGCTCATAGCCAGCGTGTCATGCATGTGGATCGGACCTTTCTTAAGCGGTGTCGGATAACGGATACACCCTACTCGCGGGCTCTGACATCCATGGCGAACGTACGTTCTGTATGCATAATAGCGCGAACACGTGTTCGTATGCAATAGGAAATACGAACGTCTGTTTGCATGCATGAACCGGGTGACGTACACTTGCAACACGAACACGTTTTCGGTGCAGGGGGTCCGTGATGGGTTACAAGCGAGAGCTGACGCGGCGCCAGCAGGAGATCCTCGACTTCATCCGGTCCGAGATACACCGGCGTGGCTTTCCGCCCTCAGTGCGAGAGATCGGTGAGGCTGTCGGGCTGTCCTCCTCGTCTACCGTACACTCGCATCTGGCAGCTCTTGAGAAGAAGGGCTTCATCCGTCGCGACCCCAGTAAGCCGCGCGCGCTTGAGGTGCTTGACTATCGTGACAATGATCGTGCGGTGGACTACGGCGCCGTGCAGGCGGTCCCGGTGGTGGGAGAAGTCGCAGCAGGCTCCCCGATCCTTGCTGCTGAGAACATCGAGTCTACGATGTCACTGCCAACCGAGATGGCCGGCGAGGGAACCTTCATTCTGCGCATCAAGGGTGAGAGCATGATCGAGGCCGGGATCCTTGATGGCGACTTCGTCGTCGTGCGCCAACAGTCGTCGGCGATGAACGGTGAGATAGTCGTAGCGATGATCGATGACTCGGCCACGGTCAAGCGCTTCTTCAAGGAGGCTGACCGTGTCCGCCTCCAGCCGGAGAACGCCTCCATGGAGCCGATCTACAGCAGGGATGTCACCGTTCTCGGCAAGGTGGTCGCGCTCTTCCGGCGCCTCTAGCCCGGTTCTTCTTCCCCCTCGAACTCCCCAAAGGCATCCGCGTAGGCGGTGGGTACCCGTACGATCAGGTGTGTCCCATCCTCAAGGTGTTCTTCCGAGATGATGCGTGCGTCTTCGTGCGCGAGCCGCACGAGATCACCCCTGGTGTACGGAATAAGGACATCAAGTGTTCTGTCGCCGTGCGCCGCCTCCGATGCGATCTTGTCGAGAAGCTCATCAAGGCCGGTGTGGTGCACACCTGAGACGAATACGGCGCCGGGTGAGATTCGATGTAACTGTCCCAGCTCGGCCTGCTCTACGAGGTCGACCTTGTTGTACACGAGCAGTTGTGGTGTCGCGGCGACGTCGAGTTCCCCGAGGACTTCGGAGACGGCCGCCATCTGAGCTTTAGCCATCGGGTGAGAGGTATCGATCACATGGAGCAGCAAGTCGGCCTCTCGCACCTCGTCCAGGGTGGACTTGAACGCCTCTACCAGTGAATGGGGCAGTTTGTTGATGAATCCGACGGTGTCGGTGAGCGTCACGATGCGCCCCTCGGGTAGCTCAAGGCGTCTCGTGGTCGCGTCGAGGGTTGCGAAGAGCTTATCCTGCACGAGTGCGTCGGCGCCCGTCAGCGCGTTGAGTAATGTGGACTTTCCGGCATTGGTGTAGCCGACGAGTGCGACGCGGAAGACTCCCGAGCGATGTCGTGAGCTGCGCTGGGTATCTCGGGCAGCCGCGACAGCCTTCAACTCCCGACGAACCTCCTGGATGCGTCGCCGTGCGAGACGGCGGTCCGTCTCCAGCTGCGTCTCGCCGGGTCCGCGGGTCCCGATGCCGAGCGCGCCGCCTGATGCTGCCGCAGCCTGGCCGAAGTGACGCCACAGACCACGCAGGCGTGGGAGCAGGTACTCCATCTGTGCGAGCTCGACCTGCAGCCGACCCTCGCGACTCTTCGCATGCAATGCGAAGATGTCCAAGATGAGCGCCGTGCGATCGAGGATCTTGACTCCCAGGACAAGGTTCTCGATATTCGCCTGCTGTGACGGTGTGAGGTCGTCGTCGAACACGACCAGCGTGGCATCGGTCTGCTCGGCCAAGGTAGCGACCTCTTCCGCCTTGCCAGCGCCGATGAACGTGCGCGGATGGGGCCGGTCAAGGCGTTGCGTGACCGAGCCGACGATCTCGGCTCCGGCGGTGTCGACGAGCCGAGCGAGCTCGGCCAAGTCCGCTTCGATCGGCCAGCCGCGCTGTCCACGATCCACTCCGACTAGGATGGCACGGTCACGGAAGTCGTGAACGACCTCGTAGGGCTTCGTTTTAGCCTCAGTCATGCGATTGGGCGCCGGCCTCTCTTCAGAGCGTGTTCTTGATGCGCTCGATCGCCTCTTCGAGGCGGGCGTCAGGCGTGGAGAGCGAGATGCGTACGTAGCCCTCACCTGACGGTCCATACGCATTGCCCGGTGCGACGATGACGTTTGCCTCTTCGAGTACCTTGTTGGCGAACTCAGCGGACGTGTACCCGTTAGGCACCTTTGCCCAGACGTAGATAGTCCCCTTGGGTGTGGCGGCTTTGATACCGATCTTGGCGAGTGCGTCGATAACGAAGTCGCGTCGTCGCTGGTACATGGCGTTGAGCTCGTCGATGGAGTCCTGCGGGCCGAGAAGCGCCTCGATGGCCGCGTCTTGGACGGCGGTGAACACACCGGAGTCGATGTTGCTCTTGACGGTGCCAAGCGCCTTGATAGCGACAGCGTTACCAACGGCGAATGCGACACGCCAGCCGGTCATGTTGTATGCCTTGCTGCAGCTGAAGAACTCGATCGCCACATCTTTAGCGCCAGGGCGCTCCAGGAAGCTTAAGGGCTTGTAGCCGTCGAAGCCGATCTCGGAGTACGCGTTGTCGTGGATGATGAGCAGGTCATGCTCCTTGGCGAACGCGATCGCTTTGTCGAAGTACTCGGGTGTCGCGATGGCCGAGGTGGGGTTGTTCGGGTAGCTCAGAAACATCATCTTCGCCTTGGCGAGCACGTCTGCCGGTGTGGACTCGAAGTCCGCGAGGAAGCTGTTCTCCTCGTTCATCGGCATGAAGTGCGTCTTGCCGCCGCATAGGATGCCACCCGTGTGGTAGACGGGATAGCCCGCGCCGGGAACGAGTGTGTAGTCACCGGGATCGACGAACGCGAGGAAGACGTGTGCGATGCCCTCCTTGCTGCCTATCAGCGCAAGGGTCTCTGTGTCGGGGTCCACGTCCACGCCGAAGCGGTTCTTCATCCACTGCGACGCAGCCTCACGATAGCGTTTCGCACCCGCATAGCTCGGGTACTTGTGGTTCTGCGGATTGCGGATAGCCTTGTCCATCGCGTCAACGATGTGGCCAGGAGTCGGCATATCGGGGTCACCGATACCCAGGGAGATGACGTCGATACCCTGAGCCTGCTTCGCCTCCTTCTTCCGATCGATCTCGGCGAAGAGGTACGGCGGAAGTTCGGCGATGCGCTGAGCAGTCCTCACGGTGTATCCATCCCTTTCATGATCCGTCCGGAGACAAGCGTTGACGCCGGTTCGGGGCCGACGTTCGGAACATGGTAACAGAAGCGGATAACACGTGTGTCACATACAGGCGTCATCATCGTCTTCCGGGATGACGATCGTGCCCGAGAAGACCTCGGCGGCGGAGCCCGTCATGTACACGTGGTCGTCCTCGTGCCAGCGGATGAACAGCGCTCCGCCCGGCAGCTCGATCGAGGCGTGACGGCCGGTGAAGCATGCCAGCATGCCCGTGACGAGTATGGCGCATGCGCCGGTCCCGCACGCGAGCGTCTCCCCTACCCCACGCTCCCATACGCGTGCGCGAATCGTCTCATCGTCGACGAGCTGAGCGAACTCGACGTTCGTGCCCTCAGGGAACGTGTCACTCTGTTCGATGAACGGGCCCACCGTCTCCACGGGGGCATCATCCACGTCATCTACCCAGATGACCGCATGAGGATTACCCATGGACACGCCAGTGATCTTGAAGGTGCCGTACGGGGTCTTAATCGGGCACTGGTAGACCTGCGTGCCCTCGAAGGTCGACGGCAGCTTTGCGGGGTCGAACTCGGGTATACCCATGTCCACGGTGGCCGTGTGCAGCGACCCGTCGTGGTCCCGGGTGAATGTCACCGGCTTGAGTCCCCCCAGTGTCTCGATGACGAGAGACTCACGATCGCCGGAGATCAGATCGTGATCGACCACGTACTTCGCGAAACAACGCGCACCATTGCCGCACATCTCGGCAAGTGAACCGTCGGCGTTGCAGTAGTGCATGTAGTAATCTGCCGAGGGGCCGGTCGCGGGACGCATGAGGATGACACCGTCGCCACCAACACCGAAGTTGCGGTCACAAAGCCACTGTACGGCCTCGGGAGACAGGTCAAGCGTGCATTCGAGATCCTCTATCACAACGAAGTCGTTGCCCAGACCGTGCATCTTGGTGAACGTGAGTTCCATGGGAGTTCCTCTCACTCGTCTGTCACGGTGGGCAGGACTGGCTCGCTCGATTCTAGCAACTCGAGCGTTTGCGCGGTGGCCTCCTTGGATGACAGGACGGTCACGTCGAGCCACCGGACTCGCGGATCTGCGTGAAACCATGTCAGTTGACGCTTCGCATAACGGCGCGTGGCTTGTTTGATCGCGCGTATCGCTTCGGCCTGGTCGGCACCCTCTTCGAGTACCGGTACAAGCTCTTTGTATCCGATGGCTTGTGCGGCGGTCAGTGCATCTCGATAGCCCTCCGCAAGCAAGTTGCGGACTTCCGCGAACAGGCCGTTTACCATCATGGCATCGATACGCGCTTCAATGCGTGCGTAGAGCGCGGTGCGTTCCATGGTCAGGCCGAGGAACACCGTTGGATAGACCGTGTTGCGCTGGGCGAAGCCGGCCGCCTGCTCCGCGTAGCAGGTCCCCTCGTCAGCCATCTCAAGAGCTCGGATGACGCGACGCACGTTGTTGGGGTGGATGAGCGCTGCCGAGGCAGGATCACGTTCCAGGAGCAGTTCGTGCAGCGCGAGTGGTCCGATGTCACCGGCCAGCGCTTCGTAGTGCCGACGCGAGGGCGCATCATTCTCTCCGGAGGGAAAGCGCATGTCATCGAGGGCCGCGCGCACATACAGGCCCGTCCCGCCGACGAGCACCGGGATACGAGAACGAGCTGCGATAGCATCGATCGCGGCGCGAGCATCGCGCTGATAGAGAGCCGCCGAGTAGGGAGTGCCCGGGTCGACGATGTCCACGCAGTGGTAGGGCACGCTGCGTACTGCTTCGGGGGGCTTAGCTGTGCCGATGTCCATGCCACGGTATACCTGCATGGAGTCCGCACTCACGATCTCCCCGCCGAGAGCATGTGCAACGGTCTCACCGATGCCGGTCTTTCCGACGGCGGTGGGTCCGACGATTGCGATGACGGTGGGAGATGGGTTCATGTACTAATAGTAGCGGTCGACGCGGAATCGCTCGAGTTTCACTCGTTCGCGCGGACCGATCCCGGCCTTTCGCATCGCGATGCTGACTTGTAGCTCGGTCGTATCGACGCCTTCGAGATCGGGCAACAGAAGTCCCCGTCTCCAGTCTGCGCTGACGATGACCCCGAATCGTTTCGGGTCAAGCTCGGCCATCGACGCAGCTTCCGGCTCGTGCAGCACGTCGACGGATATCTCGAGATCACCGAGCTCCTCGGGGGCCAGCGGGGGAAAACGAGGGTCGGCGGTCGCCGCTTGGATAGCGTTGTGGATCACTTCGTCGGCGAGCGTGGCACGGGTCGGGCCGATGGTGCCGATGCAACCGCGAAGGTCTCCGCTGCGGTGCAGACTCACGAACGCGCCGGCTCGGGTCGCAAGGAAACCCTCAGCATACTCCTCGTCGATCACTCTCGATTCACGTACGTATGCGTCGATAGCGCGTCTCGCGAGTGCTACCGGCTCCGACTCATCGTCGCTCCGATGGCCTCCCTTGTGACCTGCAGCGTCGGTCATCGCACGATCCAGCAGTGCGGTGGGTCCCACGACCGCAGTGATGTAGCCGACGCCCCAAGGGCCCTCGTACGAGAGCAGGCGAGTCTCGGTCAAGGCGCCCTCAAGAAAACCGCCAAGCGTGATGAAGGAGCGTAGGCCGCACTCCCCTGCTCCCTCGACAAGGGCAGGACTGATGTGTTCAAGGGCTCGATAGTCACCGGCACCGATGTAGCTGACGAGGAGCTGGTCGAACTCGGCGCCGCGTGGGTCATAGCCTGCGGGTGCACCGGGCAGTAGCCGGTGGCTGCAGTCCCCGCTTGCGATGAACGCTACGCGTCTGCCGAGCCGTTGCGCAGCACGCCTGATCGCCACGCCGAACTCGCGGTGAACTGAGAGGGATAACCATGACAACGAGAGTTCGACCATCGGCCATCTGCCGGTCCGGTCGATGAAGCTCAAAGGGACGATAGCCGCATGATCGAGCGTACCCGGCGAGAGTCGCACGTGAGTGCTGCGCAACACGACGCCTATGTCGGCGTCACGCGCCTCATCGGCGATCGCGACCGCGAGCGCCGGGTCGCCGGACAGCGACAGATGTGGGCGTATCGCGCCGAATTGACCGAGGTCACCCTCCAGATGCTCAGAGTCGTCCACGAGGAATCCGTCGGCCACAAGCGGTGCATGAGGCGACATCAGCACGATGGTGTCGGGATCGAACGCTTCTACCAAGCGTCGAGCAACGTCCATCGCGCGGGTCGAGTCATCGACCAGTTCGACATCGCGCCCGCCTACTTCAAGAACCATGATCGGCGGGTGTGGTGCGATGATACCGATGACGTCCGCTGTCATCAAAACACCTCCCTTAGCCGTATCCCCGCCTAACGTGTTCGGGAAACGTGCGACTGGGATCAATGGCCGTTCCTACTTGTTGAGAGGGTGTCCGAGCAGGAACCAGGTCTGCGCTTCATCGATCTCTACGTCGATGAAGCTACCGGACCTCAAGCGCTGTGTCTCGACATCTCTTGCGGGCACATGGACGACCTTGTTGGAGCCAGTGCGGCCGGTCAGCATATCTTCGTCGCGCTTCGATCGGCCAACGATCAGTATCTGCTGAGTGGTACCGACAAGTCGTTCGTTGCAAGCAGCGGCCGAGGACTGTACGACCTCGACAAGACTGTCGAACCGTTCCTGGATGACAGCCTTGGGGACACGTTGTGGCATCGAAGCAGCGGGCGTGCCCTCTCTGGGTGAGTAGATGAAGGTGAACGCCTGGTCGAATCCAATCTGCTGGAACAGATCGAGTGTGTCGGCGAAGTCCTCGTCTGTCTCACCGGGAAAACCAACGATCACATCCGTTGAGAGTGCGAGGTCAGGCATGGCACTCCTCAGCTCAGAGACGAGTCCAAGGTAGTGTTCCCGCGTGTAGATGCGGTTCATAGCGGCGAGCGTTCGGCTCGAACCCGACTGTACCGGCAGGTGCAGGGACTTACACACCTGTGGCGTCTCGGCCATTGCGCGGATCGTCTCCCCGCAAAGATCTTTGGGATGGCTCGTGGCAAACCGTACGCGCTGCACGCCAGTGGCGGCAACGGCACGCAAGACTTCGGCAAAGCGTGGTTTGCCGTACAGGTCGCGTCCGTAGCTATTGACGTTCTGGCCAAGAAGGGTGATCTCGACCACACCGTCGGCGACCAGGGCTTCAGCCTCGGCCACCACAGCTTCCAGCACTCTGCTACGTTCGTGCCCGCGCACGTAGGGCACGATGCAGTAGCTACAGTAGTTGTCGCAGCCCACAGTGATGGAAACCCAGGCGTGCCAGGGATGTTCACGTCGAGAGGGCAGGTCGCTGGCGAACGTTTCCCCCTCATCGAGGATCTGGACGCTTGGTCTACCCTGTCGTGCGGCATCCAGAAGCGCGGGCAAAGACCCGATGTTGTGCGTGCCGAACACGACATCGACGTGAGGGAGTCGCTTGCGCAAGTGAGTGCCGTCACGCTGACCGATGCAACCGCCCACCGCGATGAGCACGTCCGGTCTGCCCCCGGTCTTGAGTGTCTTCAACGACGCGACCTGTCCGTACAAGCGCTCATCGGCCTTCTCGCGGACACAGCACGTATTGAACACGACGACGTCCGCCAACTCGGGCGACTCGGCGGGAAGCATCCCCTCCGCTTCGAGAAGCCCGGCGATGCGCTCGGAGTCATGTTTGTTCATCTGGCATCCGAAGGTGCGCACGAAGTAGTGTTCCATGGTGCGCTACGGTAGCACAGACCGGGCCGCGTCACCGGCCGCCGCCGCAAGGCGTTCGAAGATCTCGTCGGGGACATTTCCTGCGCCGAGCGAGTGGCCCGCCATATCAGGACCATGGAAGTCTGAGCCCCCAGTGATGAGTAGGCCGTGTTCGACAGCGAGTGAGGTGTAGTGGGCGCGTTGTGCAGCGGTATGCTCGGCGTGAAGCGCTTCGAGCCCATCGATGCCACTTGCGATCATCTTGGACAGGTACTCGTCTGCCCCGCTGATGCCGGGATGAGCGATCACTGCGAGGCCACCGGTATCATGGATCGCCGAGACCACGGTCGCAATATCCACCGGGGGTTTTGACACGAAGTACGGGGCCGTGCGTCCAACGAAACGCGAGAACGCACCCTCGAGGGTCTCGGCATGGCCTGACCTGACCAATACCGCCGCGATATGGGCTCGGCCGATGGCGCCGCCGTCGACGGTAGCGAGGATGTCGCGGAAATCGACCATGAACCCATCCGCAGCAAGGAGGGCGACCATGTCGCGCGCGCGCTCAAGACGCGCCTCGCGCAGAGATGAGAGTGCACGCAGCAGGGTTCGGTCTGTGTGGTCGATGAAGTAGCCGAGCACGTGGATGCTCCGGTCGCCTTCGGTAGCCGAGAACTCGACACCGGGAACCACGGGGATGCCCAGACGCTTTCCTGCCGAGCAGGCCTCGCTGACGCCTTCGACGCTGTCGTGGTCGCATATAGCCAGAGCATGGAGGCCGAGGGATGCTGCGAGCTCGACAACGATCGCAGCGGGAAGGGTGCCGTCGGAAGCGAGTGAATGCGTGTGGAGATCGACCGTCATGACAGTATCAGCTGTGGTGCATGGGGCGGGGCTCGACGAGAAGACGGATAGCGGTCCGCTCCTCACCGTTGATCTCGATATCCGCGAACGCAGGCGCACACACAAGGTCGACACCGGTGGGAGCGACGAAGCCTCGCGCGATGGCGATAGCTTTGATGGCTTGGTTGAGGGCGCCCGCTCCTACTGTCTGGATCTCGACGGCTCCTTCTTCGCGAATGACTCCCGCGAGTGCGCCGGCGACTGAGTTAGGGCTCGATTTGCTCGAGACTTTGAGGACTTGCACGGTTTTCTCCTGTGCTGCTAAAGAGACCACTTCTGTACTGCGTTCACACCGATTTCAAGTGTGCTGCGACGTATCTTCGATGGGTAACGAATGGAGAACGGTTCCTCGTAGGTGACAGTATAGCGCACGGTGTTCATACGGTCACCGTTGTCTCAGTCTTCCTTCTCCACCGAGAAGCGGACACGGATCTCGTCCGCGCCGATCGAGATCTTGGGCTCCCCTCGCAAGTTGAGATAGTAGCGTTCGGCAAGTACATCGAACGCTCGCTCCAGTTCCCGCTTGAAGGTGGCGAGGTCGGTGTGATGGATATGCAGCGATCGTCGGTCTCGGTAGATGTCAGGTTTGCTGCTGGCAGGCTGCTCGTCATCCGCTGTCACCTCAGTGAGAACCGGCTCCAGACCAGAGAGCTCGCCACCCATGATGCGGTGCGCAGTCCTCTCCGAGATAGGTAGACCGATCTCTGCGGCGATCGTGACGAGTTCAGCAGCATCGGAACTCGCGGCTGGCCGATGCCAGACGACCATCCGTTCAAGGTCCTCGCAGAACATGAGATCGGCGGTGTCGAGGTGACGTCGAGCGGTATCATGCAAGGTCGCGAGCACTTCGGTGGGCGAACCAAGGTAGACCTCGAGTTCAGGGTGCTCACAAGCGAACTCGACGATGCGACGGATGATGTTGTGGGGTCCCCGCGCAACACTGAGACGGCCGGACTCATCTCGCTCGACCGTCGGCCATGTCGACTGATCGGCGCGTTCGGTGAGCTCAGTCGTGTCTGCGACCACGATCAATGAGGTGCCCTTATGCATGTCTGAAGAAGCGATGCGTGCTATCGAGACATTGGAGCGCACGGAGAACAGCGCCATACCGCGGCCGTGAACACCCCACCGGTCCATGACCATCGTCTCGAGTTTCGAGGTCACGCGTGGCTCGAAGATCGCCTCGTGCAGATGTTTGGGCACACCGACGCCGTCATCGATGATCGTGATGGTACGAAGATCGCCCTCTCGGGTCGAGGCGACAAAGATGCGCTGAGCATGAGCGTCTCGCGAGTTGCGCAACAACTCCACGATGACGTCCTCGATGCTGCGGATGTCGTGCTTGG
This sequence comes from Coriobacteriia bacterium, assembly GCA_030655755.1. GTDB lineage: Bacteria > Actinomycetota > Coriobacteriia > Anaerosomatales > Anaerosomataceae > UBA2279. Next base: position 236,136 of record JAUSOQ010000043.1, read on the forward strand.
CTTGCCTGCGCTCGGCTTCGGCGATACGCAGGCGAACATAGCCGTCGCCAAGACTCTCCTCGACTTTGAGGAAAGCTTCGCCGGAGACGGTGGAAACGAAATCGATGAGTGCGTCGGTGTCAGTCATGCGTCCAGTGTACCTGCCAGTGGTTGCACCGAAAAGCAGAAGGGCCGCGTGAACGCGGCCCTTCTGCTACATCACTGGCGATCGACACAGGTCCGGGACTCGTGGACATCGCCTGCTACTTTGCGAACTCGATAGCCCTACTCTCTCGGATCACCATGACCTTGATCTGGCCGGGGTACTGCAGTTCGTCTTCGATCTGCTTTGCGATGTCGCGTGCGAGCACGACGGAGTCGGCGTCACTGATGTCATCGGGTTTGACCATGACGCGGATCTCGCGACCGGCTTGCATGGCATAGGACTTCTCGACACCCTTATGCGATTCGGCCAGAGCCTCGAGCTTCTCCAGACGCTTGATGTAGCTCTCGAGGGTCTCCCGGCGTGCGCCAGGGCGTGAGGCAGAGATGGCATCTGCAGCCTGCACGAGGACGGCCTCTACTGTGGAGGGCTCGACGTCGCCATGGTGCGCCTCGATACAATGCAGTACCTCTTTGGGCTCGCCAAGACGGCGCGCGAGATCAGCACCGATGACAGCGTGCGGTCCCTCGACTTCGTGGTTGATGGCTTTGCCGAGGTCGTGGAGCAGGCCGGCGCGCTTTGCCAGTGTGACGTCCACACCGAGCTCCGCTGCCATGACCCCCGCAAGGTACGAGACCTCAAGTGAGTGCTTGAGTACGTTCTGCCCGTAAGAAGTGCGGAATCGCAATCTGCCAAGGGTGCGCACAAGGTCGGCATGAAGACCGTGGATCCCGGCGTCGAAGACCGCCTGTTCGCCTGCCTCATGGATCTGCTGTTCGACAAGTGTCTGAGCCTTTTCGTACATCTCCTCGATGCGAGCGGGATGTATGCGCCCATCGGCGATGAGCGTCTCAAGGGTGATTCGTCCGATCTCGCGTCGCACCGGGTCGAAGCTCGACAGGATGACGGCCTCGGGCGTGTCGTCGATGATCAGGTTGATGCCGGTAAGCTGTTCGAAAGCACGTATGTTGCGGCCTTCGCGGCCGATGATGCGGCCCTTGAGGTCATCACTTGGGATGTGGACCACCGAGACAGTGGACTCAGCGGTGTGATCGGCCGCGACACGCTGGATGGCGATACCAACGATATTGCGCGCCTTGCGATCGGCCTCTTCGCGAGCACGTGCCTCAGCTTCGCGGATGATTATGGCCGCATCGTGGGTGACGTCCTGGCGAACTCGCTCGATAAGGACGGTGCGCGCCTCATCGGTCGACATGCCTGCGAGTGTTTCAAGCCGTATCTTCTCGTCGGCGATAGCGTCGTCGAGTTCCTTCTCCCGCTTGATGATCTGCCCGGCCTGGCTGGACAGTTGGTGCTCACGCTTGTCCATCGAGTCGGCCCTGCGCTCGATGGATTCTTCGCGCTGCATCAGGCGATTCTCTGTAGCCGTGAGTTCCTTACGTCGTTCTTTGATGTCGCTGTCGGCCTCGGCCTTCAAATGGAAGATCTCGTCCTTGGCTTCGAGAAGCATCTCCTTTTTCGTCGTTTCAGCCGCCTTCCGGGCGTCTGAAACAAGACGATCAGCCGACTCGCGCGAGCGGTTGATCCTGTCTGCGACGAAGTAACGGTGGAGAACGAAACCGATGACGGCGCCGAGGACGAGCGAGCCTATGATATAAACGTAAATCATTGCGCGTCCCCTCCCTTCAGAAAGGAAGAACATATCCTACAGTTTTGGGGGCGCACAGGAGGTAGTGCCCTAAGGCATCCACCACCAACGAGACGTCCTCGGCTCGCCTTCAGCGAGGCCGATGGATCATCTAGAAACGAAGCCGGACGTCTCGGCGCCCGGCAAGTGCGATTCATGCAACATGAGCACGGGGTACGTGCGTATATGAGTAAAGACGGGATCGCCTGTCCCGCGTCACATTATCGATACCCGTAATCATGCACATAGGCGATGCAGCCTTCGCACCACCGTCTGGATCACAATTGCCGCTTCGTATCGTATCTGTGCGAACTGGCGTTCGTCAAGCGCGAAGCGTCACGGCCGGACATGTAAAACCGCATATCAGAAGGGTATTCCTGCTTCAGAGCGTATCATCGACAGCCTGTTCGTCTGCGAGTCCGAACGCTGAGGCGGCTGCCTCGAAACATGTGCGGACTGGGTAACCGCGCCGTGCCAGCCGTGCAGCGAGTTTGCGAACGTCGCCGCCGGGTCGGGCCCACGTGCGTGCCAATTCGAGAGCTCGCGCGTATTCTCCTGATTCCGGGCAACAGGCGTCCAGAGCAACCTGGGCCTGCTCTTCAGAAAGCTTGCGCCGGAGCATCTCACGGTAGGCGCGCGTACGTCCATACGCTCTCCCGTCGATGAGGGTGCGGGCGAGGAGGGCAGCATACCGGTCGTCGTCCACAAAGCCGACACGCAGAAGAGAGTCGACGGTTCGGCTCGCAAGATCCATGGGGTAGCCGTCAGTGATCAGCTTCTCGCGAAGCTCAATTGAACCGTGCTCGCGGTAGCCGAGAAGACGCAGGGCTCGATCTCTGGCCGCCGGTATCTCAGCCGCAGAGATCGAGGTCTCCAGTCGATCGGTATCCACGTCGTCGCCTTCAGCGAGGCCGAGTTCACGAACGACCGCAGCAGACGTCGTTCGCCACTCCTCACCGTCCACGGTGATCGACCGGCGCTTCGAGCCACGGTAGGCGGCTCGAAGCGCGGTGATACACGCCATTGCTACTCAGCGTCCTCTGTCTTGGTGGTTCGTGTAGGGAGCAAGTCAAGCCGTTCGCGTATCGTGTGTTCTATGGTGTCCCGCACGTCGATGTGCTCTCGAAGATACTCCTTGGCGGCTTCACGACCCTGACCAAGTCGCTCTTCACCGTATGTGTACCAGGCACCGGACTTTTGGACGAGTCCCTCTTCGACGCCGAGATCGAGCAGGCTGCCTTCCTTGGAGATACCAAGGCCGTACATGATGTCGAATTCAGCCTGCCGAAACGGTGAGGCGACCTTGTTCTTGACCACCTTCGCACGCACGCGGTTCCCGATCATGTCCGTGCCCTGTTTGATGGAGTCGATGCGGCGGATGTCGATGCGGATCGATGCGTAGAATTTCAGCGCGCGTCCGCCGGAGGTGGTCTCGGGATTACCGAACATCACCCCGATCTTCTCGCGAAGCTGGTTGATGAAGATGCATGTGGTGTTCGACTTGCTCAATGAACCGGCCAGTTTGCGCATCGCCTGGCTCATGAGACGAGCCTGCAGGCCGACGGTCACGTCACCCATCTCACCCTCGAGTTCAGCTCGAGGTACGAGTGCTGCGACGGAGTCGATGACGATCACATCGATGGCGCCGGAGCGCACGAGCATGTCGGTGATCTCCAGGGCTTGCTCGCCGGTATCCGGCTGCGAGATGAGGATGTCATCGATATCCACGCCCAGACGCGCAGCGTATGAGGGATCGAGGGCGTGCTCTGCGTCGATGAAGGCGGCGATTCCACCCATTGCCTGGGCTTCCGCTACGATCTGCAGCGCCAACGTGGTCTTGCCTGAGGACTCAGGTCCGTAGATCTCGACGATCCTGCCTCGCGGAACGCCCCCGATACCGAGAGCTGCATCGAGCGCGAGGGCGCCGGTGGGGATCGCGGGGATCTTGGCCAGTGGGTCATGATCGCCGAGTCGCATGAGCGAACCCTTGCCGAACTTGCGCTCGATCTGATCACGCGTGAGATCGAGGACTTTCTCCTTGTCCTTATCCATGGAACTTGCTCCTTTTCCCCTGCGGGCGACCCCTGAAAGGCTGCTACGAACCTACACGAACACGTGTTCGGTGTCAATCACTCTGCGAACGGCGCAAACGAGCGTTCCTCGTAGACCGGACCGTACGGAGTGAGCGTGCTGGAGAACAGGGTAACGCCTCGCACTGACATGCGCTTCGACCTGTCGTCGGAGACGTGGATGGCACGATCTCCGGCGTCGATGGTCTCGAAGGCCACTCGTCTTGGGCTGCGTGCACGGACCAGTGTGATGTGCGGCCTGAAGGGGCGCGTTTCTGCGGAGAAGCCGGCGCTTGCGAGCGCGAGATCGAGCGCGACCGCAAGATCGACCGTGGCGTCCCTCCCCTCCTCGATCCCTGCCCAGAGCATGGTCGCGGAGTGCGAACGTGGCACCGCGAGGATCGTTCCAAGACGGATCTGGAAGGCTCCCAGGGTGGCCGCAGCAGTCACGAGTGTGTTGGAGACCTCAGTGACGAGATCGTTGGGGAGCTGTCCCAAGAACTTGACGGTCACATGGAGATTCTCCTCGGCCACCCACTTCTCGTCTCTCCAGGCCGGGGATGTATCACGCATCGCCTGCTGCGCAGAAACGAGCGTCTGACGCATAAGCAGCGGAAGACCGATTCCTATGAAAGTGCGTACGCTCATGTCAGTCTTTCTGAAGCTCCCGACGGATCGCATCGAGCGCGTGTACGGTCGCACGGAGCCGCACTGCCGTGCGGTCGCCGAAGAGATCGCGGCGCCACGTCCGGCACTCGCCTGAGTGCGAGAGACCGAACCATACCGTTCCGACCGGTTTGTCGGGGCTTCCTCCGCCTGGTCCCGCCACGCCTGTGACCGACAGGGCAAGATCCGCCCCCGATCCACGCATCGCACCCATCGCCATCTCGGCGGCGGTCTCAGGACTCACCGCACCGTAGGCTGCAAGTGTCGTCTTAGTCACGTTCAGCCCGGTCATCTTGATGGCGTTTGAGTAGGCGACGATGCCGCCGACGAAGACGTCCGAAGAACCCGTGACATCGGTGATCGCTGCGGCGATCATGCCGCCGGTACACGACTCGGCGAGCGAGAGGCGCACTCCATGCATGCGCGCCAAGCGCACGACAGTCTCGGCGAGCGATGATCCGTCGTCGGAGTAGCAGTCATCGCCAAGTATCTCGCGGACGGCAGTCGCGGCTCGTGCTACCCCACGTGCCCCCGCCCCATCGGCGAAGAGGACGATCTCGACCTCGGCAGGTGACGCAAGGACGGTCAGTCCGATACCCGGATGTCTGACCAAGACCCGTTGAACGCGGACCTGTGCATCGGACTCGGTCGTACCGGCACAGCGCAACCTGGCGGGCGGTGCGGTCCTGCGGGTTTTTGTCAGGAAGGTGGCGAGCATCGGGCGCATCTCATGCGGCGGACCGGGCAAGATCACGAGCGTCCCCGTGGCTGTCGAGACGATCTGTCCCGGTGCGGTGCCGATGGTAGGGGCGATCACAGTCGCGCCAATGAGTACGTCAGCCTGTTTGAGGAGCTGCTTCCTGGCGTCAGTGTCTTGATGGCGGAGGCCCATGGATGCGAGCCGTTCCTCTGTGCCCGCGTCGCGCTCCAAAGACAGTCCCAGCGCGTGAGCCGCTCCCTCACGGGTGATGTCGTCATGAGTGGGTCCGAGGCCGCCTGTGACCACAACGAGGCTGCACGAGGCCGTCAGGCGTCTCAGAGCCGCCGAGATGAGCGTGACATCGTCCGCAAGGCGAACAGTCTCGGTGACACGATAGCCCGCCTCGAGTAGAGCGGTCGCGATCTCGGCGGTGTTGGTGTCGGTACGGATGCCGGTGATGAGTTCGGTACCCACCCCGACCACCGCCGCAAGCGGGCGCACGTTCACGGTTGTCTCTTCGTCCACGGGCCGGTGATGATGTCGCGTGCATGATAGAAGTAGTCGATCATCGACAACAACGTGAAGATGATCGCGGCCACCATGACGAACCACGCGAGCCCGGTGAAGACCGCCCCGAAGCCGACGCCCCCCATCGTATCGAGGAGCGGGCTGCCCATGACGATGAACCCGACGATCGCCATGATCTGTAGGATCGTCTTCACCTTGCCGTAGGAAGACGCCGCGATGACCTTTCCTTCGGCAACGGCGACCATTCGTAGTCCTGACACGATGAGTTCGCGACTGATGATGACGAGTGCGATCCACGATGGGAGTCGGTTCAGGTCGACGAGCGCGACGAGTGCGGCGGTGACGAGCAGCTTATCGGCGAGCGGATCGACGAACTTGCCGAAGGTGGTGACTTCGTTGCGAGAACGCGCCAGATAGCCGTCCACGGCGTCGGTCGCTGCGACGAGGGAGAAGACGGCCGCGGCGATCCATGGTTGCGCTGCGAGCCATCCGCTCGGCGCCGGGAAGAAGGACGGCCATTCGCCGAGCAGTACGACGAGGAAGACGGGAATGAACATGATCCTCAGCAGCGTCACACGATTCGCCCAGTTCATGTTCATCACAGCACCTCGGCTATAAGGTCGTAGGCGACAGAATCGACGATCCTGACGTCTATAAGGGTGCCAGGTGTCATCTCGCGGTCGAGAAGCACGACGCCATCGATGTCGGGAGCCTGGCCGCACGTGCGTCCCACTACCTCCCCGTCCTCGTCGGGCAGGTCGACCAAGATGCGCTCGACGGTACCTGACCGCATGGCGGCCCGTGCGAAGCCAACATCGTCGGCGACATCGCGAAGGCGTTGGGCGCGAGCGCGTCGAACCTCTTCAGGGAGCTGCCCGTCGAGCGTAGCCGCTTCGGTGCCCTCCTCGGGCGAGAACGTGAAGACGCCAACGTGATCGAACGCGGCGGATCGCAAGAACTCCTCGGCGAGTGCAACGTCCTCCTCTGTCTCACCGGGGAAGCCGGCGATAAGGGTCGTACGCAACGAGATGCCTGTGAGTATGCGGCGGATACGACCGAGAAGGTGGAGGAACGACGCCGCGTCACCGGATCGCCTCATGCGCCGAAGAACGGGCGCGCTGGCGTGTTGCAGGGGTATGTCGAGGTAGCGGCAGACGTTCGGCAGCGACGACATCGCCTTGAGGAGTTCGTCGGTGACGCCGTCGGGCTGCACGTACATGAGCCTGACGCGCTCCGCGCCACTCTCGGTGGCGACGCGGGTGACGACCTGCGGAAGCTCCTCGGGGCCGTCGAGGTCACGCCCATACGCCGAGATGTCCTGGCCGATGAGGATGAGCTCCTTGGCGCCAGTGCTGACGAGCATTCGTGCCTCGGCGACGATCTCATCGAGTGGGCGACTACGATATGGGCCCCGTATCGCCGGGATCGTGCAGTATGCGCATGCGCGGTGGCAACCGTCGGAGACCTGCAGGTATGCGAAGGGTCCGGGTAGGGTCCGCCCGGTCTCGACTTCACGGCGGTGAGCGGGGAAGCCGGTCAGTCTCTCGATCTGCTCGAGAATACCGTCCTCCTCGGCCACCGGTACGAACGCATCCGCCTCGGTAAGTGCTTCGACGAGGTCTGTACCGTAGCGCGACACCATGCATCCGGTCACCACGATGCGCCGGTCGGGCGAAGCCGCCTTCCACTCCCCTGCCAGCGCAAGCACCGTGTCGATGGACTGTTCGGTCGCTTCCCGGATGAATGCACACGTGTTCACAACGACAAGATCAGCGTCATCGATGGTCTCGACCGTCCGGTAGGCGGAGGCTTGAAGAGACGCGAGCATGCAGTCGCTGTCCACCTCGTTCTTGGGGCAACCGAGCGTGATGACGTGGATGGCGGGCGTATCAGACACGGCTCACCGGTAGTTCGTGAACTGCAGCGGGATGCCGTAGTCTTGGGACTTGAGGTAGGTGATGACGACTTGCAAGGTGTCCCGATCCGGTGAGAAGACACGAACCTTGTCGCCTTCGATCTGGACTTTCACCTTGTACTTCTGGTCTTTGATGTCCTTGTTGATCTTGCGAGCGGTGTCGGCCTCGATGCCGTTCACGATCTGGCCGCTTACCCGTACCGTACCGCCGGAGGCGTTCTCGACCTTGCCCCAGGTGATGGCTTTGAGATCTATGTTCCGCCTGATGAGCTTGGTGCCGAGCACGTCGCGTACTTGCTTGAGCACGAAATCGCTGGCCGAGCTGATGTTGATGGTCGCCGCTGCTTTGTCGAGGGCGATGGTCGAGCCCGTGTCTTTGAGGTCGAAGCGCTGCGTGAGTTCTTTGGAGGCCTGCTGCACGGCGTTGTCCACCTCCTGCATGTCGACCTGGGAGACGACGTCGAAGCTCTGGTCTTTCGCCATGGTTGGTCCTCTCTTCTCCGCGGCTGTCGCCGGGTCTACTCGTCGGATGTGCTCAATGTGACGCTGCCACGACCGTCCGCGGTCTCGATAGGTACTTCTGTGCCGTCGCGTGTGACGACCACCGATCCTGGTTTACCGATGACCACTGTCGCCACATCAGTGACGATCCACTCCTGCGTCTCTCCTCCGGAAAGCGTGCCCTCATAGGCTTTCAGCCCATCCACAGTGATCCGCAGCCAGGAGGCCGCGCCCTCGTCTACAGTGACTGCCATCGTGAAGGAGTCGCCGGTGGGCGCCGTTCCGTTATCGGGCGTAAGGGTTTCGGTCGTGTCGGTGGTCTCGCCAGGTGATAGAGTACCCGTTGTCTCCGGTGTGCTCGTCGTGATCGGGGGTATGGTCGTCGGGATCTCCTCGCCGCCGGTCAGGCCGGAGATCGCCCACAGCACCAGTCCGAGTACTACGACGGCGCCCGCGAGCATCAGCCATATACGTAGTGGGATCTCATGGAGTTGATCACGCCGGACGACGACCGCTCGATCTGGAAGTCGGAGTTGTTCCTCGGGGTCGACTTGCGAGGTCTCTTGCTTGTATGCGTCGAGGATCGGCTTCTGTTCCAGGCCGAGGTACTTGGCGTAACTCTGCAGGTAGCCCTTCACGTACACGGAGCTTGGGAGACTTTCGTAGCGACCGTGTTCGATGGCCTCGAGCGTCCGGGACATGATCTTGGTCCCAAACTCGACGTCGGCCAGGGTCTTCCCTTGCCGCCTGCGCTCGGCGGCAAGGATATCTCCAACGGAGTTCATTCGATGGCCTCTCCCACATGCATCTCGTCAGTCCTCTTCGCGTTCGACACGATCGAAGTTCTTGATGGACTCCAGGTCCTCGACATCGGCAAGTACTTCACGAGGCCGTGAACCGTCCGGTGGGCCGACGATGTCTTTGGCCTCCAACATATCCATGATACGCCCCGCTCGAGCGTAGCCTACTTTGAGGCGGCGCTGGAGCAGCGAGGTCGAGCCCATGCCCGAGGTGACGACGATGTCGGCTGCTTCCCAGATGAGCGGATCATCATCGTCATCAGCCTCTCCGCCCATCGCTCCCTTGGTGATCTTGAGTTGCAAGATCTCCTTGTGATAATCAGGCTCGGCCTGGCCTTTAAGGTGCTCGACTATCGCAGTTATCTCGTCTTCGGTGACATACGCCCCCTGAATCCTCTTCGGCTTCGGCCACGCGGGTGTGGAGAAGAGCATGTCGCCAAGACCCACCAGCTTCTCAGCTCCGGTGGTGTCGAGGATGACGCGACTGTCGATGCTGCTTCCTACTGCGAACGCTATGCGGTTGGTGATGTTCGTCTTGATAAGACCGGTGATGATGTCGGTTGAGGGCCGCTGTGTCGCTACGATGAGGTGGATGCCTGCAGCACGGGCCAGCTGCGCTATGCGGCAGATGGAGTCCTCGACTTCCTTGGCGGCGACCATCATCAGGTCGGCCAGTTCGTCGATCACGATGACGAGGTACGGCAGCTCTTCGGTGCCGTCGGCCGCTTTGCCTTCGTGGATCGCAGCGTTGTACTGCGCGATGTTGCGGACCCCGGCCTTCTGCAGACGCTTGAGTCGCATGTCCATCTCGCTGACTGCCCATCGCAATGCAGAGGCTGCCTCTTTGGACTCCGTCACCACTGGCACATAGAGATGTGGCATGCCGTTGTAGAGATTCAGCTCGATACGTTTGGGATCGATGAGGATGAGTCTCACTTCAGCGGGCGTCGCACGCATCATGATCGTCGTGATGAGCGCGTTGATGCACACCGACTTGCCTGTGCCGGTGGAGCCGGCGATGAGCAGGTGCGGCATCGCGGAGAGATCGGCGGTGATCTGCTCTCCGGAGACATCCTTGCCGATGGCCAGTAACAGCGGGTTCGGGTCGTTCATGGGGGCACCGAGCAGCACATCGCCCAGTGTCACGGTCGTTCGGCCGGCGTTGGGTACTTCGATGCCAACGTAGCTCTTGCCGGGGATAGGGGCCAGGATGCGGATCGTAGGTGCGGCCAACGCGAGAGCCAGGTCGTCGGCGAGTGAGGTGACCCTGTTCACCTTGACGCCCTTGGCGAGATCTACCTCGAACATCGTGACGGTCGGACCTGATATCCAGTCGACGACGCGCGCGCTGATGTCGAATGTCGCGAGCGTTTGCTCTACGACCCCGGCGGTGTGTTTCAATTCCTTCTCGGAAGCACGGTGTGACGCCGTGCTTTCCGGGCTGAGCTTAAGAGCGGAGATCGGGGGTAGCTCGAAGCCCTCGAGTTTGCGCGGTCCGACCGCGCGCGTGACCGGCATCGTCTGACGGGCCGCCTCGGGGTCTGGCCGAGCCGGACTCTTGCGGGCGGGTCTGTCGGCGTCTATCGGTTCCTGCGCGGCAGTGAACTCCTCGAGCGGGACCGTCTTTGCGGCACGCCGCCGGTCCGTATCCCCGGCGAAGTCCGGTTCCTCACGTTCTCCGCGCAGCATCAACGTGACTCGCTCGAAAAGCTCGGTGATGGACATGCCTGCGAAGACAAGACCGACGAGCATGACGGCGCCAAGCGTCACATATGCGATGACAGGACCCAGCAGCGAACGCAACCCCCAGGCTATCCCACCGCCGATGTAGCCTCCGCGTGCGGTGAGCTCCAGTTCGGTCCACTGTATCGCTTCGGGCACGGAGACCGCGACTATCGAGATACCGGCCAGCAGCATGAGTGCGAGGCCGATGCCGACACGCGTCTCATCGATGCGCACCGCGCGGACGAAGAAGCTGACCCCCCACAGCAGAACTGCGACAGGGATGGCGTATGCACCGACACCGAAGCCGAGCCTGAGTGCTGTTGCGACCGCACGTGGGACGACACTCTGAGAGCCGGACAGGACCGCGATAGCGAGTGCGATCGCGAACGCACACGTCACGATGCCGATGATCTCGTGTCGGCTTTCGGCATCGAGAACAGGCGACGGCTCAACGGGTTTGTGACGTGCTCCGCCTTTGGTGGACTTGGAACCACCCGTTGGCTTGCCCTTCGATGTGGTGTTGTGCTTGCGCGCGGTTGCCATATGCCAGAGATCTCCCGTACGTCAGACGATGAACTGCCACACAAGGACTGCGGTGCCGACGACTGCGCAATATGCCGAGAACACCAGAAGCGATCGTCGGCGCAGCCAAGACAGCAGACCTGCTATCACAGCGTAACCGCTAATGGCCGCGGCGAGAAACCCCACGATGCATACCGCGATGCCGGGGAGCGGTTCACTGTGTGTCGCGACGTCCAGCGCGGTCTTGGCTCCGGCCAGCAAGATGATCGGTACCGAGAGCAGGAACGAGAAACGCGCGGCCTGTTCGCGGTCGAGCCCTGCGCCAAGGCCTGCGGCCATCGTGGTGCCCGAGCGCGAGATGCCGGGTGCGATGGCCATCCCCTGTGCGACGCCGACGGCGATCGCGTGTCTAAAGCCCATGTCGGCCGGGTCGTGTAGTGCTTTTCGCGAAAGCTTCTCGGCCAAAGCCAGGAACGCAGCGGTCACGAGCAGGAACACTCCCACGTACGTCACGTTGGAGAAGAGCGATTCGAAGAAGTCTTTGAACGTCAGCCCGATGATGCCTGTCGGGACGGTCGCGATGATGATGAGCCACGCGAGCTTGCGTTCGGTGGCGAGTCCTTCACTACGCGAGAAGAACGCTCGCACCATACGCCACAGGTCGCGACGGAAGTACGCCACCACTGCGACGAGGGTGGCGAGGTGGAGCAAGACGTCGAAGCCGAGAGAGGGTCCATCCCACCCGAGGATCGCCGGTACTAAGACCAGGTGACCGGAGGAAGACACAGGTAGGAACTCGGCGACTCCCTGGACGATGCCGAGCACGAAGGCCTGAACGAGCGACACGTCAGACCTCCATGACGACAGGGATGATCATCGGCCGACGCCGCGTGCGCTCCCAGATGAACTGGCCGAGTGAGTCACGAAGCGCCTTCTTGACGACACTCTGGTCGGTGACGCCCTCCTTGGCAGTGCGAGCCAGCACTTTAGCAACTCGTTCTTGAGCATCGGAGAGCATGTTGTCGGTGTCTGATCCGAGGACAAGTCCGCGCGTTACCAGCTCGGCATCTTTTGCAACTGCGCCGGTCTGGGCGTCGATCGCTACGATGACGAGTGCGATGCCGTCGCTAGCCAACATCTGCCGGTCGCGAAGCACGACTTCACCGACATCGCCTACTGATAGCCCGTCGACGTAGACGACGCCTGACTCGACATGTTCTGCAAGACGCGCTCCCTTCTCGGAGAACTCGAGGCAAGAGCCGTTCTCTAAAATGAAGATGTTCTTCTCCAGCACGCCGGTCGCCTTGGCGAGCTTGGCATGCGCATAGAGGTGGCGTGTCTCTCCGTGGATGGGTACGAAGTACTGTGGCCTGACGAGGTTCAACATGAGCTTGAGTTCCTCGGCCGCTGCGTGGCCGGATACATGCACCAGTGCAGAATCCTTGTGTATGACTTCAGCGCCTTGTTTACAGAGGCGGTTGATGACGCGGCTGACAGCTTTCTCATTGCCCGGGACCGGTGTGGCCGAGATGACCACGGTGTCCCCCGTCTGGAGCTGCACGGTCTTGTGGTCCGCGTTAGCGATGCGTGCCAGTGCCGATAATGGTTCTCCCTGGCTACCGGTCGAGAGCACGACGACATCCTCGGGAGGTAGGTTTCCCATGTCGTAAGCGTCGATGATGTCCTTGTCGTCTATATGCAGATAGCCGAGTTCACGGGCGATACGCGTGTTGTTCACCATCGAGCGACCCGTCACTGCGATCTTGCGCCCCGCAGCGACTGCGGCGTCGCAGACCTGCTGGACGCGGTGGATGTGTGATGCGAACGAAGCGACGATGATCCGCTGTTCCGCTCGCTGGAAGATATCACGCAGCGCCACGCCGACGACCGCTTCGGAAGGCGTATGGCCTGTCGACTCGGCATTGGTCGAGTCCGACATGAGCAGCATGACGCCCTGTCGCGCCGACTTGGCGATCGCCTGGTAGTCGGTGAACCGGCCGTCGATCGGTGTCTGGTCCAACTTGAAGTCGCCCGTGTGCATGATGTTGCCGACCGGTGTTCTCACGAAGACCGCCACGCCATCCGGGATCGAGTGGTTGACGGGTATGAAGTCGAGGCCGAACACGCCCAGGTTCACGTGCCCACCGGGCTTGACCTCGCGCAGCTTCGCCTTCTTGAGCTTGTGTTCTTCAAGCTTTCCCTGGATGAGGCCGAGCGTCAGCTTCGTGCCGAGTATCGGCACGGGGACGCCTAGGTCTTTGAGTAGGTATGGAAGTGCGCCCGTATGGTCTTCGTGACCATGCGTGATGATGATGCCTTTGAGCTTGTTCTTGCGCTTCAGTATGTAGCTGTAGTCCGGTAGTAGAAGGTCGACGCCCGGTGTGTCGTCGTCAGGAAACATGATGCCCGCATCGATGACGATCATGTCATTGCCGTACTCGATGACCGTCATGTTCTTGCCGATCTCGTCAAGCCCGCCGAGCGGGATGACGCGAAGTCGTTCTGTCTTGTGTGTCATATGATTCTGTGTCGTACTCCTTCGTTAGGGGGCTGTTCGGTAGTGCAAGCGGGGCTTTTCGGGCTCCGCATTCAGTCGATGAGGCCGATGTGGCGCATGATGCGCGTCAGCTCGGCGGTCTGGTCCTCGTTGGCCGGGATAAGTGGTAGACGGGTCTTCCCGACCGGGAAACCGACGAGGTCTAGCGCTTCTTTGACCATGATCGGGTTGGCGGTCATGAACAGGGCCTTGAACAGTGGCATAAGCTCGAGGTGGACCTTGAGTGCGCGCGTGTGATCACCGGTCGCCTGGGCAGTGAGCATCTCGGCCATCTGGGGTCCCACGATGTGGCTGGCCACGGAGATGACGCCATTGGCGCCGAGGCCCATCATCGGCAGGGTGTCCTCATCGTTGCCCGAAAGCACCTCGAAGCCGACCGGAGCGCCATCGATGATGGAAGCGATCTGCGTGAGATTCGAACTCGCCTCTTTCACTGCGACGATGTTCTCGAAGTCCGAGGCAAGGCGTAGTGTCGTTGCGGCCTCGAGGTTGACGACGCTGCGTCCGGGGATGTTGTAGAGCACCACGGGAACGTCGATCGCCGAAGCGATCGCACCGAAGTGACGATACATGCCCTCTTGCGGTGGCTTGTTGTAGTACGGGACGACCGCCATGACGGCGTCCACGCCGAGTCGGACGACCTTCCTGGCGAACGCGACCGAATCGTCGGTGCAGTTGTCGCCTGCGTTGGCGATGATGGGCGCCTGCCCGTCGACGGCTTCTATCACGGCTTCGAAGAGTCGCAACTTGTCGTCGTAGAACACTGTGGGGGACTCCCCGGTGGTGCCGCAGACGACGAGCGCCTCTGTGCCCTGATCGAGGAGTCGCAGTGCAAGTTCCTGTGCACGCGGAAGGTCGAGTTCTCCGTCAGTGGTGAATGGTGTCACCATCGCGGTCAACAGGCGTCCGAATCTGGGTTCTGTCATGGTGGTTCTCCTACGTGGACAGGCACCTTTTTTGGGTACCGGATGTACGTGTCTATCTGCAGTATTGTGCCACAGTCCGCACCCACGCGCCGACCATGGTTGCCGAGAAGACAGGGCAGAGGCGGTTAATGTGCGAGGTTGAAAGCCTTGTGCAACGCTGAAATGGCTGCACCAGTGTATTCGGCCGGCACGAGCACTGAGATCGTCGTGTGGCTGTCGGCTGTCTGCAGAACGGTGACCCTTGCCTCGTAGAGCGCCTCCGCGAGGCGCGCCATGACACCGGGGACGCCGTGCATGCCGGCGCCGACTAAGGTGACCTTCGCGAGATTCGTGCGCACCTCGTAAGAGAGGCCGAGGTCATCGAGCACCCTGCATGCGCGGTCGAGGTCTCCGTTGGCGATGGTGAAGACGAGGATCGCACCTGCGGGTGTGAACATGTCGAGTGATACGCCTGCGTCGGCCATCGCGCGATAGATAAGAGCCTGTGCGCCCATGTGCGCATCGCTGCCCTCTTCGGCCGGAAGTGTGACGCGTATACGCGTGACGCCGGCGGCGTGTGATACGGCTGTGGCGAGCGCTTGAGGTCGATATGCCGAGATATCCGCGACAAGCGTGCCAGGGTGGTCGGTATAGGTGTTGCGCACACGTATGGCAAGACCACTGGCGAGTGCGAGTTCAGCGGCGGGCGTATGGACGACGCGAGATCCGTGCCGCGCCATCTGGAAAAGCTCGTCGGCGCGAATGACATCGAGCACCACGGCGTCTTTGCATGCGCGCGGATCCGCCGTCATGATGCCGTCGACATCCGTGTAGATCTCGACCGCCTCGGCATGCAGGGCCACGCCGAGTGCGCAGGCGGTCGTATCGCTACCGCCTCGACCGAGGGTCGTCAGACACCCATCGGGGGCGATGCCCTGAAAACCGGCAACGACCGGCACGATCCCGCGTGCGATCGCGTCGAGCAGCGGAGCCGGGTACACCTCGGCGATATGTGCGTTCTCATGTACCCCGTCGGTGCCGATACCGGCTTCGGCTCCGGTGAAAGCACGACCTTGGATACCGGCGGCGCGCAACTCATGCGCGACCACTACCGCCGAGATGACCTCGCCGGTCGATGCCAGCAAGTCGCGCTCCCGTTCATCCGGAGGCATGCCTTCCACCAGGGAAAGCAGGGTGTCGGTCGCATAGGGCGCGCCTGTGCGACCCATGGCCGAGACGACCACGACCGGCGCTGTATCCAGTTCGATGGCCTCAGTCACCCGGCGCCCGATCGCGGAGCGTCCCTCAGGCGTAGCCACCGATGTACCGCCGAACTTCATGATGATGATACGGTCGTCCACGACGCTACTCCCCCATCAGCCGTTCAAGACCGACGATAAGACCGCTGCGTTCCCTTACCTCGCGAACGGCGAGGATGACGCCTGGCATGAAGCTCGTACGGTCGATCGAGTCGTGTCGCAGGGACAGAGTCTGACCCTGTCCGCCGAAAAGCACTTCTTGGTGAGCGACGAGACCGGGCAGGCGCACCGAGTGGATGGTGATGTCGTCGACCAATGCGCCGCGCGCGCCTTCGGCCACCTCGGTCTCACGTCCGGGCGCGGGTGGCACCTCGCGCCGGGTCTCAGCGATGAGATGCGCCGTGCGAAGTGCGGTGCCCGAGGGCGCATCAGCTTTACGGTCATGGTGGAGTTCGATGATCTCGACGTGTGGCATGTAGCGCGCCGCCTCAGTCGCGAAGCGCATCATCAACACTGCACCGATCGCGAAGTTGGGCGCCACGAACAGGCAGGTGCCCTCGGGCACCTCGGCTGCGAGCGCTTCAAGAGCGTCGCTACTGATGCCGGTGGTCCCGACGACACAGTCGACTCCGGCGGCCATCGCGATGCGCAGATTCTCGCCCACCACTGTCGGGTGCGTGAAGTCGACGAGGACATCCGCGTCAAAGGAGGCGATCGTGTCGGCCAGATCACCCTGCACGAGCAGACTGCTTCCATTGCCGTCGTCGAGTGCGGTTCCGACGCTGGCAGGATCCACTGCGGCGACGACCGCCATATCCGGTTCCGCGGTCACGGCTTTGACGACCTCGCGGCCCATCTTACCTGCCGCTCCTGTGACAATGACCCGTATCATGCGACACTCCCCTCGCGTCTAGAGCAGATGTGCGACGTCGTCGGTGTTAAACGGCGCAACCATCGTGAGCACGTGATCCGCGCCGAACAGCCGACCCGCAAGCGAGCTGACGTCCTCAGACGTAACAGCGTCGACACGCTCGACAAGCTCATCGATCGATAGGCACTCCCCGTGTGTGACCTCGTTCTTGCCGAGGCGCGTCATCCGGGAGCGCGTTGATTCAAGGCTCAGCACCAGCTGACCCTTGAGGCTTTCCTTCGCCCGGTGCAGTTCCTCGGCAGTGATGCCACTACCGGCGACTTTCTCGATCTCGGTCTTGATCAATCCCACGACCTGCTCGGCGTTGGACGGGCGCGTACCCGCGTACACGACGAACTGGCCGGTGTCCTGGTACAGCGTGTGATAGGAGTAGACCGCGTAGGCCAGGCCCTTCTTCTCGCGGATCTCGATGAACAGGCGCGACGCCATTCCGCCGCCAAGCGTCGCGTCGAGGATAGAGAGTGCGAACCGCTCCTGGTCGCGGGCCTTCAGTGCCGCGACGCCCCAGCAGATGTGCGCCTGCTCGGTCTCCTTGCGTACGACCTGTATCCGTGGCTGTACCACGGGCGTCTCCTCGACCCGCTCTAAGCGAGGTCCTTCAGGAAGGATGAGCATGCGTTTCACGAGGTCGACAAGCGCCGCATGCGAGATGTTGCCCGCAGCCGCGACGACGACGTTGCCGGTCTGATAGTGGCGCTGCTTGAAGTCGGCCGAAGCGATGTGGTCGAAGGCTCCGACCGTCTCGCGTTTTCCGAGAACCGGCAGGCCGAGCGGGTGATCGGGCAACAACGTCGCCGCGAACAACTCGTGTACCATGTCGTCAGGAGTGTCCTCGTGGCGGGCTATCTCCTCGAGCACGACCTCTCTCTCGGATACAATGGCGTCATCGGCGAGCAATGCGTTACAGACCATGTCCGAGAGGACCTCGACCGCATCATCCACGTGTTCATCGAGCACGCGAGCGTAGTAGCACGTGTATTCCTTGCTCGTGAAGGCGTTCAGCTCCGCGCCGAGGCGCTCGAAGTGCTCAGAGATGTCCTGGGCGCTGCGTGTAGGAGTGCCCTTGAACATCATGTGCTCCATGAAGTGCGACATGCCCGCCTCGCCGGCGTGTTCGTCCCGACTCCCGACCGAGAACCATATGCCGATCGCCACCGATCGCACGTGGTCCATCGGCTCCGTGAGAACCGTGACACCGTTGTCGAGGACCGTCTTGTCGTAGAACATGGTCACATCCATCCCAGGTCGTCCATCGTCTGCTTGTCTGTCACAAGATACACCGACGGCCCGACACACGCCGCACGCGACGGGTACCGGGCCGATCTTCTCGGTGCGGTCGTACTAGTGGTGACGGCGGGGCTTGCGGTCGCCGCCGCTGTGGTCTTCGCGGGCAGGGCGCTCGGAACGCTCGCCTTCAGCGCGCGGTTTGCCTTCGGCCTTGTTCACGGCATCGAGGCTGACTTTGCCGCGGTCGTCGATCTCGAGCACGACGACCTCGATCTCATCGCCGACGCTGAGTACGTCTTCGACCTTCTCGATGCGGCCCTTGGCCATGCGTGAGATGTGCAGCAGGCCGTCCTTGCCGGGGATCAGCTCGATGAACGCGCCGAACGGCATGATGTTCACGACGCGGCCGGTATACTTCTCGCCGACCTCGACGTCGCGGACGATATTGCGGATGCGCTCGACGGCGGCTTCTCCACCGGCGTCACGAGACGCTACGTAGACAGTGCCGTCTTCGTTGACGTCTATCTGGGCGCCGGTCTCCTCGATGATGCTGCGGATGACCTTGCCGCCGGGGCCGATGATGTCGCGGATCTTGTCCGTCGGGATCTTGATGGTGATGACGCGCGGTGCGAACGGCTTGAGGTCCTTGCGGGGCTCGGCGATCGACTCGAGCATCTTCCCGAGGATGAACGCGCGACCTTCCTTGGCCTGCATGAGCGCCTTGCGCAAGATGTCCACAGACAGGCCCTTTGCTTTGTTGTCCATCTGCATCGCGGTTATGCCGTTGGCCGTACCGGCGACCTTGAAGTCCATATCGCCGAGGAAGTCCTCAAGACCCTGGATATCGGTCAGGATGGCGACGTCGTCGCCCTCCTTGATAAGACCCATCGCGATGCCGGAGACCGGGGCCTTGATCGGGCAGCCGGCGTCCATGAGTGCGAGTGTGGAACCGCAGACCGAACCCATCGACGAGGAGCCGTTGGACTCGAGCACCTCGGAAACGATGCGTACGGTGTAGGGGAAGTCCTCCTCGGCAGGAACGACGGGGAGCAGCGCGCGCTCTGCGAGGGCGCCATGGCCGATGTCGCGGCGCTTCGGACCACGCATGAAGCCCGTCTCACCGGTGCTAAACGGCGGGAAGTTGTAGTGATGGATGTAGCGCTTGCCCTCGGCGACGTCGATCGTGTCGATGCGCTGCCACTCGGAGAGCATGCCGAGTGTGAGGACCGAGAGGACTTGCGTCTGGCCGCGAGTGAACAGGCCCGAGCCGTGGGACAACGGGAGGTAGCCGGCCGTTGTGGTGATCTGACGGACTTCGTCGAGCTTGCGGCCGTCGGCGCGCTCGCCCTCTGTGAGGACCATGTTGCGCATGGTCTTCTTCTCGAGCTGCTTGAGAAGGGCCTTGATGTCCTTGCCGTCCGATGCGATCTCCTCAGGCGTGAACGTCGCGAGGATCTCGTCCTTCACGGCGGCGACGTCGCCCATGCGGGCGTGCTTGTCGGCGTTGTGCAGGGCGGCCTTCATCTTGTCGGCACCGGCCGAGAAGACGCGGTCTTTGAGTGCGGGATCGATCGCGTGGATCGGTACCTCCATCGGAGTGATCTCGATCTTGCCGAGGAATCGCTCCTGCACCTCGCAGAATGCCGCGATGGCTTCCTGCGCGAACATGAGGGCAGCGAGCATGTCCTCCTCGGTGACCTCCTTCGCGCCGGCTTCGAGCATGTACACGGCGTCTTTGCTGCCCGCCACGATGAGGTCGAGATCCGAGGACTCCGCCTCTTCGAACGAGGGGTTGACGATGAACTCCCCGTCTTCGTCACGGCAGACACGTACACCGGCGAGCGGACCCTCGAACGGGATGCCGGCGGCAAGCAAGGCGCTCGAAGCGCCCATGATCGAGATGACGTCGGGCTGGTTCACCTGGTCCGCGGAGAGCACGGTCGCGATGACCTGGACCTCGTTGCGGAAGCCGTCGGCGAACGACGAGCGGATCGGGCGGTCGATCATGCGTGCCGTCAGTGTTGCCTTCTCGGAAGGACGGCTTTCACGCTTGATGAAGCCGCCAGGCAGCTTGCCCGCGGCGTACATGCGTTCTTCGAAATCGACCGTCAGCGGGAAGAAGTCCAAGTCCTTGGGCTGCCTGCTTGCGGTCGCGGTGACCAGGACCATCGTGTCGCCCTGGCGGACAAGAACGGCGCCGCCGGCCTGTTTGGCCAGCTCGCCGATCTCGAGTGTGTAGGTCTTGCCGTACAGTTCGAAACTCTCGGTTACCTTTCCCATGCCTCTTCCTCTGCTTCCTCGGACTTCGCCCCTTGCGAAGACCTTGTGATCGGGGCCGTGTGCCCCTACGACAACGAAGGCGGGAAGATTCCCGCCTTCGCGTGTCTTCAAGATTAGTTGCGCAGTCCTAGCTTCACAACGATCGCGCGGTAGCGCTCGATGTCTATCTTCTTGAGATAGTTCAGAAGGCGACGGCGTTGGCCGACCATCTGCAGCAGACCACGACGGGTGTGGTGGTCGTGCTTGTGGTAGCGCAGGTGCTCGGTGAGGTCGCGGATGCGCTGCGTGAGCAGTGCGATCTGGACTTCGGCGGAGCCGGTGTCGCCCTCGGTGCGGGCGTGCTCGGCGATGATCTTGGACTTCACGTCCTTGGGTAGTGCCATATTCAGTTCACCCTTCTTTCGGATTCGCCCCTGTCCGAGGTGAGCGTGGGTGGCTCGGTCATCCCAGGCAGGGGTACGCATACAACCGGAGCAGTATAGCACACACAGCACCAGCTACTGGTGCGATTCGGAGACCAGTACTTTGGCGACCTGCTGGATGTCGCGCTGTATCGCCTCGGCAAGATCGGTCGGTGACGCGAAACGACGCTGATCCCGCAGGCGATGTACGAACTCGACAACGAGTTGCCGCCCGTAGAGGTCGCCGTGCCATCCGATGAGATGTGCCTCGGTGGTCGCGTTCGCTTCAGGAAACGTCGGAGGTGGTCCCACGGAGATCGCAGCAGGGATGCGTTCGTCATCAACCAGCGCGAAGCCTGCGTAGACGCCATCAGCGGGTACTGCGGACTCGTGGTGGACGGTCAGGTTCGCAGTGGGGATCCCGATAGAAGCACCCTCTCCCCTACCATGGACGACGCGGCCACGGAGTCGGTGTGGTCTGCCGAGAAGCCGAGCCGCAAGCGCGACATCGCCCTGGGCCACGGCGGCACGTACGCGTGTGGACGTGACGGGTTCACCGTCGACGGTGATGAGCTCGTGTGCGACGACGGTGAAGCTATGCTGCGCTCCGAACGCTTCGAGGGTGCCGACGTCACCGGCGGCGCGATTGCCGAATCGGAAGTCGTGGCCCACCACGGTGGCGACGGGGATGAAGCTGTCGAGCAAGACGTCGCGTAAGAAGCGCTCGGGCGACATAGCGGCGAGTCGAGTATCGAATGGCACGACGAGTACCGTATCGGTGCCGAGTCCTGAGAGGAATGCGAGTTTGTCATCCAGATCGAGGAGTTGTGGGGCGGCGGTCTCAGGCGAGACGACGCGATCGGGATCGCGGTCGAATGTGACGACCGAGGATGACGCATCGAGCGCATGCGCGATCTCGACCGTGTGGTGGACGAGAGCCTGGTGGCCGAGGTGCACGCCGTCGAATACGCCGATAGCGATGGCCGCAGCATCAAGCGGCGTCATCTGTGGTTCCCATGTGACGATCCGTGTCATCGCGCCACCCCGAGGACGGTCTCTGCCATCAGTCTAGCGCCATGTGAGCGGTAGACCGCCACCAGTCGTCCATGCTCTGTGAGCGCGACAGGGCCATCACTGAACCCGTCTGACTCGAACGGTCGTCCATTCGCGATGGCATTGGCCTGTTCGTCATCGACCTCAAGCACCGGCATGCCAAGCGCAGGAAGCGGGTCAACGAACAGCGTGCGGATATCGTCGACCTCGGCAAGTTTCGTCAGCGGGATCGTCTCATCGATGGTCACCGGACCGCTCGCAGTACGCCGCAGTGAACACAAGTGCGCTACAGAGTCGGCGGCGCGACCTATGTCGCGGGCAAGCGCCCTGATGTAGGTGCCCTTGGAGACCGTGAAACGTACGGTCCAGGTGGCTTCGTGTGGGTCTCTGTCGAGCAGAACGGCATCGAAGATCGTGATCGGACGTGGAGAGAGATCGATGTCGCCACCGGCACGAGCCACTCTGTGAGCGGTCTTGCCGTCTACCTTGATCGCCGAGTAGATCGGCGGTTGTTGCATGGAATCGCCAAGGAAGCGCTCGAGGATGTCTGCCGCCGTGTCACCTTCGAAGATCTTTGAGGATACCGGCGCGGTCCGCGTGATCGCACCGTCTGCATCATCGGTGTCCGTCTCGGCGCCGAACGCGATGACGGCCTCATATGATTTCGTCTTGGCGCTGAGATAGCGCTCCAGACGCGTATACGGTCCTACGAGTACGAGCAGCACACCGGTGGCCGAGGGGTCGAGCGTTCCAGCGTGGCCGACGCGTCGTTCGCCGGTGACTCTCCGCACGGTCTCAACGACCGCGTGGCTGGTCATGCCGGAGGGTTTGTCGATCAGCAGGAGTCCCGCGAGGTCCGTGGCTCCACGCTTCACACTCACCCGTGCGCCTCCCTCAACGCCGGCAGCAGGACCGTCAGGAGGTCCGGTATCTCGCCTTCGAAGGTGAAACCCGCGGCGGCCGCGTGCCCCCCACCACCGAATGCACGTGCCACCGACCCGACATCAGCGCTTCCCTTCGCGCGCAAAGACACGTGCACGAGTCCAGGCGAGCGCTTCATGAGGAAGACGATGCGGGCCCCACGAAGTGCGCGCACTTCGTCGATGAGGTTCTCGCTCTCGGCCTTGAGGGCGCCCGTCTGTGTGAAATCGTCGTCCTCCACCCAGGAATATGCGATCGAATCGCCATCCACACAGGTGACCCGCTCAAGCGTTCGTCCGATGAGCGCGAGGGCGCCCACAGAGCGGCTCTCATAAACCTCAGTGAACACTCGCTGCACATCGACCCCGTGCTCAAGCATCTCGGCAGCGATGCGGAAGGTACGCGATGTCGTGTTCGAGTAGCTGAAACGTCCCGAATCGGTGACCAGAGCGGTGTAGAGACAGGTAGCGACATCAACATCCGGGTCGATGTCCATCTCGAAGAGAAGCTCCCACAAAATCCCACCGACGGAGGATGCTGCTGGATCGACGATCGAGAGTGTGCCGAACCGCGCGTTGTCGGGATGGTGGTCGATGACTATAAGGTCGTCCGCACTGCGCGCGAGCGATTCAGCATCACCAAGTCGCGCGAACGTTGGAGTGTCGAGTGCGATGAAGACATCGGGTACGTCCGTGTCGATCGCAGCGCGATAGAGTCCCGATCCGGGTAGGAACGCGTACGTCTCCGGCACGGAGTCACCGGATGCGAGAACGGGCACCGCGTTCAGGCCGATGCTGCGAAGTGCGAGTACCAGTCCGAGTGTGGAGCCGACCGCATCGCCGTCGGGGTCGACGTGCGCACCTACGGCCACGCTCTTTGCGCTGCGGACGAGGGCAGCGAAGCGTGTCGAATCGGCACCACTCGCGCTCATGTGCTATTCCTCGTCGCTGGAGACCGGTCGGCGCTCGGCCTCGTCCTTGAGCGCTTTGGAGATCCGCATGCCCTGCTCGACGCTCGGGTCGATCTTGAAGCGTAGTTCAGGGACGACGCGCATGGCGACACGTTTGCCGAGCGAGGAGCGGATACGGTTCTTCGCCGAGTCGAGTCCTGCGATGAGCGCTTCTTGTCGGTCCGACTCGCCGTGCGTGACCACGTAGATGTTGGCCAAACCAAGGTCGGAACTGACCTCAACGGATGTGACCGTCACAAGGTCGATACGTGGGTCAGCGATCTCCTCGAGCAAGATCGCCGCAGTAGCCTCCTTGATGGCTTCTCCGATCTTCCGGGTACGGGGTGTCGACTTCATCGCTCACTCCTCCCGGGCAACCTCGACGGTTCGGAAGGTCTCGAGGACGTCGCCCTCTTTGATGTCCTGGAAGCCGTCGATGCCGATACCGCACTCATAACCCGACTTGACCGTCTTGACGTCGTCTTTGAAGCGCCGGAGCGATCCCATCTTGCCTTCCCAGACGATCGTGCCGCTACGGACGATGCGCAGCTGGTCATCGCGGGTGACTTCGCCATCCTGTACGTAGCAGCCTGCGATCATACCCACCTTCGGAACCTTGAACAGCTCACGAATCTCGATACGGGCTGTGTCGTGCTCCTCGAAAGTGGGTGAAAGCAAGCCTACGCGTGCGGCGTTGATGTCTTCGATTGCCTTGTATATGACGCGGTACAAGCGGACGTCGACCTTGGACTGGTCGGCCAGCTCCTTCGCCTTTGCGATGGGCCGCACGTTGAAACCGATGATGATGGCATCGCTTGCGTCCGCAAGCGTGACGTCGGTTTCGGTGATGCCGCCTACGCCAGAGTGGATAACGTTGATACGTACCTCTGACTGGTCCATCTTGTCGAGCGCATCCTTGAGTGCCTCGATAGAACCATGTACGTCGGCCTTGACCACCAGGTTGAGGTCTTTGAGCTTGCCTTCCTGGATCCGTGCGAACAGGTCGTCTAGGGAGACGTGACTCTTGCGCTCGTGGGCAAGAAGACGCTGCTTGAGCGCGCGCTCCTCGGCCAAGTTGCGTGCGTCGCGTTCATCGGTGAAGACGCGGAACTCATCGCCAGCGCTTGGCACACTCGACAGGCCTTGAACCTCGACGGGATCGGCGGGACCCGCTTCGTCGACTGTGACGCCAAGCGGGTCGAGCAATGCGCGGACGCGGCCATGGCTGGTGCCGGCGACGATCGCATCTCCAACGTGCAGAGTGCCGCGCTGTACGAGCATGGTGGCAACAGGGCCGCGGCCCTTGTCGAGCTTGGCCTCGATGACGACACCGCTTGCGGTCGCATCAGGGTTGGCCTTGAGCTCGAGTACATCCGCCTGGAGCAAGATCATCTCGAGGAGATCGTCGATGTTCAGACGTTTCTTGGCTGAGACGTTGACGAAGATGTTGGAACCGCCCCACTCCTCAGGCACGATCTGATGCTCGGTGAGCATCTGGCGTACCTGCTCGGGGTTCGCTCCTTCCTTATCGATCTTGTTGACCGCAACGATGATCGGGACACCGGCAGCTTTTGCGTGGTGGATGGCTTCCACGGTCTGTGGCATGACGCCATCATCGGCTGCAACGACGAGCACGACGACGTCAGTGGCGTTGGCGCCACGGGCACGCATGGCGGTGAAGGCCTCATGGCCCGGGGTGTCGATGAAAGTGATGCGCTTACCATTGTGGTAAGCGAGCGAGGCCCCGATGTGCTGCGTGATGCCGCCTGCTTCGGTCGCAGCGACACCCGTCTCACGGATCGCGTCCAGAAGCGACGTCTTGCCGTGGTCTACGTGGCCCATGACGGTCACGACCGGCGGACGCGGCTTGAGATCCTCGGGTTCATCGTCGAAGGTGAAGGACATCTCGTTCTCGGGCTTCTGGATGGTGATCTGCGCACCCAGGTCGTCAGCGAGGACCTCCATCACGTCGCGGCTGACCGGTTGGTTGACGGTGAGCAACTCGCCAAGGAGCATGAGGCGTTTGATTATCTCGGTCGAAGGGAGGCCGAGCGCCTCGGCGAACTCGCCGACCGTAACGCCCTCGGTCACGACTACCATGGTGCTGATGACGGGTGTGACGTTCTGAGTGGCCGCGACACGCGGTTCGGCCTGTTCGCGCTTCCCGGTGGGCTTCTTCGTCTTCTTCGTCTTCTTCTTGCCGAGAGGGCCTGAGGCAGCGGCCATCTTTGCCGCCTCAGCGATGATGCTGGAGGGCGCTGTTCGCTGGGTCGCTTCAGCCTCGCGGGCCATCTGGCGATAGCGCTCCGCCTCATCGGTTTCGATCTTCGCAGCCTGGGTAGCGAGTTGAGCGGCCTCTTCCTCGGCCTTGCGCTCCGCCAGCTTGCGGGCAGCTTCGTCGATCTCGTGACGCTTCCGCTCTTCATCCTCGTGCTTCTTGCGTTCGGCTTCCTGGGAGGCGTGTGCTTTCTCTTCTGCTTCCCGTGATGCCTCCTCGGCCTTCTGGGCGGTTTCTTTGACCTTCTCGGCGGCCTTCTCTTCCTTGAGACGCGCCACTTCGTCAGCTTTGCGAGCAGCCTCTTCAGCCTCGAGCCGCTTTCGTTCTGCGGTCTCGGCCTTGAGTCGCTCGGCTTCGAGTTCAGCCTGCCTCTCTGCGATGACCGGAGCTAGATCTTTGCGGATCTTGTCGACATACGCCTCGACAAGCGTCGAAGCGTGGTTCTTGGCAGGTATCTTGAGTGCCGAAAGGTGATCGAGAAGCTCTTTCGAGGTCATCCCGAACTCTTTGGCCAATTCATGTACTCGCATTGCAGGCATAGATGCCACCGTCCATCTCGTCGATCGGATCTTAGTCGTTCCCGACCCGCTCGAAGTCTCGTCTTAAGCGCTCCACATCGTCCTCGCGCAGGTTCACGCGGAGCGCCGCCGCGAACCGCTTTCGCTTGACCGCTTGCTCGAAGCATTCGGTCGTTGGGCACACGTTTGCTCCTCGGCCATTCGCCTTCCCCGTAGGGTCGACGATGACCTCACCGTCCGGCGTTCGTACGATCCGAACGAACTCGCGCTTGTCCGCTTCCTTGCCGCAGGCAACACAGGTTCGGAGTGGGATCTTGCGCGTCTTCATTACTCCGCCGCGCCCTCCTTCTCGTGCACCCCGCAGTACTTGCTGCCGGGTCGAGCCTGGTTCCTGCAGCGGATCCCGCTGCTCGTGACGGCGATGCAGCGACCATCTCCCTCGTCCCGGTCAGCGATCTCGCCTGAGGCCGTGGTCGCGATACCCGCATTCACGGCCTGTGAGATGCTCTTGATATCGATACGCCAGCCCGTGAGCTTTGCAGCGAGCCTGGCGTTCTGCCCCTCCTTGCCAATGGCTAGGGAAAGCTGGTCATCAGGCACGATGACTGTCGCCGTGTGACCGGCATCGTTGACCATGACCGAGGACACCTTGGCGGGCGACAGCGCGTGAGCGACGAATGAGGCAGCGTCCTCAGACCACGGTACGACATCTATACGCTCGCCGCGAAGTTCGGCGACCACCATACGGACACGACTGCCCTTGGGACCGACACATGCGCCGACGGGATCGAGACCTGATTCACGTGAGGAGACGGCGATCTTGCTGCGCAGTCCCGGTTCGCGTGCGACACTCTTGATCTCGACGATGCCGTCATAGATCTCCGGGACCTCGAGTTCGAAAAGGCGCTTGATCAGGTTCGGATGAGTGCGTGAAACGACGATCGAGGGCTCGTTCGATGTCTTGCGTACGTCGATGATGAGCGCCTTGATGCGCTGGTTGTGATCGTAGCGCTCGCTGGACGGCTGTTCGCTTGGCGGCAACAGCGCCTCTACGCCTTCGCGGATCTTGATGAGCGTATAGCGGCTATCCGATTGCTGTACGGTGCCGGTGATACTGTCCCCGATGCGATCGGCATACTCCTCGAAGATCTGCTCGCGTTCAGCCTCACGAATAGACTGCGTGATGACTTGCTTGGCTGCCTGTGCAGCGAAGCGGGAGATATCGGGAGGAGTGATGTCGTGCTCCTCGAAGACGGGCTCCTCTTCTGTCCCGCCGACGGGTATGAGTTCGAACACGAAGATACGGCCCGTCTCGCGGTCGATGGTCACACGGGCCTCGTTCTCGAGGTCGAGCGTCTTGCGATACGTCTGAGCAAGTGTCTGCTCAAGCTTGTCGAGCATGTCGTACTCATCGATGTTCTTCTCGCGCGCAAGCTGGCGAAGCGCGTCCATGAGTTCGGAGCTCATCGTGGCACTCCTTTGTCGTTTCCGAAGTCGATCTCGACTTTCAGATTGGCTTTGCGGACCGCATCCAATGGGATGCGGTATGTCGTGCCATCGCAGTCCATGACGATATCGTCACCTTCGACCGCAGTGATCATCCCGGTGAACGCAGAGCGTCCATCGATCGGACGCGAAGTCTTCACCTTCGCCGTACTGTTCACGAAGCGTTCGAAGTGCTCACGAGTCCGCAGTGGACGCTCGATGCCGGGCGAGGACACCTCAAGAGTGAACGATCCACGAAGGCCCTCATAAGCATCGAGTGACTCAGAGATCCACTCGTTGGCGGCAGCGACGGCATCAAGACTTATGCCCTGCTCGTTGTCGATGAAGATACGCACGATCGGCATGTGATCGGCACCGGCGGTCTCGACGGCGACGAGCTCGTAGCCGTGCTCATCTGCGACCGGTTCGAGTAGCTTGATGAGCCTGCTAGCGAGATCTGTCTCGGACATATGCGTACCTCCTTCCAGAACAAAAGAAGCGGGGGTCAGCCCACTTCTTGCAGGACAGATAATCTTTCGCGCAGATTGTAGCACACAGAGGTCGCCGGTCAACGCGTTGACCGGCGTGCTGCGGTCACTGACGATCGGTGTTTCTAAGGAGAGCGGTGTTGCTTCACAGATATCAGGCGAGGGCGCTCCGGGCCTGCTCCAGTAGAACGCTGATGCGAGTCGCTGCCTCGTTCACGGGGATCGTCTCTCGTTCACCCGTCGCCCGCACCTTCACTTCGATGACGCCGTCGGCCACGCCACGCTTGCCGACAACGACCTGGAACGGCCAGCCGATGAGGTCGGCGTCGGCGAATTTCACCCCTGCGCGCTCGTCACGGTCATCGATGACCGTTTCTATGCCGGCTGCGGCCAACGCTCGCCAGATGGTCTCGGCGACCGGCCATACAACATCGTCCCCCACGGTGAGCGGTACCACTGCGACTTCGAGCGGCGCGACGGCGACCGGCCAGGCGATACCGTTCTCGTCGTTGTGTTGTTCGATCACTGCGGCGAGGGAACGGCTGACGCCGACCCCGTAGCAACCCATGATGAACGGACGTTCGTTACCATCCTCGTCAGCGTACGTCGCACCCATCGATTCTGAGTACTTCGTGCCGAGCTGGAAGACCTGGCTCACCTCGATGCCGCGTGCGCCCTTGAGCGCTGCGTTGCAGATGGGACAACCGTCACCGGGTTCGGCGATGACGAGGTCCGACCATAGGCCGATCTCGAAGTCACGCCCGGGCATGGCACCGAAGAAGTGGTAGTCGTCGATGTTCGCGCCGACGGTCCACGCAACCGTGAGGCGCAACGACTCATCACCGATAACGAGCGCGCCAGCCGGAGGATTCACGGGTCCGAGGGAGCCCTTAGGGATGTCGAAGCTCTCGAAGTCGTCCTCCTCGAGAAGCACGACGCCGGGGACAGCGGCATCCGCCTTCATCGCGTTGAGTTCGCGATCACCCGGTACACAGAAGAAGACGAGCCTACCTTCCGGTGTCTTGCCGGCCATCGTCTTCACCGTGTCGTGCTCGGTCACGTCGAAGGCGCTCGCGAGGTCCGCAATGGTGCGCAGCCCGGGTGTATGCACCTTTTCCATCGATACAGGCTCAATGGTGGTGGGGTTGCGGGGAACGGCAGTGCGTGCGGCCTCGACGTTGGCGGCCCAGCCACAATCACAGTAGACGAGTTCGGCCTCGCCGTTGTCTGCAAGCGCCATGAACTCGGTAGTGACCTTGCCGCCGATCTGGCCGGAATCGGCCTCCACCGGACGATACCTGAGTCCGAGTCTTTCGCAGATGCGCCCGTAGGCCCCGGCCATCGCGTCATAGTGCTCTTGGAGGGACTCTTGAGTCGCGTGGAAGCTGTACGCGTCCTTCATGATGAACTCGCGTCCGCGCAGTAGGCCGAAACGGGGACGCACCTCGTCCCGGAACTTCACCTGGATCTGATACAAGGAGACCGGGAGTTCGCGGTATGAACGGAGTTCATGACGCACGGTTGCCGTGATGATCTCCTCATGGGTGGGGCCGAGGCAGAACTCGCGACCGTGACGGTCTTGCAGTCGCATGAGCTCGGGGCCGTAGTCGCTCCAGCGGCCGGATTCATGCCACAGCTCGGCCGGCTGGACCGCGGGCATCAGCATCTCCTGGCTTCCGATGCCGTCCATCTCTTCTCGGACGATCTGCTCGATCTTGTGAAGCGATCGCCATCCGAGAGGCAGGAACGTGTAGATGCCGACGGCCGCTTTGCGAATCATGCCTGCACGCAGCAGAAGACGATGCGAGGCGATCTCGGCCTCAGCAGGATCCTCCTTGAGCGTCGGGACGTAGAGATCGGTCATCTTGAGAGCGACAGCCATCGGTTCTCCTTGAGGGAGTACAGACAGGCGCCGACATCGTCGACGCCCGCCAGACGTTCGGTACGAGAACGGTGCTAGCCGATGCCCTGGTCACCCGGGTGATAGGTCTGAAGAAGCGTATCGCTGTTGGCCGATAGGCTCATGATCAGGCGGGCGACGAGGTCATGCACGATCAGCGTGTGTCGATTGTCCTGTGCGACGAACGCGTCTTTGAGCGCAGGCGTGACAGAGGGATCACCGCTCACTTCGATGATGAGATCGATGTCGTTGCCTCTGGCGGCGAGCACGTCCGCGTTCTCGGTGTAGAAGATGCCGTTCGCGCGAGCGGTCTGCGCTCCCTGGCTGTCGGAATCGGCGTCAGCCAGGCCGACGACCTCGATGAACGGGCGCTTGAGGAAGTCCTCGAGCAGCGGTGTACCGGTACGGCCACCCCCGACGATCGCTATACGAATCTTGTCCTGAGCCATGCTGTCCCCTCTCGCCGAATACGGGCTCACGTACGGTAAGCAGGATACCAGGAGTGCAGGTCTGCTGCTATAAGATCAGTTTCGGTCAAGATCGGCGATCTCGTCCATGAGCGCAGAGACGATCTCGTTCTCGCCGACCTTTCTGATCGGCTCGCCCTTACGGAAGATGAGGCCCACACCTTTACCGGCCGCCACGCCGATGTCGGCATCGCGTGCCTCACCGGGGCCGTTGACGATGCAACCCATCACTGCGACCTTGACCGGTGTCTTGATGCTGCGAAGTCGCTGTTCGACCTCCTGGGCGATTGCAACGAGGTCGACCTCGCAACGGCCGCATGTGGGGCAGGAGATGAGCTCGGGCCCCCTGCGCCGGATGTCGAGTGCGGCGAGGATCTCCCAGGCCACGCGTACTTCCTCGACGGGGTCGGCGGTCAACGAGACGCGCATCGTATCGCCGATGCCGTCATAGAGCAGGACACCGAGTCCCACTGCGGACTTCACCGTCCCCGAGAACGAGGTCCCGGCTTCGGTGACTCCGATATGCAGCGGGTACGGCAGCGTGCTGGCAAGGGCGCGATAGGCGTCTATGGTGGCGTTGACCGAGGAAGCTTTTGCAGACACGACGATGTCTTTGAAGCCGCGATCCTGGAAATGGTTGCAGAAAGAGACGGCGCTCGCGACGAGTTTCTCGGCAAGAGGCCAGTCTTTGTCGTGGTACTCGTCGGCCAAAGAGCCGGCGTTGACGCCGATACGAATTGGGATCCCGGCCTCGCCAGCTGCGTCTATCACAGCATCCACCCGCTCGGTCGCACCGATGTTGCCGGGGTTGATGCGCAGTTTCGCAGCACCTCGGTGTGCGGCCTCGATAGCGAGCCGGTGGTCGAAGTGGATGTCGGCGATCACCGGTAGCGGGGACTGTGCGCAGATGCGTTCGAACCCATCGAGCGCATCGGCATGAGGGATCGCAACGCGGACGATCTCGCAACCGGCCTCGGCAAGACGGCGGATCTGTACGAGTGTCGCTCCAGGATCACGGGTGTCGGTGTTCGTCATCGACTGGACGCTCACGGTGGCGCCGCCACCGATCACGACGTCGCCGACAAGCACCGGACGGGTCTCACGACGTGGCGTTACCAAGGTCTCCCCGCTTTCGCTATCCGACCAGACGTGCGATATCAGCGTACATGATGTATCCGATGAAGGAGAACAGTAGCAGCGCCCCCGCTGCGCTCAGACCGATCGAGATCGAGCGGCTGAGGGATCGTCCCATGATTCGCTCGATGACCTCCACGAGGACTTTCCCGCCGTCGAGAGGCGGTATAGGGAGGATGTTCATCGCGCCGAGTGAGAGCGAGAGCAGTGCGATCAAGAAGGCGTAGTCGAGCGGACTGGTCGTCGCCGCTTCGGCTGCCATGATCGATATGCCGACGATGCCGGCGGATTGGCCGACGCTCTGCTGGAAGGTCGCCGGCTGGAAGAAACCGCCGATCGCCTTGAAGACGAGTCCGACGTAGCTGAGCGATTCACCGAGCGCTCCGGCGACCGACAACTTGATGTGCGTCCATGTCGGCGCCACGCCCAGATAGGCGCGCCCGTTTTTCGCGGCAAGCGTGACGTCAAAGGTGAGTGGCGTCGAGTCGCGCAGTACCGTGATAGTGACGTCAGTTCCCGGGTCGAAGGTGGCCACGGTCTCGCTGAACGCCTGCCAGGAGTCGACCTGCACGCCGTCGATGGCCGAGAGCGTGTCCCCCACCTGCAGGCCGATTGTCTCGGCCGGGGTGTTAGGCATGACTTCGGAGACTACGGGCATGACTAGATAGTAGCCCCAGATAGCGAACACGAACGTGAATGTCAGGATCGCGGTAAGCATGTTGACTGCGACTCCCGCAGTGAGCACGGTGATGCGTTTCCATGTCTTGGCGCCCCGGAATGTGATGGCTCTAGCTGCCGAGAGGAGCTCGTGCTCATCGGTGTCTACAGTCGCCGTGTGAAGCGACACGTAGGAGGCATCATCGTTTGGTGTGGCCTCGATAGCTCCCCAGTCGGCTAGTGTTGCGAGCAGTGCGGAGGCGCGATCGCGCTCGACCCCGATCATACGAGCGAGCGAGGCGGCATCCGCGCGCCCTGTTATCGAGATGGACTTGAGCGCGGGGCCGAGGAGTTCGTCTTCCGGGCCGGGTTCCATACCGGCGATACGGACGTAGCCTCCGAGCGGTATGGCGGTTATGCCCCACGTCATGTTCTTGGTCGTGATGCGGATGGCCGGGCCAGGCAATCCGATCATGAACTCGTGGACCTTGATCTTGAAGGCGCGTGCCGCAAGGAAGTGGCCGCCTTCATGCAAGATCACGAGTATAGAGAACGTCACTATGCCCCAGAACACGGTTGTCACAACTGTCATAGCGCTATCCGAATCACGAGAATGCTCTCACTGGAAGTCGACTCCTCTTTTTGACCGATTGAGCAAAAGACGCACCAGGGTGCTGGCTATAGTAGCTCCTCGGCCACCTTTCGGGCCCATCCATCGATCTCTTCTATCTGTTCGACGCTTTGGAGACTCTCGACGTTGTGTCGCTCCATGACGGTCTCGATCACACGTGGGATATCCAGGAATGCAGCTCGGTGTCTAAGGAACGCTGCAACAGCGATCTCGTTCGCAGCGTTCATGACCGCAGGCATCGTGCCCGCAGTCCGTCCGGCCTCAAGTGCGAGTCCGAGGCACGGAAACGCTCCGTAGTCGGGATCTTCAAAGTCCAAATGACCGATCTGGGTGAAATCGACTGGAGGCAGGGGTGCCTCCCACCGTTCAGGATGACTGAAAGCGTACTGGATCGGTATCCGCATGTCGGTCGCGCCGAGATGCGCCTTCACCGAGCCGTCTGAGAACTCGACCATCGAGTGGATGCACGACTGCGGGTGCACGACGATGCGTATCTTGTCGTACGGCACGCCAAAGAGGTGGTGCGCTTCGATGGTCTCAAGGCCCTTGTTCATAAGAGTGGCCGAGTCGATGGTGATCTTCGGACCCATCGTCCATCGGGGGTGCGCGAGCGCCTGCTTGACCGTGACGTCGGTGAGTTGGTCACGTGTGCGTCCGCGGAATGGGCCGCCCGATGCCGTGAGCCAGATCCGCTCGACATCACGGGGACGTTCACCAACGAGGCACTGATAGATGGCGGAATGCTCACTGTCGACGGGTAACATCTCTGCATCCTCGGCGAGTCTCATCACGAGTTCGCCGCCAACGACGAGCGACTCTTTATTGGCCAAAGCGAGACGCTTGCCTGCAGATAGAGCAGCGATGGAGGAGCGAAGGCCTGCTGCGCCAACAAGCGCGTTGAGTATGATGTCGGCTGATTCGAGCGCAGCGAGTTCGACGACGGCTTGCGGTCCCCTATCGATGGTCGCGTTGAGTCCGTCAAGCAGTGATCGTGTGTGCTCGGCTGCGGCAGGGTCACTCAGCGCTACGCGAGAGACCTTGAAAGTGCGGGCCTGCGCAGCGAGCAGCTCGGCGTTGCTATGTGCTGCGAGAGCGACAATCTGTATGCGCTCCGGGAAGCGCGCGGCGATCATGAGTGTCTGGCGGCCTATAGAGCCGGTGGAGCCGAGAACCACCACACGCAGTGGGCGGCTCACTACGGACCCCCGACAGTCGCGCCGCTGAGCAGCAGCAGGTAGTACGTGACGATCGATACCAGGATGAGACTGTCGAATCTGTCGAGGAAGCCGCCGTGTCCGGGGAGGTTCTTGCCTGAATCCTTCACGCCAGCCTCGCGTTTGAGCCGCGACTCGGCCAGATCACCAACGGTCGCGGCTATAGAGACGATGATGCCGATCATGATGAGACTTCCCAGTGAAAGTCCTGTAGACGCTACGTAGTAGACCGCAACCCAGACCACGACTGTGAAGAGCGTCCCGGCGAAGAAACCCTCCCAGGACTTGTTGGGCGAGATACGCGGAGCCATCTTATGGCGACCGAAAGCGGAGCCCACAAGGTATGCGAAGACATCGTTGGCCCACACACTGAAGATCGTGGCGAGAGCGAGTTCTGTTCCCGCGTCGAGTTGGCGGATCAGGACGAAGTGAGACAGCGTGAATCCCACGTAGACCGCTCCGAAGACGGTGGTCGCGGTGTCTGAGGTGCGAACCTGGCGGAATGCCAGGTGCCACAGCAGTGATGCGATGACCAGGATGCTGATCACGGCCGTGAGTCCGAATGTCCCGTACATAGCAGCAGCGAACGGCATCGCGGCGACAGCGACCCAGCCGAAGAGCTCGTTTGGCAGCCTTCGCTCCGTGCGGGACATGGCGAAGAACTCGGCTACTGCGAGGGTGCCGACCACCGACACGACGACGGCAAGTCCGAGGGGTCTACCGAACAGGATACCGGCAAGGAATACCAGACCCAGCAGCACAGCGGTGACCGTACGTACTATCAGTGCCGAGAGGCCGCGCTCTTGCTTGACCGAGGCGCCCATCAGTCGCCCCCGAAACGACGCGTGCGTTTCTGGTAGTCGACGACTGCTCGCAGCATGTCGTAGCGCTTGAAATCGGGCCAAAGCACCGAAGTGATCCATAGTTCGCTATAGGCGATCTGCCACAACAAGAAGTTGGAGATGCGCATCTCCCCGCTGGTGCGGATCACAAGATCGGGATCGGGGATCCCCGCAGTATAGAGTCGGCTTGAGATCGCGGTCTCGTCGATCGTCTCCGGGTCAAGCGTTCCTGAAGCAGCTTCTCGTGCGATCGCCTTGGCGACATCGACCAGTTCGCCCCGACCGCCGTAGTTGAGTGCGACAGCGAGTGTCAGAACGTCGTTGTCGGCAGTACGCTCCTCGGTGCGCCGGAACGCACGCGTCGTCTGCTCGGGCATCTCTTCAGGGCGACCGATGACTCTGACCCTCACACCCTGTCTTTGAAGGTTATCCAGCTCCCGCTCAAGGACCTCTACGAACAACCGCATCAGGCCGTGCACCTCGTCGGCGGGGCGTCGCCAGTTCTCAGAGCTGAACGAGTAGATCGTCAGATACGAGATGCCGAGTTCGATGGACGCGGCGATGGCCTCTCGGATGGCTTTCGCGCCAGCCCGGTGTCCAGCGATGCGCGGCAGACCTTTCCGGGCCGCCCAGCGACCGTTGCCATCCATGATGATCGCGACATGGATGGGTATGGCTTCCGCATCGAGCTGCGTGAGCAGTTCATGCTCCCGTTTCGATGAGAAGAATGCATCACGTGACGATGGTGAAGGGTTCACGGAGCTTCAGACCTCCATGATCTCCTGCTCTTTACGCTTGAGCATCTCGTCGATCTCGGTGATGTAGCCGTCCGTCGTCTTCTGGACGTCGGCCTCGAGACGGTGCAGGTCGTCTTGGGAGATGTCGTGTTCCTTCTCCTGATGCTTGAAGAAATCGTTGGTATCTCGGCGGATGTTGCGGACAGCGACGCGTGCATCCTCGGCATACTGTTTACACAGTTTGGCGAGTTCTTTGCGACGCTCCTCGGTAAGGGGTGGGAACGGTACACGGATGACAGTGCCGTCATTGCTTGGATTGAGACCAAGATCGGAGGCAAGGATCGCCTTCTCGATGGCACCCATCGCTGACTTGTCGTAGGGGCTGATCACCAGCAGCTGCGGTTCGGGCGAACTCACTCCTGCGATCTGAAGCAACGGGGTGGTCACACCGTAGTAGTCGACAGTGATCTTCTCGAAGATGGAGCCCGAGGCTCGTCCGGTACGGACGCCTGCAAACTCGTGTCCGAGGGCAGTGGCGGCCTTTGCCATACGGTCCCTAGCATCTGCGATGTTGTGCTCGGTCATCAGTTCCCTCCTCGTACGATGGTACCCACCTTGTCGCCCATGAGCGCACGAACGATGTTGCCCTCGCGCTCCATATTGAACACGATGATCGGCAGGTTATTGTCCATTGACAACGATATCGCAGTGTTGTCCATGACTTTGAGGCCACGGTTCAAAACGTCGATATAGGTGAGCTCATCGAACTTGACGGCGTTCGGGTGCGTTATCGGGTCAGCATCGTAGACCCCATCGACCTTGGTGGCCTTCATTATGCACTCCGCACTGATCTCAAGCGCGCGCAGTGCTGCGGTGGTGTCGGTGGTGAAGTACGGGTTGCCCGTCCCGGCGGCGAAGATCGTGACTCTCCCCTTCTCCAGATGCCGGATCGCACGACGACGTATGTAGGGTTCCGCAACATCCTGCATCTCGATGGCGCTCATGACGCGAGTGTATACGCCGTGCTTCTCGAGTACGTCCTGGAGCGCCAGAGAGTTCATGACGGTGGCAAGCATACCGATGTAATCCGCCTGGGCGCGATCCATCCCTTTGGATGAGGCAGCGACCCCGCGAAAGATGTTGCCTCCGCCGACGACTATCGCGATCTCGACACCGTCGTCGTGGACCGTCTTGATCTGCGACGCGAGGGCATCGAGTACCTTAGGATCGATCCCGTAGCCGCAGTCACCCATCAAGGCTTCGCCAGAGAGCTTCAGAAGCACGCGCTTGTAGCGGTAGTCGGCCATGTTCCTCCCTCATCGACGCTAAGTCAGGGCAGCGTGACCCCGAGGTGCATTCTAATCTAAAGGGGCGACGCGTGCGCGTCGCCCCTTTAGATCGGGAACCGTTAACAACACGCTGGTGGTTTAGCCTCAGGGTTGGTCTCCCCTAAGACGAACCTCGCAAAACGTGTGATCGTCACTCCGGTGCCGAGCGTCATGCCAAGACGCTCGGTAAGCTGAGTGATGGTGATGTCAGGGTCTTTGACGAAGACCTGTTCAAGAAGACAGACTTCTTTGTAGTACTTCTGGAGACGCCCCTCGGCGATCTTGGTCTGGATGGGCTCGGGCTTACCCGTCTCTGCAGCCTGAGCCATGTAGATGGCTTTCTCGTGCTCGATGATGTGAGCGGGAACGTCTGCTGCCGTCAGCGCGATCGGTGCGGCTGCGGCGATCTGCATCGCGACATCTTTGACGAATGTGCCGAACTCCGGCGAAGATGTGGCTTCAGCGGTACCTGCGGTGACTTCGATAAGAACGCCGATGTTGCCGACGCCATGGATGTATGCCCCGATCGCACCAGCGTCCGAACCGAGCTCGAAGCGAGCGAACCGGGGGATGACCATGTTCTCGCCGATCTTGGCCACGTTCTCGCCAAGATACTGTTCAACAGTGATATCGGCACGCTCAGTGTAGGATTGGCCGAGAAGCTCCACGGCGTCGGCGGGAGCCGAGGTCACAATATGCTTGGCGATCGAGGCCACGAAGCCCTTGAAGTCATCGTTGCGTGCCACGAAATCGGTCTCGCAATTGATCTCGACAATGGCCCCTACGCGGCGGTCATCGCTGATGAAGGACCCGATGATGCCTTCGTGGGTGGCTCGGTCGGCCTTCTTGGCGAGGTCAGCAAGGCCTTTGGTGCGAAGTATATCGACGGCACTCTCGATGTCGCCATCGGATTCTGTCAGCGCTTTCTTGCAGTCCATCATCCCTGCGCCGGTCGTTTCGCGCAGCTCCTTCACCATAGAAGCGGTGATCTGCATCGTCATTCCTCCTCGTACGGAAGCCACAATGTGGCGGCAGAGTGCGGTCTACTCGGCAGCCTCGGTCGTAACGGTGACGTCGAGGTCAGCAGCAGGTTCCGCAGTGGGGGCCTCTTCAGCAGTGATCTCCACAGCAGCAGGTTCCGCAGCGGGGGCCTCAACAGCCTGTGTACCGCCATTACCTGCGATCGCCGCGTCCGCGATCACGCGTGCGATGAGGCTGATAGAACGGATAGCGTCGTCGTTGCCGGGGATGACGAAGTCCACTTCATCGGGATCCGCATTGGTGTCAACAAGTCCGATGATCGGGATCTTCAAACGGCGCGCCTCGGCGACTGCGATGCTCTCACGCTTGGTGTCGACAAGGAAGATGGCGTCCGGAAGGCCGGTCATGTTGCGGATACCCTCAAGGTTGCGCTGGAGCTTCTCGTGCTCGGCACGCAGCTTCAGGGCTTCCTTCTTGGGAAGGCTGGCCATGACGCCGTTCTCCTCCATGGTCTCGAGTTCGACCATCCTGTTGATACGTTTGCGGATGGTGACGAAGTTGGTCAGCATGCCGCCCAGCCAGCGCTGGTTGACGTAGGGCTGCGAGGAGCGATCGGCCTCAGTGCGCATGGTCTCCTGAGCCTGCTTCTTGGTGCCGATGAACAGCACGGTACCGCCCCTTGCGGTGAGGTCACGGATGAAGCGGTATGCCGAGTCCAGTTCGCGCAGCGTGCGCTGCAGATCGAGAATATAGATGCCGTTGCGCTCGGTGAAGATGTAGGGCTTCATCTTCGGGTTCCAACGGCGGGTCTGGTGCCCAAAATGGACACCGGCCTCAAGAAGACTCTTCATTGAGACAACAGCCATGGTGCTACCTCCTGTTTCGG
Organism: Coriobacteriia bacterium; assembly: GCA_030655755.1. GTDB lineage: Bacteria > Actinomycetota > Coriobacteriia > Anaerosomatales > Anaerosomataceae > UBA2279. Next base: position 275,381 of record JAUSOQ010000043.1, read on the forward strand.
TTCTACTTCCGCCCGCATCTTCCCCTCATAGGCGCAACCGTCATTGACGGCACCGTGCGCGAGGGTCCGCGAGCGTGCTTATTAAGAGCCGGTACAGGGTAACACAGGCTATCTCGCTACGGAAGCTTCCTGTTGACATCCAGCACTTGTTGAATCTCTAACCGGTGGCTAGTACTCACGCCCACAATTGGTGCAGAGAAGATGGGCTTCATACCAGCCTTCGCGATCAGGGTTGGGTACGAGTTCGAGATATAGCTCCTGTTCACATGCTGGGCACCAGAAACGTCGTTGAAGTCTTGCGTGAGCAACCAATGCGTCTGCTTCGGCTTCTCTATCACGGATAAGGACCTTGAATGCGAGGCCAGTGGGATTGGACGGCGACACGGTACTAGGTTCCGGTACTGGAGGCGCAAGATGTTCGAGTGTCAGTTTGATCTTTGCCGATACATCAGCGGGCTTTGCCGCATTCTTGATGAGGTAGTCTACTGCGCCAAGTTCGAGCGCCCGCTCGATGGCGCCTTCTTCTCCAAGGTTGGTCAGGATCACGACGGGTATTGGGGAAAGGCGAGGATCTGACTTGATGATCTCGAGAGCCTCGAGTCCACCCATACGCGGCATGATGAGGTCCAGGACTATCAAGTCGAAGCGCGCATTGCGGAGTTCGTTGATGGCATCGAGACCATCTCCTGCAGTCGTGACCTCGAAACCATCGGCCACGAGTCTGTCGTGGTACATCCTGCGGAGCAGTTCGGTGTCCTCGACCACGAGAATGCGGTGTCCTGGCACGACGAGTCTCCTTTCGATCAGCTTGCGGGAACGTAACCCTGCGCCGCGTGGAGTCTTGCACGCAATCTTAGCACTGCTTTGGTATGGAGCTGGCTGACACGGGACTCGGTGACTCCGAGCACCGCGCCGATCTCTTTCAGCGTGAGCCCCTCGTAGTAGTACAGCGCGATGACGATCTTCTCGCGATCGGGCAATCGGTCGATGGCCTTTGCCAGAATCTCCTTGATCTCGACACTCTCGAACATCTTGACGGGATCCTCGGCAGATTCGTCTTTGATACTGCCGAAGGCACTCCCTCTGTCATCCTTATCCTGGCCCCCCGTCCACAGTTCTTCAAAAGACACGATCGAGGTGTAGGACAATTTCGTGAGTATGTCTTGGAGTTCACGTCCGGTGACTCCCATCTCACGTGCCACTTCGGCGTCACTTGGGACGCGTTTAAGGCGATTCTCAAGCGCGATGTAGGCTTGTTCTATCTCGCGGGAACGCGCTCTGACGGATCGTGGGACCCAGTCCATCGCGCGGAGTTCATCGATGATGGCGCCCTTGATACGTGCGATGGCGTACGTCTCGAACTTGATGCCACGATCGGGATCGAACTTCTCTATCGCATCGATGAGCCCGAAGACGCCGTAGGAAATGAGATCAGAGGTTTCCACCGTTTGCGGGAGATTGGAAGACAACCGTCCGGCGACGTACTTGACCAGCGGGGAGTAGTTGAGGATAAGTGTCTCCCGGGCGACAGGATCTCCGCTTTCCTTGTACGCGGCCCAGTAGGCGGACACGTCCGTCTTCGGGTCATGTCTCATACGATGGGGACCCCTCTGAATCACGCTCGCGGATGTGCGTTACTGTGAACGTCTCGAAGTCGCTTCATGCTCAAATGAGTATAAATCTGGGTCGTGGACAGCGCAACGTGGCCAAGCAGCTCCTGTACTGTGCGCAGATCCGCCCCCGCTTCAAGCAGGTGTGTGGCGAACGTGTGGCGTAGCGCGTGGGGATGGATTCCCGTGTCGGCGCCCAGTTCGTCAAGGTAGTGCTTGAGCATTCTACGGACGCTGCCACTTTGAAGCCGCGTGCCCGAGCGGTTCAAGAAGAGGGCATCGACTTTCCCCTGCCGCGCGTAGTGCGGTCTGCCTTCGGCCAGGTATGAGCGCAATCGGCTGATCGCCTGACGGTGCATGGGCACGATCCGTTCCTTGGAGCCTTTGCCCATCACTCTCACTTGACCTTGGGTGAGGTCGATGTCGGTGATGTCCAGGCCCTCCAATTCTCCGACGCGGATGCCCGTTGCATAAAGAAGCTCCAGGATCGCGGCGTCTCTGATACCCTGCGGTTTCGATCGGTCGGGTGCATCGAGCAGCGCCGTCATGAGGTCGATCGGCACGAGTTCGGGTAGCCGATGTTGTAATCGTGGCGTGCCCATGACAGCGGCAGGGTTCACCTGGGCGAATCCCCGTGTCTGGAGGAAGGAGTAGAACGACCGCAAGGTGGATGTCTTGCGTGCGATGGTGCGGCGTTGATAGTGCGCGCGATCGAGCTCGGCGAGATAGCCGCGCAGCTCTCTGGGCTTGAGCGCAAACGGGTCATAAGAGGACCGTTCACACCAGTCGAGAAACTGCCGCATGTCCGTCGCGTAGGCACGAACCGTGTGTGGTGAGACGTTTCTCTCCACAGCGAGGTGCTCGAGGAACCGGTCGACAAGTGCGCGGGCAGGTTGCACGCTCACGTCACGTTCGCCTCCACAGAGGCCTCAAGGGGCGAGGTAAGGACCCGTACGGGGGCAGCCGAGAGGAACGCAGCGAGAGATCGTCTCGCGCGCTCAGCATGTGCTGCGTACCGTGCCCGCTTCGATCGAACCGGTGGATCGAGCGCCGGCAGCAGTCCGATGTTCACGTGCATCGGCTGGTAGGCTCGCGTCTTCGGATCGGTCGCATATCCGATCAACGCGCCGAGCGCAGTGTCATGCGGGAGCACGAATGGCGACGCACCGGTGAGGCTGGCATAGGTGTTGATCGCAGCCAGAAGGCCCGAGCCGACCGCCTCGAGATAGCCTTCGGTGCCAGCCAGCTGTCCGGCGATGCGGATTGCAGGCTTACTGCGAAGCGAGAGGTCGGGAGTCAGCAGGCGCGGCGCGTCGATGTAGGTGTTGCGGTGCATGACGCCGAAACGGAGGAACTCGGCGGATCGAAGTCCCGGGATCAACCGGAAGACGCGTTCTTGTTCGCCGAACACGAGGTTGGTCTGAAAGCCTACAAGGTTGTAGGCGGTGCCGTCACGGTTCTCGGGGCGAAGTTGGACTACTGCCCAAGGCCGATGGCCGGTGCGGGGGTCTGTGAGTCCGACCGGTTTCATGGCACCAAAACGAACGGCGTCGATGCCACGACGAGCGATCTCTTCGATGGGCTGACAGGCTTGGAAGAGATCGGATGTGTCGAACTCCTTTGCGTTCACGCGGCGGGCAGCAGCGAGTTCGCTGATGAAGCGCTCGTACTGGTCACGGGACATGGGGCAGTTGAGGTAGTCTGCTCCCTCGCCCTTGTCGTACCGTGACGCTGCGAACACGACTGAGCGATCGATGCTGTGAGCGTCGATCAGGGGCGCTGCAGCGTCGTAGAACGATAGACGGTCCGAACCTACGAGCGAAGAGAGGTCCTGTTCGAGTCCACGACTCGCAAGGGGGCCCGCCGCAACGATGACCGCTCGGTCACGGGGAATGTGAGTGACCTCTTCCCGAATGACGTCAATCAGCGGATGCTGTTCAACCAGTCTAGTAGCTCGCGCAGAGAACGCCTGACGATCGACGGCAAGGGCCATACCTGCGGGTACCGCGGTCTCTCGGGCTACAACAACAAGGAAGCTTCCAAGTGTGGTCAGCTCGCGCTTGAGCATACCTGGAGCGGTTTCAGGGTCATCGCTCTTGAACGAGTTCGAGCATACGAGCTCTGCGAGATCACTGGAATGGTGCGCGGGAGCATTCATCGTTGGGCGCATCTCGTACAACTCAACACGAACGCCACGTGCGGCGAGCTGCCAGGCGGCCTCGGTGCCGGCGAGACCCCCACCGATAACGGTCACAACCGGGATATGCGGCAAAAGGGCTCCTGATGTCGATGTCGGGTATGTGGGATTGTAACCGTCATTCACCCATATTTGCTAATGCTGTATCTCCCGTCCCGAAGACGCGTGACGCCTCCCTTCAGCTCGAGATATGTAAGAGCACGTGCGATCGAGACCACATCACATTTGAGACAGAAGGCCAGGTCATCCGGTCTCATGGGGTTGGCGCGGAGCGCTATCAAGATAGGGTCCTCACTCGCTTGGGGCGCTTCCCATTCATTCGTGAGACGGTCCTCAAGCTTGAAGCCGGCTGCAGCCAGAGCATCACGGAGTTCCGATTCGCAGGTTATAGGTTGGCATCCCTGGCTGATCAGGCGATTCGCTCCTCTGCATTCCGGTGCGAAGATCGAGCCAGGAACGGCCAATACGTCCCTTCCTGCGGCGAGTGCGTGATCTGCGGTGCCGAACGTGCCACTCGGCAGTCCGGCTTCGACGACAAGAACCGCCAGAGACAGGCCAGCGATGATCCGGTTCCTTCGCGCAAAAGCCCAGCGCAGTGGCGGGGTACCCCAGGTCGCCTCAGAGATGACGGCTTGGTGTGTTCGCATGGTGGCGAGAAGCTTTGCCGCCCTGTGAGGGTAGTCAACGTCTGCTCCACAGCCCAGCACCGCAACGGTGCTACCTTCTGCCTCAATGGCGGCGTTATGAGCCGCCATGTCACAACCGATCGCTCCACCAGAGACGATGGTGATCCCATTCCCGGCGGCCCAGCCGGCGAACCTACGTGCGCATGCGAGTCCGTACGGTGTGGCCTGGCGCGCTCCAATGACGGCAAGGCACGGTCCCAGTAAGTCACGATCACCGAAGCCGTGGAGCATCGCGGGTGGGTCAGACGTTCGGCGAAGCAGCTCAGGATAGCCGGTGTCCTCAAGCATTATCTTCCAGCGGTCCTCGCTCATACCGTATCTCCAATGCGATACCCGGCGGCCTCAAGTACGTGATCACGCGTTACCTTCGTCTCGCCAGCGAGATCGGCGATGGTACGTGCTACGCGGAGTGTCCGCGTGACTGCCCGTCCGGATAGGCCGATAGTCCGCGCGAGTGTCTCCAGCGTCGTCAGCGCCGCTCTGTTTGGCAGGCATGCAGCGAGTAGTCGTCCACCCGTGAGTGCGCGGGTCGGGGGCCGGTCTCCGGAGAATGCGATCGCCTTGTTCACACGTCGGGCGACACTCTCGGAGGGTTCTTCCTCTGCAGCTGCGAGGATACGGCCAGGATCTATGCGGTCGACACGTATCCTCATGTCGATGCGATCGAGGAGAGGGCCGCCAATACGCGTCATATACCGGTCGATCATCGCCTCGGTGCACGTACAGCGCTTTTCAGCATCGCCGAGATAGCCACACGGACAGGGGTTCATCGCTGCGATGAGGGCGAAAGCGGCAGGATAGACGACTCTACCGTCAGCGCGAACCAGCGTTATCGACCCGTCTTCCAGCGGTTGTCGCATCGCCTGCAATGTTGCGGGGCCGAACTCCGCAAGTTCGTCGAGGAACAGAACCCCGTTGTGCGCTAGGCTGATCTCTCCCGGTCTCAGTGGCGAGCCTCCGCCGATCAGGCCAACGCTTGAGGTGGAGTGGTGCGGCATGCGGAAGGGACGGACTCCTGCGAGTGCAGGGCGCTCGTCCACGCCTGCTACGGAGTGCACGAGTGCGGTCGTCAGACGCTCGTCATCATTGAGCGGAGGCAGTATTCCGCCAAGTCGTCTGGCAAGCATCGTTTTCCCCGACCCCGGGGGTCCGACGAACAGTAGGTTGTGACTCCCGGCTGCTGCGATCTCGAGCGCTCGTTTGGCGCCGTCATGCCCTGCGACATCGGCGAGGTCCGGTAGGCTCAAACGGTCGAAAGGCTCAGTGCAATGCGGCTCCCTGGAGACGATATCGCCGCAGCGCAGCGCGCTCATGTGATCGACGATGCGGCAACGTACCCTTCCGACCACCGCTGCCGCCGGCAGCGCAGCGGATGGACCAAGCAGATCGTATCCCATCTGGGCCGCTGTATAGGCGTGTGCGAGCATGCCAGGCACTGGACGCACGCTGCCATCCAGAGCAAGCTCACCGACCGCAGTCGCTCCTTCCACGAGTGAGGCGGATATCTGCTTGGTCGCCGTAAGAACAGCAAGCGCGATAGGCAGGTCGAATCCCGTGCCGTGTTTACGCATCGGTGCCGGCGCAAGGTTGATGATCACCCTTGCATTCGGGAACTGCAGCCCAGCCGCTCGTATCGCGGAGCGAACACGCTCGCGTGCTTCCTGGACCGCTGTATCGCCAAGTCCGACGATCCCGAACATCGGCAACCCTGAGCTGACGTCTGCCTGGACCTCGACAGGTAGCGCATCGACACCGAGTAGCGTCGCAGTCATCACTGTCGCTTGCATCTTATGACTCTACGAGAAAGGCTGCTCGGTGATGGCGGAGCAATGCCCGGTCCTCGGACAACACCCGTATGGCGATCACATCGAATCGAACGGTCGAAGGTCCGACTCCGGCGTGTGCCATGTATGCGCGGGCCAGTCTGACCAGTCGCTTTTGCTTCGTGCGCGAGACGGCGTCTTCTGGAGTCCCTGCTGAGCTGGTACGCCGGGTCTTCACTTCCACGAAAACGAGGTCAGTACCATCCAGCGCAATGATATCGACCTCGCCTGTTGCACAGCGCCAGTTCTGCTCCGCAATGGTCATGCCGATCCGCTGCAGGTACTGGACTGCGGCTGCCTCTCCCTTTACCCCTAGCTCTGTGGTCTTCTCGGTCATAACGGCATCCCCCCTTGGCGTGAGGATGACGCATCATGTTTTCCCGGAGCTTAACCGAAGCAGAACGGAAACTGGCCTCAGAAGAGGCGGTGCTGTCCGCACGGCGTGAAAGAGAGGCGATGTATGGGAGAGGGGCCGATCCGTTCGATGGCCTCAAGGTGGTCGGCCGTGCCGTAACCCTTGTTGGCGGCCAGGCCGTATCCAGGATAATCGCCGTCGAGCTCGCGCATGAGAGCATCCCGGTCGACTTTCGCCACCACAGATGCGGCGGCGACACACGCACACTGTCGGTCACCTCCGACGACGAACGTGGATAGGATTCTAAGATCGACTGCAAGGCCGTCAGCGATAACGTGGTCAACACTGAGGGACAGACCGTCTATCGCAGTGCGCATTGCGAGGGTATTAGCCGCGGCTATGCCGAGCGCGTCGATGCGCTGCGGTGTGACATGAGCGACAGAGATCGCGATCGCCGCTTCACGTACGCGTTGTGCCACGCTCTCACGAACGGCGGGTTTCAGGCGTTTGGAGTCATCCAGTCCTGCAACGTGGGTTCGAACGTCGAGTACTACCGCGGCGGCGCTGACCGGTCCAGCAAGCGCTCCCCTGCCTACCTCGTCGACGCCGGCGATGACCGCATAGCCCGCTTCGTGAAGCGTTGACTGAAGCGCCATCATGCGAAAGACCCGCGTACGCTCTGCCTCGTCGGCGGCAAGTCTGCGTCGGGCGACGGCCACAGCCGCCTGAACGCCTGCTCGCGGATCGTCAAGGAACTGGATGACAAGCGCGTCCAGTGCTTCAAGCGGAGCTGCACTCAACGACATACGGATCTCGTTGACGCTGCGTAGACTCATGAGTTGCTAGAGGGTACCGAAGTCGGATATCGGCCAGTAGATGAAGAATGCCTTACCGACTATCCTGGACACCGGTTGCGGGCCGAACCAACGACTGTCCTGGCTGTTGTCTCGGTTGTCTCCCATCAGCCAGACGTAGCCATCGGGTATGACCACCGGCAGTGCGAGTGCCCCTCGGTCGTTCTGCGCGCCATGCGTGTAGGGTTCATCGAGCGGCTGCCCATCCACGTACACAAGGCCGTCACGTACGTCGACCTCCTGTCCTCCGACCGCGATGACCCGCTTGATGTAGTCGGTGGAGTTTGATGCGGGTGACAAGAATACGACGATGTCGCCGTAGTGGGGTTCTTCGAAGCGATAGATGAATTTGTTGGCGATGACGTAGTCGCCGATCTCAAGCGTGGGAATCATCGACCCTGTTGGGATGATGAAAGGTTGGACCACCCAGGTCTTTATGCCTGTGGCAAGAAGGAAGGCGACTCCAACGAGGACAACGAGTTCGAGAACCCAGCGACCGAACGATACCTCGTCACTGGTGCGGGAAGTTGCGTCGTCAGGACCGATCTCTTCATCGGGGGCGATCAGACACGACCCGGGAGCAACCTGCTCCCGGGTCGTGTCGGTCTGTTGATATATCTCGTGACTCTCGGTCACGTCGCCTCCGTTGCTTACCGTAGCTCTTTGACGCGCGCAGCCTTGCCCACCCTGTCGCGCAGGTAGTACAGCTTGGAGCGACGGACCTTGCCGCGAGTAACGACCTCGAGTTTCACGATCTTGGGTGAGTGAACCGGGAAGGTACGCTCAACGCCGACGGCGAACGAGACCTTGCGGACGGTGAACGTCTCGCGAGCGCTGTGACCGTGACGCTTGATCACGATGCCCTGAAACAGCTGGACTCGTTCACGTCCGCCTTCGACGACCTTGTAATTCACCTTCACGGTGTCGCCGACCTTGAACTGGGGCAGTTCCTCTTGGAGCTGCTGCTGCTCGATCGCGCGGATTCTGTTCATTCTAGGGTTCCTGTTCTTCGTCTACCGCCTACGCGGGTGGTCATCAGACACGAGTGGTCAGTATAGACCAGGGCTCATGGGACGCGCAAACGCGAGATTCAGAGTGTCTCGATCCTGGAGAGAGGCCAGATGCGCAGGAACGCCCTGCCATGCACGCTACTCAACGGTCGCGGACCGAAGAAGCGAGAATCAGTGCTGTTCGTTCGATTGTCTCCCATGAGCCAGATCTGCCCCTCGGGAATCACCGATGGCACGTTGACGCCGCCCATCTCGGTGATAGCGCCATGCGTGTAGGGCTCAACCAGTGGGATGCCGTTGACGTCCACCATACCATCGTTGATATCGACCTCTTGCCCTGCTACGGCGATGACTCTCTTGATGAGTGGGATCGGACCTCCCATAGGGTCGTCCAGCACCACGATGTCGCCCGGTCGAGGATCCTGAAAACGGTAGATGAACTTGTTGACGAGCACGCGCTCGTCGATCTGGATGGTTGGGATCATCGATCCGCTCGGAATGGTGTACGGCATGACTATGTACGTGCGTATGCCCATCGCCAGAACGAATGCGATCCCCACCATGAGCAGCAGCTCTCCCGCCCATCGTGCGAACGAGGGGGGACGCTGCTCTTCTAATGGATAAGACCGGTCGTCACTCATCTGTCGTCCGATCGTTTCAGGTCTTCCAGCAGCGAACGCGCGAATTCCCGTTCCTCGTCATTGAGGTCGGCGGTTTCAAACAGGTCAGGACGCCTCATCGCAGTACGACGGATCGCTTCTGTGCGTCGCCATGCCGCGATACGTGCGTGGTCGCCACTCAGCAGCACATCAGGCACATCCAGACCTTCGAAGGAAGCCGGACGGGTGAAGTGTGGATATTCAAGCAGTCCCCAGGAGAACGACTCCTCTGTCGCGGACGCGTCGTGTCCGAGCACGCCGGGTAGAAGTCTCGTCACCGCATCAGTGAGCACCATCGCAGGAAGCTCACCACCGGTAAGCACGTAATCGCCGATCGAGACCTCACGGTCGGCGAGCGTCCGTATGCGGTCGTCATACCCCTCGTAGCGTCCCACGAAGATAACAAGGCGGCTGCAAGTGGCGAGCTCCTCAACGAGCGGTTGCTTGAGCAACTCACCCTGCGGGCACATCAAGATCGTCGTCGCGGGACGCAGGTCCTGGGCCAGGATCTCAGCGTGCGCCCGAAAGAAGGGCTCGGGTTTCATCACCATGCCGGGGCCGCCGCCGAACGAGTAGTCGTCGGTCGTTCGGTGTTTCCCCTCGGCCCAGTCGCGGAGATCGTGAACGTGGAACTCGACGATGCCCTTTCGCTCAGCAATGCCGAGCATGGAACCTGACAGTGTCGGCCCGAACAGCTCCGGAAAGATGGAGATGATATCGATCCGCATCAGACGTCATCTCCATCGTCGATAAGACCCGGGAGTAGTCGGACGGTCGCTTCGTTCTCGTCGAAATCCACGTCGAGCAGCACTTCATCGATGATAGGGATAAGCACCTCGCCGTAAGTATCGCCTTCGATCACCCAGACGTCGTTCGCACCCGTGATGATGACATCCGTCACGATACCAAGAGGGCCGCGGATGACATCGTGTACGCGGAGTCCTACCGGATCGGGCGCCCTCTCGAAGAGTTCGAGCGGAAGATCCTCTGGCCTGGCCATGAGCGTGCGACCGGCGATCGTACTGGCTGCGGAGAGGTCGTTGACACCACTGATGGAGAGCAACGGACCCTTCGGGCCAGGGCGCACGCCATCGATATCGCCTTCACGGAAAACGGGAGGCGGCGGTGCGATCCAGACGTGTAGCCCTACATAAGCATCGAGGGGCAGGTCGGTGAGTGTTCTCACCGAGACCTCCCCTCGCAGCCCATGCGCCTTCACGATCCGGCCTATCGGCACGAACGGTGCATTCATGATCTCAGCCGAGGATCTCCACTGTAGCGTCGGAGCCGTTGACAGAAGCAGCCGCGCGGACCAGAGTGCGCACAGCCTTGATCACGCGGCCCTGACGACCGATGACCTTGCCCACGTCGTCGCTGTGGACTCTGATCTCGTACACGGTCTGTCGGCTATCGTCCTTCTTCTCGATCACGACGTCGGCAGGGTTGTCGACGAGCGACTCGATGATGTATTGGACAAGTCCATCACAGTCTGCGGCAGAAGCCATGTCTACTCAGCGTCTTTTGCAGGAGCCTCAGCGGCCTCGACAGCCTTTGCTGCGGCCGCAGTGGCCTTGGCCTGTGCCTTCTTAGAGAGCTTCGCGTCGGCCTTGGGCGCCTTGGTCTCGCCTTTGGCGATAGCGATGAGCTTCGCAACGGTCTCGGTGGGCTGGGCACCCTTCGCAAGCCAGGCATCGACCTTCTCGACGTCGAGTTCGACGGTCGAGGGTTGGGTGCGAGGATTGTAGCGTCCGAGGATCTCGATGAACCGACCATCACGCGGAGCGTGCGAGTCGGCCGCGACGACACGGTAGAACGGCGCCTTCTTAGCGCCGGCACGTGCCAGGCGGATCTTGACTGCCAAAACGTTCACCTCCGTGTAAGGTGGCGCCCCATGCGGGCGGCCACTTCTGAGCTAGAGCGACTGCTAATGATATGACAAGAGCGTAGTGCGGTCAAAGCGAGCGTAGGGTTACTCGGCCAGCGTTGGACGCCCCCGAGAAGACGCGTCAGAAATGCCGCCCCATGCCAGGGAGATCGAATCCGCCTCGATGCCGGCCTTTTCCCTTCCCGCCGCTCTGCATCTTCTGGAGTTGTTTGACCATCTTTTGAGCCTCAGCGAACTGCTTGAGCAACTGGTTGACGTCGAAGACGGTAACACCTGCACCTACTGCGATGCGCTGTCGACGGGAACCGTTGATCAGAGAGGGCTTCGCGCGTTCAGCGACGGTCATCGACTGGATGATCGCCTCGGTACGGACAAGCGCTCGTTCGTCGATCTTGGCGTCTTTAGGGAGTTTGTTCGCCCCCGGGATCATGGACATGATGTCTGAGATAGAGCCCATCTTCTTCAACTGTCGCAACTGTCCAAGGAAATCATCGAGGGTGAATCGACCTTCACGCAGGCGTGCCTCAGCGTCGTCGGATAGCTCGACATCGACGCTCTCCTGGGCCTTCTCGATCAGCGACACGACGTCACCCATGCCGAGGATGCGCTTGGCCATGCGCTCCGGGTAGAAGACCTCGAGGGCGTCGAGTCTCTCACCCATACTCGCGAACAGGATGGGCTTGCCGGTCACTGCTTTGACCGAGAGAGCCGCGCCGCCGCGAGCGTCGCCATCCAGCTTGGAGACTATGACTCCATCGAAGGCGACTCTCTCAGCGAACGCGCTGGCGGCGCTGACGGCGTCTTGCCCGGTCATCGCATCGATGACCATGATGATCTGGTCAGGCTTGATCGCGCGTTTGATGGCGGACGCTTCGGCCATCATCTCAGGGTCGACATGAAGACGGCCGGCGGTGTCCACGATCACCACGTCGCGCATGCGAGCTATCGCGTCTTTGACGCCGGCCTGAGCAATGGCGATCGGATCGTCACCTTCCCCGCGGAAGACGGGGAGGTCGAGTTCTCGGCCGAGCGTCTCAAGCTGGTCGATCGCAGCCGGGCGGTAGACGTCGCATGCGATAAGCATGGGGTGTCTTCCTTGTTTGCGAAGAAGGTTGGCGAGTTTTGCAGCGGCGGTCGTCTTGCCCGAGCCTTGCAGACCGACGAGCATGATCACGTTAGGTATACGGTTTGTCAGCACGAGGCGCGACTCGTTGCCGCCCATCAGGCTGGTGAGTTCTTCGAGAACGATCTTCACGACCATCTGGCCGGGAGTCAGGCTCTTCATCACATCGGCGCCCACTGCACGCGCCCGCACTGCGGCCACGAACTCCTTGACCACCTTGAAGTTGACGTCGGCCTCAAGGAGCGCCAGACGCACCTCACGCATTGCTGCGTCGACGTCTGTCTCGCTCAGGCGGCCGCGACTCTTGAGTTTGGAGAGCACGGCTTGAAGGCGATCGGATAGGCTTTCGAACATGGTTCCTCCACAGGGGTCATGTGCGGTGTTCCTAGGCTACGGGGCGCGTGAGCGTCAGTCAATGTGCCCTGCTCTAGTGACCGGAGAGAAGATCGCGATAGCCTTGCCGCGTATCTGAGCGACAGGTATCGGCCCGATGGATCGACTGTCCAACGACACGGGTCTGTTGTCGCCAAGAATATACACGGTTCCCGGAAGAACCTCGAACGGACCAAGGTGGAAGTCGTCTGCGGAACCCGTGACCACTCCCGGCCATGTCGCGGGAACACCGTTCACCCAGACCACATCGCCTTCGACCTGAACGGTATCACCGGGTAGGGCGGCGACGCGCTTGACGATGCTGTCAGGGATTCCATCGACGACGACATCGACCGAGACGATATCACCTCGGGCCGGAACGGGGTACGTCCTTGTCACAAGCAGGTGATCTCCAGACCGCAACGTATCCAGCATAGAATCACCGTCGACCGCCACGGGCCGATAGGCGACGCCGAAGATGAACAACAAAGCGATGAGGACAAGCGTCAGTACGACGACCAGCGGTACGTAGTGGTTATCTCGTTCCCTGAACGGGATGAACGCCAGTTCTTTAGATGTCATCTCATGCGCCAGTCACAAGTGCACGCGCGAACTCGTCGGGGTCGAACGGCCTCAGATCGTCGACGTCTTCCCCTACGCCGATCCGTACGATCGGCAGACCAAGATCACGGGCTATCGCAACGGCGATGCCGCCCTTTGCGGTGCCATCGAGTTTCGTGAGCACGATGCCGTCCAATCCAAGAGCGCGGTCGAACTCACGAGCCTGCACGAGGCCGTTTTGGCCTGTTGTCGCGTCCATCACGAGTAGGACCCGGACAGGCCAGCGACTCTCACGTTGTGTGACACGATGCACCTTCTGGAGCTCGGCCATAAGATCAGGGGAGGTGTGGAGGCGACCGGCAGTGTCGATGAGCACCAGGTCGGCGTCTTGGGCTTCGGCGGATCTGAGCGTGTCGAATGACACCGATGCCGGGTCTGAGCCACGCTCGCGTTCGACGACGGGTACGTTGGCACGGGTCGCCCAGATCCTGAGCTGCTCGATCGCTGCGGCGCGGAAGGTGTCACCTGAACCGATGACCACACGGCGGCCTTCGTCACTGAGCGCCTTCGCGAGTTTCCCGACGGTGGTCGTCTTCCCGGTACCGTTTATACCGACGACCAGGACGACCAAAGGTTTCTCGGCCAAGAGATCGGCCTTGCTCGTGCGTATCTCCGCAGCGATCTCGTGTACGAGGCGGTCGAGAACCGCCTGTGCGTCAGGTAATGCCTCGCGCGTGGCGTCGTCACGCAGGCGATCGACGATCTCGGTGACCGCCGCAGCACCCATGTCCGCAGCGACCAGCGTGTCCTCGAGGTCGCTCCAGAACTCGACATCAAGGTCAGGGCCTTTGCGGAGAAGGACGTTGAGCTGACCCTGCAGTGATTCGCGCGTTCGTGTCAGTCCCTCCGTCAGGCGCTCATACCACACCGGTGCCATCGGCAGGCACCTCTTTCACTGAACGGATCGCCTGTTCGAGCTTCTGGCTGACGACCTTGCTCACGCCATCGGCCTGCATCGAGACGCCGTATAAGACGTCGGCCATCTCCATTGTGCGCCGCTGATGGCTGACGACAAGGAACTGCGTATGGTGGCGCAGGGTATCGATGAACGCGATGAAGCGACGCAGGTTCGTGTCGTCCAGTGCAGCTTCGACCTCGTCGAGGATATAGAACGGGCACGGCCGGGCTCGGTACACAGCGAACAATAGTGCGAGTGCGGTCAGAGATTTCTCGCCACCGGAGAGCAGCGACATCTTGGCCAGCCGCTTGCCACGAGGCTGTGCGATGACCTCGATGCCGGTCGTCTCGGGATCATCCGGATCGGTGAGCGTGAGTGAAGCGTGCCCGCCGGGAAACAGCACCGCGAAGACCTCCTGGAAATGGTGGTCGACAAGCTCGAAGGTCTCCAAGAAGCGCTCACGTATCTTACGGTCGATGGCCGATATGACCTTATGGAGTGCCTTGCGACTCGCATCCAGGTCGTCGAGTTGCTGCTGGAGGTAATCCCGACGGTGCTGGAGTTGGTCGAACTCCTCGACTGCGATCGGGTTGACGGGACCAAGGTTGGCGATCCGCTTCCGAAGACGATGCACGCGATCGATCGCAGGTTCGCGTTCGTTGATAGAAGGCGCCTCGAGCGCCTTCTCAAGAGGGACACCGAGGTCCTCGACGATGCGACCGACCGCAGTGGTGACCTGGACTTCGAGTTGGCCCTTCTCGATGCGAACGGTAGCCATGACTTCGTTGACGATATCGAGTTCTGCCTGTGCCGTCCTCACGCCGTCCTGGGCGCTGTGGATCGTCGTGCGGAGTGAAGCGCTGTCGGTCTGCTCGAACCGGGCGCGATCGCGCAGCTTCCCTCCCCAATGTTCGGCACGTTCGAGCAGTAGCGAGTACAGGTCATGAAGTGGCTGCAGGCGGCTTCTCAGGGCCTCGAGGGCCTCATCGGTGGTCTTTGACTGTGCGACAAGGGTATCGAGCTCACGGGTCTCGGCGATCGTCGATCCGTGGCGACGCTTGAGATGCACTTCGCGCTCTGAGACCGCGGCGATCTCGACCTGACAGGTGGACAGCCGGTTGGCGACCCCCGATTCCTCTCGAAAGCGAACGTCGCGTTCCTCTCGTTTTGCGGCGGCTTGTTCCTCGAGTTCCTCGATGAGCGTTTCTGCCGAGGAGATCCTTTCCTGCAGTTGACGTTCCCGCGGGCGGTCCTTCGCCGTCTTCTCCTCGATCTGCCGAAGTCGGACATCGATCGTACCTGCCTCTTTGTCCAGGTCGGTGATGGCTTGCTCGAGGCGACCGATCTCCTCTCGAGCCGATGCCTCCTCGCCGGAGAGTGTTGCGACGCGCTGACCCAGTTCCAGGGCCTGCTGCTGCGCCGCGGAGAGGGACTCCTCAGTTGCGACGACGGCGGCTTCAGTCTCCCCTACGCCCGCCTCGGTGGCGCCCAGAGCGTCTCGAAGATCGGCCAGTTTGCGTTTGCGCGCGAGGATGCCGGCATCCTCAGAGAGATCGGGACCGACGCGCACCTTGCCGCTCGGCCACACGATGTGACCTTTGAGCGTGGCATAGCGAGAGACCGCTCCTGTGGCGCCGGCTGCACGAAGCGCATCTTCCAGCGTGTCAACGACACGTATATCGCCGATGAGACCATCGATCGCACCTCTCACATCGTCCGAACATGCGATCGCATCAAGCAGGCGGGTACCCGGGCCCTGCGCATCACATGGGGTCGGGAGCGCATCGACAGGCATTATCGAGTAGTCGCCGGCACCCTGCTTCTCCAGAGTCGCTACCACACCGGTCGCGGCTTTGCGACTGCGAACGAGCACGCAGAAGACATCACCACCAAGCGCACTCTCGACAAGTCGTTCGTACTCCCCCGGAACGGTGATCGCGTCGGTGACCGGTCCGATCACTTCCGGCAGTTGCTTCTCCTTTTGGAGCAGCCATGCCAGCGCCGGTGAGGCAGCATCGAACGTGCGATCCACCTCTTCAAGCGCGCGGATCTCGGCACGGATCTCTGTGAAGTCATCACGCCGACGAGCGAGTTCGGCTTTGCGTGAGTCAGTGAGCCGGACGTGTTTGTCTACCTCCTGGTCGGCCAGCGAGAGCTCACGGCGAGCGCGGTCCAGGTCGGCCTGCAATTGCTCGATGCGTGTACGGCGAGCGGACAGAGTAGAGAAGACACCGGAACGCTGTTGCTTGAGGATGCCTGCCCGTTCGCCGAGCATCTCAGTCTCGAGGGTGAACGCCGAAAGGGCCTGTTTGGCGCTAGCGAGGTCGGTCCGAGCATCATCGAGTTCCTTGCGTGTTCGACGCTGCTCGGCGGTGACGTGCGCGAGTGCTTCCTCGGCGGCCAGACGAAGCTTCTTGGTGGTCTCGGCTTCACGACGCACTTCGCCGAGTTGCGTGTATAGGGCACTGATGCGCGCCTCGGTGACAGCACGTTCCCCGGCTATCTCTTCAAGTTCGGAGCTGCGCTGCCCAAGACGCGTCTCGCTGTGGTGTATCTTGGCGCGAAGCTCGGAGAGCCGTTCGACGAGGTTCTTGCCCTTCTCTTCAAGAAGAAGCAGGCCTGAGTTGAGTCGTTCGAGGACGGATTGAAGTCGCCGACGTTGTTCGGAGAGATCGCCGACGAACAGGCCCTTTTCCTCGAGCAAGGACTGGAATTTGGCAAGTTCACGCTCCTTCTCGGCGAGACGATAGCGTGCGAGCTCGACCTCGGCATCTTGTTCGCGCTCACGCTTCTCGAGCGTGTCCCAGTGAGACTGGTGGACACGAAGGTCGGCGACCGCGAGGGACACCTCGAGATCTTTGAGTTCGGTCGACAGTTCTCGGTACTCGGCCGCTTTACTCGCCTGACGTTGAAGGGGTTTGAGCTGGCGGTCTATCTCGCCGATGACGTCTTTGATGCGGTCGAGATGGACATCCATCGCCGTGAGCTTACGAAGTGCGCGGTCCTTACGTTTCTTGTGCTTGAGGACCCCGGCGGCTTCCTCTATCAGCGCGCGACGTTCCTCGGGTTTGCTGTTGAGGATCTCGTCGAGACGTCCCTGGCTGATGATGGAGTGCGTGTCGCGACCAAGTCCCGTATCGTGCAACATCTCCTGGATGTCCATGAGTCGGCATGGTGACTGGTTGATGAGATACTCGCTCTCACCGTTGCGGAACATCCGTCGTGTGATGGTGACTTCGTGGAACTCAAGAGGTAGGGTCCCCTCGGCGTTGTCGAGTACAAGATCCACCTCGGCGATACCGACGGCTTGTCGTGCGGAGGAGCCGGCGAACACGACATCTTCCATAGAGTTACCGCGCAGCGATTTCGCCGATTGTTCGCCGAGTACCCACAGCACGGCATCGGAGATGTTGGACTTACCGGAGCCGTTCGGCCCCACGATGACCGTTACACCCGGCTCGAGTGAGAGCTTGCTGCGGTCGGCGAATGACTTGAACCCCTTGAGCGTGAGCGACTTGAGGTACAACGCAGACCTTTCTGCTGGTGGCGTGCGGTGTGATCCGACATGTGCGCGTCGAAAGGACGCGACTATGCTATCACAGCACGGCCGCTTTAAAGCGGCTCGGTGCGCTACGTTCAGGTGTGCGTGCGCGGGTCTTCTCGAGTGACAAGTGAGGCGAGGGCATCGGCAGCTGCGGCCTTCTCGGCATCTTTTTTGGAAAGACCGGTCCCGGTCCCGACGGTACGGTCGTTCACGACGGCTTGTGCAACGAACATCCGCTCGTGTGCCGGGCCGGAGGTGGAGGTGATCCGATACGATGGCGGCTGACCGCCGTCTTCCTGTACGAGCTCCTGCAGTGCGGACTTCGGGTCGGCGGGCGGAATCGGAGCGCCGGCGAGGTAGGGACCGAGCAGACGTACGACGAGAGACCGTGCGCACTCGAGCCCTTGATCGATGTAGACCGCTCCGATGAGAGCCTCGAGACAGTTCTCAAGGACGCTACTGCGATTGGCTCCCCCTGAACGGGTCTCGCCCTTCCCCATCAAGATGAGACGGCCAAGGTCGAGTTCCCCGGCGACCGCTCCGAGCGTCTCGCCGGCGACCGCGCCGATCTTAAGGCGTGTGAGCGTACCTTCGGGTTCGCCCGGACGGTCCCGGAAGAGCAGATCGGCGACGAGAAAGCCCACCACCGAGTCCCCAAGGAACTCCAGGCGGTCATAGTCAGGGGTATCCACGTGCTCGGACGCGTATGAAGGATGTGTGAGAGCCTCGATCAGCAACCTCGGGTCGTGAAAGTGCACGCCGAGAAGTTCCTCGGCCTGGGCGATCGTCATGTCGCGGTCGGCTGTCACGTCTAGGCTTTGGTGAACAACAACGTGGCGTTGTGACCGCCGAAGCCGAAGGAGTTACTAAGGACGGTATTCACAGATGCCTTGCGCGCAACGTTAGGGACGTAGTCGAGATCACACACAGGGTCCGGTTCTGTCAGGTTGATCGTGGGCGGAAGAATGCCGTGCTCCATCGCAAGGACACAGAACACGGCCTCAAGTGCTCCAGCTCCACCGAGAAGGTGTCCTGTCATCGACTTGGTCGAGGAGACGGGCGGCGCATCAGCGCCGAAGACCGCCTTTATAGCGCCGGTCTCGGCGGCGTCTCCGAGCTGTGTGGACGTACCGTGAGCGTTGATATAGCTGATGTCGGACGGAGCAAATCCAGCCTGGTCGAGTGCCTGGCGCATCGCACGACGCGCACCGTTGCCGTCGGATGCGGGAGCTGTGATGTGATGCGCGTCAGCGGTCGCACCATAGCCCACGAGCTCGGCGTAGATGTGGGCACCGCGGGCGATCGCGTGCTCCCGTTCCTCGAGCACGAGGATGCCGCCCCCCTCGCCCATCACGAAGCCATCGCGTCCGGCATCAAAGGGCCGCGATGCGCCGACCGGGTCATCGTTCCTGGTGGAGAGCGCGCGGGCCGCACAGAAGCCAGCGAGCCCTAAGGGGGTGACCCCGCAGTCAAAACCACCGGCCATGATGACATCGGCCACTCCGCGCCGGATGGCCTCCCCTGCCTCGCCGATGGACTGATTGCCCGTCGCACATGCCGAGACCGGCGCATAGTTGATGCCTCGAGCACCGGTCCGTATCGAGATATGACCGGCTGCGAGATCCACGATCATCATCGGGACCAGCATGGGGCTCACGCGCGAGGGTCCTCGCTCGGCGAGCACGCCTGCCTGTTCTTCCATCGTCCCAAGGCCGCCGATGCCGGATCCGACGATGACGCCGACCCGCTCGGCATTGTCCTCATCGATGATGAGACCTGAGTCGGCCAGTGCCTCATCGGCTGCAACGACAGCGAACTGCTGGAAGCGAGCCATCCGTCGTGCTTCTTTGGATGCCAGCCACTGCGTGGGGTCCCAATCGTCGACCATCCCGGCGAAGCGTGTGGAGTACTGGCTTACATCGAAGGCCTCGATGGTGGAGATACCCGACCGTCCGGCGGCGATGGACTCCCAGGCCGCCTTGACGCCTACGCCGACCGGAGAAACGCAGCCGATGCCGGTCACGACTATCCTTCTCATGCCGGGGCTCCTTCGCTCGCGGTACGCCATTGGGCAACGAGCCGGTCCATCAGCGCCTCGACAGTGGGGATGTCATGTATACGTGCCGCCGAGGAGCCGGCGAACACAAGGCCGTCGATGACGTCCCCGCCTTGGGCGCGAATGAGTTTGTCCATGATGCAGTACTCCCTGCCACACTGCTTCAAGCAGGCTTCGCAGCGCTCGATCCTGGGATAGTCGCCGGCCGTCAGGCGATCAGTGAAAGGGTTGCGTATCGCTCGCCCGGGTAGACCAACCGGGCTCTTTATGATGAGGATGTCATCTTCAGTAGCTCGGACGTACATGTCTTTGAATGCGTCCGGAGCCGAGGACTCGACCGTTGCCGCGAAGCGCGACCCCATCTGCACGCCCGCTGCACCAGCGTCGAGCGTGCGCTTGATATCGGCTCCTGTCACGACGCCACCGGCGCCGATGACCGGGATGTCCACTGATTCGATGATGCGGGGCAGCAGGTCGAGCATGTACTCGTCTGTGCCAAGGTGGCCGCCGGCCTCGAAACCCTCAACGACGACGGCCGAGGCGCCAAAATGCTGGGAGAGCTTGGCTACGCGCTCGGAACCAACGATCGGGACCATCTCCACGCCGGCATCCCGGCACCAGCCGAAGACATCACGCGAGAAGCCTGCGCCTGAGACGACGAGGTCCACGCCCGCCGAGATAGCTGCGTGTACGAGCTCTTTGAACCCGCGCACTGCGACCATGATGTTGACGCCGAGTACGCCGTCTGTCTCTGCGCGGGCTGCACGAACCTCGGCAATGAGTTCGTCGGGAGTCAGGCCGGACCCGGCAATGAGGCCGATGCCACCTTCGTTAGCCACTGCGGCCGCCAAGGGGCTCATGGAGATACGCACGGCCATGCCGCCTTGCATGATGGGCAGACGGGAAGTCCTCGTGCCTATGGTAAGAGTGGGCATATCCATGAGTCCTCCGGTGTGAGAAGGACACACCGACCGGCCGCTGCCGGCCGGTGTGTCCGTAGGTCCAGTTTTGGCTATGCGTTGGCGGTGATGAACTCGACCGCGTCGGCGACCGTCTTGATGTTCTCGGCCTCCTCGTCAGGGATGGAGATGCCAAACGACTCCTCCAGCGCCATGACGAGCTCGACGATATCGAGCGAGTCGGCGCCGAGATCGTCAATGAAGGACGCCTCGAGGGTCACATCGCCCTCATCAGCGTTGAGCTGATCGACGATGACCTCCTTGACCTTGTCAAAGATCTCCTCTTTCTCCATGGTTAACACCTCCTCTCTCCTGCCACAGCGTGATATACGCGCACATGCGCGGGTCAGGCAAATGTCATACCTCCGTCGACTGCGAGAGTCTGGCCGGTGATGTAGGCTGCTTCGTCGCTCGCAAGGAACACTACGACCGCAGCGATGTCGGCGGGCGTGCCCATTCGTTTCATGGCGATACTGCCAAGTGCGGCCTCTCTGGTGGCAGCAGGAAGCGCCGCCGTCATGTCGGTCTCGATGAAGCCAGGCGCCACTGCGTTGACGCGGACATTACGTGACGCCAGCTCACGAGCGACAGACTTCGTCATGCCGATGAGCCCCGCTTTCGCTGATGCGTAGTTCACCTGACCTGCATTCCCGGCGATGCCCACTACCGAAGAGATGTTGATGATGGAGCCGGAACGCGCCTTCATCATCAGTTTGGCTGCTGCCCGGGTCATGAGGAACGCACCTGTGAGATTCGTGCGGATGACGTCTCCCCAGTCTTCATCGCTCATGCGTACAAGCAGCCCATCGCGAGTGATACCGGCATTGTTGACGAGTACATCGAGTCGGCCGAAGCGTTCGGCGACCGCGTCCACCAAAGCAGCGACGCTCTCCGGGTCGCCGACATCGGCCTTGAAGGCGTCAGCGGTGCCGCCCGCGGCCTGTATGCAAGCCACGACATCGCAGGCCGCAGCCTCGCTACCTGCAATATAGTTGACCGCGACCGCCGCGCCCTCCGCAGCGAGTCGCCTGGCTATCTCCGCCCCGATGCCTTGCGACGATCCCGTCACGAGGGCAACTTTATCGGTAAGCCGTGCCATTACCGCACCTCCTTCTCGACCAACTTGAGTTCGTTCACGACCAACTTGAGTTCGCCATCGCCTGTCGCGAAGGCATCCAGCCCTTCGACCCGGCGTGCCAGCCCCTTGAGAACCGCGCCGGGGCCCGCTTCGACGACCACACGAACACCTATGTCACGCAGAGCGTACATTGTTTCCGTCCATCGCACCGGCGACGTCATCTGGTTTCGGAGCCGTGTAGCGATGACGCTTGCATCCGTCGTAGGCGCCGGATCGGTGTTCTGGAGAATAGGAATGGCTACGTCCGAGAGCTTTGTGCGCTCGAGGACCGCTGCGAACGCGTCAGCGGCGGGCGCCATGAGAGGAGAATGGAACGGACCAGCGACCTGAAGGGGGACGATACGGCGCGCACCGGCGCTGCTGAGCGCGATTGTAGCCGACTCGACGCCGAGATGTGTGCCGGAGATGATGACCTGTCCCGGCGCGTTGTCATTTGCGACCCAAACGTCGGAGATGCTGTCTACGAGGTCTGCGACCGTGCAACTATCGAGGCCGAGAACCGCAGCCATGGTTCCTGGCGTGGCGGCCGCAGTAGAACTCATGAGGTCGGCGCGCTCGACGACGAGTTCAAGGCCCGCTTCAGCCGAGAACGCTCCGGCGACGGCCAGTGCGGCGAACTCGCCGACGCTGTGACCGGCAAATGCGAGAGGCTCCAAGCCCGCGGCGAGCAGACTGGTGCCCCATGCCCAGTCGGCGAGGTACAGCAGTGGTTGAGCTGCACAGGTGTCTGCAAGAGCGGCAGCGGGGCCCTCGGCAGCAATGCGACGCAGGTCGAGACCGCTCAGGGACTCGGCGGCATCCAGGAGCCGGTCCAGGGCGTCGAGGCCAGGCAGACGCTCCAACATGCCGATACGCTGCGACCCCTGTCCGGGGAACACGAATGCATGAGCAAGCGCCATAGGATCTACGCCTTCAGGCCAGAGCGGAGTGCCGACATGACGGCTTCCGCCTCGATGATGATCTCGGCGATGATCTCGGCGGCGGGCTGGATCTTGGTCACCATGGCCGCCACCTGGCCCGCCATGACACTTCCCATGTCGACATCACCCTGCTTCATCGCGAGCGCCAGCTTGCCGGTGCCCAGCTTCTCCAGCTCCTCGGGTTTGTTCTCCCTGTCAAGCACCTCGAGCTGGCGCGATAGCTTGTTCTTGAGAATACGCACGGGATGGCCCGTTGAGTACCCGGTCACGATCGTATCTCGGTCCTTGGCCTTGATGACGCGGGCCTTTGCGTTGGGGTGGATCGTGCACTCCTCCGCGCACATGAAACGCGTGCCCATTTGCACGCCGTCCGCACCGAGCGCGAACGCGGCGGCAAGGCCACGACCGTCCGCGATGCCGCCGGCAGCGACCACGGGGATCTCGATGGCGTCAGCAAGCTGCGGTGTGAGCACCATTGTCGTGAGATCACCGATATGACCGCCGGCCTCCATACCCTCGCCGATCACTGCGTCAGCGCCTATCGATTCCATACGCTTGGCAAGCGCAACGGAGGGAACCACGGTGAGGATCTTGATGCCATGCGCCTTGAGGTCACTCATGTACTTCGCAGGATTGCCCGCGCCGGTCGTCACGGCATCGACGCCTTCTTCAAGCACCATGGCGACGAGATCGTCGATATGTGGCGTAAGAAGCATCAGGTTCACGCCGAAGGGTTTGTCTGTGAGCGTCTTCGCGCGGCGGATCTCCTCGCGCAAGATGTCGGTTGGCATGTGACCGGCTCCGATGATACCGAGCCCGCCACCGTTGCTGACGGCAGCCACCAGTTCGGCTGTCGCGGTCCAGGCCATGCCGCCCTGGATGATGGGGTACTCGATGCCGAGTAGCCTCGTGAGTCTCGTACGCAGGGCCATCTACCTAAACCTCCTTGGTCCAACGCACGATCGCGGCTCCCCAGGTGAGCCCCGCGCCGAAACCGACGAGGGCGAGGATATCGCCCGGCCGCAAGTTGCCGCTAGTATACAGTTCGTCCACGGCCAGCGGAATCGAGGCCGCAGATGTATTGCCGGTGAGCGCGATGTTGGACACGACACGTTCGTGCGGAAGGCCGAGACGATCGGCTACCGTGTCGAGGATCCGCTGGTTTGCTTGATGTGGGACAAGCCATGTCACGTCGTCCACAGACAGTCCGGAGGCCGCCAGGGCGGTCTCGGTCGTCTTGGGTATGACACGGACCGCGAACTTGAAGACGTCGTTACCTACCATCTGCACGAAGTGCAGGCCAGCTTCGATAGTCTCCACGGTCGTGGGCATGGCCGAGCCGCCAGCCGGGATCTTCAACATGTCCCCGCCGGTACCATCGGCGCCGAGGTCGATCCCGAGAACGCCCGGTTCATCGGCAGCCTGGAGCACGAACGCTCCGGCGCCGTCGCCGAACAGGATACACGTTCCCCGATCCGAGAAATCGACGTGGCGCGTAAGTGCATCCGCGCCGATGACAAGGACGGTACGTGCCCGACCGCTTTCTATCGCCGCAGTGGCGTTCTGGAGGGCGAAAATGAAGCTCGTGCATGCAGCCATGACGTCGTAGGCAGGACACGTGAGCCCGAGGTTCGCTTGGGTGATGCAGGCGGTGGACGGGAAGATCATGTCCGGGCTGGACGTCCCCACCACCAATAGATCGATATCGGCAGGCGTGATGCCGGCATCCCTCATCGCGTTGCGAGCTGCATGCGTCGCAAGGTCTGATGTGGCCTGATCCTTCTCGGCGAGTCGGCGCTCACTGATGCCGGTACGCGTGGTGATCCATTCGTCGGAGGTCTCCACCATACCCTCGAGGTCTTCATTGGTGAGTCTTCGATTAGGCAGGTATGACCCGACGCCGATGATCGCTGCATGCTTCATAAGGGGGTGTAGACTCCTTGCTCTTGGCGCTGCCGGGCGCCTGGCCGGACGAATGTCCGTGTAGTGTACACGTTCGTCAGAGCACGGGAAAGCGCCTACTATTCCGCTGAGAGTTCAGCTATGGAGCGCTCGATGATCGCCGGAAGCTGTGAACGAACGGCACGCGCGCTGATGAGTATGCCGTTGCAGACCGCACGTGAGCTTGAGCTGCCATGGCCGATGATGCACACGCCCTTCACGCCCAGCAGCGGGGCACCGCCATACGTGTCAGGGTCGATGCGGTCCTTGAGTTTGTTGAGTGATGGCTTCAGCACCGCTGCTGCGACGGAGTTCAGAGGCGTCTCGGTCATTGCCGTCTTGATCTGCCTCAGGAGGATCTTTGACAACCCTTCGAGGAGTTTGAGCGCCACATTGCCCGTGAAGCCATCAGTCACGACCACGTCGACGGTTCCCGCAGGGATGTCCCTGCCCTCGACGTTGCCGGTGAAACCCGGGACGCTTGAGGCCATGAGCGCATGGGCCTCCTGCGCCAGCATCGACCCTTTGGTGGGTTCCTCACCGATGTTCAACAGGCCGACAGTCGGCTCAGCACGATCAAGTAACATCTGTGCATATGCACGGCCCATCAGCGCGAACTGCACGAGGTTCTCCGGTTTCGCGTCGGCGTTTGCGCCGACGTCGAGCAGAATGCAAGGTCGATCGGATGCCGGGATCACCGTCGCGATCGCAGGTCGCGACACGCCGGGCAGGCGTCCCATGACCAGCGTCGCCGCTGCCATGCATGCACCCGTGCTACCTGCCGAGAAGAAAGCTTTTGCATGCCCTTCCTTCACGAGGCGACAGCCGACCACGATCGAGGAGTCCTTCTTCGAGCGGACGGCATTGGCCGGATGCTCACCCATCTCGATGATCTCGGTCGTGACGATCGCATCCACGCGATCATGTTCCTCCGCGAAGGGGGTCACGACGTCGTCAGGTCCGGTGAGCAGGATATGGAGTCGAGGATCGGCGGCGAGTGCCTCGCAAACTCCTTGTAGCACCACGACAGGCGCGTGATCGCCGCCGATCGCATCGACGACGACAGTCGCGTCCTCAGCTACGCTCATGCGTGCTCCTCGTCCTGGGGACGGCGTCAGATGCCGAACTCAGCAAGCAACGCGTCCATGTCGACAGCTTGACCGAGCATCTCGCGTATTCTAGCAGCCTTGTTCACATCATGAAGTCGTACGTGTCCCATGAGCGCTTCCATCTTCTCGACCGCTGTCAGCGTATCGGTGTCCACCATGATCATCGGGACACCAAGTTCCTCGGCCCGCGCGAGTACGAGAGCACCGGGGGGCAGGTTCCCGGTCAGGATGAGCGCACGGGTGTTGGTCTCCAGGGCGGCCAATTGAACGTCTGCTCTGTCTCCGCCTGTGATGACGGCCTTACGGGCTTTTCGGCGGAAGAAACGAAGCGCCTTGTCCTGGCCCATGGCGCCCACCATGAATGCCTCGACCGTCTCATCAAGGCGATCATCTGCGCAGAGTACGGTGCCACCGAGAGCGTCGACTATCTCCCCCACCGTCACGGACGAAAGCGACGCATCTTGCGGCAATATACCGAGGACCTTGACGCCGGCTGCCTGCAGGAACGGTGACACTCGGCGCAGCACAAAATCGTTCTGAGACTCATGCACCCAGTTGAGTAGCACACCGCCAAGATGGTTGCCGAGGATTTGCGCGACAGTAAGGACGTCATCCGGCAGATCCATGCCATTGGGGCGGTCGATAAGGAGTACAGACGCATCGAGCAGCTCGGCCACTCGTTCGACCGACAATCCGATGCTTCTTCCTTGGTAGAGATCACTGTGCCCTTCGATCACCATCACGTCGCGACCCTCGGCGCATGACATGTATGCCGAGACGAGCCGCTCTTTAAGACCCTTGACGTCATGTGCGAGGACACTCTCCACGAAAGCCTGGGTACGCACGATCGGGCAGATGTCCGCCAGCGGGACCGGGTCGTTGAGACAGCACCGGTTCACGTACAAAGCATCCTGGTCGGTAGTGACACCTTCCACAGTCACGGGCATGGTGCCGAACGGTTTGAAGTAGCCCACATCGAGCCCACGCTCCTGTAGTTCATGAATGAGAGCCAGAGCGATGCCGCTCTTCCCCGAGTATGGAGCCGTTGACGTTACGAGGATCGCACGCATGGTCATCCTCCGATCCCTATACGTATGTCTGCGGCAACGCTTCCGTTGCCCTTGTCGTGAACGATAAGCGGATTGATGTCAAGTTCTGTGATTTCATCGAAGTCTGTGACCAGGGCGGATACTCGTGTGATGACGTCGACGACCGATTCAAGGTCTGCAGGGCGCTGCCCTCTCACGCCACGCAGGAGTCCAAAGCCGCGGATCTCAGTGACCATCCTATGCGCTTCTTCAGGTGTTACCGGACATAGTCGGAACGTCACATCTTTGAGCACCTCGACGTAGATACCCCCGAGACCGAACATGAGCAATGGCCCGAACTGCGGATCACGGTTCACACCGATGATGACTTCCCGGCCTGGAGGCACCTGCTGTTGCAGCGTGACGCCCCAGATGCGAGCGTCTGCCATATAGGCTCGTGCACGCGAGATGATCTCTTCATAGGCGATGGCGAGTACGGCATCGTTGTCGATCCCGACACGAATGCCACCGATATCGGACTTGTGTAAGATGTCAGGACTTGCGATCTTCATGACGATCGGATACCCGATCTCACGTGCCAAGCGCTTGGCTTGAGACAGGTCATGCGCAAGTCCACCGCGTGGAACAGTGACCCCATAAGCCTCCGCGATCCGGGATGCCGACTGCTCGGTTATGAAGGTGCGACCAGCGACCTTTGCGTGGTCGATCGCATCTCTCACCAGAGTGCGGTCGCTCTGGATCTCTATCGGCGCAGACGGTGGCGATCCAAGCCTGATGCGATAGCGTTGCATGGCCGCGATGGTCGCGATCGCACGTTCGGGAAACGGGTAGTGAGGCACGCTGCCTTGACGGAGAGCCGTCACGCCGTCAGCGACCGCAGTGTCTCCCATGAAGCATGCGAGTGTCGTGACGCCAGACTGGCGGGCGATGCGAGCGACCGCGTCAGCGGTCTCCCTTGCCTGCGTAGTGGCTTGCGGTGTCAGTACGACCAACACAGCGTGGACGTTGGGATCATCGACCAGGATGCCCAGCGCATCCTCATATCGCGATGCGGGTGCGTCGCCCAACACGTCCACAGGATTATAGAGAGCTGCGGCATCGGGGAGTACTGCGCGCAGACGGTTGATGGTATCACTCTGAAGTGATGCGAGAGCTACGTCCATCCGGTCACAGGCATCCGTAGCGAGGATCGCGGGACCGCCCGCGTTCGTGAGGATCACGAGACCGGGACCAGCCGGTAGTGGCTGGCGCGAAAAAGCCACCGAGATATCGAAGAGCTCCTCGATGGTGCGTGCGCGAATGGCTCCCGCCTTTAAGAATGCAGCGTCATACGCACGCTCGGAACCTGCGAGGCTCCCGGTATGAGAGGAGACGGCCCGGGCGCCAGCGTCTGAGACCCCCGATTTGAGCGCGACGAAAGGTTTCTCACACACGAGTTCGGCCACCGCTTCGACAAACGCACGACCATCGCTCACTGCCTCCAGATACGCCGCTACGACTTTGGTATGCGGTTCTTCGGCCCATGCTTTCACGAGGTCCACCTCGGAAAGATCGGCCTTGTTGCCTAGCGAGACGAAATTTGCAAGGCCGATTCCCTCGCCTGCCGTCCAGTCGAGGACAGCTGTTCCCAGTGCGCCGGATTGCGACATGAACGATATGGAGCCGGGACGTGGCATCGTGACAGCGAATGAAGCGTTGAGTCCCGAATGCGCCGAGATGAGTCCCAGGCAGTTCGGACCAAGCAGGCGCATGCCGTAGGAGCGCGCCGTAGTGACGAGAGCTCGTTCGAGCGCAGCACCTTCGCGACCGGTCTCTTTGAACCCGGCCGTGATAACGACCACCGAGCGGATGCCCTTCTCGCCACATTCGCGTACGACACTCTCCGCGAATCGGGCGGGAACGACGACGACCGCGAGGTCGACGTCGCCGTCTATCGCGGTCACAGAGGGGTAGCACCGGAAACCATGTATCTCATCTGTTCCCGGGTTCACCGGGTAGACCTTGCCAGCGAACCCACCGGTGCGAAGGTTGTCGAATACGATGTGCCCGACTTTGCCCTCGTCCCGTGATACACCGATCACGGCGACTGAGCGAGGAGAGAAGAACTCCTCGAGCACGCGTTACGACCTCCCCCGACATAAGAACGGCGCCCTCCCGAGGGGGACGCCGCTGATTAGTCCGTCTCGACAATCTCCTTGCCGTTATAGTACCCGCAACTCGGGCACACACAGTGCGGCAGTTTGACCTCATGGCACTGCGGACAGACCGATTGCGCGGGTGCCGAAAGGTTGTGTGTCGCGCGACGGGAATCCCGAACAGCGCGCGAGGTCTTTCTCTTGGGGACAGGCATGTTCTTCGTGCTCCTTCCACGAGGCGCCGCCGATCGGCTGACACCCGGTGCTTGTAAGTTCATCCGACTGACAGCCGGCGCAAGGCGACATTCTAGCATAGCCTGCGGTGCAGGGGGCAAGGCTGTAAGCCGTCTAGTGCGGGTCCTGAGCCGAAAGCAGGTCTCGCAGAGCGCCGAATGGGGTATCCGCAACCTCGTCGGCGCAGTGACAACTCACCACGTTGCGGTCCGCACCACATTTAGGACAGATGCCGGCGCACCCCTCGTCATGGACCGGCGCGAACGGCAAGTCGATGGTCAACGCCGCCAGCAGTGCCGGCATGAGATCGATACTGCGGTCGTGAATGAGCTCATACTCCTGCTCTTCGGGCAGTTGCTTCGCATGAGAGGGAGAGATATAGAAGCCCTCTACCTCCCCTAAGCTGTGGAGAGTGAACTCGCACAGACAGCGCACGCACGTCGCCTTCAGATCTACGGCGACGGTCCCTTGCACAACGACACCTGCACCCGTGTTCGTAAGCGACACACTGAGCTGCGCCGGCGCAACGGGAGTGAAGGTCTCACTACCTATGATCATGGGTTCGAGCGACACTTCCTCGGTGAGCGATATCTGCCCGCCGAGATCATCGAGAATCGCACCCAACTCAACGCGGTATGCCTGCTCCATGGGTCTTAGGTGTGCTGTCCGACTTTGCCCTGGAGTCGATCGCGCCCGCGCTGAACGGCCGTGAGCAACTTTCCAAGGTTGACCTCGAGATTAGCGAGCATCTCGTCGGCATAATCTTCCGCACCGAGACGGATCTCACGTTCGCGCGTTCTGGCGCTGTCGAGGATCTCTGCAGCCTGCTGCTCAGCGAGCTTGACGATCTCTTGATCACTTGCAAGCGCCTGAGCACGGTCACGTGACTCCTCAAGGATGCGGTTAGCCTCCTTCTCGGCCTCCTCCAGCATCTCCTGACGTTCCTTGACGATCCAGCGCGCCTGCTTGAGTTCGTCAGGGAATTGAGCGCGAATCTCGTCGACGATCTCGTAGATCTTCTCGGGATCGACGATCTTGTTGGACGAGAACGGCACATTGCGGCCGGCATCGACAAGTTCTTCGATACGGTCGATGAGCGCCATGATGTCCATACGTACCTCCCTAGTGGGACTGGTTCAACCGTGCGGCCAAAGCCTCACATACTGCGTCTGGCACGAGACCTCGTACCGTACCACCGTGTTGCGCGATCTCCCTCACAGCCGACGAGCTCAAATATGCGTACTCCGGAATGGACATGATGAACATCGTCTCGATGTCCTTGTCCAACCGGTAGTTCAACTGTGCCATCTGGAACTCATGTTCAAAGTCTGTCACAGCGCGTAGACCCTTAATGATGACATGCGCATCATTCATCTGAGCGAATTCTACTAGAAGAGTATCAAAAGGTCGCACCATGACGTTAGTGAGATGCGCGACTGCGTCGTGGATGAACTCTACTCTCTCCTCGATCGTGAACAGCGGGCCGTACCCTTTGTCCGGGTTGAGCGCCACCGCGACCACGACTTCGTCGAACAGCATCGCGGCGCGTTCGACGATGTCGAGATGGCCCAAGGTCACGGGATCGAACGTCCCCGGACACAGTGCACGTCTCATGCGGTACGCTCCTTCCCGGCACTCAGCTGTGCGTAGGACACAGTCGTCTGTCCATAGATGCGGTCTCCTACGTCTTCGAAGCCCGTAGGCCAGACAGGTTCCACCCCCGTGCGATGCTCATACACGACCACCGCACCTGTACCGATAGAACGGCCACATACAAGGTCTTCCATTAACTCCCTGATGCGAACCGGTTCGATTCTATAAGGTGGGTCGAGAAAGAGCAACGAGAACGGTGCACCGGGGATCGGAGCGTCGGTCCGACAAAACGCGTCTCGCGAGTCGATGAAGACCGCATCGTGCACCCCCAACGCCTCGACATTCCGGCCGAGAGCCGCTCGTGCGTCTGGTGCAGACTCCACGAAAGTGACGTGGTGAGCACCACGAGAGAGCGCCTCGATCCCGAGGGCGCCGGAGCCAGCGAACATATCCAGGACACTCGTTCCCTGGAGATTGTCAAAACGGCTGCTCAGGGTAGAGAACATCGCCTCTCTAACACGGTCGGTAGTCGGTCTTGTCGCGGCACCTCTCGGAGTCACCAGTCTACGACCACGGAACTTCCCCGCAATGATCCTCATCCTGCGCTCACCCACTCCCATCCCGCACCGAACGCAAGCGAGACCTCCCACCCAAGCAACGCATGTTCGAGTGCGACGAGATGCGGGTCATCAGAAACGAGTGACACGGCATCGATTCGCGATAGCGCGATGAGGTCGATGTCATTG
The DNA here is from genome assembly GCA_030655755.1 of Coriobacteriia bacterium. GTDB lineage: Bacteria > Actinomycetota > Coriobacteriia > Anaerosomatales > Anaerosomataceae > UBA2279. The sequence goes on from JAUSOQ010000043.1 coordinate 306,898, forward strand.
ATGACCGAGGCGAGTCGCAGGGCGGGAAGACCACTCTGCCGCTGACCAAACAGGTCACCCTCGCCCCTCAAACGAAGATCCTCCTCGGCCAAGGCGAATCCATCGTTGGTCGAAACGATGACTTGCATGCGCCGCTTACCCTCGTCAGAGCGGGCATCTGCGAACAGGAGCACCTCACCCGCATGTTGGCCGCGACCGACTCTCCCACGGAGCTGGTGCAGTTGAGCAAGACCGAAGCGTTCGGCGTCCTCGACTATCATCAGTGTCGCATTCGGCACATCCACCCCGACCTCGATGACGGTCGTGGCGACGAGGACGTCGACCGAGCCATCGCGGAAGCGTTGCATGACCGCGTTCTTCTCGGAGGAGCGCATCTGACCAGTGAGCAGCCCGACCTTCAGTCCAGGGAAGACCCGCTCTTGTAGCCTGCGAGCCTCAGATGTTGCGGCCTTGGCTTGCGCCGCATCCGATTCATCGACAAGTGCACATACCACGTAGGCCTGGTGCCCTTGTTTGACGGCGGCCTTGACGCGATCGTACGCCTTCGCGCGTCCGGAGCGCGCTATTACCTCCGTCACCACGTGTTCCGGTCCTCTGCCACCCGGTCGCTCACGCAGGTAGCTCGTGTCGAGGTCTCCGTAGACTGTCAACGCAAGACTCCGTGGGATGGGCGTCGCAGTCATCACGAGCAGGTCTGCGGCCTCCCCCTTTGCACGTAACGCAAGGCGCTGTGTGACGCCGAACCGATGTTGCTCATCCACGATCACGAGGCTCAACCGACTGAATGCAACGTCGTCTTGGAAGAGTGCGTGCGTCCCCAACGCGATCGTCGCTGACCCGTCGGCGAGATCGGAAAGGACCGATCGCCGCTCTGCGACGGGGGTCGATCCGGTGAGCAAACGCCACGATATTCCCAGTTCGTCCAGGAGTGGGCCGACTTTGCCCGCGTATTGTGTGGCCAATACCTCAGTGGGCGCCATCATGGCGGCCTGCGTCTTAGAGTCAGCAGCGATGGCAAGAGCGGCAGCAGCGACTGCTGTCTTCCCGGACCCGACATCACCAAGCAGCATGCGGTTCATTGGTATGGGGGCCGCCATGTCCGATGCGATCTCTGCCACTGCCGCCCGTTGATCACCGGTCAGGTCGAATGGAAGGATCTCAGCGAAACGCGACAGTGCAGTACCGTCGGTGCGATGGGCATGCCCCGGGCGCTCACCCACCTCACGGTGGCGTCGAAGCTGGAGTCCCAGCTGCATCGTGAGGAGTTCCTCGTATGCCAGACGGCGACGCGCCTGGTCCGCATCGTCCGCATCCACCGGGAAGTGGATCGCCCGAAGCGCGTGGCGCAGTGACATCAGGCCGTGTTCCCGTCTGAGTGATACCGGAAGGGGATCGGCGACGTCTCCGCCAAGCGTCAGAGCTTCGCTGACGAGACGACGCATCCAGTTCGTAGAGAGACCCTCCGTGGTTCGATGCACGGGAAGGATGCGGCCGAGCGTATCCGGGCCGTTCTCGTCGTCCAGGCGCTCCACGAAGGGCGTGCGCATCTGCTTGAGACCGTAGTCGATCTCGACTCGACCCGCGAACGCGAGGCGTTCACCGACTCGAAAACGCTGCGCTATGTACGGTTGATTGAACCACACACCGATCACGGCGCCCGTACTGTCCACAAGTGCGATCTCTGTGATGGTCAACCGGGGTCTCGGGTGCTTGACCTTGATGTCGTGAACAGTGCCGACGATCGTGGCCTCGGTTCCGGGTCGTGCCTGCACCATCGTTGCCGTTGTGGTGAGATCCAGATAGCGGAACGGGTAGTGGCGCACCAGGTCCTCGACCGTGTGGATATCAAGCCGAGCAAGAGCCTCCGCTTTGCGGTCGTCCACGAATCGCACCTCGGTCACGGGGTGCGTCCACCGTTCCATCGTGCTGCTGCGCGCGTCGCCGCCGTGCACGCGACGCCCTCCCCTCAGCCGATCGGATAGTACGCGACCCCGATTGCACCGGGTCCCGCATACGTACCCATGACAGCGCCCAACTCATGAACGCCTTCGACCTCGTAGTCGGCGCCAGCATCATCGAGTGCCGCCCGGAGGTCATCAACCAGACCCGGCGACAAGGAGTGCAAGAGTGCGACCCTGACACGGCCGGCGCTCGAGTCTTGCGCGACCTGGGCGGCCATCTCGGCTAGAGCCTTCTTTGTGCCCTTTACCTTCTTGAAGGGTTCGATGATACCGTCTTCGTTGAAGGTGAGCACGGGCTTGATGTTGAGCAGGCTCGCAGCAAGACCCTGTGCTTTTCCCGCGCGTCCGCCCTTGACGAGATACTCAAGGGTGTCGAGCGCGAACAGTAGCCGGTCTGACTCGACGACACGCCGTGCAGCAGCTTCAATAGCGGCTCCGTCGCCCCCTGCCTTGCGTTCTGCGAGGGCAGCGCGAACCGCGAGCGCGACAGCGGCGGACACCGTGAGCGTGTCGATCACGCGTACCGGGATCGGTGAAGCGGATGCCGCCAGGATGGCTGACTCATGCGTGCCCGAAAGTGCGGCGGTGAGATGGATCGATACGATCTCGTCGCATCCGGCATCTGCAAGAGACTGGTACACCGCAGAGAACTCGGCCGGCGAGGGCTGCGACGTCTTCGGAAGAACCGTGGCGTTCTTCAACTTGTCGAAGAACGTTTCTGGTGTGAGATCGATCCAGTCAAGATACGTCGTCTCCCCGAACAACACTTTGAGCGGGACCATGACGACATCGTTCTCAGCGAGCCATTGCGGTCCCATGTCACAGGTACTGTCACAGACGATTCCGACCTTGGTCATACTGGACCCTCCGTTCGATTAGGGCCCCGGCGTCACTCGACAGCGAGTACGACCGGGTAGAGCGGCTGTCCACCATCGTGCGTCTCGATCTCCAGATCCGGATGCGCCTTCCCGACAGCAGCCGTGATCTGGGCCAACTCTTCTTCGGTCAGGTCCTTACCTGCGAGCACCGTGAGCGTCTCCGCCTCTTCAGCCAACAACCCGACCAGACGAACGGTGACATCGACAACATCGTCGCCGACGATCTCGATCTCGTGATCCGTGATGCCGATCACCTGTCCGGCCTTGATGGCCCCTACCTTGCCCTTGGAGTCCTTGATGGCGGTAGTGACTTCGCCTGTCTTCACCTCTGCTGCGGCCGCGGTCATGGTCTCAATGACATCTTGGGCAGACGACGCCACGTCCACAACGAGCAGCGCCGCGAACGCCTCAGGGACCGAGGTCGTCGGCACAACGTAGACCGGCCGCTCTGAGACCTCTGCGACTTGTTGGGCTGCCATGATGATGTTCTTGTTGTTGGGCAGAATGACGACGCTCTCGGCGTCGACCTTCTGAGTCGCCTCGAGGAGTTCGGCAGTCGACGGGTTCATCGTCTGTCCTCCGCTCACGACCTCGTCCACGCCGAGGCTCTTAAGGATACGTGCCATTCCCTCGCCCGCTGCAACGGCGACAAAACCCAACGGTTTCGCTGGTGTGCGGTCTTTACGGAGCTCCTTCGTGCGTTCGGCGGTCTGGCGACGCATGTTGTTGATGTGGACATCTCCGACCTCGCCCAGCGAGGTGGCCCAGGCGATGACGCTGCCGGGGTCGTTCGTGTGGACATGGATCTTGTAGAGATCGCTGTCGCCGACTATGAGTTCGGAACCACCCCTGGACGCGACCCACTCCTCAAGGAATGAGTGGTCTGCGTCCGTGCCGAACAGCAGGAACTCAGTGCAGTAGAGATACTCTTCGTCGTCCCAATCGTCTACCACCTCGACCATGAGCGGCGCTGTCGTCATCTGTATGTGGCGCTCCTCGAACTGATGGCCCTCCATGCCCGCGACGAATCCTTCCACAAGAATCGCAAGGCCGAACCCGCCGGCGTCGACGACGCCGTTCTCCTTCAGGACCGGCAGCAGCTCCGGACCGCGACTGACGGACTCGAAGGCCGCCTGCACTGCGGCGTCAAGCAGCTCATCAACGGTGGACCCCGCCTCGACAGCGGTACGGGCAACATTCGCAGTGTCCTTGAGAACGGTCAGCATAGTGCCTTCGACAGGTTTGCGAACCGCCTGATAGGCAACGGTCGTCGCGCGATCGAGCGCATTGGCAATCAAACGCGGCGACAACTCAGCCGTACGACCGACCACGTCACACAGGCCCCGCAGGATCTGGCTCAAGATGACGCCCGAGTTGCCGCGGGCTCCCATCAGCGAGCCATGCTGAATGGCCTTGCAGATCTCGGCCAGACTCGCGTCTGTGCCCAGGCTGCCCAGATCTGACATGACGGCGTCCATGGTGAGCAACATATTCGTACCGGTGTCACCGTCGGGCACGGGGAAGACGTTGAGTATGTTGATCTCGTCTTTGCGGGCCTTCAGCGCGTCGGCTGCGGCGGCTACGAGATCGACTGCCGTCGCTCGGCGGGCGTGATCTGTCATCAGCGACTCCAGGCTTATTGCTTGCGGACCTTGATGCCCTGCACGTGGACGTTAACGGCGTTCACCTGTACGTCGGCGTCGTGGGTGAGCGCATACTTGACGCGATCTACGAGATTACGAGAGACCTCGGCAAGATTCGTGCCGTGCTCGACTACGATGAACAGTTCGACATGGACGTGAGCGTCATCATCATTGCCGATGACGACACCTTTGCGCAGTCTGTCTCGTGACAGGAGCTGCGCCACGCCATCACGCATGGAAGGGCTCGCCATACCGACGACGCCGTAGCACTCGAGCGCAACAAACCCCGCTATGTCCGCGAGAACGTCGTTTGCGATAGTTATCGTGCCCTGTACCGCATCGGCCATGTCTTTGCCTCCTTGCGCACACGTGCGAATCAACCAAGTATAGCTGAAAGCAGGCCGCACCACGCCAGTCCTACCGTACGAGGGAGCCTGCTTGTGGTCACGACGCTCAGCATGTTAGGATGTGTGCGCTTTTCGCCAATGAGCGCCCAGGGCGCTTCGATATGTGGAGGAGTCGGTAGAGATGTCGCAGATCTGCAGCGTGTGCGGTAAACATCCCACCGCGGGTCGCAACGTCAGCCACTCGCACCGTGTCACCAATCGCATGTTCCATCCGAACATCCAGAAGGTGTCGGTCGTGGTCGATGGCACGACGAAGAAGATGAATGTCTGCACGAAGTGCATGAAAGCCGGCAAGGTCCAGCGCGGTTAGTCGGACTAAGACCATCGCTCTTCGGGGACCTGGCTCGACCTTCCGCTAAGAATGTCAGTGAAGACTTTCACGACGGCCGGGTCGAACTGGGTCCCTGCTTTGTCTTTGAGTTCAGCAAGCGCATCTGTCTCGGGCATAGCTCCGCGGTAGGGGCGTTTCGAGGTCATTGCGACGAAAGCGTCAGCGACCGCCAGGATCCTGGCGCCCAGCGGTATCGCCTCTCCGGCAAGCCCACCGAGATAACCGTGACCGTCGAACCATTCGTGGTGGTGGTACACGATAGGCGCTACCTTCTGCAATGCAGGCGCCTGTTGCAAGATGTCCATCGCGACCTGCGGATGCATCTTCAAGAGCGCCAGGTCCACGGTGGTGAGCGGTCGACTTTCGCCAAGGATCGATTCCCCCACCATTCTCATGCCGATATCGTGCAACAGAGCGGCAATACGCAGAGCTTCCTGGTGGTCGCGATCTAGACCGAATGCTTGCCCGATCGCCACTGCGTGCTCGATGACGCGATCGGTGCCTCCACCCGCATATGGATCTTTCGTCTCAAGCGCCATGGAAAGGGCGCGCAACGTATCAAAGTAGAGGTCACGCGACGAGTTGACTGCATGGGCGTTCCGGAGAGCGACAGCGCACTGCTTCCCCAGCGTCTCCAGCGCTCGGAGGTGCGAGTCCGTGAACCGTGCGGGGAATGTACGGCTTCCCACGTTGATGACGCCAAGCACGCCGTCGTCATCACCGAGCGGTACGGATACTGCAGAGCGGACGCCATGCCGACGGCCGGGTCGCTGACGTGCCGGGAGGTCCTCGATAAGCAGTGGTTGACCGGTGGAGAGGACCCATCCTGCGATGCCTTCGCCAACGCCGATCGTCGTGTCTCTGACTACCTCGGGAGGTAGACCGAACGCCTTCTCGATGTGGAGCGACTTCCCACTCTCATCGACAAGCATGATGCTCGCCGTGGCCGCATCGCAGAGTTTGACCGCACGATCGATCGTCGTCTGAAGGACCTCGTCGGGGTCCAGCACGCGACTCAAGTCCCGGGCGACCTCGATGAGGTTTCGGGCGAGATCGATCTCGGTCTTTGCGACATGTATGGCAAGAGCGCCTGCGAGTGCTCCGCGCACGGGCGCTGTCGAGCGTGCGAGGAGTTCACCGTCGGGTTCGTTCGGACACTCCAGATCCACCGCTGCGACACCGTGATTCTCGCCGGCGTTCAGCGGGATCGCATAGCGCCAGACAAGCCGTTCCTGGTCCATGGTGTGGACAAGCGCCAGTTGGCCGAGCGTAGCAGTCGACTGACGTACCGCGACACCGAGGATCCCGTCTTCAAGCGACACGGGCTCCGAGGACGGCGCCATGGGCCCCGCAGCATGTATGAGTCGCAACGTGCCGCTGGATGGGTCCTCAAGCCACAGATGTGCAGCAGCAGGCTTTCCGGCTGATGCTACAGCTTCCATGAGAGACCGCACGACGACGGCCGGCTCAAGCGATGGAGGGACTCGCGGCAGCGTGAGAGCCACCGGACTCGGTTCTGCGATCGCCTGCAGAGCAGTGTCCGCTCCAGCCGATCTATGGGGGCGGATAACCAGCCACACGATTACACATATGGCGAATGCACTGATCACGCCCGCCGTGGTGGACCGTAGAAACCCGACCGCCAGGCCGACCACGAGTACGCCAACGACTCCGACGGCCACTCGGCCGACGGAGCGCTTTCCCCTCTCCGTAGTGTGTTCTTGCGACGACATATACTGCTACCGTTCCCAGTTGGAGCGCGACCGTATCCGCCTTGTGCCAGTATCGGCAACTGTTGCCCGAAGCTGGAGTGTCGATCGCTCGGATACTTCCGCTAGACGTCAAGCGACGCTATCACCAGCAACGTACCCGACGCAACGGTCACCGTGACCTTATCAGACATCGTGATGTTGCTCAGACCGTGTGAAGACAGCGAGTGAAGTGTCGCATCGACCAGCGGGTACCGAAATCCTTCCAGGGTCACGCCCAGCGCGTCTCCCAATGCGAAAATGGAAACAGTGGTGTGTATCGGTAGAACAAGATCCAGACGCTTCTCTACATCCGAAGACAACGTCCACGCCGACAGATGTGGCTCGCGGATCACCGGATGCAAGTCTGCGCCGGCAATAACACCACCGAGTGCGGCTAACGTGTGATCGAGCCGCCCACTCGTGCATGCCGAGAAAACGAGCTCGGTCGCCCCTGCTTCGCGAGCGATCACTATGGCCAGGTCAAGATCACTCGCGTCCTTCTCGGCAGGGAAACAGACGACGTTCACGCGCTGCTGCTTGAGCCTTTCCAAAGCACCCGGTGATGCAGAATCGAAATCGCCTACCGCGACATCAGGTACTACGCCCGCTGCGATGCACCACTCTGCAGCCGCGTCGGCAGCGATCACCATGTCACAGACGGTAGCAAGACTCCGGATAAGCGATCCAGAGCCGTCAACGGGTGCTGCGCCGATGATGAGTGCCTTCATCAACTCTCCTTGCGCACCGGAACGGCTCGAGAGAGCGTCGGCATGATCGCCACTGCAGCAGCGGCGCACGCTATCGCTGAGACCAGTACGAATGAGTTGTACCCCGCCGAGTAGAGTACGATCGGCTGCCCTGGCGGAGCGTACTCCGCAAAGAAGATGATCCCGGACACGGTGTGAGCCAGATAGCGAGCAGTGGCGCCGAGTGCTACTCCGCCAACGATCAGGGTCGCGAACGCGCGCGGCCGGCCGATCGATGTGCGAAGTCGCCCCGCGGTCACGCCGGCAAGACCGACGAGTGCGTACGCAAGAGGGTAGTCCAAGACATATTGCGCCCAATGCACGATGTAGGGGTTGAGTTGTGCGTCAAGGATACCGTACAGCGCACCGGCAATGATGCCGGGCACCACGCCGCGTCTGAACGAAAGGACGATCAGCGGCAGCATCGCGAGCGACAACTCGCCACCCTGAGGCATCTGCCAGACTTTCAACATGCCGAGTACGACAGCCAGCGCGATGCTCAAACCCACCTCTGCAACAAGCCCCACGCGGCTACTCACAAGAACACGATGCTCAGACATGATCCACTCCAGTCTCACGGCCGCGGAAGCGGCGTGGGAGGAGTGAGGGACAAGAGAGGCTGTCTCCTAAGGGACAACCTGCCCGTCTTGCTACCCCGCATTACCGGCGCAGTCTTTCGGTCGCGGCACCCGGCCGCCTCTCAGCCGCTCACGCAGCTCCCGATACGGTGATCAGAACACGATAATGCTCGCACACGTGGGGTGCGAGCGCAACAGCGCCTACTCCATCGCCCGCAGGTACGGGTACGGATTCACTGCAGCGCCGCCGTTCGGATGTATCTCGAAGTGAAGATGTGGCGCACTCGCCGTAGCATTTCCTGTGCTTCCTACGTAGCCTATGACCTCGCCCGCACTCACGCGTCCCGAGGTCCGCGCGTAGCTCTGCAGATGTGCATAGTAAAACGCCCAACCGTTGTCAGCGGTGAGCCAGATGGTCAGTCCACCGAGCGAGCTGGACTTCGCTCTGACCGTTCCGGACATGATGGCCACCACGGGGGTCCCATGCTTCGCCATGATGTCGGTGCCCTTGTGGGTGCGACCACCCGAACGTGCAGCGCCCCAGGTGTCCGAGTAGGTGTAAGCGCCCCGAACCGGGAAGACCATGCCATTCGCACCAGGTTTCGCGGATGCCGGCTTGTTGGCCGCTTTGCGCGCAGCATCAAGCTTCGCCTGAAGCGCATTGTATTTGGATTGGATGGAGTTCAGCTGCTTCTGGAGTGCGTCAGACTTCTTCTTGAGTGCGGCGGCTTCATCGGACTGCTGCTCCTGGAGCTGAAGGGCTGAGGCACGCTTCACGTCGAGTTCTTCTTGAAGGTCCTTTACTTCTGCCATGGTCTCGGCATCTTGATTGCCAAGCCGCTGGACATACTCAAGACGCATGAGCATGTCATCGAGAGTATCGGCCGTAAGAAGCAACGTCAGGTAATCGACGCTACCGGAACGATAGATCTCTGCGGCACGTAGAGACAGACGAGCCGATGCGGCAGCAAGCTCATCGTTGAGGACCGCAAGTTCCTTGTCCGTCTGTGCGATGGTCGCGTTGGTCTTGTCCAGCGTCCAGTATGCGTCGGAATACGCGTCACCAGCCTTCTTGGCCTCGGCGCGTACCGCGGCGAGCTGTTCCTCGAGTTGCTCGATCTCAGACTTGGCGCCGAACGCCACGCCCGGCATGGCGAGCGTGGCGACCAAGAACACGGCAAGTATCGAACGCAGTCTACTCAAACGCATGCAAAACTCCATCAGTCGGTATTCGCTGACACTTACAGTCTATATGAACAGGTCAACGCTCATCGGGTCGCAAAGGTTTCGCCCAGTGCGCGATAAAGAGCCCGGGCAACAAGATCAGCCCAGTTCGGATCACCGAACCGGGCCGCATCGGCTGCATCGTTCGCATCGCCAAGCAGCACTCTCACGCCAGGAGCAAGGACCTTGCCGAGAACCGCATCGTCATCGGTTCGATAGGGGTTCACGGTCTGGCCCGGTAGGCGGACCGAGGCGGTGAACGTCTTTGCGACGGACTCAGCATCTGAGGCGGCGGTCGCGTCTGTGGAACGCACCACGACTGCGGTCATACCCACACCACCAAGACCGGACAACGATAGCCCGACCATGGCATCTGGCGTTGGCGACGCGACAGTACTCGAGCGGGCAGCATCGGACGGGAGGGCCTGGGTCAGCGAGCGAGTCACCGTGACTCGTGCGCCCGAGGCTTCAAGAAGTGACCGAACGCGACGTGCCACGTCCAACGCTATGTCTATGGATCCCTCACGTGCCGGCGCAGGGTCGAGAGCGATCACAAGATCGTGCAGATCATAGGGGAGCAGTGAGTCTGCTGATGCGCCCCCTATCGCTATCGACAATCGAACGGTGGCTCCGGTACTGACCTCGGCTCCAGAAGCCGGGAATGATCCAAGCACGGTACCTGCGACGGCCCGGGAAACGATATTGTCGGTGACCACGCCGAGACCGTGCTCCCTAAGGGCGTCTCTTGCCTCTTGCAAGGACATACCCACCACGTCCGGCATGATGAGCTTCTCTGAACCCGCCGAGAGCACCACCTGCACAGCGGCTCCCCTACTGACCCGTTCACCAGCGACCGGCTCTTGATAGAGGACCGAGCCCTCGGGCACTTCGGCAGAGAATCGGCGCCCCGAGACCTGGAACGCCAGCCCACTCAGTCGGGCACTCTGTTCCGCAACGTCGGCAGGCCGACCCACGATCGAAGGGACCGAGACTAAAGACGCCCGGTAGTTGGCATCGGCGAGGAACCCCCCAGCCATGACGACCAAGACGGTCGCCGCCACTGATGAAAGCAGCCATATCGGAAGAAGTCTCTTTCGACGCGGTCTCTGTGCCATGAGGGCGAGTATAGCAACTTCGTCGCCTTGCCCAAGTGTGTTCGTGCGTTGTATCCTGCACGTTCGCAGTGTCGGAATGCAGTGGCACGGCTAACGACGAGGAGAGGAAGCTCATGCCCGCATACGACTACCGCTGCGTGACGTGTGATATGACGTTCGAGATCGTACGCTCCATCTCCGACTCCTCGGTAGTCTCGTGTCCCACGTGCGGCAGCGAGACAAAGCGTCTTTTCACGCCCGTGGGCGTGCACTTCAAGGGCTCGGGGTTCTACAACACGGACTCTCGTCACTCCCCTGCTGCACCAAAACCGAGTGTCGGTCAGGAGAAGAAAGAACCGGCCGTGACGGCCGGTTCATCCACTACTTGTGATGGTGGCGCAAGTTGCATTGGAAGTGGCGCAGCCGACTGACTAATCCATTCGGACCCAGAACTTCTCGACGCCTGTGCGGTAAACGGTCTCGATGAATCGGACCGTACCGGTCTTGTTGTCCATCGCGATAGAGTGCGTTCTCGCACCTTGCCCGAAGTACTTCACGCCACGCAACATCTCGCCATCAGTGACGCCCGTGGCGATGAACGCTGCCTCATCGGTGTTGACGAGGCAGTCCATCGTCAGCACGCCATCGATGTCGCACTGCGCCATCTTCTCTGCTCGGGCGCGTTCCTCGTCATTCCTGAAAGCGAAGCGGCCCATGAATGTGCCACCGATGCATTTCATGGCGGTTGCGGCGAGAACGCCTTCCGGTGCGCCGCCCGCACCCAGGTAGAGGTGGATCCCCGTGCCCTCGATCGCAGTGGCGACCGCACCAAAGACGTCGCCGTCCGAGATGAGACGGATGCGTGCGCCACTGGCACGGACCTCGGCGATGAGGTCGTTGTGGCGCTCGCGCTCAAGGATGCAGACCACGATGTCTTCAACGGGTCGATTGAGCGCCTTGGCGACGTTGCGGACGTTCTCGGTCGGCGACGCGTCTATGTGTACGGCGCCGTTGGCCGCCGGTCCTGCCGCGACCTTCCACATATACGTGTCGGGTGCATTCAAGAGCGTGCCCTTCGGGCCGAACGCAAGTACAGCCAGCGAGTTGGGCTGCCCGTACGCCGTGAGGTTCGTTCCTTCGAGCGGGTCGACCGCGATGTCGATCTCCTCGCCGCCGGCACCCACCTTCTCGCCGATGAAGAGCATAGGTGCTTCATCGCGTTCGCCTTCACCGATGACGATCTCGCCCGAGATGTCGAGGATGTCGAACGCGCTACGCATCGCTTCGACCGCCGCGTTATCTGCGGCCATCTTGTCGCCCTTCCCCATCCATCGTGCAGCCGCAAGCGCCGCGGCTTCAGTCACTTCAAGCATCTCGACGATCCGGGTGTTGCGCATTAGATGTCCTCCCTTACAACGAAGCGGTGTACACCGAACTCATGCCTCTTCGCGGACAAGCGCAGAGACGAAATGCCCATCCGCGCCGGAAGTCTCCGGCCACGAACGGAAATACCCCTCGGGTGTGATGAACCGTTGCCATGCATCATCCACCACATCGTGGAGAGGTCTCACCCTGAACGCCCGACCCCTGTCCCCCGATAGGAACGCGGAAACGACGTCCTGATTCTCTGTGCGGGTGATGGTACACGTAGAGTACACCACAAGACCTCCACGGCGGACAACGTGAGATGCCGCATCAAGAAGCGAACGCTGGAGTACCGCCATGCGTTCTATGTCATCAGGCATCAGCCGCCATCGCTTCTCGGGATGACGCCTCAACGTACCGAGATTCGAGCACGGCGCGTCGATCAGAACGACATCGAACTCACCGCCGAGGCCTGCCAAAACCGACTCATCGGTCGCATCGAGTATGGCAGTACGCGGAGCGGGTAGCCCGAGTAGACTCAACGACTCTTGCAGCGTATCCAGCTTGAAGCCGTGGATATCGACCGCGGTGATATCGGCGGGGCCGCCCGATCCCAGGGCAATACCCTGGAGGACCGCCGTCTTGGTCCCTCGGCCAGCTCCGATATCGAGCACGCGATCTCCGGCCCTCGGCGCAGCGGACAACGGAGCGACTTGAGCGGCGGCGTCACTCACGATCGCCATCCCGCCAGTGACAGCCTCACCGTGAACCGCTTCACGTGGTGACCGACACCGGAAGCACGACTCATCCGGAGGAGATGCTTCCGGCTGCGCACCATCAGCCTGCAGCTGTTCGAACGTCTCGTGCGGGGTCGCCCGAAAGGGGTTAGCCCGAACGAACATGGGCGGCGCCTCGGTTCCCGCGAGCAAAGCATGTACGCCCTCTGCGTCGCCGAGATCCTCGAGAAAGATGTCCACCAGCCATCGCGGCATGGCAGACGATCTCGCCAGAACATCTCGATCAGTCGTGGGGTCACCCCAGGGGAAGCTCTCGGCTCGATCAGCGACGCGACGCAGCACCGCGTTGGCGAAACCGGCGGCGGCGGGTTGCACCTTCCGAACGGCGTCAACACCCTGGTGAACGGCGGCTCGCGCGGGTGTTCTCAGGTAGAGCAGCTCACAGATCGAAAGCCTCAAGACATCACGGACACGCGGCTCAACGGCACCAGGTCGTTTGGCCGACTCGTCGATGATGGAGTCGAGAGTGCCTTGAGCGGTGATCACACCGTAGACGAGTCGCGAGGCGAACGCGACGTCTTCGCGAGAAAGACCTGACCGCGCAAGCGCGGTATCCACGACCGGACGTGAAAAGGCTCCTCGACGACGGATATCCGCAAGGATACCAAGTGCGGCGCTGCGGGAGGCGGAGACGGTCATGCGACCGCCTGCCATAAGCACTGGGCTGGAATGCGCGCTCCGCAGATCCACGCACTGCCACTCATGTCGCGCTTCCCTGCCGGACGTATCATATCGAGCCGCATGGCCCCATCCACGAAACCGATCACAAGCTCGTCAGTGCCTAAGATGACCTCTCCTGTTTCTGCATGATCGTCCACCGAGCTTGCAGAGATGACCGAAACGATCACATCGTCGATGAGTAACCGTGACGGCGCCTGAGAGGTGGAGGCGCGCACGCGGCGCAACGCCTCCACGATCGTCAGCTCAGGGCTGAGCGAGACATCTTGACGGCCGATCTTGGCGGCATAGGTGGCCAGAGCATCGTCTTGTGCGATCCAGGACACGGTGCCGGTGGCAATCTCGTCCAAGATCTCGAGAAGCGCCTGTGCGCCTTCCTCGGCGAGAAGATCTGTCAGCTCGGTCACGGTGCGATCCAGTGTGGGAATCGACCGCTGCATCGCGTAGGGTCCAGTGTCCAAACCCTCCTCCATACGCATGATGCTGACTCCGACCGTATCGTCCCCCTCGAGCACGGCGCGATGGATCGGCGCCGCTCCCCGATGACGGGGCAACAAAGATGCGTGCACGTTGATACATCCAAAGGAGGGGATCGCGAGGATATCAGGAGGCAGTATCACACCGTATGCAGCGACACAGATGACGTCTGGAGCCAGTGTTCGCAACCGTTGGGCCTCACCCGTATCTCGCAGTGTGGAAGGCTGCATCACAGTCAGGCCAAGCCTGTCGGCGAGTACTTTCACCGGCGGCGGCAAGAGCGCATTCCCTCTACGAGAGATCGCATCGGGACGCGTGTACACGGCACCGACATTATGGGCTGCTGCCAGGGCTTTGAGACTGGGCACCGCGAACTCTGGCGTGCCCATGAATACAACGTCCATACGCCCCCTTTGCGCGTCGTCAGCCGAGGCGCTGTGACTGGTTCACGGCGTTGTACGCCTTGATGGCCTCTTTACGCTCGGGAAGATCGAGGCGGTCTAGGATCAAGACGCCGTCAAGATGGTCGATCTCGTGCTGGAGCACTCGTGCCAAGAAGTCATCTGCGCGGAGTGTGACTTCCTTGCCTTCAAGCGTGACACCGTTGCAGACGACCCATTCGGCGCGCGCGATGGGGACCGAGATACCGGGAACCGAAAGACAGCCTTCTTCGTCGGTCACCGTCTCATCGGCCCGTTCCACGATCACCGGGTTCACCAGAGCTGAAAGCTGATCCTCGACGTCGAACACGATCACGCGCTTCGCGACACCGATCTGTGGGGCAGCCAGGCCCACGCCGGAGAACTCATACATCGCTCCGGCCATCGTTCTCACGAGTGCGCGAAGGTCTGAGTCATGCGCGATGTCCACGTCCATCGCGTGCTGCTTCAGAACAGGGTTGGGATGGGTCAGGATCTCCATGGTTCGGCGGCTCCAAATCGTATTCATTGTCTATGACGCAGGACCCGAGAAGCTTGTCGCGTGCAGCGTACATTCTACATCGGCAGCGCTCGGCTGTCAGACGAGATCCACGGGGTCGACATCGACTACCACGCTGACGCCGGGTGGCATACGGGCAACGTCGAGCGCTCTGGCAACGATGCTTGCCGGCGCCGAGTCCAAAGGCGCCTTCAGCAGGATGTGCCACCGGTGGCGGTCTTTCAACTTGGCGATCGGGGCGGGCGCCGGTCCGAGAACACCCCAGCCGTCAGGCCGTATAGCCTGGAACGCATCAGCCGCAGAGAATGCGCCAGTCCTGGCATCGTCCTGCGAGATCGAAGTGAAGACGATGTTGACGAGGCGTCCATACGGGGGATAACCGAGGGCGCTTCTGGCGCAACGCTCTTCGCGGTACAAGACGTCCGGATCATGCAACCGTACCGCTTCAACGGCCGGGTGATCCGGCCAGTATGTCTGAATGACGACGCGTCCGGGACGCGTGCCTCTGCCGGCACGTCCTGTGACCTGTTCGAGCAACTGATATGTACGTTCGCCGGAACGGAAGTCAGGGATGTGCATCGTCGTGTCGGCATTGATCACGCCGACCAGCGTGACCTCAGGGTAATCGAGCCCCTTGGCGACCATCTGCGTACCCAGGAGTATCCCGCTGTCGAGCGCCTCGAACTGCATCAAAGCCCGTTCATGGCCCCCTTTGCCCGAGGTCGTGTCGGCGTCCATTCGGACCACCTGCACTCCAGGGAATTCTTGGCGCAACTCGTCTTCGACACGCTGTGTGCCGGCGCCAAAGCGTCGCAGGAACGGACTGGAACAGCGTGGGCATACGGGCGGGACCGGCATCCGGGCGCCGCAATGGTGACACAGCAAGACATTGCCCTGTTCGTGATAGGTCATCGAGACCGCACATGAGTCGCATTGGGGGACGAACCCGCACTCCCGGCACAGCAGGAATGACGCATATCCCCTGCGATTCAGGAAGAGGACGGCCTTGTCACGCGCCTCAAGGACCTCACGTAGTCCTTGGAGAAGGGGTCTGGAGAACATCGAGCGATGGCCGTCACTGAACTCGGCTCCCATATCGACGACCGTTACCGCTGGCGGTGTGCCACCGCCGACACGTTGATCGAGGACGACCCGACGGTACGCTCCCCGCTCGGCAGCAGCCAGTGATTCCATGCAGGGAGTCGCTGATCCCAGAACCAATGTCGCTCGGCGATCCATACACAGACGCACGGCAACGTCACGTGCGTGGTATCGAGGAGTGCTGGACTGCTTGTAAGAGGCCTCATGCTCCTCGTCGATCACCACAAGACGCACATCCGGTAGCGGTGCGAACAGTGCCGATCGCGCCCCGACAACGACGTCGACCTCGCCTGCGAGTGCAAGACGCCATTGGTCGTAACGCTCCCCGGCGGAAAGGCGACTATGCAGTACCGCGACCCGATCTCCGAAGCGTGACCGGAAACGCCCCACGGTTTGCGGCGTCAGGGAGATCTCCGGCACAAGGACGATCGCACGGCCGCCATCCGCGACCACCTCCTCGATCGCGCGCAGGTAGACCTCTGTCTTGCCGGATCCTGTGACACCGTCAAGCAGGACGACTCCACCGCCGCTACTGCGAGTCTCACGAATAGCGGCGAGCCCGTCGAGCTGCCCCGCCGACAGATGCTCGTGACGCGGCGCGTGTCGGACATGGCCGTCAGGTAGCCTTAGCCGCCTTCGATCCGTCAGCTTGACGACGTTCAGTTCCGAGAGTCGCTTCAAAGCGGCATCCACGCTACCGAGCTCAGCCCGGAGCTCCCCAGCCGAGACAGGGCCGTTGGTCAGCGCCAGCATGATGGCGCGCTGCATCGATGCGGTGCGGGCGGGCTCGTACCCGACGCCGGAGACAGTGAGTTCGGCAAATCGCTCGCTCACCACAGAGACACGAGGCGACTCCAGATCGTACGTGCGCTCAAGGACACCGCCGGCCAGGAGTCTGGAGGCGATGCGCCGCCTCACTGAGCCCGGCCGGCCGAGTTCGACGTCGTGGACTCCGGACTCACGAGCGGCAAGATCATAGACCGCGCCCGACTCGCCGTCTGGTCGGACCCCGCTAGTTCGATACCCGCGCACAAGCCTTGGTGAACCTCCCGGCGGCAGGAACAGACGCAGCGACTCACTCAGCGGCGCAAAGTACTCCTCGGCCAACCAAAGCGCCAACTCGATAGCGCTGTCTTGAAAGAGCTGTCCCCCTAAGATGCGCTCGAGCAAACGAACATCCGCGACTGCCGTAGTGGCGGACAGCCCGACCACGTAACCGACGGCTGTGGTCGAGCCCAATGGCACAAGGACCGGCATGCCGACCGCGATCCGCGAAGCGAGTCCACGTGGGATGGCATAGTCGAGTGGTTCGCTCAAAGCGCGGGTCGGCAGGTCGACAACGACGTGCGCGTACCGATGTGTGGCTGTTGAGTTCATACCGACAGCATAGCGAAGGCCGCCGACATCGTGGTCGACGGCCTTCGGATCACTCAAGTGCGGATCATTCGGCAGCAGCGAGCAGCTCGTCTATGCGATCGGTCCGTTCCCATGTGAAGTCACGTTCGTCACGGCCGAAATGACCATATGCGGCCGTCTTGCGATAGATCGGCCGACGCAGGTCGAGGTCGCGGATGATAGCGCCGGGACGGAGGTCGAATACCTGGAGAACGGCCTTCTCGATCTTCTCGACTGCCACCTTCTCGGTTCCGAACGTCTCGACGAGGACCGACAGCGGGTGCGCAACGCCGATGGCGTATGCGAGTTCGAGCTCACAACGGTCCGCCAGACCCGCAGCGACGACGTTCTTCGCTACCCAGCGAGCGGCATACGCAGCCGAGCGGTCGACTTTAGTACAGTCCTTGCCCGAGAAAGCGCCGCCGCCGTGACGACCCATTCCACCGTAGGTGTCGACGATGATCTTGCGACCGGTGAGACCCGAGTCGCCCATCGGGCCGCCGATCACGAAACGGCCGGTCGGGTTGACGTAGATCTCGGCGTCTTTCCACTCGATGTTCTCAAGAGATAACACCGGATCGATGATGTGTTCGATGAAGTCGGGCTTCATGAGGTTCTCGATGTCCACGCCATCAGCGTGCTGGCTGGAGATAAGGATCTTGTCCACAGCAACGGGCTTGCCGTCGACGTAGCGCAAGGTGACCTGCGTTTTGCCGTCAGGGCGCAGGTAATCTAAAACGTCAGCTTTGCGCACGGCAGTCAGGCGCTCGGCCAGGCGGTGTGCCAGGTAGATCGGCATCGGCATCAGTTGAGATGTCTCATTGCACGCATAGCCGAACATCATGCCCTGGTCGCCCGCACCGATGAGATCGAGCGGATCGGTATCGCCGTGTTTGACCTCGTAGGCCTCGTCGACGCCCATGGCGATGTCGGCACTTTGCTCGTGGATCGCGGTGAGAACCCCGCATGTCTCGTAGTCAAACCCGTACTTCGCGCGGGTGTAGCCGATGTCTTTGACCGTCTCTCGGACGATCGCGGGGATGTCGACGTACGCATGCGTACGGATCTCACCGGCAACGACGATAAGGCCTGTTGTCGTCATGGTCTCGCAAGCTACCCGGACGCTGTCAACAGATGCCTTCGAGCCCTTGTCGGTCACGTACCCTTCGGCCTCAAGCTCGGCCTCGCGTGTAAGGATCGCATCAAGTACCGCATCCGAGATCTGGTCGCACATCTTGTCGGGATGTCCTTCCGTCACCGACTCCGAGGTGAACAGGAAATCGCGTCCGGGCATAGAGCCTCCTATTTGTCGTGCCCGGCATGTGCCGGGCTCCACCGATTCGTGTCCGAACAAGACAAATGCCCCTGTCCGGACGGACAAGGGACATCGCATGCGGCACTTGCGGCCTGCGGTATTCCCTCATCTGCCAGGCATAAACGCCTGCCGCAACGTGGCACCGTACGTCGCTTTCACGTCGGTTGCCGGGGTGTCCTCGGGTGCGGTCCCTCGACCCTCTGCAGCACTCTCGCACTGCCTCTTGATGAGTGTCGCGACCATAGCACGGGCGAGTGCGTCACTTCAAGAGCAGTGTGTGCAGGTCTGGTGTCCTGGAGGCTGGTATGATGTCGTGGTGCCACTGAGTGAAGAGGAGGTGTTCTGTGCTGAGTAGGATCATGCATGTCGCGGTGGACGCGCTCGAAAAGATCATCGCGCTGTTGCTCGTCGTTATCGCTGCTCTTGGCGCGGTCGACCTGGTCGTCGAGATGTATAGCGCCGTTGCCGAGACAGGATACCTCACGCCGGACTCGATCCTGCGCGTTTTAGACTCGGTACTGGTCGTGTTCATCGTCATTGAGTTGTTCAACATCGCTTTGGCGTACATGAAGCGGAAGAATGTGATCGCGACCGTCATGGAAGCCGGACTCGTCGCCGTGGTCCGGAAGCTGGTGATCTTCGAGACCAACGCCGATGCCACCTCTGTGCTGATGAAGGCATCGGCACTCGCTCTCCTCATTGTCGCTATCGGGCTGACTTGGTTCCTACTTCGCCGTTCCGGTATCTGTGAGACAGGGTCTCAAGAGACCGCGACCGACTGACACTCCCGAAAGGAGTCCCGTGTCCGAGAACGTTCGTGTTCGATTCGCTCCAAGCCCGACCGGCCACCTCCACATCGGAGGTGCGCGAACTGCTATCTACAACTGGGCATTCGCCCGTCGTCATGGTGGCACGTTCGTGCTGCGCATCGAGGACACAGACCCCGAGCGCTCCACGGACGAGAACACACAGGCGATACTGCGCGCGATGGAGTGGCTCGGCCTCGACTATGACGAAGGTCCCGGCGTGGGTGGCCCGTACGGTCCCTACTTCCAGACGCAGCGTTTTGCCAGCTACGCGGATGCTCTCGAGCGGCTCAAGGCCGCCGATGCCACCTACCCGTGCTTCTGTACACCTGCCCAACTCGATACCAAGCGTGAGGCTGCACGTGCCAGGGGTGGTTTCGCCGGTTACGACCGGACCTGCCGCTTACTTTCTGTAGCCGACGCCGAGGCGCGCATCGCATCGGGCGAGCCGCATGTATGGCGCCTAAAGGTCCCCGACGACCGCGGCGAGATCATCTTCCCTGATGCGGTTCGCGGCGATGTCTCATTCCCTGCCGACGCTGTCGATGATCTGGTGCTCGTACGCACCGACGGCACCGCCACCTATAATTTCGCGGTAACGATCGATGATGCGACGATGGCGATCACGCATGTCGTTCGCGGTGATGACCACCTCTCGAACACACCCAAGCAGATCCTCATCTACGAAGCTCTCGGCGAGCCTGTGCCCGTCTTCGCGCACCTGTCGATGATCCTTGGCGCGGACGGCAAGCGTTTGTCCAAGCGACATGGTGCGACCTCGGTCGAGGCCTATCGTGACCTCGGCTATCTGCCGGAGGCCGTGATGAACTATCTGGCGCTTCTCGGCTGGTCACTTGACGGCGAGACGACCATCCTCTCGCGTGAGACGCTCGCCGGGAACTTCTCGCTCGACCGCGTGTCCCGTAACCCTGCGATCTTCGATGACGAGAAGCTCGAGTGGCTGAACGGCGTCTACATCCGGGAGTTCTCCCCGTCAGTATTCGTCGAGCGCATGCTGCCATGGCTCGAAGAGGCCGGGTTGGCCAACGCGGGGGAGGTCGAGTCTCGCCGTGAGTGGTTCGAGGAGCTGGCGCCGTTGGTGTCCGAGAGGATCAAGCGAATGGACGAGGTCGTGGACATGGTCGGATTCCTGTTCAGGGACGCGATAACCATCGATCCGCTCGCGAAGGACAAGGTACTTGCGAAAGAAGGTGCTGGACGGTCGCTCGAGGCTGCCGCCGATGCCCTCATGCACCTTGAGGACTTCGACGCCGTCAAGGTCGAGGCGACGTTGCGTGCGATTCCCGAATCACTAGGCCTGAAGCCGAAGATCGTGTTCCAGGCAGTTCGTGTCGCGATCACCGGTTCGACGATAAGTCCCCCACTGTTCGAGTCCATCGCGCTTCTCGGGAAGCCCCGTACGCTCGCCCGCCTGCAAGATGCACGGCCCTGGGCCACTGTGTGAACCAGCCTCGCGACGGCTTGACACACGCCTGAGCGCTCGGTAGCATACCGTCTCGCGCCCAGGCAGCGTGTCCGCGAACTGGGGTGTGGTGTAACTGGCAACACGTCGGATTCTGGTTCCGAAGAGTCTAGGTTCGAGCCCTAGCACCCCAGCCAAGCATGGCCCGTTCGTCTAGCGGTTAGGACACCGCCCTCTCAAGGCGGAGATCACGGGTTCGAATCCCGTACGGGCTACCAGATATGAATCGAAGACGGCCTCTTGGCCGTCTTCGCCATTTCCGGGCACAAATCGCCCTCCCCCTGTTAGAATAACGTGCGGAGTGGGCCGGGCGACCGCGCGTCGAAAGACGTGAGGAAAGTCCGGACTCCATTGGGCAGGGTGCCTGCTAACGGCAGGGCGCGGTGACGCGACGGAAAGTGCCACAGAAAAGAAGACTCCCCCGCCTCGGCGGGAGAAAAGCTGAAACGGTGCGGTAAGAGCGCACCAGCGTCACGGCAACGTGGCGGCTTGGCAAACCCCACCTGGAGCAAGGGCGAATAGGAGCGGTCACGGCTGGCCCGGCCATCGCTCGGGTATGCCCGCGTGAGACCGTCGGCGACGGCGGTCCTAGATAGATGGTCGTCCACGACAGAATCCGGCTTACAGGCCCACTCCGCACCCTCTAAGCCGTGCGCAGACGCTCCCGTACGATGACGCTGAGCGCACCGCCGTCCATCGCGGCGAGGCGTACGTACTCGCCACTGGCAGCCTGCGCGATCTCACGTGCGGCAGATCCGCTGCGAGAGATGTGGGTCGTATCGATAACGATCGTGTTGATGTGCGCCTCCCGGATACGCTGAGCTGCAGACTTCGCGTCTTCGGAGCCTAGACCGCCGTCCACTCCCACGTTGCCTCGTCCGTCGGTCACAAGAACGAGCCACGGGATGATGTCATCGTTTCGCCGCGTCTCACGCTGCAGTACTTCGAGCGACTTGAGTATGCCATGCGCTAGAGGGGTCGCTCCACCAGTCGGAAGAGTGCGCAGCTTCAACTGTGCGAGTTCCACGCTTGCCGTCGGTGCGAGGACAAGATCTGCGGCCTCTCCGCGGAACGCCACAAGCCCCACTCTGTCGCGACGCTGATATGCATCTACGAGCAGCTCCAACACGGCAGCCTTGGCGATCTCCATGCGGTTCTGTGCGCCCATCGATCCACTGGCGTCCACGCAGAACACGATCGAGGCGCCGACGCGTCGGCGGCGGACCTTGTTGCGGATGTCCGCAGGCTCGATCCTGATGGCCATATCGCCCTGGCGGGAAGACTGGAATGGCGCCGCAGCGCGGATCGTGGCGTCCAAAGCGATATCGGGGACATCTCCCGGCCGAGGCGCTTCAGAACGCACGTATCGGCCGTAGCGGTCATCAGAGGTCGTCTCCTGACGGCGTCCGCCTTGCGACCGCCGTACGCGATCGAGGTCCAACGACATCGACGTCGGAAGCTCTCCGTCCGGGCCATCGGCGACAGTCCCTTCGATGAGAGTCCGTGCGATCTCCAGATGGGTGTTTCCGTCGCCCGCTGATCCGCGGGGGCTTTCGGCATCACTGGCTCCCTCTTCGCCGTCGCCTGCGGCGGGATCCGATAGCATCGCTGCGACCTGTTCCTGGCTGAAGCGGTCCTCCTCGAAGGGCGTTCGCTTCATGCGATGCGCGAGTACCATCGGTGCGACATGGCGGATATCAGCCGCTGTCACACTTGATCCTTCACGGAGCAAGGCATAGGCTGTGGCAGCCCTGGCCATCGTGAGGTCGGCACGGTGTCCGTCAACGCCGATGCGCGCGCATACGGATGCGATCAGGAAGAGCAGATCGTCGTCGAGCTCCACATCGGATAGCCCATGCTGTGCGCGCTTGATCTTCTCGGTCAAAGCGTGCTCCTGTGCCTCCCACCTCTTCACAAACGCCGCCGAATCGTCCTCGTAGGCCCGCCTGCGTCGCATGATCTCCATACGCGCCTGCGCGTCACCGATACCTTCGACATCGACGCATAGTCCGAATCGGTCGAGGAGTTGTGGTCGAAGCTCGCCTTCCTCCGGGTTCATCGTTCCCACGAGGATGAAGCGGGCGGGATGTTGGAAGCGTACGCCCTCACGTTCGACAACGTTCACGCCACTGGCGCCGGCATCGAGCAGTGTGTCCACAAGGTGGTCGTCGAGCAGGTTCACTTCGTCGACGTAGAGGATGCCCCGGTTGGCCTCGGCAAGTAGGCCCGGCTCGTAGCGGCGTTCCCCTTTCTTGAGCGCGTGCTCGAGATCGAGGGTCCCCACGACCCGGTCCTCGGTCGCCGAGACAGGCAGGTCCACGAGGTGAGGTCGACGCTGAGCGCGAGCGTGCTTCGCGCCACTCTCCGTGCATGCCGAGCACCACGTTCGAGGATCATCGGGATCGCAGCCATAAGGGCATCCCTCGATGACATCGAACTCAGGGAGCACGCTGGCGAGCCCGCGTACGGCCGTCGACTTAGCGGTGCCTTTATGTCCTCTGATAAGGACACCACCGACGCGCGGATCGACCGCGTTGAGCAGCAGTGCCGTCTTCAGTGCGTCCTGGCCCACTATCGCCGAGAACGGGAAACTGTGCCGGTCGTACCGCGACATTGCGAACCTTCCGAGAGAAGCGACGACCTGTCTACACTATATGGGAGGCGGGTCGTCGGTGTCAGCAACAGTATGGGACTACACGGACTTCCACTGGAAGCTTCCGCACTCGGAGGGGTTGCTTGTCCCGGCCTTCGGACACGTGTTCGCGTAGACACAGTCATCGCAAGAGTAATCGCCGAGCTCTATCTCGCCCGGCTCGTAGGTGGAAGCGGTGGAAAGCCCTGCTTCATCAAGCTCTACAGCCGCAGGCACTACCACCTCATCGTTGTAGTCGCCCATGATGACAGGTCGAGGCACGAACTCAGGCTCCTGAGTCTCCAACTCGACCTTGTCAACGTTCGCCCAAGGCCAGTCGGTCGAGGTGGTGTCTGACGCTTCCGGCTCCCCCGCTACAGGCTCCTCGGGGATCTCTACCCCAAGCGACGCTATCGCCTGTGCAAGTTCGTCAGTGACATCGCTCGTCTCGGTAGAAGCCTCCTCCTCGACGAGGTCTTCAGTATCAGCCACCGATACGATCGATTCGGGAGTGACGATCCCCTCCGCTTCAAGTGACGTCGCAGCGCGGCGCAACGCATCCGCCAGACCATCAGCGGGTATCTCGATGATCTCTTCTGACACGATCGACTCCGGTTCCATGATCTCTGCTACCGGCTCTTCTTCTCCGACCTCGCTTGCCGAAACGATCCCAGCGGCAGACTGAGCGGGTTGCTGGACGAAGAGTACGGGAGTCGCCGCATTCAGGTCACACACGAACACATCACGCATGTAGCCCTCGTCGGCCGACATCAGTCCGGGAAGAGCCTGCAACGCAGCCTCTCGCGTTGAGAACGATTCTGCCGACAGCAATCGCAACGAGTCGTCGGTCCTGTCGCGATCAATCAAGAAGAACGCCATGTCACATCCACCTTCTCGGTCGAGAAACCGATTACAAGGTCTACTCAATCCACACAACCACATGCTACGAGGCCGCGCCGTGACGGGCAACACATGCCCGTCACCAACAGGACATGCTAGCATTGTACGCGACGATACCCTCCGAAGGCGGATGCGCACATGCTTGCAGGTACTCGGCTCGATGACGGCGATTTCGTCACTGTCGACATCGAGGCCACCGGTTGCCGACCCGGCACGAACAGCATCATCGAGATAGGTGCTGCCCGTATTCGGTCCGGAGTAATCGTCGCACGCTTCGGGGAACTCGTGAAACCGATCGAGTCCATACCCCCCTCGATCAGACACCTCACCGGGATCGATGACGAGATGGTCAGCGACGCCGACGGGGTGAACGGCGTCATGCGTCGCTTCCGTGCATTCGTTGGCGATTCGGTCCTTGTTGCACACAACCACCGATTCGATCTTGGTTTTCTTGACTACGAGGCCGAGCGCGCGTGGGGCCTTCCCTTTCCACGACCGGTACTCGATACGCTCATTCTCGCTCGCCGTCTACGCCCTGATCTGGAGCGCTACAACCTGCGCGCACTTGCGCAGGCCTACGGGGTCGAAACGGTACCGGATCACAGAGCCACTACCGACGCTTTGGCGACCGCCGAGGTCTGGTGTCAGATGCTTGCCGAGCTAGCTGAACGCGACATCACGACCGCTGGTGACGTAGCACGTCTCTGTGGACTTGCACGACAAGGGGATCTGGCTCGTAAGTTGGTCTTTGCGACGGATCTTCCCGACGCTCCCGGAGTATATGTCATGCGCGACGCCCATGGCCAGGTCGTACACGTTGGTCGCGCAAAGAGCCTGCGTACGCGGGTTCGCAGCTATTTCTATACGCCTGTCGATCACGAAGCCGATCATCCCGCCGTCCTTACTGAGAGCATCGGCTACGTCACATGCGCATCGCAGCTTGACGCACAGCTTCTCGAAAGTCGCCTTTCGCTGCGCTACCACCCGTGCCTCGACCTCGATCATGAACGTGGGCGCAGCGTCGTCTACATCCACGCGGACACTTCATCACGTTTTCCTCGGTTGCGCATCACCAATCGCCGCTACGTGCACGGCACGACTATCGGTCCACTGACGAACCAGTGGGCTGCCGAGACACTCACCGATGCCCTTCGCTCTCACTTCGGTCTACGGCGTTGTGTTCGCAGACTCGATGCCGACACACGCTTTCTCCCGTGCTCTCGACGTGCTGACGATACCTGCCCGCACCCGTGTGATGGTGGCATCTCTACAGAGCAATACGCAAAACGCATGGATGCCGCATTGAATGCACTCGATGGGCAAGGTCAACATTTTCGCGATGCGCTACAGATCCTCCGTGAGTCATCGGCGGCAGAACAGCGTTATGAAGACGCCATCGCATACCGTGACGCCGTTCGGGCCGTTGATCGTACGATGTCAGCTCTCAAGATCGTCCGTGAAGCTGCGGCTACACCAGGTCTGGTCATCTTTGAGGCTGACGAGCGGACTCTCGTACTCCATCTCGTGCGCTTCGGCTATCTCTTGCGCACGATCCGCGTCCGGAAGGACGAACTGAGCGTGGACACGTGGGAGGACAGACTCACACGGTCCATCCGACGCGCCTACAGTGCGCCCGCTGCCGACCCCTGTCACGACAAACTGACTCCTCGCCAATTGCGCGACATCTTCCTGATCAACACGTACCGACTGCAGAACGCCCCCTCCGAAGTGCGCTTCAGCGGCGATCCCGAGGACCTGGCACGCAAAGTCGCATCAACGGCCCGCCGTTTCATGCGTGTTCCTCACACACGTCACGCAACCGCTTGAGACGGGCGATGTTCTCCACGTCTTTGATCGGGATCTCCCCGGGCATCTCGGTGAAGGCTGCCACGTCCCGCAGCCTCGGCTCACAAAACATCCCAAGGAACCCTTCATAGCCGATGGTGCCGTCACCGATCCACGCATGACGATCCTTTCGCTCACCGCACGCGAACATGCTGTCGTTGGCGTGCACGGCGCCGATGACCCCTATGCCGCAATGCTTGTCGATCGCGTCCATAAGCGACACCCATCCGCTCGCCGACGACAGGTCGTGGCCAGCGGCGTGTGCATGGCAGCTGTCGATACACACGCCCACCCGGTGACGAAGCGTTTCAGGCAGCATATCCAGGACCGCGCCGATCTCCTCGGGGCCATTGCCGAAGGTCGTCCCGGCTCCTGCGGTGTTCTCAAGAAGAAGGCGAGGGGTCGACGCTCCCGCCGAGGAGAAGGCGATCTTGATGGCCGATGCGACTCTTGCCGCAGTCTCCTCTGTGGTGGTGCCGCCGTGCGTTCCGATGTGCGTGATCACAGCATCTGCGCCCAGAAGCTGTGCACGCTGAAGTTCATCAGTCAGTGCGGCAATCGACTTATCGCGAAGTATCGGGTCCATCGTTCCCAGATTGATGAGGTAAGCGGTGTGGGTGACGACTGCAGCGATAGCGAGATCCTGCCGCATCGCTTGAAACGCATCCGCAACGGCAAGATCGACGTTGCGGGCGTGCCACTGTCGCGGGCTCTTGGCGAATATCTGTGCACACTCAGCACCTACCTGATGCGCATACTCAAGAGCTTGTGGATATCCACCGGCTACTCCGACGTGAGCGCCTATCAGCATCCATGGATCCTTTCTGTCGTCACACGAACCAGTGTAGCGGTCACCTGGCGGCCCGAACCACTCGGCCGTAGACTGGATACATGGACTCCGTCTTGAGCACACCCTGGCTCGGCCGAGCGATCATGCATCTGGACATGGACGCGTTCTTCGCTGCCGTCGAGCAACTCGACCATCCGGAGTGGCGAGGTAAGCCGGTCATCGTCGGTGGTTCGCCCGATGGTCGCGGCGTCGTGTCGACGGCCAGCTACGAAGCCAGGATATACGGCGTACATTCGGCCATGCCCGCAGCGCAGGCTGCACGGCTGTGTCCGGATGCGATCTGGGTCCACCCGCACTTCACACGATACGAAGAGCTCTCCGAGGCTGTGCGGACCATCATGCGAGAGGTGACCCCGTACGTTCAGCCGACATCGATCGATGAGGCGTATCTAGACATATCTCCAGCCGAGTACGGCGAGGATCCCGTATCCATCGCCCGACAGACGCAGACTCGCATCGCTGGACTCGGCGTCACTTGCTCGATCGGACTCGCCTCGGGAAAGACCGTGGCGAAGATAGCCTCAGATGTCGACAAACCCCGTGGTCTCACCATCGTCAGGCCCGGCAACGAGACGGCGTTCCTGCGCCCCCTTTCCGTCAACGTGCTTCCTGGTGTGGGACGTGCCACATCGGAGCGTCTGCGTGCGGTCGGAGTACGGACCTTGGGTGAGCTGGCAGCTCTCGATGAGCGCTCGGCAAGCCAACTCCTCGGCGCATACGGAACAGAACTCGTCCAACGGGCACGTGGCATCGATACAAGACCGGTAGTGAGTGAGGGTGCACGCAAGTCCATCTCGGCGGAACACACGTTTCCCGAAGACATTCGCACGAGGGATGAGGTCGAGGCAGAACTGAGAATATTGGTCGAGAAGGTCGCAATGCGGCTTCGGCGTCACCGGCTCGCCGGACGTACCTTCAGCGTGAAGCTTCGATATGCAGACTTCAGCACGCAGACAGCCAGTCGAACAGTCGCGACTCCATATGACATCGATTCAGATATCTTGCCGGTGGCTACTGCCCTACTGTCAGATGTGTGGACTCCTGGCGCAGGCTTACGTCTTCTTGGATTCGCTGTCAGTGGATTTGGGGAGACCACCAGGCAACTCGAACTGTTGGGTGAGGATGAAGCTGACTCTCCTCCAAGAGCGCGCCTATTGGCAGAGGGGCTGGACCGCATCAAGGAACGCTTTGGTGATGATTCACTCGGATTTGGGGTACGTGGACTACGGACGCCGGACCCATCATGCGAGGGGGAGGACGAAGATGCGATCTAGAGTCTTGTGTCTGTTGCTGTCGATCGTACTTGCAACAGGGTTCGTGATTGGATGCTCAACAAAGCCGACACCTGTCGAGGAGCCTGCCTTGGCTGATGCGGCGAACGACTCAGCTGACACTTCAGTCGAGGGAACGTTCGAGATCGGGGCGACCGACCTTGGCGATGGCAGAACACGGGTGGTCGGCGTGCTGGGTTACGACGATCTTGAGGGTGGCTTCTGGGTGCTTTACGACTGCGAACCGGGCGAGATACCTGAGGGTGCGCCGGTGGTTGCCATCATCGCGAACATGGGTGAGCTGGACATCTCGGCATGCTCTCTGGAGGATAAGCTGGTGGCGGCTGACGGCGTCATGAGCGATGGGGTGTCCGTGCGCATGGCGGGCCCTGAGATCATCGCGGACGACGTGTATGAAGTGCCGTCGGAGTGATATCAGACTGAACGTGTGCCGCGCGTCCCAAGACCCCTATCCACTGATCACGATCTTCGCCCGATCTTCGCCGGCTTCTTCAGAAGCGACACGACGATCTTCGAGGCGACATCCCGGCCTAGAGCGTACTTCGAATCCCCGACCTCTATCATCAGCGGGCCGTTGAACGGCGCCACGTCGCATATCCCGACTTCCGTCCCCGGATACATCCCTAAGCTTGCCAGATATGCAAGCAGGCTGTCGTCTTCATCCTCGACGCGCACTATCTTCACGCGTGAGCCCTCAACAAAGTCACAAAGGGGCTCACCGGTCATCTTCGGCACAGTACCGTCGCTGCGAGGAATAGGATGGCCATGGGGGCAGAACGATGGGTTCTCAAGGAACGTCTCCAGGGCTGACTGGACCTTGGGCGAGAGGGCGTGTTCCAGCAAGCAGGCCTCCTCGTGCACTTCATCCCACGAGAGTCCAAGCGCATCCACCAAGAACCGCTCGGCAAGACGATGCCTGCGCACGATGCTGATCGCTTCAGACTCCCCAGACGCGGTGAGCGCCACACCGTTGTCGGGCCGACTGATCAAGCCCTTTGCCAAGAGTCGTTTCAGTGTCGCGGTCACGGTCGGCCCAGAAACGCCCATCGCCTCAGCTAGTTGAGACGGGCGCACCTCACCTCGCTCGGCAAGCTTGTATATCATCTCCAGGTACTCCTCGAGCGTCGCGCTTGACATGCGGAACCTCCAGGCCGACAACACCTCGCGTAGCATACGTGCACGGTCGTCTTAGTCGATGCTAAAGCCCAAGACATGCCGAGGCAAGTGCCAGTACTTGTCTCTTGTACCCGGTAACACTTCGTCAGAGTCCAATGCTCCATACTGCCTGTCATCCCGCTTTTGCAACCGCTCAGCCATCCTAAGCGCCCGGTTAGCACATCCTCCCGAATTTGCCCAAAATGGCCTTGACGACCATTTCCCGGTGCCGTAGAGTCATAGGCGTCCCAAGAAGTCGGACCGAGCGAACCTCGAAAAGTAGCGTACCAGTAGCTGCTCGCGAGGGTCTCGGCGGAAAGGTTTAGCGCAAGCGGGCCGGAC
>JAUSOQ010000046.1 GCA_030655755.1 Coriobacteriia bacterium
AGCCACGTGCTCGTGTTCGAAGGAGAGTCCTATCGGTTCCGTGAGAGTGCGGGTCGCCTCACGAAACCGCGGAAGTAGCCAAGCTTGGGGTGGTCAACTTTTCGGTGATCAAAGTGGTCAACTTTTCGATGGACAAACACAGGCTATAACTTTCCTCCTGCCGAGAGCGCCAATGGGGAAAAGGCGCAGCTCAGAGGGTGTGTCGATGTCCTCTTGGAGCCCAGAAGCAGTCCCTTTTGCTCAGAATCAGTCGGCGTCGATTTGTAGCCCGATTTGTCGCCCAAAGTGAGTTGGCATAAAAACGACTACAGTTGTCGGTAACTGTGGTAACTTATATGCCATGAGGACACCTTCGGACATGGAGCTTGCACGCGCGACGGCCGCATTCGAACGTGCCGGCGGAGTGCTCGGCACCTCCGAAGCGCTTTCCTCAGGCATCGAGGAGCGCACGCTGTACTGGATGCGTGATACCGGTCTCGTCGAACCGCTTTCCCGGGGGGTCTACCATCTTGCCGCGTTGCCGCTGCCTGCATACCCCAGCGTAGCCGCGGTCCTGAGGCGTGCCCCCCGCGCGGTCCTGTGTCTGGTAAGCGCACTTGAGTTCCACGGAATCGGCACGCAGATCCCGGCTGCGGTCCAGATCGCCCTGCCGAGGGGAGTCAAGGCGCCGAGGATCGCCTACCCCCGCATCGAGCGGTTCTCGATGAGCGTAGAGGCCATCGCGGCCGGCGTCGAAGAGCACGACATGGACGGCACACCCATCCGCGTGTT
This sequence comes from Coriobacteriia bacterium, assembly GCA_030655755.1. Lineage (GTDB taxonomy): Bacteria > Actinomycetota > Coriobacteriia > Anaerosomatales > Anaerosomataceae > UBA2279. The sequence continues at coordinate 772 of JAUSOQ010000046.1, forward strand.
CGACCTGGCCAAGACCGTCGCCGACTGCTTCAAGTACCGCAACCGCATCGGGCAGGACGTGGCAGTCGAAGCGCTGCAAGAGACGATCCGCACTCGCCGAGCGACGCCTGCGCAGCTGATGCGTTACGCCAAGGTCGATCGGGTTGAGCAGGTCATGCGCCCCTACGTCCAGGCACTGATGTGAACATCGAGACTCCGATCGAGATACGCCGCCGGCCGAAGGCCCGAGCAGCGGAGTTGGGCTTGGACTTCCAGCAGGCGGTTCTCTACTACGCGATGGCGGGCCTGGAGGACACACAGTGAGGTACGACCACGGTGGCGCGCCGCAGACCTCGATTGACGCGAGCGTGAACGTTAACCCATTCGGCCCGCCCGCCGCGCTCGACGCCGTTTTCGCGTGCGCCCGCGAACTCGCGATGTGCTACCCCGAGATCGACGCCGGGAGCGCCCGCCAAGCATGGGCCGACCGGCTGGACGTTCCTCGCGAGCGCCTGCTCGTAGGCAACGGCGCGAGCGAGCTCATCACGCTCGCGATGCGGGCGCTTCAGCCGCGTCGTGTCGTCGTCTTCGAACCCTGCTACTCCGAGTACGTCTCGGCAGCCGAGGCGGTCGGAGCCGAGATCTCGCGGCTTCCCCTCTCGCTCGACGCAACGTCGTGGTCGACGCCCCTGGGCGAATATGAGCCGCTCCCTAGCGACCTGCTCGTTCTCGGCCAGCCGAACAATCCGACCGGCCATCTCATGTCGCCGGATGAGATCGCCGTGCTGGCTCGTCGCGGTGTGCGCGTGCTTGTCGACGAGTCATTCCTGCCGTTCCTCGCACGCGCCGACGAAATCTCCATGGTGATGCGCGAAACGCCGGGCGTCTTCGTGGTCAGCTCGCTTACCAAGATCTTCTGCGTGCCCGGCCTGCGCCTCGGACTGTTCGTCGGCGACGCCGAGACGGTCCGGCGCATGTCTGAGCTGCGCGATCCGTGGAGCGTCAATGGCCTCGCCGCCGGGGCTGCCGTCGTGCTGGCCGGCGAGCAGGACTACCTTGCTCGCACCCGGTCGTGGCTCGCGGAGGAACGCCCGCGCATGTCGCGGCTCCTCGCCGACATCCCCGGCGTCAGCGTCTGCGACGGCGTCGCGCCGTTCATCCTGGCCGAGCTGCCCGACGGCGTCTCGGCAACGGATCTGTGTGACTCGCTTGCAGCGCGCGGTATCGGCGTGCGGGACGCCTCCACGTTCGCCGGTTTCGGACCCCGCTGGCTGCGCGTCGGTGTTCGCTCTGCTGCAGAAAACGCGCAGGTCGCCGTAGCCATCGCCGAGCATTGCGAGGTGTGTGCCCGATGAGCTGGCTTGCCGCTCGTCCGCTCGCACTCGCACTGGCGCTCGCGCTCGACCTGGTGCTCGGCGACCCGCGCTATAGGCTGCATCCGGTACGTCTTCTCGGCGACGCAATCGCGACGGGGGAGCGGGCGGTGCTGCGCACCGCGCTTCCCGACAGGCTGGCTGGTGCGCTCCTTGCGGCCGCGACCGTCATGCTTGCAGCCAGCACCGCGCTCGCGCTCAGCCTGCTGGCGTGGCACTACGGCGGAGCGCTCGGCGGCGTCGCCGCTGACGCGATACTCATCTACTTCGCTCTTGCCGGCAGAGCGCTCGCCGACGAGGGCCACGCCATCCGAACGCGCCTCGATGCCAACGATCTCCCTGGCGCCCGAAACGCGCTAGCAGGAGTTGTCGGCCGAGACACAGCAAACCTCGACGAGTCCCAGATCACGCGGGCAGCCATCGAGACCCTCGGCGAGAACTCGGTGGATGCGCTCATCGCGCCGGCGTTCTGGGCGCTGTTGCTGGGGCCGGCAGGCGCATGGCTGCACAAAGCGGCGAGCACGCTCGACTCGATGGTCGGGTATCGCAACGAGCAATACGCGCGCTTCGGCACCGCAGGCGCAAAGCTCGACGACGTGCTGGCTTGGGTGCCTGCGCGGCTCGCCATCCCGCTGGTGGCGGTGGCCGCCGCAGTCGTGCGCTCAGACTGGCGTACAGCATGGTCGACCGGTTTGCGCGATCGGCTACGGCACGCCAGTCCGAATTCGGCACACGGGGAGGCCGCGTTCGCGGGGGCTTTGGGGGTGCGGCTTGGCGGGGTCGTCCACTACGCGGGCGTGGAGTCGGAGCGGGCGGCGATCGGTGTCGAGTTCGCTACGCCGAGCGCGTCGGACCTACGGGCAGCGGGTCGGCTGCTGTTGGCGGTCGAGATGCTGATTCTGGTGTTTGCGGCGACTGCTGCGCTGGCACTCGCGTAGATAGTCGATCTCCTCGACCGCACTGGCCACCGACAAGTACCTCGATTTGTAGCCCGATTTGTAGCCCAAATACATGGTGACCGTTGGTACTCGTTGCGACCTATTGGGGCGAACCGCAGCTCCGCCGTACCAACGAGTCCCAACGAGTACCAATAGTCACAAGCACAATCAGGATTCGAATTCCCTTGGGGGCACCAAAACAGCAGGTCAGAGGCCCGTTGCGCCCGATTATCGGCTCGAAATCGGGCGACAATGTGTGGCCTTCTGAGGGCCCTGCGGAGTACAAAACCGCAGCTTAGAAGCCATTGCGGTCCCATTTCGTCGCCCAGAATTCCCTTTTGCTCAGAATCAGCTTCTTCGCCGGTCGTATGGAGCTTCAGTTGGCGCAAGGACGACAACAGCTGTCGAGAACTGCGGTAGCTCAAATACCACGAGGAATCCCTCGAAGAGGGAGTCTGAGCGCGCGACGGCAGCGTTCGAGATTGCCAGCTTGCCCTATGGTACGGTTGCGTCGCCCCTGCGCTTACACTAAGATGCGCACACAATCGCATACGTCTACGGGAGCTGCTGTTCAGGCGGCTGAGAGGAAGGGACTCACCCTTCGACCGTTCGAACCTGTTTGGCGCGGCGACGCGCCCTGGATAATGCCAGCGCAGGGAAGTGCTCGTAGGCCGTCTTCACATCGGAGGCGGCCTCTTTGTTTCCCGGACACGAGGAGCCATGATATGCGCCAACGCCGCACCGTTCCCAATGCCATTTCTACTGCCGGTCACCTCTCGGCGATCCGCGAGAACAAGCCGCTCATCCACAACATCACCAACTTCGTGGTCATGAACGAGACCGCGAACGCGATCTTGGCGCTCGGCGCGCTGCCAGTGATGGCGCACGCGCCCGAGGAGGTCGAGGAGTTCGCGCGGATGGCTGGTGCCGTGGTGCTCAATATCGGCACGCTGTGGCCTGATCTCGTCGATTCCATGGTGCTTGCGGGTCGCGCGGCAAACGATGCCGGCGTGCCGGTCGTCCTTGATCCGGTAGGCGCGGGCGCAACGGCGCTACGCAACGACGCTGCTCGCCGCATTCTCGGCGAAGTCGATGTCGCGCTCGTGCGGGGCAACGCCGCCGAGGTCGCGTTCCTGGCCGGCGAGTCCGCCGAGATCCGCGGCGTCGAGTCGATGGGGATCGGCGGCGAGATCGCGGCGGTCGCCCAGGCGCTCGCCCGGGAGCATGGCTGTGCCGTTGCCGTGACTGGCGTTGTCGATCATGTCGCCGACGCCGATCGCATCTTTACCGTGGCCAACGGTCACTCGCTCATGGGCCGCATCACCGGGTCGGGTTGCATGTCGTCGACGATGTGCGCGTCGTTTCTCGCCGTGTCGGACGACCACGCAGCCGCAGCGGCAGAGGCGCTGGCCGCGTTCGGCGTCGCGGGCGAGCTCGCGGCCGCCAGATCGCAGGGGCCCGGCAGCTTCCATGTCGCGCTCTACGACGCGCTCGACGCGCTCGACACGGAGTCGTTGACCGGCGTGCGTATCGCGGCGGTGTGACCGTGGCAGTGGCAAGCCATGCACGCGACGCCATCCGTGGGCTGTACTTCGTGACTGCCGACGTGCCGGCGCTCGGGCGCACCCACCAAGGTCTTGCGGCAGACGCAACTGCGGGGGGTGCTCGCGTCGTTCAGTTCCGCCATAAGCCGATCGGCGCTCGGCGTCTGGAGGCTGCGGTCGCAGTTCGCGCGGTGTGCCGAGCGTGCGGCGTGCTGTTCATCGTCAACGACGATGCCAGGCTTGCGGTCGCGGTCGGCGCGGACGGTCTCCACGTCGGGCAGTCAGACCTCGGCGCGCTCGACGAGTGGCGAGCGCACGAAGGTGGGCTGCTCGGCGTGTCGGTTTCGACGGCCGAAGAGGCGTTTACGGCGGTCGCGTTGGGCGCCGACTACCTGGGTGTCGGCCCCGTCTTCGCGACCGGATCGAAGCACGACGCTGCGCCGCCTATCGGCCTCGACGGCCTGCAGAGTATCCGCGAGACTACCGCTCTACCGCTCGCAGCGATCGGCGGGATCGCCGAGCACAACGCGGCCGACGTGCTAGCCGCCGGCGCTGACGCGATCTGCGTGATCTCGGCAGTCTCACATGCGCCTGTCCCGCAGGTGGCCGCGCGCCGACTCGCCGACATCGCGGCGAGCGCCACATCGACCAGGAGTGCCCGATGACTTTAACCAGTCGCCATCACGATGCTCTCGTGCCACCCGACGCAGTCCTTACGCGCCTTGCTGTCGAGGAGCACATCACGCCTGACGCGCTGCGAGACATGTTGCTCGACGGCTGCGCTGCCGTGCTCGGCTCGCACGCACGTGTCGGGCAAGTGCGTGCATGCGTCGTCGGCGCGGGCTTGCGCACGAAGGTCAACGCGAACTTCGGCACGTCGGCGCTGTCTTCAGATCTCGCGAGCGAGCTGCACAAGCTCGACGTAGCTATCGAGGCCGGCGCCGACGCGGTCATGGACCTATCCACGGGCGGCGACATCCGCGCCGTACGCCGGGAGGTGCTCGCTCGCGCCGGCGTGCCCGTCGGCACCGTACCGGTCTACGAGGCTGCCGTCCGCGCCGCTGAGCGCGGCGGCGGCCCTGCAGCGATGACGTCGGATTCGCTCATCGCAGCCGTTCGAAGCCATGCCGAGGAGGGCGTCGACTTCCAGACCGTGCACGCCTCGATCACCCGGGGCCAGCTCGCATCGGGCGCGATCGAGCGTCGCCGCACCGGCATCGTTTCGCGCGGTGGGGCTCTCCTCTCGTGCTGGATGCGCGCTCACGATGCCGAGAACCCGTACTTCGAGCGCTTCGACGAGGTGCTCGAGATCTGTCGGGAGCACGGCGTGACGCTCAGTCTCGGCGACTCGATGCGGCCGGGATGTCTCGCTGATGCCGGTGATGAAGCGCAGACCGCCGAGATCGCGGTGCTCGGCGGGCTTGTGCGCCGGGCGCTGGATGCGGGAGTGCGCGTCATCGTCGAGGGACCCGGTCACGTGCCGCTGCATGAGGTCGCGGCGCAGGTCACGGCCATCAAGCGGGCGTGCCACGGTGTGCCGCTCTACGTGCTCGGACCGCTCGTGACCGATGTCGCGCCCGGCTACGATCACATCACCTCGGCGGTGGGCGGAACGCTCGCCGCGATGTCGGGTGCGGACTTCCTGTGCTACGTGACTCGCGCCGAGCACGTGCGCCTTCCCGATGCGGCGGACGTGCGCGAGGGTGTTATCGCGTGCCGCATCGCCGCGCACGCGGGCGATGTCGCGTCCGGGCTTCCCGGCGCCCGCGGGTGGGACGATGCGATGGCGACGGCCCGAAAAGCGCTCGACTGGCCGACCCAGTTCTCGCTCGCGATCGACCCGGCCTTGCCCGCCGAAATGCGCGCGCACAGCGACGCGGGCGATGCCACCGCCGAGTGCACGATGTGCGGGCCGCTGTGTTCGATGCGGGTGACGAGCGAGGAGGTCGTCGCGTGAGCGCTCCAGTCGCGACGCCGCGAGCACTCGCCGTGGGCGGACTCGATCCGTCGGCGGGCGCGGGCGTGCTTCTCGACGCGCTCGTGATGGCGCGTCTCGGCTATCAACCGGCGGTGGCGGTCACCACCGTCACCGCGCAGAACTCAGCGCAGTTCGGGGGCGCTTGGGCCGTCGAACCAGAGACGTTGATTGCGCAGCTCGACGCGGTGCTCGCCGAGGGCGCCTTCTCGTGCGTGAAGGTCGGAGCGCTCGGTTCGGAACGGCTCGCCCTGACGCTCGCCGCGTGGCTCGCTCACGCCCGTCTGCCGGTGGTGGTGTTCGACCCCGTGCTCGCGAGTTCGAGCGGCGGCTCTCTTGTCGACGGTGCGACGCGTGCGGTCAACGCGGTCGCGCGGGTCTCGACCGTCATAACGCCCAATGCCGAGGAGGCGATGCAGCTTTCCGGTGTCACCGATGCCCGGGATGCGGCGCGCTCTCTTGCGCAGTGCTACGACGTTGCGGTCGCCGTCACGGGTCTTGCCGGGGGCAGCGACGCCGAAGCCGTCGACGTCCTCTGGGACGCGGGTCGTCTCACCGAGCTGCCGCACCCGCTACTCGCCGGGGTGGGGGATGTGCGCGGGACAGGATGCATGCTTTCGTCGGCGCTAGCCTGCCACTTCGCGAACGGACTGAGGGTGGACGATGCACTGAGCGCCGCGCACGCGACTGTTCATGAGTTGCTTGCGAGCGCAGGTCCCTTGGGCCACGGGCGCTGGCAGCTTGATCTGGCGCGCATCGCGCGGGCAGATACCTGACGGCACCGCGCCATTGACGCATCGATCGGGGTTCTCTAACTTCTTACACGCGCTTCGGCTGACCCAGAAGTGACATGCGCTGCTTGTGGGGGGCCTGGGCGTACTACGTCGTTGCGGCCATCTGCGTCGTGCTCGGGTTGCAGATGATTGGCGTCATCCACCTGCCGTTCGATGCATTCAACCGCCTTCTCCCGAGCAGACGCCCTGAGCGCGGAGGCTTCCTGGGAGCGTTCGTGTTCGACGTGCTGTTCGGGGCCGTCGCGTCTCCGTGCTCGACCCCCATCCTCGCTGCGATCGCGACGATCGCTGCGACGCGTGGTTCGGTTGCGCAAGGCACCACGCTGCTCTTCGTCTATGGGTTCGGCAAGGGCGTACCCCTCATGTTGCTGGGGCTGGCTTCCGGTTCGCTCTCGTCAATGCGCTCGCTGTCTCGCGCGAGCGGCGTGCTCATGAAGGTCGGAGGCATCGCGCTGATCGGGGTAGCGGGGTACTTGGTCTGGCTCGCATGAAGCCGGTGATTCGTGCGTGGCTGGGCGTCTTGAACACGCACGTCGGGACAAGGATTGAACGCCCCGAATTTGTCGCCCGATTTGGTGCCCAAATACATGGTGACTGTTGGTACTCGTTGGTACCTATTGGGACTCACCGCAGCTCCGCCGTACCAACGAGTCCCAACGAGTCCCAATAGTCACAAGCACAATCAGGATTCGAATTCCCTTGGGGGCACCAGATTTCGAGTGAGCCTCTCTATGGAAACAGGGGGGCTCACCGGCGTGTTCTTTGCGATGTGGGGCGTAGACACGTGATCAGTGTGCCACAATTCTCGTCAGCCGCTTGCCATTCGACCGCAAGTGGCTCCTCAAATGTGCAACCAAGGGTCGAGTGACTGAAAAGGGCGCGAAGCGTCTGCTGATGCGCCCATACGTACGGCAGACAGAGACGGTGCGAAACAGTCGAGGCGGGCTGCGCACGGAAGGTGCACGCGTGGTCGCTGTGTGACACGTCATGCATGGCCAGCATCACACCCTGGAGCAATCTGATGAGCCACTCGGTGAACGGCGTAGACGCGCGCTGCAAGACTCCAGGAGAATCCCTCACGAGGTGGAGGTGACCGAACGGCCCATTCGGGGGATGGGGCTTCGGTCCGTATGAGGGGGATGTCAGTCAGTGCGGGGGGTCTCGTCTGCGGTGCGCCGCGCTCTGTCGGTTCTTGTCTCGTTCACGCTCATTTTCGGACCAGCTCTGGCAAGCATGCCTTCGGCCGCGTATGCAGCGCAGGACGCCGTCGAGACCATTCCGGGTGAACCGCCCGCAGGCGCGGTAGAACTCCCCGAGAAGCGGACCGCGACGACCAAGCACTACCGCCTCACAGATGGCACCATGCAAGCGGTGATCTCTGAAGCACCGGTGCACTACCGGGCCTCGGACGGCACGTGGGAAGACATCGACCCTACCTTGGTCCCCGCCACGGTCCCAGGTCACTACCAGACCCGCTCAACGGCCTACGGGCTGAGCGTCGGGCGTGAGACCGTCAGTGATGCGCCGGTCACGCTGAGCCGTGACGGTTGGAGCGTGGGGATCGACCTTGTCGGTGCGTCGGAGGGCAACGCGCTTGCCGTTGGAAGGACTGCACGCTACCCACAGGTGATCGACGGCGTCGACCTTGTCTACGAGACGGGTGATGACGGCCTGAAAGAGACCATCGTGCTTGCCTCCGCCGATGTGGGCTCATCGTTCGGGTTCGAGATGAAGACAGAGGGGGCCTCTCTCAAGCGCGACTTCGTCGGCGGGTGGACGCTTTTCGATGATGCGGGCGATCCGGTGATGGGCCTCGGTGGCCTGTGCGTGTTCGATTCCTCGGAAAACGAGGCCGGAGATCCTGCCTACTGTGACGGGGCGAGCATGGACGTCGTGCCCACCGACGGCGGGGCCCTTGTGACCTACACCGTCCCCCAGGCGTGGCTGGATGACCCCGGGCGGGCGTTCCCGGTCTACGTGGACCCGACGCTTTCTACGATCAGCAGCCTGGACACGTTCGTCTCCTCGCGCTACACCACCACCAGCTACAACGCCTCCACCGAGCTCAAGTGTGGCTACTACGACTCGACCACCGGACACAACCGCACCCTGGTCAAGTTCGATACCTCTTCGATCCCCACCTGGGCGCGGGTGGATTCGACGGTCTTCTCCATCTACCAGTACCACACGTACTATGTGTCTTCTGCCACGACCACCTACCTGGGCAAGCTGACAAGCAACTGGGGGACTTCCACGACGTGGTCCACCAGGCCGTCGTTTGCCAACATCTCGTCCAAGAGCGTGTCTGGCCGAGGGGTGTGGGTGAATTGGGACTCGGCGGCTGACACCGACATCAAGACCACCGTGGCCAACTGGGTCGCGAGTCCGGCTGCCAACTACGGGTTCATGTGTTACCAGCTCGAGGATGGGTCACAGAACACCACGCACTGGCGCAAGTTCTACTCGCGTGAGTACGCCACTTCCACCTACCGTCCCAAGCTCGTGGTCAACTACACGAGCGTGCCAGATCCGGTCACCACCCTTGCGGCCTCAAGCAACAAACGGGCGTTTGAGTGGTACCGCGAAGTGGATCGCGACGGCGACGGTGTCAGTGATACCCCCAACGACCTGCCCGGTGTCGGCCGTGGTGCCGTCGATCTGTCGTGGAGTGCGACCGCGCGTGCTGCCGGATACGACGTGTTCATGTATGACGGCGACAGCTACGAGAAGGTCGGCACGGTGTTCGGCGCGGGTACGACCTCTTGGAGCAGTGAAGGCTGCGGCATCTACCCCACGGACTCCGAGATCGCTAGCTGGAGTGTCGCGTCCCGGAACATGCTGACGCGTGCCGCATCGCCCAGAGCCAACACCAAAGACGATCAGATCACGGTCCCTGGTCAGAGCGGTGCGGGGTTGGTCACGACAGACGGCACCTACCTGTATGTGCGCCGGTGGGGCAGCTACGCAGGACCGTCTGCGTGGATGCGCGTGGGCACGGGGCTCAACGGTACCGTCAAAGGCCAGGACTATGGCACGGTGGGTCCGGATCTGTCCGCGCACCAGTCGTTGTCAGCGTTCTACCTCGACGGGTTCATCTACGACGGCTATGCCACTTCTGCTACAACGATCGAAGGTGTGTGGAAGGGGGCGGCAGAGGGCTCCACCGAGGCCAAGACGCTGACATTTTCTCCGCAACTCGTGAAGCGTTCTACCGGAGGCGAGCTGTCCGGTGCTTCCAACGACGTGCTTCTCACCTGCGATGGGGACTACATCTACAACATCGCCTATGGCATCAACGGGGTCAGCTACGCCGGCTACACGATCAAGGTGTATGAAGAAGCCGAAGACGGCACATGGCAACAAGTGCGCAGCACCACTATTCCGATGACCTCGGACTATCTCGATGGCGTGTTCTGTGACGGCGAAGCTCTCTACCTGCTCCAGTGGAACAACACCGATAGCGCGCACGTGACCAAGGTGCGCACAAGCGATCTCAAGATCGCCAACCAGTGGCCGATCAACCAGAACGCCACGAGCGTCATCAGCGGCTGCTATGACCCGTCCAACGACGTCTTCTGGCTCGGGTCGCTTTTCACCGGCACCATCTATCGCTACCTGGGTCCTGGGCTTGATCTGCGCGACACGCCCGAACCGATGTATGAGAAGGGGACCCAGACCGGCTATTGGAACAACCAGAACTACTGGTTCCGCGTCGTGCCGTTCAACGTCAATAGGGAATCTGCGGCTCTGGCGAGCTGCGACGCGTACATGCCGACGCTCGAGAACCGCACCGTGGGCGTGAACGACGATCCGCGCCACACCACCGCCGATCTGGGTGAGGCGGCCGGCCACACCATGACCGCGGTGCTCGATGAGGGCGCGCTCGAGGTAGCGGTGACCGACCTGTCGATCGCCTCGTTCGGTCCGGTGGCCGCCCTCTCGCGACACTACAGCTCGTCGCGCACCTCCGCTGGTCTGCTTGCAGGCGCACCCGGCTGGCGATTCGACTTCCAGCGCGGGCTGGAGTTCGGCGCGAGCACGATCACGTACCGCGACGAGACCGGAGAAGGACACGTCTTCACGCTGGAAGACGGCACCTACTTCGCGCCCAACGGGGAGTACTCCAGCCTGGTGCTCGACGGCTCGACCTACGTGCTCACCCACAAAGACTTCAGCCGGGACGTGTTCTCCGCCACGACCGGCGCGCTGCTGGCCAGCTATGACCAGAGCGGCAACGCGCTCACCTACACCAAGGACGGTGACACGCTGACGATCGGTGCGGCCAACGGTCAAAGCATCGTGGTGGGCTACGAGGACGGTGTGGTCGCGAGTGCGGTCTACGCGACCGAGGACGGTACGCGCACGGTCAGCTACGCGACCACCGGCACGCCGTCGGTGACCTACTTCGATGGCGCGGCAGGCTGCGAGTACGCCGTCGCCTACGCCTATACTGACAACCTGCTGAGCGCGCTCACGATCCCCGACTATCCTGAGTCTGGGACCGACGCGGTGTGGAGCTTCAGCTACGCGAGCGGCAAAATATCCAGCGTCCAGCGTCCGGCTGATGCCCACGCGCACACCGACATCGCCTACACCACGTCTTCTGCCACCCTGGCGACACACGGTGACGTGGGCAGCGCGACATCCTCTGCTGCCACCCAAGACGCCGATATCGAGACGCACTACGCTTGGAATCCGACCGGCACGATGGCGAGCATGACAGATCCGCACCTGTCTGCTGCGGCCCACTCCACCTGGACCTACACCTACGGTCCCACCAACGAGGCGGTGAGCGAACTCTCGCCATCAGGCAAGACGATCTCTCGTGAACTCGACAGCCGTGGCAACGTGCTCTATGAGTGGGACGAGGAGGGGCACCGCACCGCGTATCGCTACGATGAGCTGGACCAACTCGTGCGCAGCACCGACCCTCGTGGTCAGGCCACCTACTACACCTACGGCACCGACCGCTATATGGGAAGCGGCATGCTGGAGGCCGAGGAGAAGGTGCTCACCGCTGCCGGGGCGCGCTCACGCACAGAATACGACTACGACACCGCTGGGCGGACAACCGAGGAGCGCTCGCTTGTTTCGGGCAGCGAGTGGGCCATCACCCGCTACTCCGGCTTCGCACCCTGCGGAGAGGCTGGGACAATCACCAACGTGGGGGTCAGACTCTCTTCGGGCGGCACACCCCAAGACCTCGTCACCACCAAGAGCTTCGATGCGTTCGGTAACGTGCTCTCCGAGACCGACGCTGCAAGCGTCACCACTGCTGTGAACACCTACGACATCGCCGGGCGGCAGATGTCTTCCCAAGACGCCACCGGCACGAGCACGATCAGCGCGTATGACGTGCTCGGCAACGCGACCGCGAGCCGACGCGAGACATCTGGCGGCACGTGGAGCGACCGGACATCGAAAGACTACGACGCCGCAGGCCACCTTGTGGCCGAGTACTTCCACGCGCTTGATGCCTCCGGCACGATCGTCGTGGACCGCACCCTTACCCACACCTACGATGCTTCCGGACGCGAGAGCGCAAGTGATGACAGCAAGGTCACCGGAAGTGCGGTCACCTTCTATGACGCCCGCGGTGTCGTGGTAAAGGCATGGACCGAAGGGTCGGACACCACGCTTGAGACCGCGTCCACTCGCTCGGTCTACGATGTGTACGGTCAGCTGACAAGCGAACTCGCACCGGGCGCAGATACGTCGGCGACCGCATACTCCTATCTGCCCAACGGTCTCACCTCGCGTGTGGACAACCCGGATGGCAGCTACACCGCATACACCTACGACGATGGTGGACTGAAGACTTCTGAGGTGACTCCCGTAGAAGGTGGTGGTACCGCCACGGCCACCTTCTCCTACGACGTGGGAGGACGGCTCGTGTCCTCGACAACCGCCGACGGGGCGACCACGACGTATGGCTACGACCTTCTCGGTCGTCAGGTCTCTGCGGCCGCCGGTGGTGCCACAGCCTCCACCACCGTCTACAACACGCTGGGGTGGGTGCTTTCTGAGACCGACTCCGATGGCGTGGTGAAGTCCAAGACCTACGACGCGTGCGGTCGGGTGCTTACAGAGACCGAGGCTGCAGCCACCACTGCTCACGCCTATGACGATCTTGGGCAGCTTACCGTTACTGAGAAGCCTGATGGCAGCGAGATCGCGGTGACATTCGACGCCCTCGGTCAGCAGGTCGCCTCAGAGCAAAGGGCGTCGGATGACACTGTGGTCTCTGATGTGGCCTCGACCTACGACGAGCAGGGGCGTATCAAGACCATGGTCGATGCGGCCAAAGACACCTCGAGCACCCTTTCCTACGCCTCGGATGGCTCCACCACGATCGCCAAACAGGTCGGTGGGGCACAGATGACGACGGTGATCGACAGCAGGGGGCTCGCCCTTTCTCAGTCGCTTGAGACGACCGGTGTTGCGACGATAGAGCGCGAGCTCGGCACGGTCGATGCCGCGCTTCGTCCGACGTCGTGGGCGACTGATACCGGCCAGCTTACGGTTGCCTACGACCAGGCGGGCAGGGTTGCTGCCGATACCGCTCTTGGCTCGGTCCCCGGCGAGCCGATCACCGAGCCGAGCGGGGGCGATGTCCAGATAGCGGGCCTGCCGCCTGCCGGCGTGAACTTCACCTACGACCCGGCAACCGGCCGTAAGACCGGTGAGGAGTTCATCTTCACCTTCGGTGGCACAGAGGAGTCCTCGTCCTACTCATACACCTCGATGGGGCGGCTCGCATCAGCAGATATCGGCGGCACCAACACCACCTATGCCTACGAGCTTGGCAGCGGCAACCTCACGGGCATGACGCGCTCTTCAGAGACCACCACCTTCACCTACGGTGAGGGCAACCGCCTTGCATCGATGAGCGGCCCTCACGGTACCGTGACCTATGGGTGGGACACCACGCGCGGCTGGAGGACGAGCGCACAGTCAAGCGGGCAGAGCGCGATCAGCTTCGCTTACGACGACGCCGGGCGACTGACAAGCTACACCGACCCCAACACGGACACCGCGGCGAGCCACCTCTACGACGCCGAAGGGCAGCGGGTACGCTCGGTGCTGGTGCAGGGATCTGTCACCACCACCACGACCTACGTCTACGAAGGTCTGCTGCTTCAGGCATACACGGCTGAGCGAAGCGATGGTGCGACATCCTCGCTCACCTATCTCTACGACGAGCAGGACGATCCCATCGCCGGTGTGTATGCAAGCTCAGAGACCTCATCGGTAGCCTTCACGGTCATCAGCACCGATCGAGGCGACGTGCGCGAGCTGCAGGATGCGAGCGGCGCGAGCTTCGCCTTCTACGCATATGACGCGTATGGCAACCTCACGGCCACGTTGAGTGCGGCGTCCGCTTCTGTTGACGCGACGCTGGCAGCCACTATCGCCGAGGCCAACGTGCTCCGCTATGCGGGCTACTGTTTCGATGAGTTCTCGGGCATGTACTATCTCTCGCAGCGCTACTACGACCCGGCCACCTGCCAGTTCATCACCAAAGACCCCGCCAAGGCCGACGGTGAGGAAAGTGCGTACCAGTACTGCGGCGGGGATCCGGTGGGAAAGGTCGATCCGAGTGGGGCATATTCGCTGAACGCGCAAGAGAAGGCGCTGAAGAAGAGGCGCTGGTGGGAGTTCCCGTACTTCTTGATTGCTGGTCAGAGAGCCTTGGATCGTGCGCGGAAGCTGTTTCCAACCTCCCTCAATGATGGGAAGGGTGACGCTTTCCGACATGCCTACTGGAATGCCGTACTCGCGAGGTACATTGGAGTAAGCAATACCAAGAGGTGGACTGATGCTCATGAATATGGTGATCCAAAGAACAGTTGGCGTTGCCGGACCATGGACCTGCACAACAACGGCGTGGGTCGTGATTACGCATTCAAGACAAGGAACAGCCTCGCTTCAGGGAAGAACAGCGTTTCAGACCAGGTTGTGTCCAGAAGTTTCTGTAAGTAACCCTCCGGGCTGGCTCCAGTCTAACTCACGGCGATCAGCTTGGTCACCTCCTTTCGTTCGGTGTCGAGCATCTCTCGAAGCGCGCCCATGTCGAGGAAACGCCGGTTGGTCA
>JAUSOQ010000047.1 GCA_030655755.1 Coriobacteriia bacterium
AGCCACGTGCTCGTGTTCGAAGGAGAGTCCTATCGGTTCCGTGAGAGTGCGGGTCGCCTCACGAAACCGCGGAAGTAGCCAAGCTTGGGGTGGTCAACTTTTCGGTGATCAAAGTGGTCAACTTTTCGATGGACAAACACACACGTTCACGCTCAGACGACTACCGTGGCACCCGGCAGTTTCAGACGGGAACCTACTCCGAGGCCTGTATTGAGTCGGGAGTCATGGGATGGAAAGGAATCGTGGACCTTCTCCTCGTTCGTTCCGAGGGGTGTGAAATCATCGACTTCAAAAGCGGCGAACACTCGCCGGACCACGAACTGCAACTCCGTGCCTATGCAGCCATCTGGTTGCGGGCCGAGTCCCAAAACGCTGAACAGCGCCGAGCGACGACACTCAAGTTAGTCTATCCGGATGGGCCGGTTGAGGTGCAGACATTGTCGTCTGACGAGGACGCGGAACTGGCGTCACAACTCGTATCTAGAGCAGAAGCCGCACGTCAGGCGATTGTCGACCCCCTGCCGCGTGCTACTACATCAGCGTCCGAATGCCCCCGCTGCCAAGTAAGACACCTGTGTGAGGAGTACTGGCAAGTTCTTCAGGAGTGGAGGGGTGCGGACGACAGGGCGGCGCGATTCGTCGACCTGGAATTGGCCTACGAAGGCATGGATGGAGCGAGCTTCGCTAGAGGGAGAGTGTTGCGCAGCAGCGTGTTGGCTAGTGACGCTCCGGTTCTCCTGAGGTTGACAGAACCCATTCCTTCTTGGGCGTCTCCTGAGCAGACCATGAGAGTACTGGGCGGTAGGATTCTCGACGACACCAGCAGTGGGCGCTTCGTTATCTCCGCAGGCGAACTGACAGAAGTCTACTTCGTGTAGCTTGTCATGACGCATGGTTTGCCAGGGTCAGCCCCCGAGCGGGTTCGGTACAGATGACCTAGCCCTACTCGGGCACACTTGGGGCACACATGGGCGCGCAAGAGGATGCGACTCAACATCGCTGGATGGCGCGAATCCCTTGTCGTCGTGAGCGAGGACTACGTGGAACGACGCCGAACGGTGCCACCCGAACCACCCCGATGGCACTTTCAAGGCGGCAACAGGGATTCGAATTCCCTTGGGGGCACCATAGAACTGCAGGTCAGAGGCTTGTGAATTCCTGTTGCGTGCTTGAAATCGGGCTACAATTTGGGTCCGGATTTCGTCGTTTTGGAGCCTCATTGGGGGCAAATCCGCAGGTCAGAGGCCATTTCGGCCTCGATTTGTCGCCCAAAAATCCCTGTTGCTGATGTTTGGAGTGCGAGATCGAGTTGTCGCCCGATTTGTCGCCCAAATACACGGCGAAATGTCGGGCTGCGATACTGATGTCGCCTGCTCATGCATATTCCACGGATGCCGCACACCTGTTCCAGCTGATGCCGGACACCGTTCCACTTGATGCCGGACGGGCTGAACCAAGCGACGCGTTGTCTTGTCAGAGTGATGGAGTGTCCGGCATCAGGTCAACTTTCTGGGCCGCGCGCCGGGGAGTGGTGTATGAAGCTCTCTGCCCCGTCCTTCCGAGCATAGCACTCAGCCGGCCATGAGCGCGGGCATCACCTCCTCCGTCTCGATCTCAAGCACGGTCAGCGGCGGGCGCATGGCGACGGCGATC
>JAUSOQ010000048.1 GCA_030655755.1 Coriobacteriia bacterium
CATGAAGGTGTTCCTCGAAGCGCTCATGGGCGCCGAGGCAGACTCGATGTGCGGCGCTGCTTACGGCGAGCGCTCCGAGGAGCGCGTGAACTCGCGCAACGGCTACCGCCCCCGAGACCTCGACAGCCGAGTGGGCACGATAGACCTGGCCGTACCCAAGCTCAGAAGCGGCAGCTACTTTCCCGACTGGCTGCTGGAAAACCGCAGGCGGGCGGAGCGCGCACTGACCGCCGTGATCGCCGAATGCTACGTCAAAGGGGTGTCGACGCGCCGTGTCGACGGCATCGTGAAAGCACTCGGTATCGACGGGATCTCAAGCTCTCAGGTCTCACGCATGGCCAAGAGCCTGGATACGGAGGTCGAGGCGTTTCGCTCACGCCCGCTCGACGGCGGAACCTACCCCTACGTGTGGCTCGACGCGCTCTCGATCCGCGTGCGTGAGGCGGGGCGTGTCTCGAAGGTCACCGTGATGGTGGCCACGGCCGTCAACGCCGAGGGCAGGCGCGAGATACTGGGTGTGGAGAGTTCCACAGAAGAGACGGGTGCGGCCTGGACGGCGTTCCTGCACGAACTCACCGCCCGCGGGCTTACCGGCGTGCGCCTCGTCGTATCCGATCACCACAAGGGACTGATGGCCGCGATCGGCGCGGTGTTGCCCGGAGCCGCCTGGCAGAGGTGCCGTACGCACTTCATGCGCAACCTGCTCACGAGGGTGCCCAAGGTTGCGCAGCCCTTCGTGGCCACCCTCGTGCGCTCGATCTTCGCCCAGCCCTCGGGGGGTGAGGCCGCTGCCCAGCTCGCCCGTGTGGTCGAACAGCTCGAGGAGAAGTACCCGGACGCCTCGCTGATGCTGGAGGAGGCCGGACCCGACATCACGGCGTACGCGAGCTTCCCGACAGCATACTGGCGCCAGATCTGGTCCAACAATCCGCAGGAGCGGCTCAACCGCGAGATCCGGCGAAGGACCGATGTGGTGGGCATCTTCCCGAACCGCGCCAGCGTGATCCGTCTCGTGGGCTCAGTGCTCTCCGAACAGCACGACGAGTGGCAGGTCTCAAGGCGCTACATGTCCGTGGAGTCGATCGCCGTGGCCATGCGCCCGCCGCTGACCGCGCTCGAGATCGAGACGGAGGAGGTGATGCCCGCGCTCATGGCCGGCTGAGTGCTATGCTCGGAAGGACGGGGCAGAGAGCTTCATACACCACTCCCCGGCGCGCGGCCTTGCCGCCAAATCCTCGATCATGGCCGAGAGCAGCGCGCGCTCGGCCTCCATCACAGGGAGAACGATGCTCTGAACGAGCAGGCTCTCGCGTTCCAGAACGTGGGTGATCGCTCTGCCGACCCTGCGACGGGTCACAACGCCGAGACGAGCCAGATGCTCCAACGCCCGTGCTGCTCCAGCGGGGCTGAGTCCCGCGAGATCAGCGACCTCCCTGCCCGTGAGCGGGGCCGTCTGGGTCGCCAGCAGACGCAGGATAGCCGTGCGACCCGGCCCGCCGAAGAGTGCCTCTATGATGTCGATACCTGTGTTCATGCTATGTATACTACGGTATACATAAGCGATACTCAAGTATACTTCTTAAGGCCTCCTACCGCCGCACCGCCGCGATACAGGGCGGGTGCGGTGGCAACAACTCAAGCGTCGCCTTGCCGGAGCTGTCAACACACGCTCAGCAGTTGTTGGCACCAGAACGCGCGGCGAGTTGTTCTCGCTCCTCCTGCGCACCTACCTCGGCCGATTCAACTGGGCATTCGTGAGTTACTGCCCGGAGGACTACGCCATGCAGCAGTCGTGCGTCCACGCGCTGTGGGTGGTCCAGGCGCTCGCGACGACGGGCGTCACGGCGAACGAGATCGTCAGGTACCTGGCGGTCCACCCGCGCGTGTGGCGAGAAGATCGGCCCTGGCCCGGGGGTCAAGCGTTTCACGTACGAGTACGACTTTGGCGACGGATGGCGCCACGACGACGTACTGGATCTCGAGAGTCTTGCGCTGCTTGGCGTGGCGGCTGAACTCCAGAAGTGCCCCGGATCCGGGATGCTCCCTAACTGTATGTGTGTCGGTGGGGTGGTTAACTTTTCGTCTATCGAACACACATCGGAAATCACAACTCTACTGTATCTTAGCCCCGCATTCACCACAGAAACTGGTGCCCGCTGGGTTCTGAGCTCCACATTTCGGACAGACGGCGAGCGCAAGAGAAGTGCCGCAGTTGTTGCAGAACTTGCCTTCTCCAGCAGGTTTCCCACATGCCGGACAGAGAGTCTGCTTGCTTTCGATCTCGCCTGTGAAGACCTGCGTCGTCGCAGCCTTCCCTCTTATATCCGAGACCATCTTGTCGGCCCTGGCGGCAGCGACTTCCACATTCACCCGAGGCGCATCCACCGTGCACAATCCCGCCTGCTCGTTCCAATCGTTCTCGCAGACCCATTTCGTACACTTAGGACAACGATGGAAATGCCCCTCAGCCTCGTTCTGCGCTTCGCTGAATACCATCTCATGCTCTTTTTGCCAGGCCGGGGACATACCACTGAATCGCTCACTTATGGCGTCGCCTCCGGAGGAGACCCCATACCCTACGTTGTACTTCCCGGCCATCTGGGCAGCAGTGCTGACCGCACCAGCTATACCCTTGAAGAGCCGACCTTTCTTGTAGGTCTTAGACTCTTTGAACTTGGTCTTGTAGCCTTCCCGACAGATGTCACAGAAGAACGTGAACTGGAACCCAGCATCGGTACTGTTGTCGGCAAAGTTGTCCGTGAAGCCGATCAGGTTGCCTTCCGTCATCTCGAACGTACCTCCTTCAGACTCTTACCGCATGCTATGCATGTCTCCTGGATCGGAGGCTGCTCTTTCTTGCACCTCTTATTAGGACACACTACCACCAGGCGAGCATCGCAATGCTCGCAGTAATCGCCGAAGAACGTGGGCTCCCCACACTGCGGGCATTCCGTGATCAACGATATGCCGCAGTCACTGCAGTTGGTCCAGTCTCGTTGGATCGGGTTGCGACACTTGGGACACCGCAACGGTCCTAGCGGGCTCACCTTCCCACACAGCGGACACATATTCGAATCCGCCGGGATCAGTCCGCCGCAATAGCGGCAAGGATGCTTATAACCCGGCACTGCTGTCCCTCCTCCACTTCTCATCGTCGTCACGACTGTTCACGTTGAACGTCAACAGATCGAGTACGTTCTGTTGCCACTGCTCAACCGACGAGTGAACGATCCTGCCTATGAAAAGCTTGCGCAGGATCTTGAGTTCGGGGATCTTCTCTATCGCATACTGGTACTTGCGGTAGCGCGGCTCCGTAAGTCGCTCATCTGACAGGTAGACCGGCTCACGGCGGAAGTTTATCGCGAGCATGCAACGGTTAATGTTCTTGATGGCCGCGTCCACTTCCTCATCGAGGCTCTTCTGGCTATCGGAGCGAGCGTATTCCTCTCTGCCGATGACCCTGAAGAAATACGTCGCCTTGCCGGCGCTTTCTTCAAGGGAAGCGGACTCCATGGCTATGGCGTTCCCGGCCACCTTCGAGTCCTCCCCATAGATGGGGATCAGGAACCAGATGTACTCACCGGTGAGATCGCCCAGTAGCCCGCGCTTGAGGCCGATGCACATCCTCTCTTTCTGTCCGAGCGACTTCAGGAACTCGTACTCCTGCTCGACGCCGGCTACGCTCAACATCTTCTCCAGTTCCGTCCAGAGCGCCGGGGAGATCTTCTCCAGATCGATCCTTCTGGCCGCTCTTCCTTCACGCATCAGCCGAGCAGCTTGTCGGATCACCAGTGGGCCGGCCTTTGGAACGAGTTCTTTGAGCGAAGACTGCACCTTGAGCGAAAGCTCGTTCATGACATCGGACAAGACCTGTTTTACGGAGTCGAACTGCGCGCCCATCATCGATAAGACGAACCTCTCACCTATGTCCGTCGTGACAGTGAGCGTGTGATCCTGATCGATCACCTCATCCACAAGGGTGTAGGGGATCCTCACGGGCTCTTCCCCATTGGGGATGATCACGAGCGCAGTCTCGTATAGGCTCAGCCCGCATTCCCCGCTGCGCGTCTCGATGTTGCCATCTTCAAAATAGGCGAAGTGCGCTTCTACGCCTGATTTCTTAAGGGAGTCCTCCATGAGCAGGTCTTCTAGGAGGACGTCATTGCAAAGGTTGCCCAAGATCCTGAGGAAGTCCTCGTAGTGGTATCCGAGGTCGAAGACCTCGATGAAGCCACCCGAGGCGAGTGCAAGACGGATCTTGTAGTCATTCGGGACCGCTTTGGCAATGTCACGGAACGTGATGCGGAATGCCTCATTGAAGTCCGGAAGGATCGAGATGCTTTCCTCGTCTAGCCGAACTTCGCCTTTCCCGCCTTCCAATCGTTGCCCTTCGGCATCGATCAGTGAATAGCTTGCGGGACATGCGATGATGACCTGGAGATCATCCTCTTCAGGCGTCATCTTGTTTCAGCCCCCCTCCTGAGAGTTCTACGCACGGCTGCGTGATAGGAACTTCTATAAAGGTTGTGTCCAGAAGTTTCTGTAAGTAACCCTCCGGGCTGGCTCCAGTCTAACTCACGGCGATCAGCTTGGTCACCTCCTTTCGTTCGGTGTCGAGCATCTCTCGAAGCGCGCCCATGTCGAGGAAACGCCGGTTGGTCA
>JAUSOQ010000051.1 GCA_030655755.1 Coriobacteriia bacterium
GGCCACCGCGCTGTCAGCCTCCGGGGACCCCGCCGACGTCTCGATGCCCGGGGTGCATCGAGACGCCTCGCTGCTCAAGCGCTGGATCCTCGGCACCCACCACGGCTCGGTCGATCCCGCCCACCTCCAGTCTTATCTGGATGAGTTCACCTTCCGGTTCAACCGGCGGAGCTCAGGCAGCCGCGGTCTGGTCTTCCGTCGACTGCTCGAACAGGCCGTGGTCACCGTCCCTGTCACAGAGGGGGATGTCGCGGCTACGAGTGGTGAGGAAACGCAACATCTTGGGGCAGGTGGAGCTAACCGGCTACCCCCATCCCCGGATATCAGCATGGTCGAGCGCCGATTCCATGTGCCCGCCCGCTTGCAGGTACCTCAGGAAGGAAACCCCCTTGAGACCCTCCGGGTTGACCGGCCATCTCATATCAACCGTGTTGCGCTTCACCTGCAAGATGAGGCCGTTCTTGCCTCGTCTTGTCGAGCGTAGCTCGCACGCCTCATCTTGTCAGTGTGGAAGCGCGTTAGTCCGACGCCTTGCTCACGTACATCACGCCGCTCACGCCTTCGAAGTCGGCGTCCTGAGTCCAGAGCTTGGCATCGAAGGCACGCGCAGTCGTGAGGATCATGCTGTCCGCCATAGGTAGTTTGAGATTCAGGCTTGTCCGAGCCGAATCGAGCGCGAGCGAACCACTCAGTTCAATGACGTTGCCTTGCTGCATCTGAGCCACGGCCGCGAGCGCCTCGCTCTCTCCGCGCTGTAGGGCGACTCGCTTGAACACTTCATAGAGAGTGATGGAAGGAACGACGAGCTCGTCTGTCGCCTCGATCGCTGCCGCGAAGAACTCCGCGTTCGGTCCGGCGGCGAAGTACTCGAGCCATGCCGAGGAATCGATGACGTTCACACGCGGTCATCCTCACGAGGCACCGTCGTGTCGATGCCGGACAGAAAGCCGCGCATCTCCCGGATGGGACGCACAGGAACAAGCTCGACCCGTCCGTTGTACTCGATCGCCTGAACCTTCTGCCCGGGCTTAAGTCCGAGGCTCTCCCGGATGCTCTTCGGGATGACTACCTGGTACTTGGGCGAGATCGTCACAGTCGTCATGACACCCTCCTTCTCGATAGCGCTATCGTACAACGCTGTGCGTATCGAACGCAAGAAGGGGCGATTCCGCATGGGCGTTCGGACTAGTCACTATGAGATGGCCGGCCCGATCCGGTGTATACGTGGATCGTCCGCGGGAATTGGCCCGCGGCGCCGACAAACGGAAGGACCGGCCATGTCTGACATTACACACATCGGGCTGGACGTGCACAAGGATTCGATCG
>JAUSOQ010000052.1 GCA_030655755.1 Coriobacteriia bacterium
CAAGGACTTCGATCGTACCCGCTGTCGCAGCAGCTCAGCATCGTGCTCCGGCACCATGAGGACTTTCGTGTGATTGGCCATGGCTCATTATCCCAAACCACACACGAACCGTCAATATACTTCTGTTACGCGACACTAGAAAGGACCGTGCCGACCGGGTGTTCAGGAACATTGAAAACCCGCTGGACGACCTGCGTGAGAATAATGAGGAAGTCGAGTTGGTCGCCAATGATGGAGGCGTCAACGTGATCTTACTAAACAAGGAGATGCCATTATGAACAACAAAGACAAGAAGGGCGAGCAAAACATTGTCGTCGAGATTCCAGTGGTGTTGGAAAAGGCAAATGTCGTATTCAACATGGATCATCTGGCATTTGCTGGTGACGTGCCCGTGGGTATCAGCTACATGCACCTCCTGACTAACCGATTTCGGGAAATGAATACCAAAGGACAGATTGTCGGCGTATTTCATGGCGATGCAGCTTACATGACGTTGAATGACGAGGCTTACAATGCTTATCGCAAAGTCATCACCGGGAACCCTTACAAAGGACTCCTTGCTGAACTGCTAAAACAAGGGGTGCAGATCGAAGAGTGCGTAGTTTCCATGAAGAACCATGCGTGGGGCACTGAAGACTTGTTGCCCGGGGTGAAAGTTAACGCAGGAGCCGTGGGTCGCTTAATCCAACTGACACAGGAAGGTTTCGTCCAGATTCAGCCATAAACTTGCCGCGTGCAACGGCGCAGTAACGGAGAGAAGCAATGCAAGACCATTTGGGCCGCGACGAACTTGCCTCGGAACGGACGTTACTAGCAGCCTCCCGGACATTCTCCGCCTGGATTCGAACTGGTTTGGCGGGAGTCGGCGGTGGCTTAGCGGTCGCGCGCGTGCTCATATCCAAAAGCTATGAGCACCAAGTTGTGGCGCATGTGATTGGCACGCTGCTCGTGATTTGGGGAGCAAGCATCTTTATTTACGCGATCCTTGATTACCGGCGCACATGCGCGAGACTGATGCAAGAGGGCCCCTCGAAGAATTCGCTGCGTGCCTTGTTGCTCATGACGGCGGTGCTATTGATTGTTGCCGCGCTAGTATTGTGGATTACGCTGCAATGAAAGGAGTATAGAAAATGGCAAATAGAACGTCGCTGACTGTCATTCAACTGAACGATAGCCATGCCTATTTCGATCTACACCAGGAGATGTTCTGGCAGGGTGGTCAGGCAGTCTATCGTCCTGCGGGAGGGTATGCCCGCATTGCCACAATCGTAAAGCAGAGTCGGGCCGGGAACCAGGGGCGCACGCTCTTTTGCGACTGCGGCGATACCCTCCACGGTACCCATCCCGCCCAGAAGACGCAGGGAGAGGCTTTGATCCCTATCTTGAATTCATTGGGTCTCGATGCCATGACGGCCCATTGGGAATTTGCTTATGGTCCCGAGACCTTCAAGCAGCGCGCAGCACAACTCAGCTATCCGATGCTGGCAATCAATGTTTACGATCAAGCAACCAAGGAGCGGCTCTTTCCACCATACAGCGTGAAGGAAATCGGCGGGTTACGCATCGGTCTCGTGGGCATCGCCTCCAATATTGTGGACAAGACCATGCCACCTTCCTTCAGCGCAGGGCTCTACTTCACCCTGGGCCGAGAAGAACTCCCTTCCATCATCGATATTCTGCGCACCCAGGAGAAGGTAGACCTGGTCGTCCTCATCTCCCACCTCGGGTTTGCCCAGGACATGAAGCTCTTGTCGGAGGTGCAGGGTATCGATGTTTGCCTGAGCGGCCACACCCATAACCGCTTGTATAAACCGGTCCTCCAGGGGAAGACGTTGATAATACAGTCGGGCTGTCATGGTTCTTTCCTAGGCCGCCTGGATCTGGAAATTCAGGGAGGACGTGTCGCTGACTACCGGCACCAACTGATCGAGGTAGAAGCCAATATAAACCCCGATCCCGCAGTAGCTGACCTTATCCGCCAAGCGCTCGCGCCTTATCAAAAAGAATTATCAACGGTTGTGGGTGAAACGGCGACTGCGCTCAACCGGGCCACCATGCTGGAAACGACGATGGACAATTTCCTGTTGCAGGCATTGCTGGAAAGCACGGGCGCGCAATTGGCATTTTCGAATGGTTGGCGCTTTGGCGCACCAATAAGTCCCGGAGAGGTGACGGTGAATGACCTCTATAACATGATCCCGATGAACCCGCCAATCTCAACGGTCGAGCTGACGGGCGAGGAAATTGTTGCGATGCTGGAGGAGAATCTGGAGCGAACGTTTGCATGCGATCCGTACGACCAGATGGGTGGTTACGTCAAACGCGGTCTCGGCCTCAATGCCTATATCAAGATCGAAAATCCACCCGGGCAGCGTGTCCAGCAAGTGTTCGCAGGCGACGAGCCGCTACAACCCGGGCGCCATTACCCCACAGCCTTTGTCACTGAACAAGGCGTCGCGCAGAAGTACGGTCGCAATCGCCAACAGCACACCGAGCGAAGCATAGAGGCGCTGAGGGCATATCTGGCCAGGCACCGCCCGCTGCACGCAGAACTACGGGGCACGTTCGTCGCGGTATAGGGTGTTCGCGTGATCGCGTACTCGCTTTGCAAAGCCACAGTGCTCCAAGGGAGCTTCAATCTCCTCATCGTGCTTAGCGAGGCAGTCGGCTCCTTGTGAGCGGGTGTTGGCGCTTCCGATTCTGCACAGGTACCATGAGATTAAGGAGGTGTACTCATGGTTCGTATGCTGGAGGACAAACGACAGGCAATCGTTCGGGCATGCCTCCGTTTCGACGTTTCGCGTATGCACGTGTTCGGTTCTGCGTTGCGCGATGACTTCCGCCCTGGCGAGAGCGATATCGACTTGCTCGTTGAGTTTGCACCCATGAGTCCACATGAACTCGTTGACGCCTACTTTGATTTGCTCGATGAGCTGCGCTCTATCCTGGGCAGCGAAGTCGATCTGGTGATGTCGGACGCAGTCAAGAACCGGTACATCGCCGCTGACATCGAGCGCACCAAGCAGGTGTTCTATGCCGCGTGACGCGCGAGCGTATCTCGCCGACATCGTCGACTCCTGTGGTGCGATTACTCTCGCCATGGACGGGATCGACTTGGATGCGTACAGGTCTAATCGCCTCATCCGCTCCGCAGTCGAGCGGGAGTTTACGATCATCGGCGAGGCCGTGTCCGTTCTTTCGAGCAAGTCCCCAGAGGTCTTCACCTCGATTACCCACGCTCGGCGCATTGTCGACTTCCGCAATCAACTCACGCATGAGTATCCGAACGTGAACGACGTGTTGGTCTGGGGTATCGCCGATCGGGATGTGCCAGTGCTTCGTCGAGAGTGTGCTGCGCTCATCGAAAAACTGGATGACACCAACGAATCGGCATAAGCGTTTCGACCTGACAAACCTCGGCCCAGAGAGCTACGCGCTCACGGAAACCGATTCTCGGCCTCGGATTGCTGGTTACGCGCAACATCGTTGATATGAGATGGCCGGTCAACCCCCCACTCCTTCACGGCGCCCTCTGCCGTCGTGTCGGTGCAAGCGGGCGGGCACATGGAATCGGCGCTCGGCCATGCTGATATCCGGGGATGGGGGTAGCCGGTTAGCTCCACCTGCCCCAAGATGTTGCGTTTCCTCACCACTCGTAGCCGTGAGCGACATCCCCCTCTGTGACAGGGACGGTGACCACGGCCTGTTCGAGCAGTCGACGGAAGACCAGACCGCGGCTGCCTGAGCTCCGCCGGTTGAACCGGAAGGTGAACTCCTCCAGATAAGACTGGAGGTGGGCGGGATCGACCGAGCCGTGGTGGGTGCCGAGGATCCAGCGCTTGAGCAGCGAGGCGTCTCGATGCACCCCGGGCATCGAGACGTCGGCGGGGTCCCCGGAGGCTGACAGCGCGGTGGCC
>JAUSOQ010000059.1 GCA_030655755.1 Coriobacteriia bacterium
TCATGCCCGGTGACAACGTCGAGATCCGTGGTGAGCTCATCAACCCGATCGCGATGGAAGACGGCCTGCGCTTCGCTATCCGTGAAGGCGGTCGTACCGTCGGCTCGGGTCGTGTGACGAAGATATTGAAGTAATCGAGGCGACTCGTTTCTTTTTGTGACGGAGGGTTGAGAGTTGGCGAACCAGAAGATCAGGATTCGGCTGAAGGCCTACGATCACGAGATCGTGGATCAGTCCACGAAGATGATCGTGGAAACAGCGCAGAAGACCGGTGCGAAGGTGGCGGGTCCTATTCCGCTTCCGACCGAGCGGAATCTCTACTGCGTCATCCGTTCACCTCACGTGAACAAAGACAGCCGGGAGCACTTCGAGATGAAGACGCACAAGCGTCTCATCGACATTCTCGAGCCTACGCCCAAGACGGTCGACTCGCTGATGCGTCTTGACCTTCCAGCCGGCGTCGATATCGAGATCAAGCTGTAGCAAGTCTATAAACCGGGGTGCGTGAGCTCGCCGGTCAGTTGGAAGTGGTCCTCTGGGAAAGCGGCAACTCGTGCCACTTACCGCCCCAAGACCGCATGACGTAGAAGGTGGAATGATGGGAAAGGCGATACTCGGCAGGAAACTGGGGATGACCCAGGTCTGGAGCGATGACGACAGGTTGATACCTGTCACCGTCATCGAGGCCGGTCCTTGCGTCGTCTCGCAGCTGCGCACGATCGCGAGGGATGGCTACAGTGCCATTCAGATCGCGTTCGGCGATATCAAGGAATCGAAAGTCAACAAGCCTATGAAGGGCCACTTCGCGAAGGCGGGCATCACCCCGAAGCGGTTCCTCTCGGAGATCCGGCTTGATGACGGTGAGAAGTTCAAGGTCGGCGAAGAGATCAAGGTCGACATCTTCGAGCCCGGTGCGCACATTCACGTGACCGGCACCAGCAAGGGTAAGGGTTTCGCGGGCGTCATCAAGCGTCACAACTTCAAGGGTGGTCCCGGGGGTCACGGTTCGCACTTTCACCGTGCACCTGGTTCTGTTGGTCAGTGTGCGACTCCCTCGCGCGTCTTCCGGGGGAAGAAGATGCCCGGCCACATGGGTAGCGAGACGGTCACCGTCCGCAATCTCGAGGTCGTGCGTGTCGATGTCGAGCAGAACCTTCTGCTCGTGAAGGGCGCCGTACCAGGTGGCAAGAACGGCCTTCTGACGATCCGTACCGCCTGACCCACGCGGCAGGCTTTGCAAGGAGTGAACGATGGCAACTGTTGAAGTGAAAGACATCTCGGGCAAGAAGGTGGGCGAGGCTCCTCTCGCTGACACCGTCTTCGCCATCGAGCCGAACACCTTCGCCATGCACCAGGTCGTGCGCAGCCAATTGGCGGCTCGTCGCCAGGGCACCGCGAACACCAAGACGCGCGGTCAAGTCCGCGGCGGTGGCGCGAAGCCGTGGCGGCAGAAGGGCACCGGGCGTGCCCGCCAGGGTACGATACGCGCCCCCCAGTGGGCGGGCGGCGGCGTGGTCTTCGGTCCGCACACACGCAGTTATGGATTCAAAGTGCCCAAGAAGCTCGTCAAGCTCGCCATGCGCAGTGCGCTTTCGGCGAAACGAGCCGAAGACAACCTCCTCGTGATCGATGGTTTCGGTCTGACCGAGCCTTCGACCAAGATGGCTGCGGCCGTGCTCAAGGCTTTGGGTATCGAGAGTCGTGTGACCGTGGTTGTCGCCAACGATGACATGGTGGCGATCAAGTCGCTGCGCAATATCAACAAGGTGCGCGTGATCACCGCATCGGAAGCCAATACCTACGACCTCATCGATAACGTATCCGTGCTCTTCACGAAGCCAGCTCTCGAGTGGCTCGAGGGGGTGCTCAAGTAATGTACGACGCGCACAACGTCATCCTCCGGCCGATCGTGTCCGAGAAGTCTTACGCGCTCATGGAGCAGAATCGCTACACCTTTGAGGTGGAGCGACGCGCGACCAAGCCAGCGATCGCCCAGGCGATCCAGGAGATATTCGGTGTGACGGTCACCAGGGTGAACACGATGACGGTCAACGGGAAGCCTCGCCGTCTGCGATACAACAAAGGTTTGACGCGCACATGGAAGAAGGCGGTCGTCACCATCAAGGCTGGCGACAAGATCGACTTCTTCGAAGGTCGCTAGGCAAGTAGAGTACACGGACCGTCAGGGCACTCGCTCCACGATGGAGCCGCCCGGCACCGTGGTAGGTCCGGGTTCGGGTCACTAGTCCCAGGTGGACCGGCGATCGGACGGAAGGAGAAATGATGGGACTGAAGAGGTACAAACCGACATCACCGGGACGTCGCTTCCAGACGGTGTCCGATTTTGCGGACATCACGAAGACGACGCCCGAGAAGTCGCTGCTCGAGCCGCTGCCCAAGAAGGGCGGTCGCAACAATAACGGCCGTATCACCACCCGTCACCAGGGCGGCGGCCACAAGAGGCGCTATCGCAAGATCGACTTTAAGCGCAACAAAGACGGCGTTCCTGCCAAGGTCGCTGCGATCGAGTACGACCCCAACCGGTCGGCTCGTATTGCACTGCTGCACTATGCCGACGGTGAGAAGCGCTATATCCTTGCGCCGCAGAAGCTCAGCGTCGGAGACACCGTGCAGTCTGGCCCTGACGCAGACATCAAGCCCGGAAACGCACTGCCGCTGGAGAACATCCCCACAGGTACCGTAGTACACGCGATCGAGATGCAGCCCGGTAAGGGTGCAGCGTTGGCGCGCTCGGCAGGTACATCCGCGCAGCTGATGGCCAAGGAAGGTCCTCATGCTATCTTGCGCATGCCGTCCTCCGAGATGCGTATGCTTCCGCTGGGTTGCCGTGCCACCGTTGGTGTCGTCGGTAATGCCGAGCATGAAGGCATATCGATCGGTAAGGCCGGTCGTAACCGCTGGAAGGGTATTCGTCCGACGGTCCGTGGTACTGCGATGAACCCGGTCGACCACCCGCACGGTGGTGGCGAGGGCAAGAACAAGACTGCCGGCCGTCATCCCGTTACGCCGTGGGGTGTCCCCACCAAGGGTCACCGCACGCGGCACAAGAAGAATGCGTCCGACCGGATGATCATCCGCCGTCGCAAGAAGTAGCGCGGGCTAAGGAGCTGGAGCCAGATCATGAGTAGAAGCTTGAAGAAAGGGCCATTCGTCCAGTCGCGCTTGCTGCAGCGCATCCAGGCGATGAACGAGGCCGGCGAGAAGAAGGTCATCAAGACGTGGTCGCGCGCATCCACTATCTTCCCGGAGATGGTCGGTCATACGATCGCGGTACACGACGGCCGAAAGCATGTGCCGGTGTATGTCACCGAGTCCATGGTCGGTCACAAGTTTGGTGAGTTTGCGCCCACGCGTACATTCCGCGGGCACGCAGCTGATCGGAAGGTCAGGCGCTAGCGCCTGAGGGTCCACGACCCGGAGAGCTCTGAGCGAGCATCGAGCCGGGTGACAGTCGGAGGAAGAGTACATGGAAGCCAAAGCAACAGCGAGATACGTGAGGGTGAGTGCGCGCAAGGCGCGACTCGTCATCGACCTCGTTCGCGGTAAGTCCGTGGCAGAGGCCGAGGCGATCTTGAAGTTCACGCCTCGTGCGGCAGCTGAGATCGTCGGCAAAGTGGTGCACAGCGCTGCGGCTAACGCCGAGAAGAACCTGAAGATCAAGCCTGAGACGTTGTATGTCTCAGAAGCGTACGTGAACGAGGGTCCTACCCTCAAGCGCATGCGTCCGCGTGCCATGGGCCGTGCTTCACGGATCAATAAGCGTACGAGTCACATCACAGTCGTCGTCAAGCAGCGAGAGGAGGCGTAGGGGTATGGGCCAGAAGGTTCATCCTATCGGACTGCGGCTCGGCATCACCGAGGACTGGCGTTCCCGGTGGTTCGAAGGCAAGAACTACAGCAAGACTCTTGCCGAGGATATTGCAATCCGCAAGTACCTCCAGACGAAGCTTGCACGCGCTGCGGTGTCGCGTATCGACATCCAGCGTAAGGGCGACAAGGTCATCGTCGAGCTCTACACTGCTCGTCCGGGCATCGTCATCGGCAAGAAAGGCGCCGAGGTCGACACGCTTCGCAAGGAACTTGAGAAGCTTGGTGGCCGTTCGGTCACGGTGAACATCGTCGAGATCAAGCGTCCTGAGCTTGACGCTACGCTCGTCGCACAGAGCGTTGCCGAGCAGCTTGTCGGTCGCGTCTCGTTCCGCCGTGCGATGAAGAAGGCGGTCACGAGTGCCATGAAGAGTGGTGCCCCCGGCATCCGCATCCAGTGTTCCGGTCGCCTCGGTGGTGCAGAGATGGGTCGTCGTGAGTGGTATCGCGAGGGTCGTGTGCCGCTGCATACGCTGCGCGCCAAGATCGACTACGGAACCGCTACGGCTGTGACCACCTTTGGTGGCATCGGC
The DNA here is from genome assembly GCA_030655755.1 of Coriobacteriia bacterium. GTDB lineage: Bacteria > Actinomycetota > Coriobacteriia > Anaerosomatales > Anaerosomataceae > UBA2279. The sequence continues at coordinate 4,422 of JAUSOQ010000059.1, forward strand.
GTGAAGGTCTGGATCTACAAGGGCGATGTCATGCCCGGCCAGACCCAGACCGCCCTCGAGCAGGCGCCGGCTGAGCGTCAACGCCCGAGCCGCCCGAATCGCGGTCGTCGGCGTGAAGGTGAAGGGAGAAGCTAAGATGCTGCTGCCGAAGCGAGTGAAGCACCGCAAGGTGCAGCGCGGCTCCCGGAAGGGCGTCGCTAAGGGTGGGACCGAGGTGAACTTCGGTGACTTCGGGCTCAAGGCCCTCGAGCCGGCGTGGATCACGAACCGGCAGATCGAGGCCGCCCGTGTCGCCATGACCCGATATATGAAGCGTGGCGGTAAGGTCTGGATCAACATCTTCCCGGACAAGCCCATCACGCAGAAGCCTGCCGAGACCCGCATGGGCTCCGGCAAGGGCAACCCTGAGAAGTGGGTGGCTGTCGTTAAGCCCGGACGCATCATGTTCGAGATTGCTGGCGTCAGCGACGAGGTTGCGAAGGAAGCCATGCGCCTTGCCGCGCAGAAGCTTCCGATCAAGTGCAAGTTTGTCACGAGAGCCGATGCTGGCGGTGAGGCATAAATGAAAGCGACAGACATCAAGGATCTTCAGGACAGTGAGTTGGTCGAGAAGATCAAGGAGTCCCGCGCGGAGCTGTTCAACCTCAGGTTCCAGCTTGCGACGGGTCAGCTGAGCAACCCCCAGCGCATCAACGCCGTGAAGAAGAACATCGCCCGACTGCACACCGAGCTGCGTACCCGCGAGATCGATGCGGCCCGCAGCCAGGCGTCCTAGGGCGAGGAGGGACAAAGGATGGACACCGTTCGTAACAGTCGCAAACAGCGGCAGGGAATAGTGGTTTCCGCAGCCGGCGACAAGACGTGCGTGGTGCTCGTGGAAGACCGCAAGAAGCACCCGCTGTACGGCAAGATGATGACTCACAGCACGAAGTTCCATGCGCACGATGAGGAGAACGTTGCAGAGGCTGGCGATCGCGTTGTCATCATGGAGACGCGTCCGATCTCCAAGCTGAAGCGCTGGCGTCTTGTCGAGATCGTGGAGAAGGCCAAGTAGCACTGGTCCGCTCGGGCACGTCGAACGGTCCGATGACCGGGAAGGTACGGAGGAGACAATGATTCAAGCAGAAAGTCGGCTCAAGGTAGCTGACAACTCGGGTGCACGCCGGGTGCTCTGCATCAAGGTGCTGGGCGGCTCGAAGCGTCGCTATGCGCACGTCGGCGATACGATCGTGTGCACCGTGAAAGAGGCAACGCCGAACGGCGCCGTCAAGAAGGGTGACGTCGTGAAGGCCGTTGTCGTGCGCACCAAGAAAGAGGTCCGTCGTCCCGACGGCAGCTACATCAAGTTTGACGAGAATGCCGCCGTCATCATCGACGCACAGGGCAATCCCCGCGGCACCCGCATCTTCGGCCCCGTGGCGCGTGAGCTTCGTGATCGCAAGTTCATGAAGATAGTCTCGCTCGCGCCCGAGGTCCTTTAGGAGGTTGTTCGAACATGGCGAAGTCGCTGACGATCCACAAGGGCGATAAGGTCCGGGTCATCGCCGGCAAGGACAAGGGCAAGGAAGGGAAGGTCCTTCGTGCCAATCCCCATGCCGAGCGCGTGGTCGTGGAGAACGTTCACATGATCAAAAAGCATTCACGCCCGAGCCAGAAGAACCCACAGGGCGGCATTATCGAGATGGAAGGCACGATCCACGTCTCGAGTGTGATGCTCGTGTGCCCGAGTTGCGGAGAACCCACGCGAGTGGGCCGCAGGCGCGAGGATGGCGTTCGTACCCGCGTGTGCAAGAAGTGTGGCAAGGACATCGACAGGTAGTCGTCCGGCACCGTCGGACGCGAAGTCCCGCCGGGTCGGCAATCTGGCGGGCGCAGAGAAACGAAGGGAAGAGGCAGTGACGCCACGACTCAAAGAGAAGTATCGGGACGAGGTCGTTCCCGGGCTCATCGAGAAGATGGGCTACGAGAACGTGCACCAGGTGCCCACGTTCGAGAAGATCGTGTTGAACATGGGCGTCGGCGCGGCCGTTCAGGACGCGAAAGCGCTCGATGCGGCCATGGTCGATCTGACTATCGTCAGTGGCCAGAAGCCAGCTATCACCCGTGCGAAGAAATCCATTGCTACGTTCAAGCTTCGCCAGGGTATGCCCATCGGCTGTAAGGTCACCCTTCGGGGCGACCGTATGTGGGAGTTCATGGATCGTCTGCTTGCGACCGCTCTTCCGCGTATTCGTGACTTCCGTGGAATCAACCCGAAGTCGTTCGACGGGCGAGGCAACTACTCACTCGGTGTCACCGAGCAACTGATCTTCCCCGAGATCGACTATGACAAGGTCGATCGCGTGCGGGGTCTCGACGTCACGTTCGTCACAAGTGCGAAGACAGACGAGGAGTGCCGTGCGCTGCTCGATGCGTTCGGTTTCCCGTTCAGTAAATAGATGAGCACGAGCGGAACCGCAGCGAGCGGTACCGCTCAGGCAAGGAGGTCACCCAGTGGCTAAAAAGTCAATGATCGCCAAGGCGAAGCGGAAGCCTAAGTTCTCCGTGCGTGCCGTGAGCCGCTGCAACCGTTGCGGTCGCCCGCGTGCGTACTTCCGAAAGTTTGGCCTGTGCCGCATATGTGTGCGCGAACTGGCCAGCCGCGGCGAGCTCCCCGGCGTGCGCAAGGCTAGCTGGTAGGCCGAGCAGTCACGTTGGGACCCAGCCGCCCGACAGGCGCTCCGGTCATGGGTCGGAGCGAACCGGCGGGACGGATGTCCCGGACCATAGGAGGAAAGAAACATGAGTATGACAGACCCCATCGCCGACATGCTGACACGGGTGCGCAACGCCAACTCGGCGTTCCAAGGCTCCGTGTCGATGCCGTCGTCGAAGAAGATCGTGGAGATCGCTCGCATCATGAAGGAGGAGGGTTACGTCACCGACTTCATGGTGAAGCCCGCCGATCCGCAGGCGACCCTCGAGATCACACTGAAGTATGGTCCGCGCAAGAAACGGACGATCACCGGTATTCGCCGTATCAGCAAGCCGGGTCTTCGCGTGTATGCGAAGAAGGATGAGCTGCCCCGTGTTCTTGGCGGACTCGGCATCGCGGTCATTTCGACATCACGCGGTGTCATGACCGAGAAGCAAGCACGTTCCGCCGGAGTCGGCGGCGAAGTCATAGCCTACATCTGGTAACGGACGGACTGAGAAAGGAGCAAAGCCGTGTCTCGTATCGGCAAGCAGCCCATCCCGGTCCCGTCCGGGGTGGAAGTCATCATCAACGGGAGCGAGGTGACGGTGAAGGGTCCCAAGGGCACCCTCAGCCAGACCTTCGTGAGTGATATGAGCATCGAGCTGGCAGACGACACGATTCTCGTGACCCGTCCGACCGACGAGCGGCGTCACCGCTCGTTGCATGGTCTTACGCGTACCCTGGTGGCGAACATGGTCATCGGTGTGTCCGAGGGTTATCGCAAGGATCTCGAGATCGTCGGCGTTGGCTATCGTGCGACACTGAAAGACGGCGATTTGGATCTGAGCCTCGGCTTCAGTCATCCGGTCATCGTCACCGCAGAGGAGGGCATCACCTTCGAGGTGCCCGCACCGACCAAGATCGGTATCACAGGTATCGACAAGCAGCGTGTCGGCCAGATTGCAGCTGAGATCCGCAAGATTCGTCCGCCGGAGCCCTACAAGGGTAAAGGTGTTCGATATGCAGGCGAGCACGTCCGCCGTAAGCTCGGCAAGGCCGCCAAGTAGCAGACAGCGAGCACGCGGCGAACGAGTCGCGTGATAAGAGGAGAGTTAGGAAGCGATCATGGACAAGATGAAGGCAAAGGCGGCAGGTCTCGCCCGCCGCCAGCGCAGAGTCCGGGGTAAGATCTCCGGTACTGCCGAGCGGCCACGCCTGCGTGTCACCCGCTCGAATGCGAACATCTACGCGCAACTCATCGATGACCTTTCCGGCACCACGCTGGTCGCGGCATCGTCGATCGATCTCGAGCTGCGCTCAAAGCCCGGGAACGGCTCCAACATCGAAGCCGCGAAGGCGGTCGGTGAACTGGTCGGTCGCAGGGCCCTCGATGCAGGTATCAAGACGGTCGTCTTCGATCGTGGCGGTCAGCTGTATCACGGCCGTGTGAAGTCACTTGCTGAGGGCGCGCGTAGCGCTGGCCTCGAGTTCTAAGGGAGAGGAATACGCATGGCACGCGAAAGCAGTGGCGCTCCGGTCTCGGAGCTTCAGGAGAAGGTCGTCTACATCAACCGCGTATCGAAAGTCGTCAAGGGTGGGCGTCGGTTCTCTCTGACGGCCCTTGTGGTCGTGGGTGATGGTAAGGGTCGCGTGGGAGTCGGTCTTGGCAAAGCCGCCGAGGTGCCGATCGCGATCAAGAAGGGCGTCGAAGACGCGAAGAAGAACATGTTCACGTTCCCGCTTGTGGGCACGACGATACCGCATGCGATCCTCGGTGAGTTTGGCGCGGGGAAGGTCCTGCTCAAGCCGGCCGCTCCCGGTACCGGCGTCATCGCAGGTGGCCCGGTCCGTGCACTACTGGAGCTGGGTGGCGTCACCGATGTTCTCAGCAAGTCACTTGGCACCAACAACGCCCTCAATATGGTGAAGGCGGCGGCCCAAGGACTCAAGGAACTCAGCAGCCCGGAAGACGTCGCCCGCAGGCGTGGCAAGACCGTGGGCCAGGTCTACGGTTGGGAGGAGTAGTCTCCAATGGCGAATGCAAGTGAGAAGATGCTCACGATCACTCAGGTCAAGAGCGGTATTGGTTTTCCGAAGGATCAGAAGGCCACCGTACGCGCATTGGGCCTGAAGCGGCTCCACGACACTGTCGTGCTGCCGGATAACCCGGCCGTGCGTGGCATGGTGTTCAAAGTGAAGCACTTGTTGAAGGTCGAAGAGGCCTAGATCAGTACGGCGCATCACGCGCCACGAAACAGTCCGCCGGCGGCGAGCAGCCGGCGACCGGGAGACCATCCCGGTGGCGATATGGAGGAGAAGCACATGCAGATCAACGACCTGTTCCCGGCGCCGGGGTCCCGCAAGTCCCGCAAACGCGTTGGTCGCGGTCACGGTAGTGGCCACGGTGGACGAAGCGGTCGCGGTGACAACGGCCAGCTTTCGCGCGCGGGTGGCGGCAAGGGTCCGGGCTTCGAGGGTGGGCAGAACCCGCTTGCGATGCGTCTACCGAAGCTTCCCGGTTTCAAGAACCGCAATCGCATCGAGTATGCGATCGTGAACGTTTCGCGTCTTGAAGACCTGTTCGACAAGGGTGCGGTGGTTGATATCGATGCACTCTTCGCAAAGAGAGTCATCAAATCGAAGTCGGTTCCGGTCAAGGTGCTCGGTGATGGCGACATAAGCAAGTCGCTCACTGTGAAGGTGGACAAGGTGTCCGCTTCGGCCCGTGTGAAGATCGAGGCTGCGGGAGGGACGGTCGAGCTGCCGTGATAGAGGCTCTCGTCAATGCGTTCCGCATACCTGATCTTCGCAAGAAGATCATGTTCACACTAGGCATCATCGCGCTCTATCGCGTTGGTGCCCATATCACTGTGCCCGGTGTAGATCCGACGGCGATCAAGACTGCGATCGAGTCGGGCGCCGCATTGGGCCTGCTGAACCTGTTCGCAGGCGGCGCACTCGAGAACTTCGCCATCTTCGCATTGGGGATCATGCCGTACATCACGGCATCGATCATCATGCAGCTCCTCCAGGCGGTCATCCCGACGCTCGAGCGGTGGGCCAAAGAGGGAGAGGCCGGTCAGCGTAAGATAACGCAGGTCACACGATACCTCACACTCGGTATCGGCTTGATCGAGTCTGTCGGTCTACTCTCGCTGTTCCAGGCTCCGGTTGGTCAGGGCGGTGCTGGTGTGGCGTTTGACTGGCCGACGCGCATCATCATCGTCATCAGTCTTCTGGCGGGCACTGCCTTCATCATGTGGATGGGTGAGCTGATCACGCAGCGCGGCATCGGCAATGGCATGTCGCTGCTGATCTTCGTGAACATCGTCGCGCGGTTCCCGGTGACGATCGTTCAGTCTTTACAGCTTTCGAATCCGCTGGTGGTCGCGCTGTTTCTGGTGATCGCGCTCGCTGTCGTTGCTGCGGTGGTCATCATGGAGAGTGGCCAGCGGCGCATTCCGGTGCAGTATGCGAAGCGAGTGGTAGGTCGTCGCGTCTACGGCGGAGTGGGCACCTACATTCCGCTGAAGATCAACGGAGCGAACGTTATCCCGATCATCTTCGCATCTTCGCTGCTGCTGTTCCCCGCGACTTTGGCGAACTTCTTCCCGAACGTGAAGTGGCTTTACAGCTTGTCCAGTGCGCTTTCAGAGGGTGCCCCGTTCATCATCCTTTTCGCGCTGTTGATCATCTTCTTCACGTACTTCTACACCGCTTTGATCTTCAACCCGATCGATCTTGCCGACAACCTGCGGAAGAACGGCGGTTTCATCCCCGGCGTTCGTCCCGGCAAGGCGACCGTGGTCTATATCGAGAACGTGCTGAACCGTATCACGTTGCCTGGTGCGGTTTTCCTGGCGGCCATCGCCGTGGTTCCACAGATCCTGTTCCAGGCGACCAATGCACCGCTACTGCGGACGTTTGGCGGTGCGTCCGTCCTTATCATGGTCGGCGTCGCGCTTGAGACGATGATGCAGCTGGAGAGTCAGCTGAAGATGCGCCACTATGATGGCTTCTTCAAGTAATGCTGCGGTACAACCATGGAATCACACGTGGGGTCTCGTATAGGCTACGGGGCCCTGCGTAGCACCTGAATGGAGGAGGGGATCATGAACGTCATGCTATTGGGGGCGCCGGGTGCCGGTAAGGGCACTCAAGCTGCGAAGATCATCGAGGCGTACGGTTTGCCGCATATCTCGACGGGTGACATCCTGCGCAAGGCCGTCGCCGATCAGACGCAACTCGGGCTCGAGGCCAAGCGTTACATGGATGCTGGCGAGCTCGTTCCAGATGAGGTCGTCATCGGCCTCGTCAAGGAGCGTTTGTCTCAGCCGGATACAGATGAGGGTTTCGTTCTCGATGGGTTTCCTCGTACGGTCGTTCAGGCTGATGCACTGGGAGACGTGCTGACTGAGCTCAGCAAGGAGCTCACCGCCGTCATCAGCGTCGACGTTGATAGCCAGGCTCTCATCGATCGCCTCACCGCCCGGCGTACCTGCAGGATGTGCGGTGCGATCTTCAACGTGATCGCACAGCCAGAAGTCGCGAGTGGTGTTTGCCCTACATGTGGCGGAGAACTCTTCCAGAGGGATGACGATACGGTCGAGACTGTCACGAATCGCCTCAACGTATACGAGCGCTCCACCGCGCCGCTCATCGACTACTACGCTGACAAGGGCGTGCTCCGTCACGTGGACGGCAATCGAGACGTCGCTGACGTGTGGGTCTCGGTGGATGCTGCTCTGAAAGGCTAGTAGCGGATGATCCTGACAAAATCACTCGCCGAGATCGAGGTCATGCGTGAGGCTGGTCGCATCACTGCGAAAGCCCTGCGGATGGTCGGCGAAGCAGTGCAGGTGGGCGTGAGTACGGTGGAACTCGATCGCATTGCCGAGAAGTGCATTCGGACCGAAGGCGCGATCCCAGCGTTCAAGGGATACCATGGCTTCCCGGCCACGCTGTGTACGTCTATCAATGAACAGGTCGTGCATGGTATCCCTGGTAAACGCAGGCTCAAGGAGGGTGACATCCTCTCGGTCGACTGCGGTGCTATCATCGACGGTTTCTACGGTGACTCTGCGGTCACTTTCGCGGTAGGGGTGATCGCACCGGAGGCGCGACTGCTACTGGAAGCTACGGCCGCCTCTCTCGAGGCAGGCATGTCCCGGTGCCGTGAGGGTATGCGTCTGTATGATATCGGTGCTGCGGTCCAGGGAGTGGCCGAGGGCGCGGGTTTCTCGGTTGTACGCGAGTATGTCGGCCATGGCATCGGGCGAGCGATGCATGAGGACCCGCAGGTTCCCAACTTCGGGAAGGCGGGGACCGGACCGGCACTGAAACTCGGTATGGTGCTGGCCATTGAGCCGATGGTCAATGCGGGCGCCTATGACGTCCATGGACTTTCTGACGGGTGGACCGTCGTGACCAGCGACTCATCGCTTTCGGCTCACTTCGAACACACCGTTGCTGTGACCGAGAATGGCCCCATGATCCTTACTGTTGAGTGAGTGCTGGACGCTGGTCACATGCTTAGGTTATACTCCAAGCTTGTGACTTCAGGCCTGAGAAGGAGCTACGTATTTGAGCAAGCGCGAGGACTCCATAGAGATGGAAGGCACCGTCGTTGAGCCGCTGCCGAACGCGATGTTTCGCGTCGAGCTGGACAACGGACATAAGGTTCTAGCCCACATCTCCGGGAAGATGCGCATGCACTACATCCGTATCCTTCCGGGAGACAAAGTAATAGTCGAACTGTCACCATACGATCTCTCTCGGGGGAGGATAACGTACCGCTTCAAGTAGGGTGCGGCTGCTCTCGGGGTAGAGACACCCGGCGCCGTGGTAGGCGCCACTGGTGTCTGTGTAGCAACACAGCAATGAAAGAAGACGTCTGCGGCTGGACGTGGAGATAGATCTTACAGAGAGATGTGAAAGGACGATCGATGAAAGTTCGACCGTCGGTCAAGAGAATGTGTGAGAAGTGTAAGGTGATCCGCCGCCACGGCCGGGTCCTCGTGATATGCGAGAATCCGCGTCACAAGCAGCGGCAAGGTTAGGCAGGAGGAACCGGCTTTGGCGCGAATATCAGGCGTCGATCTCCCGCGCGAGAAGCGCGTTGAGATCGGATTGACCTACATCTTCGGCATCGGGCTCACTACGAGCCAGCAGATCCTGCGCGATACCGGTATCAGCCCGGATACTCGGGTGCGTAACCTCACTGAGGAAGAAGTCGTTCGGCTGCGTGAGTACGTCGATCGCAACCTCAAGGTCGAAGGAGATCTTCGCCGCGAGGTCAGTCAGAACATCAAGCGCCTCATGGAGATCGGCTGCTACCGCGGCCTCCGTCACCGCCGTGGACTTCCTGTTCGCGGTCAGCGCACGCACACCAATGCGCGTACGCGCAAAGGTCCGCGTCGCCAGATCGGTGCGAAGAAGAAGGGCAAGTAGCACATGGTAGCCAAGAAGAAGAACGTCAAGACGCGTATACGCCGCAGCGAGCGCAAGAACATCGCTGTCGGTCAGGCGCACATCAAGAGCACGTTCAACAACACGATCGTGACGATCACAGACCCCCAGGGCAACGTGGTCTCCTGGCAGTCCGCCGGTACGGTGGGCTTCAAGGGCTCGCGCAAGTCCACTCCGTTCGCCGCTCAGCTCGCCGCCGAGGCGTGTGCGAAGATGGCTCAGGAGCATGGCTTGCGTCGTGTTGAAGTGTTCGTAAAAGGTCCGGGATCCGGTCGCGAGACCGCTATCCGCTCGCTGCAGGCCGCTGGTCTGGAGATCGCGAGCATCCGCGACTGTACCCCTGTTCCGCACAACGGTTGTCGGCCGCGCAAGCGCCGTCGCGTGTAGTTCTAGGAGGAAGATACCTCTATGGCACGTTACACTGGGGCGGACTGCAGACAGTGCCGCCGCGAAGGAATAAAGTTGTTCTTGAAGGGTGATCGTTGCTACAGCGATAAGTGTGGCATCGAGCGTCGCCCGTACCCTCCGGGTCAGGCTGGCAAGAAGCGGCCTCGTGACTCGGAATATCGTGTTCAGCTTCGCGAGAAGCAGAAGGCGAAGAGGATCTATGGGCTTCTTGAGAAGCAGTTCCGCAACTACTACAAGCTTGCCACCAGGATGTCTGGCATCACCGGCGAGAACTTGTTGCGTCTGCTTGAGAGTCGCCTGGACAACGTCGTCTACCGTCTCGGTTTCGCGGCTTCTCGCGATGAGGCGCGTCAGTTGGTTCGTCATGGCCATTTCCTGGTCAACGGTCGTCGCGTGGATATCCCTTCCTTCCGCGTACGCCCGGGTCAGGTAGTCGCTGTGGCCGAGAAGTCAAAAGACCTCACGGTTCTGAAGGCTGCGATGATCTCGTCATCGAAGATCGAGATTCCCGGCTGGCTTGAGGTCGACGTCGAGAAGCTTACCGGCAAGATCCTTTCGCTCCCGACTCGCGAGCAGATCGATGCGCCCGTGCGCGAACAGCTCATCGTCGAGCTGTACTCGAAGTAGAACGACGTGAACGAAGCCAAGGAGGCTTAGTCAATGACCGAGTTCATGAGGCCCCAGGTGTCTGTCGACGTAATCGACGACTGCACCGCGCGCTTCGTCGTGGAGCCGCTCGAGCGCGGCTATGGTTATACTCTCGGCAGTTCGATGCGTCGCGTGCTGCTATCTTCATTGCAGGGCGCAGCGGTGACATCGATCCGTATCGAGGGTGTTCAGCACGAGTTCGCCACCATCGAGGGCGTCCGGGAGGACGTTACCGACATCGTGCTCAATGTGAAGGGACTCGTGTTTCGCGAGACCGGGATCGGCGAGGGCGAAGCGGTTGCGACTCTGACAGCCAAAGGTGCCGGCGAAGTCACCGGGGCGGGCCTGAAGATCCCCGCGGAGTTCGAACTCGTCAATCCAGAGCATGTCATTGCGACGCTCGAGAAGGGTACGACGTTCGAGATGACCATGCGCATCGGCGTCGGGCGCGGCTATGTCACGGCTGATCGTAATAAGCGTGCCGAAGACCCGTTGGGTGTCATCACTGTGGATTCGCTGTTCTCGCCGGTTGCGCGTTGTGCGTACTCCGTCGAGAACACCCGTGTCGGTCAGCGTACCGACTACGATAAGCTCATCCTTGAGGTGGAGACCAACGGTGCGGTCAATGCACAGGATGCCGTTGCACGAGCGAGCCGTATCATCAACGAGCACATGATGCTCTTTGCCGAACAGGCCGTGAGCGGTCTGCCCGAAGAGGGTATCTTCTCGGCCGTTCCGGACGAGAAGGAAAGCGTGCTCGACACGCCCATTGAGGAGCTCGACCTTTCGGTACGCTCCTACAACTGCCTGAAAAGGCAGGGCGTCAACACGATCGGTCAGCTCGATGAGTGTTCCGAGACGGATCTGCTCAACATCCGTAACTTCGGCGCCAAGTCGATCGAGGAAGTCAAAGACAAGCTTCAGGCGATGGGCCTGGGGCTCGCTCAGTAGGAGACACCGAATATGCGACACGCTAAGAAAGGACGCAAACTAGGCACCGATGCGAGCCATACCAAGGCTATGCTTCGCAGCCTGGCTGCGGCCCTGTTCGAGCACGAAAGGATCAAGACGACCGAGACTCGCGCCAAGGAGGTGCGCTCCCTTGTGGATCGCATCATCACTTGGGGCAAGGCTGGTGACGTGCATTCGCGCCGCCTCGCGTTGGCCGAGATCAATGATCGCGCACTCGTACACAAGATCTTCGATGACATCGCACCGCGCTACGCCGAGCGTGAGGGTGGCTATACTCGCATCCTGAAGCTCGGCCCCCGCAAGGGCGACGCCGCTCCGATGGTCATCCTCGAACTGGTCGAGTAGAACGAGACGACCCGGCAATGGGTCTGCACGACACGAGGGCCTCGCTGTATGGTGAGGTCCTCGTTCGTTCTCCGGAACGGGAGAAACGGCAATGATCGAGTTCCAGAACGTGAGCTACACCTATTCGGGAGCAGACGTCCCTGCGCTTGTCGATATCTCGCTGCGGCTTGCGCCCGGGGAGATCGTCGTTCTAGTCGGAGCGAACGGATCAGGCAAGTCGACCCTTGCTCGACTCTGTAACGGTCTGCTCGTTCCCAGTGAGGGCACCGTGACCGTGAACGGGATGTCGACGATCGATCCGGAGCGGGTCTTCGACGTGCGTTCGCGTGTGGGGCTCGTTCTGCAAAACCCGGACAACCAGATCGTCGGCACGGTGGTAGAAGAGGACGTGGCGTTCGGTCCCGAGAATCTCGGAGTCGCTACAGCCGACCTACGCATACGTGTTGATGACGCGCTTGCAGTTGTGAGCCTGACCGGCATGGAAAGACGCGAGCCACACCTCCTGTCCGAGGGGCAGAAGCAGCGTCTCGCTATCGCGGGGGCGCTCGCGATGGGACCGGACTACATCGTGTTCGATGAATCGACGGCGATGCTCGACCCTCCCGGTCGCGCGGACGTGCTCGCCGTGATGCAGCGCCTTCGGTCTGCCGGGCATGGCATACTGCATATCACGCATCATCTCGATGACGCCGCACATGCTGATCGCATCGTCGCGCTCGATGCAGGTTCGATCGCCTTCGATGGTCAGGTGGAGGAGTTCTTCGAGCAAAACGAGCGGCTGTCAGATCTCGGTCTTGAGCTGCCACCACTGGCTGCCGCTGCCGCATATCTGCGGAACGCGGGTCTTGTCGTACCCGCAGCAGTGGCCGACGCACGTGGACTGGTGGAGGCGCTATGGCCCTCATAGTCGACTCCGTCCGTTTCACTTATGAAGCGGGGACAGCGGTTGCGGCGCCCGTGCTCGACGGAGTCAGTCTGACCGTCGAGAGCGGTGAAGTCGTGGTCTGCGTTGGTGCTACAGGCTCGGGCAAGTCGACGCTTCTGCGCCTATGTGCGGGGTTGCTTATACCCACAGAAGGTTCGGTCGTTGTGGACGGAGCATCTGCTCGGGCACGCCATGCCGTTGGCATCGTCTTCCAGAATCCGGAGGCGCAGTTCTTTGCCGAGACAGTGGGCGCTGATGTGGCCTTCGGTCCAAAGAACCTGGGTCTTACCGATGTGGATGGGGCGGTCACCGAGGCCTTGTCCGCAGTCGGTCTGGATGCGTCAGCGTTTCGCGGGCGTTCACCCTTCACGCTTTCGGGAGGGGAGGCGCGTAGAGTCGCCATCGCGGGCGTTCTTGCCATGCAGACTCCGTACCTGCTTCTGGACGAGCCTACGGTAGGTCTCGATCCTTTCGGCAGGCGTGCCGTGCTTCAGGTCGTGAGAAACGCGCGTGATCATGCCGGCGTTCTCGTGGTCACACATGATGCAGATGAGTTCCTGTCGATAGCCGACCGCGTGGTGGCACTACACGATGGTCGGGTGTTGTTCGAAGGGACGCCACAGGTGTTGGCCGAGGAGCCGGAGCTGTGGGAACGTGCGGGTCTGGCGCTACCGCCGCTTGTCATGGCACAGCATCTGGCGAGGGGGCGCGGCGCGACGATCCCCTCCATCGTGCTTGACGTCGAGGGTGCTGCGCGCGCCCTTGTCGCTGCAAAGGCGGGGGTCTCATGAGGATTCCTCGGACATTCGGTCAGTACGTTGCAGTCGAGTCTCCGGTGCATAGCCTGGATGCCAAGACGAAGATGGGTCTCGTGGCCGCCTACACTGTCGCCCTGTTCACGGTCGAGCGCTTCGCTGGCCTTGGTGCTGCCGGCATCGTCGTGATCGGTGCGGTCGTGCTGGCACAGGTACCCTGGCGTCTGGCGCTGCGCGGCATTAAGGCCGTGTCGGTGATCTTGGCGTTCACACTGTTCGCCCACGCACTGCGATGGAATCCCGCGACGGTGTCGCTCGTCCGTTTCGGACCGCTCGCGGTAGACGGCGAAGGTCTGCGAACGGGACTCTTCTTCGCAGCGCGGATCGTGCTGTTGGTCGTGGGTACGTCATTGCTGACCCTGACGACCACGCCCGTGCAGCTCACGGACGGTCTGGAGCGACTCATGCGACCGTTCGCGCGCTTTGGCTTCCCGGCGGGGGATGTTGCGATGATGCTTTCGGTCGCGCTTCGCTTCATTCCAACGACTGCCGAGGAGGCCGACAAGATCATCCTCGCTCAGATGGCACGCGGAGCGCGTTTCGACGAAGGCGGATTGTTGCGTCGGGCAAAAGCATACGTGCCGGTCCTCATCCCACTGTTCGTGAACCTGTTCAGGCGGGCCGAGGAGCTTGCGGTCGCAATGGAGTCTCGCTGTTATCATGGCGGTCCCGGCAGGACGCGGCTTGATCCTGCTTGCATGCGGGGGCGAGACTGGACGGTGCTATCGTGTGGAGCGGCGCTCCTGGTGGCGCTTGGAGTACTTCTATAGGGGGCATCGTGGCCGGGTCGATCGTTCTGACACTCTCATACGACGGCTCCGGGTTCGCCGGTTTCGCGCGTCAACCCGGTCTGGAGACCGTGCAGGGCCGGGTGGAGAAGGCGTTGTCGACGGTGTTGCGCCGCCCGGTCGAGACCGTGGGTGCGGGCCGCACCGATGCGGGTGTGCACGCGCTTGGCCAGGTCATGAGTTTCCCCGCCCGGGGTGACGAACCTGACGCACACACACTGCTTCGTTCGCTGAACGGCCTGGCCCGTCCGGGTATCGTTGTGACAGAGGTGCGCAAGGCGTCTGCGGACTTCAGCGCCCGACATTCGGCAGTGGCTAGAGAGTACCGGTTCCGCATCGTTCCAGGCCCGATACCGCCGCTCTTTCTGGCGGGGCGGTCCTGGTGGGTGAAAGGCACGCTCGATCTCGCCGCGATGCGTAGGGCCTCGGCGGTCCTCGTGGGCGAGCATGACTTCAGATCCTTCTGCACGACAGAGTCCGCTGAAGGTAGGCGTACGTTCCGTCATATCGATCTCATCGAGATCACGCCCGAGAGTCAGCTTGGAGAGCATAGTGTCATCGTGCGCATGGTCGGGAACGCGTTCTTGCACTCGATGGTCCGCATCGTGGTCGGGAGTCTTGTGGAGGTAGGGTTGGGGAGGCGTTCTGAGGAGTGGCTTGCCGAAGCACTGGCTGCGAGGGCGCGAAGCGCTGCGGGCCCGACGGCGCCCCCGGAGGGCCTTGTGCTGTGGCACGTCGAGTATCCTGAGGAGTGCTGGCTATAGGAGTTCTGGCGGCCAACCCGTGTGGGTGGATACGCCCGGTGGCGTTTGTTGACACCTGGAATCGCCCTGGCTATAGTCTAAGGGTTCGTTTCTCGAGCCCCGTGAACTCAAGAAACGCTGCAATGTCTGCATTATTTGGAGGAGCATTGAAGACCTATTACGCCAAGCCCGGCGAGGTGGAGCAGGAGTGGCTGCTCGTCGACGCCACCGATATACCGCTCGGCCGCCTGTCGAGTGAGATCGCATCGATCCTGAAGGGGAAGCGTAAGCCGCAGTACACCCCTCATGTGGATACCGGCGATTTCGTTATCGTTATCAACGCCAGCAAGATCAAGCTTACCGGTAACAAGCTGGCCACCAAGAAGAAGTACCGTCACTCTGGATCACCTGGTGGCCTGAAGGAGACTGCGATCTCCGACATGCTGGCTACGCGTCCTGAGCGCGTCATCGAGGGCGCCGTGAAGGGCATGTTGCCGAAGAATACCCTCGGACGGGCCATGGGCGCCAAGCTCAAGGTCTATGGCGGTGCGGAGCACCCCCATAAGGCCCAGAAGCCCCGTCAGATCACGCTGGAGGTTTAACGCATGGCTGAGAGCAAGGCAGTCTACTGGGGCACCGGCCGCCGCAAGACCGCGGTGGCGCGTGTGCGCATCACCCCGGGTACCGGTAACTACGTGATCAATGGTCGCGATTTCAACACGCACTTCGGGCGCGTCGCGCTGA
Source organism: Coriobacteriia bacterium (assembly GCA_030655755.1). Lineage (GTDB taxonomy): Bacteria > Actinomycetota > Coriobacteriia > Anaerosomatales > Anaerosomataceae > UBA2279. The sequence goes on from JAUSOQ010000059.1 coordinate 19,955, forward strand.
AGACGTTCGTCGAGCAGCCCTTCAAGGTCACTGAGACATTGGGCCACTTCGACGTGTACGCCAACATCAAGGGCGGCGGCATCTCTGGCCAGGCCGGTGCGCTTCGTCACGGTATCTCCCGTGCGCTCCTAGAGGCTGGCGACGACTATCGCGGTGAGCTCAAGCGTGCCGGGTTCTTGCGTCGCGACCCGCGTATGGTCGAGCGCAAGAAGTACGGTCTTAAGAAAGCCCGCAAGCGCCCGCAGTTCTCCAAGCGCTAGGAGCTGCGAGGCTATCCAGTGAGATTGACAAAGCCCGCCTTCGTGGCGGGCTTTGTTTCTTGGAGGGGGAAGCACGATGACCAGGCTATTTGGCACCGATGGCGTACGCGGCGTGGCGAATGACGACCTTACACCTGAGCTGGCATTCAAGCTCGGCGAGGCCGCGGGGCATTTCCTCGGCGAGCGAGGCCGCGGAAGGATCGTCGTCGGCATGGATACCCGTCGCAGCGGCGAGATGCTCGAGGCGGCTCTCGTGGCAGGCATCTGCTCCGGGGGTGCGGACGCGCTTCGGTGCGGTATCGTCCCCACGCCAGCGGTCGCATACCTCACACGCGCGTTGGAGGCCGATGGCGGCGTCGTTATCTCGGCATCGCACAATCCCGCCGAGTACAACGGCATCAAGTTCTTCGATCGCGACGGGTTCAAGCTGCCGGACGAGGTAGAAGATGAGATCGAGGAGTTCCTGGTCTCCGAGCGGGCCTGGGCTCGGCCGACGGGTGCCGACCTGGGACGTGCGATCATCGTCGGGGATGCTGTCGAACGCTACATCGCACACGTGCTGGGCGGCATGGAAGGGGATCTCTCTGGAGTGCGCATCGCCGTAGACTGCGGGCACGGTGCATCAGCGCTCACCACGCCCGTTGCATTCGAGCGTCTCGGTGCGGAGGTCGTGAGCGTGAACTGCGACTGGAACGGGATGGACATCAATCTTGACTGTGGCTCGACGTATCTGGGCACCATCAGTGGCATCGTCAAGGTCGGCCATTTCGATCTCGGCATCGCGCACGACGGCGATGCCGATCGCGTTCTTGCGGTTGATGAGACGGGAGCGGAGGTCGACGGCGACGAGATCATGGCCGTGTGTGCGGCTGACATGAAGGCACGCTCGGCGCTCGTGCATGACACAGTGGTGACGACGGTGATGAGCAATCTCGGTTTCGAGGTTGCCATGCGTGGGATCGGCGTGAACGTCATCAAGACGAAGGTCGGTGACCGCTACGTCCTCGACCAGATGCGCACATCGGGTGCGACGTTGGGCGGCGAACAGTCCGGACACGTCATCTTCCTGGAGCACAACACGACTGGAGACGGGCTCATATCGGCGCTTCATCTCGCCGAGATCGTGAAGCGCTCCGGCAAGCCGCTCTCGGAGCTTCGCACGGTGATGCACCGTTTCCCGCAGGTGCTCGTCAATGTGCCGGTCGCTGACAAAGCCCGACTGTCGACAAGCGCTGCGGTCCACGATGCGGTGTATGCTGCGGAGCAGCGTCTCGGCGACGAGGGGCGTGTGCTCGTGCGTGCGTCGGGCACAGAACCACTTGTGCGTGTCATGGTCGAGGCTGCGGACTACGACACTGCGCAGCAGATCGTCGACGCGATCGTCGGGGTTGTGAAGCGAGAACTCGAGTAGCCTTGCCGTAACCGCGCCGTCATGTGTGCTCTGCTAGAATCACAGCGTACAGATGGCGGATGGAAGGAGTGCCTGCGCAGCTGATCGCAAGCGCCGGGCCTGACTACAGTCAGGTGACGAGGCGAGGGTCTATCGAAACATTCGGCGGATGGCCCTCCGGCCCCTACCGGGGTCGAAACGGTATCGACAAAGCACCCGGGTGACCGGGAGACAAAGCGATACCGCACCGGTTTTTTCTTACGCGCCTCATGTAGTCTCACTAAAGCGCGCAAGCACTTCCCACGGCGCAAGTCGTGCTCAACCCCTATGCAGATATCTTTGAGGGAGGACCCTCCTTATGTGCGGAATCGTCGGATACGTGGGACCCCGACAGGCGAGTGACGTCCTGCTCGGCGGTCTGGCCCGTCTGGAGTATCGCGGCTACGACTCTGCGGGCATGGCCGTTGTCAGTGGCGGCACCCTGGAAGTCAGTCGCCGCGTCGGCAAGCTCGTCAACTTGCGCGAAGCGGTGGCCGAGACGCCCCTGCATGGCATGGTCGGCATCGGTCATACGCGGTGGGCGACACACGGAAAGCCGAGTATCGAGAACGCTCACCCGCATATGGACTGCACCGGTCACATCGCGGTCGTGCACAACGGCATCATCGAGAACTATGTCGAGTTGCGCGAGGAGCTCGCGGCCAATGGCCATGTATTGCTCTCCGAGACCGACACAGAGGTGGTCGCACACCTGGTGGAAAGTTACTTCGACGGTGACCTGAGCGATGCGGTCGCAAAGACCGTCAAGCGCCTTGAGGGCGCCTACGCACTGGCGATCGTGCATCTGGATGACCCCGAGACGATCGTTGCCGCACGAGTGGACTCGCCGCTGATCATCGGACTCGGCGAGGGTGAGAACATCGTTGCGAGTGATATTCCGGCGGTTCTCGAGTACACCCGTGAGGTGCTTGTTCTCGAGGATGGTGACGTGGCCACCGTGACTGCGAACGAGGTCCGGGTCATGGACGCCTCCGGAGCATCGCGACAGCGCGAGATATTGCATGTGGAGTGGAACCTCGATGCTGCCGAGAAGGGCGGTTACGAGGACTTCATGCTCAAGGAGATCCACGAGCAGCCACGCGCGATCCGCGAGACGCTGCGGGGTCGCATGGCCGCCGACGGGCGTATCCAGCTATCCGAGTTGCAGATGACCGAGGCGCAACTCTCGGCCATCGACCGTGTATTCATCGTCGCGTGTGGGACGAGCTATCATGCGGCGATCGTCGCGAAGTACCTCATCGAGCAGTGGGCGCGCATCCCGGTCGAAGTGGATGTGTCGAGTGAGTTCCGTTACCGTGACCCGATCGTCGACGATGAGACCCTGGTGGTCGCCATCACCCAATCGGGCGAGACTACCGATACACTTGCGGCGGTCCGCGAAGCACGTCGTCGCGGTGCGAAGGTCTTCGCCATCACCAATGTCGTTGGAAGCCGCGTGACACGAGAGAGCGACGGCGTCATCTACACGCATGCCGGTCCCGAGATCGGGGTCGCCGCGACCAAGACCTTCACGGCACAGATCGCGGCGCTCAACGTGTTGGCGCTTAAATTGGCACAGGCGAAGGGTACACTCGAGCAGGCGCGCATCGAGTCGCTGTGGGAGGAGGTCGCTCGTCTTCCCGAGATCGTCGAGGCCGTGCTTGCCGATGAGCACGAGATCGAGGCGTGCGCGCGTGAGTATACCGACGTCGTATCCTCGCTCTTCCTCGGCCGAGGCATAGGTGTGCCGGTCGCCATGGAGGGCGCGCTCAAGCTCAAGGAGATCTCATACATTCATGCAGAGGCATATCCGGCCGGTGAGATGAAGCATGGTCCCATCGCGCTCATCACGCCCGAGGTGCCTGTGGTCGTTGTGGCGACGCAGGGTCGCACGTATGAGAAGGTCGTTTCCAACATCCAGGAGGTCCGTGCTCGCGGTGCGCGTGTCATCGTTGTGGCGACACACGGCGACGACAGTATTCGCGCGCATGCGGAGCACGTCCTGTATGTGCCGCGTACTTCCGAGGATATCTCGGCCATACCCGCGACGATCCCTATGCAGCTGCTCAGCTATCATATCGCCAAGATGCGCGGCTGCAACGTTGACCAGCCCCGTAACCTCGCCAAGTCCGTCACCGTGGAGTAGCGATGATCACTGGTCTTGGAGTCGACATCGTCGAGATCGACCGTATGCGGGCGGCGCTTGAGCGGCACCCTCGTATGAAGGAGCGGATCTTCTCGGCGCAGGAGCGTACGTACTGTGAGGCGCGCAACAAGCCCGAGATCCACTACGCGATGCGCTTCGCCGCTAAAGAGGCCGTGCTCAAAGCGCTTGGCACCGGCTTCGCGGGCATGCGCTTTGCCGACGTTGAGGTCCTGCGTGACGAATACGGTCGTCCAATACCGCGTCTCCAGGGTCGTGCCGCTGAAGTGGCGGTGGAGCGCGGCGTCATCGAGATGCACCTGTCGCTCTCGTTCACACACACGACGGCGGTCGCGTCGGCGGTGGCCATCACCGAGCAGATGCGACCCCGCAAGGAGGAACCAGAGCTCACTCAGCAGCAGAAGCTCGCCGCGTCGTTCAAGGAAGCGCGAGGGCTGCTCGATGATGTGGGGAAGGATACCGACGGAGCGTGATACCGGCGGGTGGGCCGCGCGGTGACGTGCGGTCCTCTTTCATAGGGAGGCGACGGATGCAGTACGCGCTGACTGCCGCAGAGGCGCTTCGTGCGGAGCAGGAGGCGATCGCACACGGTGCGGTCACGCTCGAGACACTCATGGACCGGGCCGGGGATGCGCTTGCCGAGACGATCCTTGATGCCGCGCCCTCAGGTCCCATTGCGGTGCTCACCGGCAAAGGTAACAACGCCGGTGACGGCTGGGTCGCGGCTCGTCTGCTGCATGAGCAAGGGCGAGACGTTCGGGTGTTCGCACTCGCATCACCGAGTGCGCTTTCTGGCGCGGCCAAGACTGCGGCGCGCGCTGCGGTAGATCGCGGGGTGGCGTGGAGTACTCCTGACAGTGCCCTCGATCTTGCGCACGGTCTTCTTGGCGTCACGGTCATCCTTGATGCGTTGTTCGGGTCCGGGTTCCGCGGTACGGCGGCCGAGCCGTATGCATCGGCCATCACGGCAATCGAGGACAGCGACGCGTTCGTGGTCGCGGCGGACATGCCCTCGGGCGTACACGCTGACACCGCAGTCGTGGTTGGACCCGCGGTCAACGCGAACATCACCGTGACGTTCTCCGCCCCGAAGATCGGGCTGCTGCTCGAGCCCGGGGCTTCGCATGCTGGCGAGATCATCGTGAGCGACATCGGTGTTCCCGGTGTCTATGTCGACCGAGCAGGCTGTCTCGAGATATGGGACCGCGGCGACTACCGTGGGCTGATGCCGGTGCCCGTGCCCGGGGACCACAAGGGTACACGCGGGCGGGTGCTGACGGTGACGGGCTCGCGTGCCTTCGCGGGCGCGGCGGTCCTGACTGCCCGCGGCGCGTCGAGGATGGGCGCGGGGTACGTCTTCGCCGCTGTCCCTGCGTCGATCGTTCCGACCGTCCAGAGCGCACTGCCGCACGTGATCTGTCACTCGATGGCTGAGACGCTTGAAGGTACACTCGCTCGTGCTGCCGCAGATGCGCTTCTCGAACTCGCCGCACACGTCGATGCGGTCGTCGTGGGACCCGGGTTGACGCTGCATCCGGAGACCGTGGAGGTCGTGCGACGGCTGGTCGCCGAGACCCGCGTGCCACTCGTACTCGATGCGGACGCACTCAACGCTTTCGATGCGATCGGCCCGGCGGTGATACTGAGCAGGAGTGCGCCCACTGTCGTGACGCCGCATCCGGGCGAGTTGGCGCGACTTCTCGACCGCTCGACTCTCGACATCCAGGCGGATCGCATCGCGAGCGCCGCCATGCTGTCCGGCGGACAGGTTGCGTGTCTTCTCAAAGGTGCGCGCACCATCGTCGCGGGAGACGGAAGGGCGGTCGTCACGATGGCGGGCAACCCCGGCATGGCGACTGCAGGTATGGGTGACGTGCTTGCCGGTATGATCGGGACGCTGCTTGCACAGGGCCTGTCACCTTACGATGCTGCTGCGCTCGGAGCGTATATGCACGGAAGAGCAGGAGATCTTGGTGCCGATGAACTCACACAGATATGTCTGACGGCGGACGACATCGACGGGTTCTTGCCACAGGCGGTACACGAAGTGCTTGGCGTGTAGTTCCCGCTGCCAGCAGACGACGGGTATCATTATCACTACAAGACAAGACGCACACTCCGGCGCAGGCCGGCCGAAGGAGGAGACAGGATGGCAACACTCACGGCTCGGGACATCATGACGCCGGATCCGATCACGGTCACGACTTCCATGTCGGTGAGGGATGCGGCGCGAGCGATGGTCGACAAAGGGGTCGGTGCGCTGCCGGTCATGGACGAGGATGCGTTGGTGGGAATCGTGAGTGAAGGCGATTTGATCATGCAGGACGTGAAGATGGTGTTCCCGACCTACATCCATCTACTCGACGGTCTCATCATGTATCCGCCAGCAACCGCACGCTTCGAGTCTGAGCTCAAGAAAGCGATCGGCGCGACCGTGGGTGACGTGATGTCGGCCAAGCCGGTCACGGTGCAGGTGAACACATCTGTCGAGGATATCGCAACGCTTATGGTCGACCGCGACGTCAGTCGCATACTGGTGCTCGACGGCGAGGCGCTCGTCGGTATCGTCAGCAAGTCCGACATCGTTCGATCCCTGATCATCGGGGAGTAGGGCATGTCCTATCGACGTTACGCCTGGGTCGAGGTCGATGAAGCCGCAATCACCGCGAACGTGCGTACTCTCAAGGCGCTGACGCCCAAGGGCACGCGCTTCATGGCGGTGGTGAAGGCTGACGGCTACGGTCACGGTGCGCTTCAGGCAGCGCGCGCGGCGCTGACCGGCGGCGCTGACCGACTCGGCGTGGCGACGGTAGAAGAGGCGGTCGGCCTTCGGGAGGCCGGGGTCACCGCGCCACTGCACATCGTCTCCGAACCTCCCGCGAGCGCTGCGGGCATCATGCTCGAACAAGACATCGTCTCAACTGTCGCGACCAAGGAGTTCGCGGCCGCACTGAGCAAACGGGCGATGCTCGCCCAGCGACCCGCCCGCTACCATCTGAAGATCGATACCGGGATGAACCGTATCGGTGTGCGGGCCGAAGAAGCGGCTGATCTCGTTGCCTGGCTCAAGGGCCTGCCTGCCCTTGAGATGGAGGGCGTGTTCACGCACTTCGCGACCGCTGACATTCCCGGTGATTGGGAGTTCGATCATCAGGTCGAGCGCTTCGTCGCAGTGCTTGAGAGACTGCGGACCGAAGGTGTACGTCCACCTGTCGCACACGCCGCGAACAGTGCGGCGACGATCCTTCACCCCGAGGCCCACTTCGACATGGTGCGTTGCGGTATCGCGATCTACGGTCTCCACCCCTCCCCGGCAACCTACAGTAAGGTCGACCTGGCGCCTGCCATGTCGGTCAAAGCGCGGGTCTCGTTCGTGAAGCGCGTCGGTCTTGGCGATGGCGTGAGCTACGGTCTCACGTGGCACGCCGGGGCACCGACGACGGTCGCCACGCTGCCGCTCGGCTATGCGGATGGCGTGCACCGGGCGCTCTCGAACAAGATGGATGTCTTGATCGGCGGACGGCGCTGTCAGCAGATCGGTCGTGTGTGTATGGACCAGCTCATGGTGGAGGTGCCCTCGGGCCTTACCGTGGTTCCAGGCGACGAGGTCGTGTTGGTGGGGTCACAGGGCGGTGAACGTATTCTGATGGATGAACTGGCCGAGAAGGCCGGAACCATCAATTATGAATCGGCGTGCAGTCTTTCACGTCGTATGGAACGCCGCTATGTCTGACTTCCTGGAGCTGTGGGAATGACATTCCTGCAGTTGGTGCGGGTGTTTTAAGTTAAGCAAGATTAATTAGCTTCGCTAGCAGGAAACCGTTCGACGTTTAGCGAACAAAGTCTTGAGACCGCAGCACGTGCTCGTGCTTGTGTCGCGCACTCATAGTGCAGTCCTACCCGGTGGCCGCAGAACCCACCTGACAGGTGGTTCCGATCTCACGGGATCTGCGTCCGATCGGACCTGCAACGGTGGAGGATGAGAGGGGAGACCCAGTGGACGAGAAGGTTCTGGAGGAGATCAGATTCCATCAGGACGTCGTGAACAAGGACGCCAGTTCGCCCCTCTACCAGATCCGCGAGAAGGAGATGGAGATCTCCGGACGTGTTCTGGCGGCCAAAGGTAGGGCCGAGAAGACGGTGAGCGATGCGCGTCGCAAGGCGACTGAGATCATGAAGAACGCAGAGGTCCAGGGCGACAAGGAAGTCAAGGAGTACACTCAGAAGACTCTGGCTGAAGCGGACAAAAAGGCTGAACGTCTGCGTGCGGGTGTCGTCGACGAAGCGAAGGATCTGGAGGCCCGGCTTTCCGCGCGTCGAGAGGAAGCGGCCGACTACATCGTGAAGATCGTGACGACTGTCTGATAGAGATTGGTATTGTCTGTCCCATCGCATCACTGTGGGAGGTACGCGTATGTTGGTCCCAATGGCGAAGATCGAGATCATCGGTCCGAAGAACCACTTCTTCGATGTTCTTTCGCTACTGCATGAAGAAGGCACCCTGCACCTGGAGGATCTTACAAAGAAGATCCAGACCGGCGAGGTGCCGCTGGAACAGATGGAAGTCGTCGAGAACCAGGCGGTCGAGCTGGAGCGTATGGAGGATCTGCTGCTCCGATTGCGCTCGATCCTTACGGCCTTGAACTTGCCCCACGAAAAAGTCGACGGCATCTCTCGACAGAAGCAGTGTCTTGAGCTGTGGCAACTCGATAGCAAGGACCTTGCCGCCCAGGTCACGGATGTGATCGAACAGGTCGAGGACAAGACCGCAAGCCTGGCGCAGGCGCAAGCGTCCATGGAGAGGGAACTCGCTCTTCTTGCGCGCTACGAGCCCATCCTTCACAAGATCCAGCCGCTGGCGAAGCAGATCGTCACCACTGGTACGTTCGACTCGGTGGCGCTGCTTGTCGAGCGCAAGTACAAGGGCGCCCTCGAAGAGCTGAAGAAAGAGCTCGACGAGATCACCAAGAGCCAGTGTGAGATCGTATCGACCGACGTGGACGACGAGACCACGGCGGTCATCGTGGTGTTTTCCAAGAAGTATTCAGAAGCGGTTCACAAGTTCCTCGCAATGGAGAACGTGAACCAGGTCCGACTTCCCTCTGAATTCCAGGATGTGCCGTTCGACGTGGCCTACGATCAGCTCAAGGGGCGGAAGAGCGAGATCCCCGTACGTCTGGAGCAGGTGCGTCAGGAACTCAACGACATGTCTACAAAGTGGTATTTGAAATTGTCGAGTGTGCGTGACGTCCTCGTTGACAAGATCGACGAGATTCGGGCGATTCCGAAGTTCGGTCGGACTGAATACGCATTCGTCGTGACCGGCTGGATGCCCGTCTCGGACGTCAAGGCCCTGCGCCGACTCATCTATGAGGGTTTTAAAGACGACGTCATCGTCAACCAGATGGAGATCGGCGAGCACGATTTCGAGGAAACCCCTGTCGCGCTCAAGAACTCCAAGTGGTTAGAGCCCTCGGCATGGGTGATGAGCTACCTGATGGGCGGCAAACCGCAGTACGGCACGGTCGATCCGTCGATGGTCTGGGCGATCAGCTTCCCGCTCATCTTCGGCATGATCGTCGGTGACATCGGCTATGGCGCCATCATGCTGGCGATCATCCTGTGGATGCGGTTCAAGTTCAAGGATAAGGAAAGCGTACAGCTTGCGACCGGCCTGTTCGGTCCGGCCGCTACCGCTGCGATCATGTTCGGTATCTTCTACGGAGAGTTCTTCGGCGGCATCCTGTGGGAAGCCGATGTGATCACGAAGATCCATCTATTCGGTGACTTCTTCCTCCCGTACAACCGCGAAGAGTTCGTCATACCACTGATGGTCATGGCGCTCGCGTTGGGTGTCATACAGATGGTGTTCGGTCTGGTCCTTGGTGCCGTCAACGCCGTCAAGACCAAGCACACGAAGCACGCCTTCGTGAAGGGTGGACTCGCCAGCTTGATACTGGGCGGAATCATCCTCGGCGTCTCGGGATACTTGCTTAGCGCCGGTATCCAGCCGATAGGGCAGATGCTCGGCGGGGCAGTGATGGTCGCTGGCGTCTACGCGGTGCTTCGCTATGGCGGTGTCATGGGCGCGGTTGAGACGCTTGAACTCATATCTCACACGGCAAGCTACATCCGTATCATGGCCGTCGGCCTGTCCGACGCGATCTTCGCCAGCGCTATCAACAAGATGGCGGAGAGCATGCCGTTCCTGGTCGGCGTCATAGTGGCAGTGTTGTTCCACGCACTCCACTTGGTATTGGCGGCATTCACGCCCACCGTTCATGCACTACGTCTCAACTTCTATGAGTTCGGCCAGAAGTACTATGAGACGAGCAATACAGAATATGAGCCGTTCCACAAAACCGGAGGTGAAAAGAGCGCATGATCAAGAACAAGCTCGCAAGAAAGGTTTTCGGTAGTGCATTCCTGGCTACCATGATGGTCCCTGCAATGGCTCTTGCGCAGGAGGCGCCCGCTGAGGCTGTTGACTATCGAGTCGGCGTTGCCAAGGCGATCGCTGCAGGCGCGGCAATGAGCATCTCGGCGATGAGCGCCGGCTACGCCCAGGCCCGTATCGGTGCCGCTGGCGCCGGAACCCTGGCCGAGCGTCCCGAGGTCGGCATGAACCTGATCATCCTGCAGGCTCTTCCTGAGATCATCGTCCTGCTCGGCTTCGTTATCGCGTTCATGATCGGTACCGCCTAGTCCAGGCAGCAAGGCGCAGCAAACCGTTCGACCCGGTGAACGCGCGGAAGGATTGACGAATGGCGATTGAGGACATCTTCAGAGCGCTCGATGAGCAGGCTGATGCCGAGTGTAGTGAACTCGTCCGTGCGGCCGAGGGCCAGGCCGAGGCGATTCTTGCTGAGGCGACGGCAGCGGCTGATCGGATTCGGCAGCAGCGGCTACAGGTGACAGGTGAGATTGTCGGCCAGAAGGCGGGCAAGGCACTCAACGCTGCCAAGCTAGACAACAGGAAGCAGCTGGCTGCGGTACGCGAGCGTGTCGTCCAGCAGGTGTTTAAGGACGCAGCAACCAAACTTGCCGCGATGCGGGAGACCAAAGAGTATCAAGATGTCTTTGCCTCACTTGCCAAAGAAGCGCTCGGCGGGGTTGATGGCGAGTGTGCCATGCGGGTGGATCCTGCCGATGCTGGATTGGCCGAGCAGGTGGCGAAGAACCTGGGTATCGGCTGCGAGGTCGTTGCAGACATCGAGGCCACCGGCGGCCTGGTCGTGTCGTCCCAGAATGATCGCGTCTCACGGAGCAACACCTTCGAGTCTCGTTTGGCCAAGGCTCAAAAGTTCACGTACGCTCGCGTATCGGAGATCTTAGGCTGATGGGCGTGCCAGCGACAGAAGAACGCAAAGGAACTCCCGGCAAGGACTATGGATACTGTAATGCCCGTGTGCGAGGCATGCGGTCACGCCTGTTCTCACAGGCATTCCTTAACGATCTCATGAGCATGAAGGACATCGATGGCGTCATCCAGGTTTTAAAGGGGACGGAGTACGGTCCCGATCTGGAGGAGCAACTATTACAGGGCAAGAACGCACAACAGGTCGATGAGGCGCTGAAAGACAACATGGTCCGGCAGTTCCGGAAGGTCTTGGGTCTCATCAACGAAGAGGCGTACAGACTGGTAGGTGTACTGCTGGGTCAGTGGGATCTGTTCAACGTGAAGACCATCGTTCGTGGCGTTCACATGTCCCTATCTCTAGAAGAGATCACGGACAGCCTGATCGCGGTGGGCCAACTCTCGTATGTGGACATGGCGGAACTCGCCAAGCAGCCTTCAGTGAAGGCTGTTGTCGACACACTCGGCATGTGGGAACTCCCGTACGCGGTACCCCTCAGGGCAGTGATGGTGCAGTACATCGAGAGCGGCGACCTGTCCGTTCTTGAACTCGCCTTGGACAAGTTCTACACCGCGTGGGCAGACAAACGGCTGCGAGGCAGAGGGACGAACCGGAAGCTTGCGCGTAAGTTCCTCGGAGTGCAGGTCGACACGATCAATCTGCTGACGTGCTTACGCCTGTTGAACGCTGGCGTTGAGCTCGAAGAGGTCGGACGGTTCTATCTGCCGGGTGGTCTCCATGTCCAGGAGTCGCTGTTCATGGAGCTCGCCTCGATGTCGGACGTCGACGAGGTCTACGAACGGCTGAAACAGACGCCATACGGTCGTCCGGTCGAAGCGGTTGCGGTCAAGTACATCGAACGTGGTTCGGTGTCGGTGTTCGAACGTGCTCTCGAGGACTACCTTATGCGTCGGGCGTTCGCGGCAGGCCGCGGTGAACCTCTCGGCATCGGTATCGTGATCAGCTACCTGTGGGAGAAGGCCAACGAGGTCACGAACCTGCGGATCATCGTAAAGGGAGTATCGGTCGGTATGCCCATGGAGCGCATGAGGGAGGAGCTCATCGTTGTATAAGCTCATCGTGCTCACCGACACGGACACGGCTGACGGGTTCGGGCTTGCGGGTGTTGACGTCGTGGCCGTCGAAGGTCCCGAGGAGGCGCGTCGCATGCTCAACCAACTCATCGATGATGACACGAGCGGCATAGTCGCCGTGAACGAGGCTTTCATGGTCGACATCGATGAACGAACACAGCAGAAGATCAACCAGACGTATCGACCGATCGTGATCACGCTCCCGATACGCGAGAAGTTGCACGCAGAAGAGGACCACAGGGCGTACCTGGCACGCCTGATCCGAAGGGCAATCGGATTCGACATAACACTGAGGCGAGGCTGATGATTCTCGGAACGCTAGCCAAGATCACCGGTCCGGTCGTCGTGGCCGATGGAATGACCGGAATGAAGATGTATGACGTCGTGCGGGTCGGCAACGTCGGCCTTATGGGCGAGGTCATCCGACTCGAAGGCGACCTTGCGACGATCCAGGTATACGAGGACACCTCGGGCCTGAAGATAGGGGAGCCTGTCGAGTCGACAGACGGACCGCTGATGCTTGAACTCGGTCCGGGGCTTCTGTCGTCCATCTATGACGGCATCCAGCGGCCTCTCCCGATGATCGCGGAACAGACGAAGAGTAACTTCATCGCTCGCGGTACCATCGTCGCCGCTCTCGACAAGGAGAAGAAGTGGGAGTTCACTCCCACGATCGAAGTCGGACAGGAGATCGCCGCCGGCGACTGTGTCGGTACGGTGCCCGAGAGCGCGATCATCACCCATAAGGTCATGGTGCCTCCCGGTATGCGTGGCAAGGTGACCAAGGTCATCAAGGCCGGTAGCTATACGGTCGACGAGGTAGTCGCTGTGCTCGATGGCAAGCTCGAGATCCGCATGAGCCAGTGGTGGCCGGTCCGCATAGGGCGTCCATACGTCCGGAAGCTGGACCCCACAACCCCGTTTTTGACGGGCATGCGCATCTTGGATACGTTCTTCCCGATCGCCATCGGTGGTAACGCCATCATCCCGGGTGGTTTCGGGACGGGCAAGACGGTCACCCAGCAGTCGCTGGCCAAGTGGGCCGACGTCGATCTCATCGTCTACGTCGGTTGCGGCGAGCGCGGAAATGAGATGACCGAGGTCTTGAAAGAGTTCCCGGAACTCGAGGACCCGCGTACCGGTAACCCGCTCATGGAGCGGACCATCCTGGTTGCGAACACCTCGAACATGCCGGTCGCGGCACGTGAAGCATCCATCTACACCGGTGTCACGCTTGCCGAGTACTACCGCGACATGGGCTACAGCGTGGCCATGATGGCGGACTCGACGTCCCGATGGGGCGAAGCACTCCGCGAGGTCTCCGGTCGACTCGAGGAGATGCCCGGCGAGGAAGGCTATCCTGCGTACCTGGCCACGCGTCTCGCAGCGTTCTACGAGCGTTCCGGACGCGTGCGTCCTCTCGGTAGTGATGAACGTGTCGGTTCGGTCACCATGGTCGGCGCCGTTTCACCTCCCGGTGGCGACATGTCCGAGCCGATGACGCAGAACTCGCTGCGGGTGACCGGTGCATTCTGGGCACTCGATACATCGCTCGCGCATCGCCGTCACTTCCCGGCTATCTCGTGGACGAAGTCTTACACGCTCTTCCTTGGTCAGGTCCGTACCTGGTTCGAGAGCGAGATCGCCGATGATTGGGCCGAGACACGCGAGCGCGCGATGTTCCTCCTGCAGAAGGAAACGGAACTGCAGGAGATCGTACAGCTGGTCGGTCCGGACGCTCTGCCCGAGACTGAGAAGATCATCCTGGAGGTCGCGCGCATGTTACGCGAGGACTTCCTGCAGCAGTTCGCGTTCGACGAGGTGGACGCATACTGCCCACCGAAGAAGTCGTACTGGCTGCTCAAAACGATCCTCACGTTCTACGATGCGGCAACGCAGGCGATGTCGCGCGGTGTCTCGCTGCGTCAGATCCTGCAGCTCCCGATGCGTGATGAGATCTCGACACTGAAGACGACGCCGCACGAGAAGGCGCTTGAGCGCATGCCCGAACTCGTGCAGCAGATCACCGACGATATCGCCCGAATCGAGGTGCTGTAGATGACCCCGGAAGCCCTGTTGGATCGTTCACTGCTGTCGGTCGAGTACAGAACCGTCAGCTACGTCACGGGTCCCCTCGTTTTCGTCGAGAACGTCCACAATGTCGCGTACAACGAGATGGTCGCACTCGTGCTGCCCGATGGCTCGGAACGCAGCGGCCAGGTTCTTGAGGTCGCAGGCGCCACAGCTGTCATCCAGGTGTTCGAGGGTACCAGGGGCATTGACGTCGACGTGACTCGCGTTCGCTTCTTAGAGGAAGTCGCGAAGATCGACGTGTCCCCCGATATGCTCGGCCGTATCTTGAATGGTACCGGCAAGCCGATCGATGGTGGGGCGCCGGTCATTCCGGAGAAGCGCCTTGATATCACCGGTTCGCCGATCAACCCGTACATGCGTGAGCAGCCGGCCGACTTCATCGAGACCGGCATCTCCGCCATCGATGGTCTGAACACGCTGGTTCGCGGACAGAAGCTCCCGATCTTCTCGGGCTCCGGTCTGCCAGCCAACGAGCTTGCGGCTCAGATCATCCGTCAGGCCCGCGTCAAGTCGGGTGAAGAGTTCGCCATTGTCTTCGCCGCTATGGGTATCACGCACCGCGAGGCCGCGTACTTCATGCAGCAGTTCGAGTCCACCGGCGCTCTTGAGCGTGTCGTGTTCTTCCTGAACGTGGCCGACGACCCCACGGTCGAGCGTCTACTGACGCCGAAGGCCGCTCTCACGGTCGCCGAGTACCTGGCGTTCGAAAAGGACATGCAGGTCCTTGTGGTCCTCTCGGACATGACGAACTACTGCGAGGCGCTGCGCGAGGTCTCGACCGCTCGCGAAGAGGTTCCCGGCCGACGTGGTTTTCCGGGCTACATGTACACCGACCTTTCGAACATCTACGAGCGCGCCGGCCGTATCAAGGGACTCAAAGGCTCGGTCACGCAGTTGCCGATCCTTTCGATGCCCGACGATGACATCACGCATCCCATCCCTGACCTGACGGGTTACATCACCGAGGGCCAGATCGTTCTGTCTCGTCACCTGCATCGTCGCGGTGTGTATCCGCCCATCGACGTCCTGCCGTGTCTGTCGCGTCTGATGAACCTTGGCATCGGCGAGGGCAAGACGCGAGAGGATCATCGCGCCGTCGCAAACCAGCTCTACGCCGCGTATGCCCAGGGCCGCGATCTTCGCAGGCTCGTCGCGATCGTCGGCGAGGAAGCACTGTCTGACACCGACCGCCGCTACCTCCACTTTGCCGATGGTTTCGAGAGGCACATCATCGGTCAGGGCGACAGCGGTCGTACCATTGAGGAGACGCTGAGTATCGCCTGGGAGCTTATGTCTGAGCTGCCGATCGCGGAACTCAAGCGTGTCCGTGACTTCATCGACAAGTACCACCCGACGGCGGGCGGACAGGCCGGCGCGTAAGAGGCCTGCCCACGGCGGTCGAGAGGAGGTGCGTAGATGGAAGAAGTGCGGCCGACTAGATCCGAACTGCTCGAACGCAAGCAGCAGATCACGCTTGCGCAGCAGGGCATGGACCTTCTCAAGCAGAAGCGTGACGCGCTGCTCATCGAGTTCATGTCAGTCATGGACGAGACACTGCGACTGAGTAGCGACCTGCAGCGTACAGTCTCCGAGGCCCAGTTCAGTTTGGCGATCGCCAAGTCCGTTGACGGCGTTGTCTCGGTTCGCTCGGCGGCTATGGCGACTCGCGGTGAGATCACCATCGACATGACCGGCGCCAAGATCATGGGTGTCTCGGTTCCGGTGGTCACCAAGGGCGACAGTCCGATGCGCACGTCGTTCACGCGTGGATACTCCATCACGGGTGTCTCCTCGCGAATCGACGAGACGGCCGATAAGTTCGAACGGATCCTCGATGTCATCATCGAGTATGCTGACATCGAGACACGCTTGAAGCGGCTTGGCGAGGAGATCCAGAAGACGAACCGTCGCGTCAACGCACTGGAGCAGATCACGGTTCCGGCGCTCAAAGAACAAGTGGCATACATTCGTCAGGCGCTCGATGAGCGCGCGCGCGAGGACCTCTTCCGTTTGAAGAAGGTCAAGAAGAAGATCGAGCGACGCAAGAGGGACCGCTAACGGGTCCGATGTGTCCGGGTCGCAAGCCGGAGGGCCGGGGCCGATATGCTCGTGAGTTGTGTGGGGCGGTGCCGCCTACCGGGGGGTGTCTGGCACCGTCCCACCGTATTTCCAACATGAACGCAGGCTTCCATATCTGCGATGAACGCAAGAAGCCCGTCCGGAATCCGGACGGGCTTCTTTCATGTCGCGTGATGGTGGTCGCTAGATGCTGCGGGCGCGGATGATATCGCCGACGATCTCGAGGGTCTCGACCGTGTTATGCGCCTCGGCGCGCAGCTGGTGCGCACGGGCGATGATCGCGCGGACGTCTTCGACCGTGAGCTTGCTGAAGTGCAAATCTTCCCAGTCAAGACGCTTCTCGAATGCCCAGAGCTCTCCGATGATCCATCGGAAGTCATCGAGCTCCTTGATCTCGAAGGAACTCCAGCTGCTCTTGAGGCCCTGGCGCAGTCGCTCCATAGAGCGTTCGACTGCCTTTTCCTTCCGAAGTTGGAAGGCCCTCATGCCGATGTCCTCGTCTGATACGTCGGGACGATTACTGTTCATGTGCCCACCTCCTTGTCTGATGGATTCGGCATCGCCGGGAATGTTTCCTGCAACAAGCTGGCATTCTGCGATCGGATCAGGGTCCGGCTGTTGTCCGTATCGGCGGCCGTCCCTAGAATGGAGTCGCGCCGCGACCGTAGCGGCGTGACCGTATCATCGGCATACAACAGACCCACGGGGGTTCCATGGAGTTCAACGAGGTTCTGAGCAAGCGACGCAGCGTCCGCCACTTCAACACCAAGCTCGTCGTGACCGACGAGGACCTCAACGCGTTGCTCGAGGCTGCCGTGAGCGCTCCGACCGCCGGCAACATCCAGCCGTGGCGCTTCTATGTGGTGCGCTCACTGGAGGCGCGTGAGCGTCTTGCGCAGGCCTTGCCGCAGCGGTGGGCGACAGGTGCGCCCGCTGTCATCGTCGTGTGCGTCGATCCGCGGCCGTGCGCAGCTCGCTATGGTGATCGTGGCGAGTACCTCTACTCGATACAAGACACTGCGGCTGCAGCCGAGATGATCTTGCTTGCTGCCGTGGATCGCGGACTGGCATCGTGTTGGATCGGCGCGTTCGATGACCGTGCGGTGGCCGAGGCGATCGGTGTCGTCCACCCGATCACCCCGGTGGCGATACTGCCTGTCGGATACTCTGCGGAGTCGTCTGCCAAACCGGCCCGGCGTCCACTCGACGAAGTCACCAACTGGCTGTAGGGAAGTGTGTATGGAGGCCGAGCGCGGCAGCGTGTTCCGGGAGACGACCGCCGAGCTGAACAGTCTCGGCGATCTTGACGCGCTACGCACGTACATCGGCGACTGCCGGCGTTGTTCGCTCGCACAGACGCGCAACACCCTCGTGTTGGGTGTTGGCGACCCTACGGCTGACCTGCTGTTCATCGGTGAGGCGCCGGGTCGCAACGAGGACCTGCGGGGTGAGCCCTTCGTAGGGGCTGCCGGCAAGCTGCTCGATGAGTTGCTCGCCAGTATCGGCCTGCATCGCTCGGAGGTCTACATCGCCAACGTCTTGAAGTGCCGTCCACCAGGCAATCGCGATCCGCTTCAGTCCGAGATAGAGATGTGCACGCCGTTTCTGGCCGAGCAGGTCCGCATCATCGACCCGTTGGTGATCGCGACGCTCGGCAACTTCTCCACACGTCACGTCCTTTCCACACAGCAGGGCATCACGCAACTGCACGGGCGGCTCTTCGAGGTCGGCGGGCGGCGTGTGGTGCCTATCTATCATCCGGCGGCGGCCCTCTACTCGCCCGACAAACGCCAGGTGCTGTTCGATGACTTCCGGCGTCTTCATACAGTGCTGCAGTGGGCGACCGAGGGAAGACCTGCCGCTCCGCATGATGATGTGCCGCAGGCCGATGTCACCCCTCGTGAGGTCGGGGATGTGTCCGACCAGCCGAGCCTGTTCTGACTGTCGAGAGGGTGACCGTGGGCCTTACGCTACACACTTCGAACGAACGCGAGACTGAGCTTCTCGGCAGATGTCTGTCCGGGTTCCTGGAGCCGGGCGATGTCGTCGTACTCTCAGGTGATCTTGGTGCGGGCAAGACGCACTTCGTCAAAGGTGTGGCCGAGGGACTCGGGGTTCCCGAGTCTGTCACCAGCCCTACGTTCAATATCCTGCTCGTCCACCCGGGTCGTCTCACGCTGTACCATCTCGACCTCTACCGGCTCGAACGTGCCGAGCAGCTGGAGGACATCGATTTCTGGGGTACGCTCGAGGCTGGTGGAGTCTCCTTCATCGAGTGGGGTGACCGCTTCCCGGAAGCGCTGCCCGATGACCATCTCGATATCGTGATCGATCGTGAGGATGTCGAGCGCAGGCGCTTCGATGTCGCCGCTTCGGGTGAGCGAAGCGCTGGCCTCGCCGTCGACTGGGTGAGGACGTGCGGGCAGCAAGAGGTACCGGAGTGAGGTATGTCCTCGCCTTCGACACCGCGACCGAGCACGTCGCGATCGGACTGGCCGCTCTTGAGGCGCCTGACAGGATGCCGCGCATGATGGCCGAGAAGGACTTCGCTGCGCCTCGAGCTGCTCTGGGTGCGCTTCTGCCGGCGGTTCGCGATGTCGTGCGCGAAGCCGGTATTCCTGCGGGACGCATCGCGATCGTGGCGGTGGGTCGCGGGCCCGGGTCGTTCACGGGAGTGCGCATCGGTGTGGCGTCGGCAAAAGGGTTGGCACACGGTCTGGGGGCGCCGCTCGTCGGTCTCGGTACTCTGGATGCCGTGGCGTGGCGCTTCTCGGCGCATGAGGGCCTGCTCGCGGTCGTTGGAGACGCGATGCGGGGCGAAGTCTATCCGGCGCTGTTCCGCTGCTCAGGCGGCCGTTGTACGCGTCTGGAGGAGGACTGTGTCGAGAAGCCAGTGGTTACGGCGGAGCGATGGGCGCGTACCGTCACAGAGCCGGTGCTGCTTGCAGGCAATGGTCTGACGAAGTATCAGGGCATCTTAGCCGGAGCTCTGGGGGCACGTGCGACCATCGCCGATGAGTCGCTGTGGACCCCGAGCGGAGCGTCTCTCATCGCGGCCGCCTGGACCGAAGCGGGCCCCGGCAGCTTGCACTCCGTAGCCGGGCTCGACCCTGTGTCGGCTTTCGAAGAGGCGCATCCGGCCATACTGCTTCCCGTGTACACGCGTCTGTCTGATGCCGAGGAGGCCGAGCAGCAGCGTGGTGCCGTGTCGATACCGCCCTCAGGCGTATCAGGCCCAGGAGCGGGTGGCGTCTCATGACGGGCTCGGTTCGCGACATGACACTTCTCGATCTTGATTCGGTGATGTCCATTGAGCGCGCGAGTTTCCTCTCCCCATGGAGTGAAGGGCAGTTCCGCGATGAGCTCGCCCGTCTAGGCGAAGGCCGCTGCTGGATGGTGGTCGAGGAGGATGGGCGGGTCATCGGTTTCGGCGGTATCGCGGTGTTCGGTGATGAGGCGCATGTGATGGATCTTGCCGTCGAGTCGGCATACCGGGGTATGGGGATAGGCAGGCGCCTGCTGCTGTCGCTGATGCGCTCGGCAGTGGAAGGTGGTGCCTCCCGGATGACTCTGGAGGCACGCCCGGCGAACATGGCGGCCCGTGCTCTGTACGCATCGGTAGGGTTTGTGGAGGCCGGTACCCGACCCGGTTACTATACCGACACGGGTGAAGACGCCCTCATCATGTGGACGCCTGGACTCTCGGTCGAGGCCGTGGAGGCGATGGTCACCGCTGATCGTGGCGATGACCTGGTACTTGCTATCGAGACGTCGTGTGACGAGACTGCTGCCGCAGTCATGCGCGGCGGTCGGGAACTGCTCTCGAGTGTCGTTGCGAGTCAGGTGGACTTCCACGCGCGCTTTGGCGGTGTGGTGCCGGAGATCGCCTCCCGCAAACACACCGAAGCGATCGTGGCGGCGGTCGATGAGGCGCTTGCCGAGGCGGGTGTCGGTTTCAAAGACCTCACGGCGCTTGCGGTGACGCACGGTCCCGGACTCATCGGGGCACTTGTCGTGGGCGTCGCGTACGCGAAAGGACTCTCGCTCGCGACGGGACTGCCGCTCGTCGGTGTGAACCATCTCGAAGGGCATATCTTCGCGAACAAGCTTGCGGATCCCGCGCTGGAGCCTCCGTTGATCGCCCTCGTGGTCTCGGGCGGACACACTGCGCTCGTACACGTGCCCGAGTGGGGCGTGTACCACACCCTCGGCGAGACGCTGGACGATGCGGCGGGGGAGGCGTTTGACAAGGTCGCGAAGCTGCTCGGCCTCGGCTATCCCGGCGGACCGGCGATCTCGCGTCTCGCACTTGAGGGCGATCCGAACGCGATCGCCTTCCCGCGGGCGATGCTGCGCTCCGGGAACTACAATTTCTCGCTGTCGGGCCTGAAGACCGCAGTCATCACCTACGTTGAGGCCGAGAAGCGCGCCGGTCGTGAGATCGCGATCCCCGACCTTGCGGCGTCGTTCCAGGCGGCCGTGATCGATGTGCAGGTCGCCAAGGCGGTACGCGCCGCCGAGGAGTACGGAGTCGAGGCCTTCTGTCTGGCTGGCGGAGTCGCGGCCAACGCCGCGCTCCGTGAGGGATTGCGTGTCGCGATGACCGAGCGGGGTATCCGGTTCTCGGTGCCCACCTACGATCTGTGTACTGACAACGCCGCGATGATCGCAGCTGCTGGGCACTTCCGTCTGCAGAGAGGCGCTTTCCTCGGCCTTGATGCTGAAGCTGTCGCAAACCTGGCGCTCGGGTAGTCCGGGTACAAGACCCGTCTCACAGTTCTCCAGGATATGAGTCTATGACCATCAGATATCGGTTATCTGGCGCTTGCATCTCGCAAGCCGAGGCACTAGAATCACCTACTGTTGGCACTCGGAGGTCGAGAGTGCCAGAATCGTTGGGTATCGCGGTCGAGAACGGGTAGATATACGTGCGCCCATACAGACCACGGTATCGGGAGTAGTCAGGTCAGTGCGTAGAACGTAGGAGGGTAGAGCATGAATCTCAAGCCACTGTTCGACAACGTCGTCGTCAAGCCGGCGAAGGCCGAGGAGCAGACCAAGTCCGGCCTCGTCATCCCGGATTCGGCCAAGGAAAAACCGCAGCGCGGCGAAGTCGTGGCCGTCGGTGAGGGTCGTTACGAGGAAGGCAAGCGTTCGCCGATGGACGTCAAGGTCGGGGACACCGTTATGTACAAGGAGTGGGGCAAGACCTCCGTCAAGATCGATGGCATCGAGTACTTCGTCATGGGTCAGATGGATCTCCTCGCTATCGTCGAGGGCTAGTCGTACACGGACCTACGGCACATGCCGTGTGAAGAACGGGATCTACGAAGGAGGGACACAGCTGAATGGCTAAGGACATCAAGTTCGACGAGGCGGCCCGACGCGGCCTCGAGACGGGCGTGAACAAGCTCGCTGACGCCGTCAAAGTCACCCTCGGCCCCAAGGGCCGCTATGTGGTGCTCGAGCGCAAGTTCGGCGCGCCGACCATCACCAATGATGGTGTGACGATCGCCAAGGAGATCGAGCTCGACGATCCCATCGAGAACATGGGCGCTCAGCTCATCAAGGAAGTCGCTACCAAGACCAACGATGTGGCCGGTGACGGTACCACCACCGCGACACTGCTCGCCCAGGTCATCGTTCGCGAGGGCCTGCGCAACGTTGCAGCCGGTGCGAACCCGCTCGCGATCAAGCGCGGCATCGAGAAGGCCGTCGAGGTTGTCGTCGACGCCATCAAGGCGGCGTCAAAAGACATCGAGGACAAGGAAGAGATCGCTCACGTCGGCACCATTTCCGCCGCTGACGAGATGATCGGCAACAAGATCGCCGAGGCGATGGAAGTCGTGGGCAAGGACGGCGTCATCACCGTTGAGGAGTCGCAGACCTTCGGTATCGACATCGACACCGTCGAAGGCATGCAGTTCGACAAGGGCTACATCTCGCCCTACATGATCACGGATCCCGATCGCATGGAGGCCGTGCTCAGCGATCCCTATGTCCTCATCGCGAACCAGAAGATCAGCAGCATCCAAGACATCCTGCCGGTTCTTGAGAAGGTCATGCAGGCCGGCAAGCAGCTCCTGATCATCGCCGAGGACGTCGGGGGCGAGGCCCTTCCGACGCTGGTGCTCAACAAGCTGCGTGGCACCTTCACCTCCGTCGCCGTCAAGGCGCCGGGCTTCGGTGATCGTCGCAAGCGCATGCTCGAGGACATCGCCATCGTCACGGGCGGCCAGGTCGTGTCCGAGGAACTCGGTCACAAGCTTGAGAACATCGGTCTTGAGGTACTGGGCCGTGCTGTTACGGTCAAGGTCACCAAGGACAACACGACCATCATCGATGGCGCCGGCTCCGAGGACGACATCAAGGCCCGCATCAACCAGATCAAGGCCGAGATCGAGAACTCTGATTCCGACTTCGATCGCGAGAAGCTCCAGGAGCGCCTCGCCAAGCTGTCCGGCGGCGTGGCCGTCATCAAGGTCGGCGCGGCTACCGAGGTCGAGCTCAAGGAGAAGAAGCACCGCATCGAGGACGCCTTGCAGGCGACCCGCGCGGCCGTCGAAGAGGGCATCGTCGCCGGCGGTGGCGTCGCGCTCGTTGACGCGATCGACGCGCTGGACGCGCTCAAGCTCGACGAGGAGGAGATGATCGGCGTCAAGATCATCCGCAAGGCGCTCGACGAGCCGCTGAAGACCATCGCGTCCAACGCAGGCTTTGAAGGCTCAGTCGTCGTCGAGAAGGTTCGCACGCTTCCCAAGGGTGAAGGCCTCAACGCCGTCACCGGTGAGTACGGCGACCTGTTCAAGATGGGCATCATCGATCCGGTGAAGGTCACGCGTACGGCGCTGCAGAACGCTGCGTCGATAGCCGCACTCATCCTCATCACCGAGACGACCGTCTGCGACATCCCCTCAAAGGATGATGCCGCTGCTGCTATGGCTGGTATGGGCGGCATGGGCGGTGGAATGTATTAGGTCCACTCGATCCGAGTGAAGAAGAAGGCCCCTCTTCGGAGGGGTCTTCTTCGCTTCTACAGGGCGAGGATCCCATCGGCCAGGAAGCGCACGCCGAGGTAGAGCAGGAACAGAGCGCATCCGCCGATCAGCGTGCGATAGATGCGGTTGGAGAGAAGGTGCCGCCCCTTTGAGACTGCCGTGATGACGAAGCCGTACCACGTCACATCCGCCAATTGATGGCCGAGGAAGAACGCCGCGACGCCGATGGGTCCGATCGCAAGTCCATCGGCGGCGAGCTTCACGCCGATCGTCGCCCACCACAGCGTCCAGTACGGGTTGCTGAGGCTGATGGCGGCACCGTGGAGTACCGGTCCCATGCGCGAGGGCTGAGCATCGGCCTTGGCCTCCGCGCTGATCGTGCCGCGTGCGGCACCGAGCAACAGGTCGCCACCCATCCACAGCAGGAACGCACCTCCGACGAAGGCGAGTATGGTCGTGACGGTGGGCCGGGCGAGCACCGTTTGCAGTCCGAACGCGAAACCGATGAGGAGCAGCCCCTCGAGTGCGGCGTGGCCGACGAGCATCATCGCAGCCGGCAGGCGGCCCTCACGCAACGTGCGCGTGACGGTCACGGTGAGATAGGGTCCCGGCGCCATCGCTCCCGAGAGTCCGATGAGGAACGCGGCTCCGCCCAGACGCAGTGCTTCAGTCATCGTCCCTGTGTCCACACGACCTCTCCCGAATGTGGCGACGCCCGGGCACATCGAGTACAGTACTAAGGCGTTTCCCGCTGATCGGGAACAAGGCTATCAGGAAACCATGACGAGGAGCACCCTTGGCACTCTCCATCGGCATCGTCGGTCTGCCCAACGTCGGCAAGTCCACGCTGTTCACGGCGCTTACCCGTAAGCAGGTCGACGCCGCGAACTACCCGTTCGCGACCATCGAGCCCAACGTGGGGGTCGTGCCCGTTCCCGACGCCCGCATCGACCGCCTGGCCGAGCTTGTGAAGCCGGCGCAAATCGTGCCGGCAGCCGTCGAGTTCGTCGACATCGCCGGTCTTGTGAAGGGCGCCAACGAGGGTGAGGGCCTGGGCAATCAGTTCCTCGCCAACATCCGCGAGACCGATGCCATCGCCGAGGTCGTCCGGTACTTCTCGGACCCGAACGTCATTCACATCGAAGGCCGTGTCGACCCCGCATCCGACATCGAGACCATCAAGACAGAACTCGTGCTGGCCGACCTTGGAACGATGGAGCGTGCATTGCCGCGTCTCGAGAAAGAAGCCAAGCGCGACAAGGACCTCGTTGCCAAGGTGGAGCTCGCCAAGCGCGTGCAAGCGTGGATGGAACAGGGCCATCGTGCGCGGACGATGGAGATGACCGATGACGAGCGGACCCTGTTGCGTGACCTCCATCTACTCACCATGAAGCCGATGCTCTACGTCGCGAACGTCGACGAGAGCGACTTGGGCAAGGAGCTGGCGCCGATCGATGGTCAGCGTCCGATCCCGATCTGCGCGAAGATAGAGTCAGAGATGGCCGAGCTTGATCAAGCCGAGCTGGCCGAGTATCTCGAGATGGAGGGGTTGGAGGAACCGGGGCTCAATACCCTCATCCGGGAGGCGTATCGTCTACTCGGCCTGCACAGCTACTTCACCGCAGGCGAGAAGGAGGTCCGTGCCTGGACCGTGCGGATCGGCGCGAAGGCGCCGGAATCAGCGGGAGTCATACACACTGATTTCGAGCACGGATTCATCAAGGCTGAAGTCATCTCCTATTCTGACTATGACACCCTGGGCAGTGAGGCTGCTGCGAAAGCCGCCGGCAGACTGCGGATCGAGGGTAAGGAATACGTCGTCGTCGATGGCGACGTCATGCACTTCCGCTTCAACGTCTGACGCTACGACGGAGGTGGTAGCCGCCTTGCCTTGGCAAGCTCCCAGTCAAGAAGGTAGTCGAGCGCGTTATAAGACCCCATGATCGTCCAGCCGCGCAGCCGGTCGTTCTCGTGCATGATGAACTCCCGCGTTCCCTTGTCGAGGTAGCGCCAGCCGAAGATCATCACGGGTTGGCCGTTCTTCGCGGCAAGGCCACCAGCGGCAAGAGCATCGGGGAAGTTGTGTGCGGTTGCTGCGTATGGACTGATGTCACCCTCCGGCCAGAAGCGTTTCACAACAGCGAGATTGGTCGCGTAGCGGTCGGGACCGGCGAGGCGCTCAACGCTCACGGTGTCTGGCAGTGCCGCTTCCACCGCGGAGCTGACGACGGCCGTTCCGCCGACGATGACCGCCGAGGTGACCTCCGCCGAGTGGCGCGCTATGAACGCCGACGTGGCGGCGGCGAGGGAGCTCTTGGGAGTCAGCAGGATGGGCATCCCGCGCATTGCAGCGAACGAAGATGCCGAGACGGCGTCCACGTATGTCTCGCCTGAAACGACCACAACACCTGCACCCGGCGTAGTGCCGAGACTCTCCGCGGCAAGTGCAGCGGTCTCATAGCGAGTCGCGCCCGCGAATCGCACGACCGTACTTGGGTCGATGCCTGCGGCACGGGCGGCTGCGGCGGCTGCAGCAGACGACACCGCCGCAGTGCCACCCAAAACGATCACGTTCTTGGCGCCGAGTCGGGTGATCATGGCCGCGACGTTCGCCGGAAGCGCGGCTCTTGGCGTGAGTAGCAGTGGTGCATCCAGGCGATATGACAGCGGGCTGGCGGTGAGCGAGTCCGGCCAGTTCTCTCCCGATGCGATGAGTACGGTGTCGGCACCGTTGGACCAGCCACTGCGTGCCGCCTCGATGGCGGTCTCGTAGCGGGTGGCACCGGCGATTCGCGGTTCGAGAGGCGTGATGAGCTTGGCGCTCAGGTAGTGGTCGATCGCGTTGGCGATGCCAACAGCCACCTTGTGTCTGAACGTCGATGACAAGAGGCGCGAGCGGTCAGCCGAGCTGTCGAGAAACGCGACCTCGACCAGCGCCGCCGGCATGTTCGCCCAGCGGATCACGTAGTAGCCAACGTCATCGACCTTGCGATCGTAGGTGCCTGCAGCCGCGACGATGTCCTGTTGCAGGTAGGTCGCCAGCACTTTCGAAGGTCCTGTGTCGGTGACGGTATCCCAGCTGTTGTAGTACGTCTCGGTGCCTGTGCCTCCGCCTGCGTTGTTGTGGATCGAGATGAACACGTCGGCTTCCCACGTGTTCGCCTTATCACAACGTGCCTGGAGGTCGTCATAGGGGATCGGATAGGCGCCCGTTCGGCCGTCGGCAGAGAGATAGTACTGCTGGTCGTCTTCGTTCCAGTTCCAGGTCGGGATGTCTTTGGAGCATACAGTAGTGTCGCCCGTGCGGCTCATCGCCACGGTGTGACCGCGCGATTGCAGTACAGCACGCGTTTCGAGTGCTATGAGCAGGTTCACGTACTGCTCCTCGATGCCACTGTAGACCGCGCCGGGGTATGCACCGCCATGACCGGGATCGATGAAGATGCGCGCTGCAGATGCGGTGGCAGGGCAAAGGAGAGACGATGTGATGAGCGAAAGAAGCGTCACGAGGAACGTGCGACGGAAGATGGCTGCGACGTGTGGGTGCGATTTCATCTGCGTGCTCCTGGTTTGGAGTGGGCTACCTCGTTATTCAACCACAGATCGGGCACTGTGATAAAGCGCCGGAGGGGGCTATAGCGGGCGAAAATCTGGGATTATCGACTCCAGCAAGCGTCGGATCTCACTCAGCGAGCGCTGTTCGCCAGCCTGCACCAGTTGATCAATGAGCAACATTGAGGGCACGGCGGTGGAACACAGGTTCACGGTCATTACTTTCTCGGCAGAGGTGGGAAGCAGGCTCTCCGCGTGGGAGTGAAGGATCTCGTACAGCTTCTCACCCGGGCGTAGACCTGTGAACTCGACCCCCACCTTGGTCCCGCTGAGCGAGATCATCTTGGTTGCGAGGTCGACGATCTTGACGGGTTCACCCATATCCAGGACGAACAGGTGGCCGACGGCATCCAAAGATTGCGCCTGCAGGACCAGTAGGCTGGCTTCAGAGATAGTCATGAAGTAGCGTGTCATGTCCGGGTGGGTGACCAAAAGCGGTTCGTGGTTGCGGAGGCGCGCTTCGAAGATGGGCACGACGCTGCCCCGGCTGCCGAGCACGTTGCCAAAGCGCACAGCACATGCGGGAACACCTCTGCGGCAGGCGGCGAAGGTAAGCCTCTCTGCGATAGCCTTTGTTGCGCCCATCACGCTAGTGGGTTCGACGGCCTTGTCGGTAGAGATGAGAACGAAGCGGTCGGGTTTGAACTTCTCGCACGCTTCAAGCACGTTGATCGTGCCGAGGACGTTTGTGAGGATAGCCTCGTCGGGGGAGATCTCCATCAAGGGTACATGTTTGTAAGCTGCTGCATGGATCACCAGGTTCGGGCGATGTTCAGCGAAGACGTTCTGCAGCTTGTTGACATTGCGGATGTTGCAGATGGTCATCACGGGTTTGCTGGGATTGTCTTTACGGAGATCAAGGTAGGTCTCGTAGAGGCGTGACTCATCGACATCAAGCAGCACGATGCGGCGAGGTCCGAACCGGAGCACCTGCCTGGCGAGTTCGGAGCCGATCGAGCCAGCAGCACCGGTGATCAGTACAACCTTGTCCGTGATGGTGTGCGCGATCTTATCGAGGTCCAGTGAGACTGCGTCACGGCCAAGCAGGTCCTCGGTTGCCACACGTCGGAAGTCACTGGTGTTGAAGTCACCCATGGTCCGCGCGAGTGATGGCGCGATCAGAGTGGGAAGTCCTGAGGTTGCACATATGTCGAGGACCCGACGCTGTTGGAGCACGGTTGCCGAGGGCATCGCCACATATATCTTCTCGGCATCCAGTTCCTTGGCGATCTGAGCTAGTGATTCTATCGGTCCATAGACCGAGACGCCGCGGAGAACCTTGCCGACCTTGTTGGGGTTGTCATCAAGGAAGCCGACGATCTTCAGGCCATACTCCGGGCGTGCTGCCACATCCCTCAACATGATCGAACCTGCGTCGCCGGCTCCGACAACCAACACGCGCTTTGCTTCCCGTGGTGCTGCAGCTACCTCATGAAAGTGCGCGTTCACGCGACTGTAGGCACGCAAAGCTGCCGAGCCCACAAGTTCGAACACAGCTAGTAGTGCAAGTACGCCCAGGGGGGCGTAACGTCCACCGTCAGGTGTGTGGACGGATAGAGTCAAAAGAGAAAGGACTGCAGTGCTTCCAACGATGCTCAAGAAGAGCCGCATGTACGTGCTTGCTCCTGCGTAGCGCCATACATGGCGGTACAGCCCGACGATGATGAACCCGGTGATGAACACCAGTGTTGCCGTTCCGGACACGAAGTAAATGTTCTCCCGGAACTCGGGAAACACTGCACCGCCGAATCGCGCCCAGTACGCAAGCAGCGTGGAGACGAAGATGATGAGCGCGTCCATTGCGATGTACAGAAGCTGGGGTAACCATGAGGGATGTTTGGAGTAGCGTCTGTGTGACGCGTCCGTGGGAGGCGTCACCTGGTCGCCTCCGTCTGTACGTCAGCGATGGCTCTGCAAATGTCGCGCATGTCGTTCTCCTCAAGCGTATTGGTGCGAAAAGAGCCAAACAGGTGTTTCCAGGCAGAATGCTTGCCTGCCAATATGGTACGTCATCGAGTGCACTGAGCCTCGAACTTGAGGTGCGCCTCACGTGGCGAGGTGTTCTGCCCGCTGTCTGTGTGAACCCAGTGACGCCGAGATGAACACAGTGCCTTTGCGCCTACCACAGAATAGCGCATTGGCCGCCCTGCGGGTTCTTGTAGCCGAACACGGAGTGGCGTTGTCATAGGCGGCGCCACTCTCGACCCCATCGACGCGGTGATATCGAAGGTCTGAAGCTTCTTGACGAAGGCAAGAGAGGTGTACTGCCTGCCGCGGTCGGAGTGGTGTACAAGCCCGCTATCCAGCCGGCGCCTGGCCACCGCCAGGTAGAGGAAGCCGTTGGGATGCTTAGTCGTGCGGCGCGCTTCCTGCCTACGAGGATGTCGTGCTCGTCGGCCCGATCTCTTGGATGCCACGGCTAGCGTGGCGACTAGCTACTGCGCCTTGCGCTTACCAGAAGATTCCGGGTCAGCACCTTGCTTCCGGCTGCCCCGGTTTCCGCCAGGTTCCACGCGAGCAACCCTGACCTGATGATCTGCCACGCTATGAAGCGCACCGAGGACGCGACACTATATAGCAGGGGTACGGGTCCCGTCTCGCGCACTTCAACATCAACGAAACCCGCTTCGGTCAACAGGCGTCCTATTGAGTTGCAGTTGAATGCCAACTCATGCGTAATGTCGCCGTATCGCATGGCTGCGCCGAAAGGACTATCAGCATTCGGCGTCTGCAGCACTAACCGCCCGCCGGGTTTGAGTGCGGACATGCATTCGTCGAAAAACTTCAGAACCTCCGGCTTGCGCAGGTGCTCAACAAAATCCAGACTCGTGATCAGGTCAAATTCCTCAGGATGAACCCGCAAGTAGTCAAGTACGTTCATCTGCTGTACGTCCGGGACAACCTCACGAGCACATCGTACCTGGTCAGGACTGATGTCAACACCAGTGATGAGCTGGTATCCCTGCGAGGAGAAGTAGTGGAGGAGACGTCCATAACCACAGGCGAGATCCACGATGCGAGCATCATGCCCCTTTGGTAGCTAACCACGCAGGTACTACTTGTATGCGCGTTCCCAGCGGGTTGAGGCCTGTTCATCGAACTGCCTTGGCGCGTCTTGAAAGATGGTGCCGTAATTGGAATAGAGACGACTACGGTACTCTGCAGCGTCATTCTCGTCACGCATGCTGTATATACTCCCTCTAGACCTTGTCAGGACCTGTCGTAGGTCGAATCACTCAGCTTGCGTGCTTTCCCGTATAGAACATAGCGGGCGCGTGCCGCAGTCAGCAGAAACTGCCCACCAAAATATACAGGGACGGCCCACGCGGCGCCCTGAATCCCATAGGCGAGCACCATGGGCGGAACGATGAACAAGCTGAGTGCGGCCCCACCGATCTGCGCGAGGGTCACTCCGCGCGTGTCGTTTCGAGCATAACAGATGCGCTCAACAACCTGCGTACAGCCAACGAACACATAGCCCGCGCCAATCCAGATCATCAGCGATGAATACACTCGATACTCTGAAGCCAACAGCACGCTGGCGATCTGCTGGTGCAGTAAGGCTATAGTGACGAGGAGCGCTAGCGACGCGCCTAGGACAGCGGCGAGCCACACCGCAAATACTCTGCGCTGCCCCGAGCGGTCACCGACGCTCACCCGCGCGTAGTAGACTTGCCGCAAAGTCAACTCCACACCATTTGAAAGCATCAGGAACGGGCGACTCGCAAGGCCATACACCGCCGCATAGATTCCCGCGAGTTCCAATCCTGCAAGACCGCCAATGATATACCGATCCGCCTGACCACTTACCCATCCGACCAGCGGCAGTAGGATCAGCGGCTTGGCGTACATCCACAATTCCCCGGCACCTGCAACACCCTCCTGCTGGTTCGCTGGTCTTGGCAAAACACGTACATGATGCTCTGAGCGCGACAACACCGCAAACCCCGCCAGTGTCAGCGTAGTCCCAGCAATGTAGCCACCAACCACTGCCAATGCGCTAACGCCGAACACCAACACTGCCACCACCGCGAGAACTGGCCGTAACCACGCATCTGCCGCGACCAATAACGCCATGGGCCGCTGTCTGCGTGCGGCGTTCAAGAACACCACTTGAAAAGTGCGAGCAACCTCCACAACAAACAAAGCACCACAGGCCAACCCGAGAAACGCAGTGCCACCGATGGATTGGTACCATGCCCCGAGTACGACCACGAGGAGGGCAAAACCCCACACCACGGGTCGCCGCAACGCGGCAACCACGGTACGACGCAACTCAGACTCTCCCGAAGTACCTGTGCACTCTGGGTGGAAGCGCAGTGCGGCCTGCATCATCGGTGTCACGGCCAACCCTTGCGCCAGCACTACAATGCCAATCGCAAGTACAACGCTACCGTAGATGGATGGTGGAACCACCTCAGTAACAAGCCGTAACCCGACCAGAGTGCCCACCGCGGATGCAAGTTGACCTGCGAACACCCAACCTGCTTCTCCGGCCAGCCTCTTGCGTGATGCCGTCAGCAGACTCATTGCTCAAGTCCAGAATATGGACCTCGAAGCGCGGGACTCAACATTCAGATTCGCCCCAGGTCTCGAGACGACACGCCCACTATCTCGGTGTACAAGTCAAGGTACCTGCCCGCTATCGTCTCTGCGGAGAAGCGGCAAACGTTCACTGTGCCCTGCTCAATGACTCGCTCCCTATAGGCCTTGTCATGAATGAGCCTCAACACCGACGAACGAATCTCCTCGACGTTGAAGGGATCGACCACGCAAGCACCCGGACCTGCGACTTCCAGCATAGGAGAGATCGCGGATGTGATCACCGGCCGTCCAACAGCCTGCGCCTCGATGATTGGAAGACCGAACCCTTCACGCTCGGAGACGAATGCGACTAGATCACAGGCGAGGTATTGCGCGTGCAGAGCTTCGTCGCTAAGTCCTACGTGATTCTCGAAGTCCAGGCCCATATGTACCAGTCTCTCGCGTGTCGCCTCGTCAAGTGACCCGACTACTATGAGCTTGCATGGAATCTCTTGCAGGGCTTCGCTCACTCGGCCCAAGTTCTTCCATGGGGCGGTGCCGATGAACAGGATTCTCGGGCACAGCTCATCGAATTCATGAGGAACCGTGTGGTATCGTTGCGCCACGGGACACTCGATGACGTGCACCTCTGAGCAAACTGCGGGACAGTGGGTCTCCAGTTGGCTCTTCGTTTCCTCGGAAATGGCAGTCACGGTTGTTGCCCGGCCTAACGGCCAATCGAACCACAACTTCTTAAACACCCGTTTGCGCAGCCCCTGGAGTCCATACAGATAGTGATTAATGTCGCACACGGTCACGATGGTCTTCCTGCGCGGCAAGAACAGTGCGATGTAATGGACATCCCCGGTCACATGATAGATGTCGGACTTCATGCGCCTGAGGGTCAGAACGTCACGAACACTGCCCCACTTCGTTGCGAGCGAGTATTCGGAGACGGCAACCTCCTGTCTTAAGACGTCCGCGATTTCGGAGAAAAGTGTCTCAATGCTGTAGCGGCCACGAACGCGGCTGCGATAGACCAACGTAACCTTCACTTCAGCGTACCTCCGAGATCATGAGCGAACGGTGGCGTACGTTCTCAAGCACTTCACGTCCCTTGCGTGATGCGGTCTGGATGCTTGCAGCCTCCATCGCCGTCTGCGAGTCGCCGTAGGTGCCTCCGACGCTCACGATATTGGCCTGCGCCACCACAGAGATTGTCGCGTGTTTCATGAGTTCATCAGGCGGACGTCCAGCCCAAGCGTGCTGATGGCGTTCTCCGGTACCCTCCAGCTGCGTCTGTGTCGTCAGACCGCGTTCCGCCTGATTGTACTCGGAAATCGTCGTTCCTAAGAGCGCGGCACGGGTGTGCTTATCTGAGGCCAGTATGCGAGCTTTGGACTCGTACGTGGGCGCTTGGATGACGCTGACCACTACCGCCACAATTGCAGTGACCCAGACTGCTGACATGATGAGCGCTTGCGAACACGCATGACTTTCAGGTAATCGTGCAGTTCCACACGTATGCCTCCTGATTTATGAGCGGTTGTGTCCCGGAGTCTCTCCAAATTGCCATCCGGACGGCTCCATTCTAGCTGACAGCCGTCAGCTAGTAGTGCATTCCTGAACAACGGTTACACATCAGACCAGCCCCAGATCGAACTTGTTCCAGCGGAACACGACGGGTGATGCGTTGAACTCGTCGATGCCCTGCAGGATGCGCGTTTTCAGCTCGTCGATCGAATCCACTCGGATGTGGCGCAGGAACGTCCTGGCCATCTTCGAGAACACGCACTCGATGAGGTTGAGCCAGGAGCCGTGCTTGGGCGTGTGGACGTACTCGAACCTCCCCGGCCGTGTGCCGAGATAGGCCATGGTCTCCTTCGAGATGTGAGCCGAGTGGTTGTCCAGCACCACCCGGATGGTCGCGTCGGGCGGGTAGTACCCGTCGAGCCGCTTGAGCAGCCCGATGAACTCCACGCTGCGATGGCGGTCCTCCACGTTCGCGAAGATGTGGCCCGAGTGCAGGTCGATCCCGGCCAGGATCGAGACCGTGCCGTGCCGGACGTATTCGTGGTCGCGCGCGACGCACGCGGCACGGCCCGGGACCGGCGGCAGGTCGGGCGCGGTCGTGCCCAGCGCTTGGACCCCGGGCTTCTCGTCGACGCTGACGCTGTAGACTGGGGCCGACCCGCTCACTTCGGCGTTGATCGAGACCTCCCGGTACACCATCAGGACCTCTTGCATCTTGCGGTCGAAGTCAGGATCCCGCTTCTCAAGGTAGTAACGGATCCTGTGGGGTTTGATGTCGTTGTCGTCGAGGATGCGCCACACGGTGGTCTTGCCCGCACGCGCGAGCCGGGGGAAACCGGCGGCCCCGGCGTGTTCGGACACGAACCGCGCCAGCTCCGAGACCGTCCACAGTTCAGCGGCCAGGCCATGGTCCTTGGGTCTGGTGCAGGCGACGCTCACCACCCACGCCTTGGCCTCGTCGCCGATCTCCGGCTCGTGCGGACGGTGGTAGGTGTCCTTCAGTCCAGCCTGCACGCCCGCCGCCAGCGCCTTGTCGATGCACCTGTAGATCGCGGGACGGCTGAGGCCGATCCGCCGCTGCAGGCCGGTGATCGAGGCGCCTTCCGCGTAGCCGAGTAAGACCTTGGCGCGCTCCACCTCGCGCACCGACGCCGTTCTCGATCCGGCCAGTCCCTTGAGCATGGTCCTTTGCCCCTCCGTCAACACGAGCGCCGCACGTCTCGTCTTCCCCGCCATGATCGCCTCCGTCGAGAGCTGGGACAGCATCATGGCCATTGTAGCCTAATATGTAACCGTATTGTGGGAATGCACTACTAG
>JAUSOQ010000069.1 GCA_030655755.1 Coriobacteriia bacterium
CCTATAGCGCTCACCGGAATGGAGCCGCCTGTGCTCACATGAATGGAGCCATCCTTGTGCATGGGAGTGGCGAAGTTGAAGCGGATATTCGGGGTGGTGTAGCGGCGGTTTAGTCAACATCGAGCAGTTCTGGACATACTCCGGGCGATGGGGTAAGAAGCGGACATGACAAAACAGATCAGTCTGTTGAGCGAGCGCCTGGGTTTTTAGCCATCCAGATCCAAAAACACTTTGAGTTCCGGGAAGATTGGCACCGGGAAAGCGAAGTTCGCGATCTGGTTCTGGAGTATTACGTATTGTTGCGGTCGGCTCTGAGCGCCAAGCCTCATCTTCGGCCCTGTCTGAAGCACTGCCGCCATTGCGGCATATTTTTTCCCACCCATCTGCGTAATGCTGGTCGTTACGACTTGCGCTGTCCATTTGGTTGCCGGCAGGCGTATGCGCACCGGAGTTCGGCGCAACGCAGCGTGGAATACTATCGGACGAAACAAGGGAAGGTAAAAAAAAGCATGCAAAACGGCAAACGTCAGAATCAGCCGAGGCCACGTGATGAAAGCGCACTGCCACAGCCTATCGATCCAGCGGCAAAAACATTGCCGGGTGAATACGATGCACAGATGGTGGAACATGTGCGCATGTTCACCAGCCTGATGGAGGGACGCAAGGTCAGCCGGCCGGAGGTGCTGAAGATGCTGACACGGGCTGAAAAAAAGAGACAACACAGCATAGGAGCCAGAGAAAAGATCGATTACCGTGGTCGCGAACAGAACAAAGACTCTACATAGAGGCGAACATGGTTCGGGAGATCGAATTTTCGAGGTTGGATGTGCGGTACGAGAGGTACCGGATGCGGCATCGCGCCGTGGAAGCCCAGTTGTTGTCGTCGATTGCCGAGAACGGCATCATCGAGCCTCTGGAAGGGGTGGATATCCGCGATGGCCATACGCTGCTCAACGGTTTCAAACGCTGGCGTTGTGCGCTTAAGCTTGGATTAAAGATCGCGCCTTATGTGTCGCTGGGGGAAGACGAAGCCCAGGGGATCGTGGCGCTGTTGCGCGCATCCAACGACCGGGCGCTGAGTTTGCTGGAGCAGGCGGGTTTTGTGGACGAACTCAAGCGATTGCACCAGATGAGCGTGACACAGATCGCCGAAGCACTCGCGCGCAGCAAGGCGTGGGTAAGCGTACGGCTGGGGATACTCGGGGAAATGTCACCGGTGGTGCGCCAGAAGCTTTTTACAGGCGCTTTCCCCGTGTACGCCTACATGTACACCGTGCGGCCGTTTATGCGCATAAACAAGGTCAAGCCGGGTGAAGTAGAGGAATTCGTGGCGGCGCTCAGCGGCAAGAACTTGAGCGTTCGACAAATCGAACAACTTGCCCATGGCTATTTCCGGGGGCCCGAGTCGTTCCGCGAACAGATCCGCCACGGCAACGTGGCTCTGCCCCTTGAACAGATGCGGCGAGCGGCGGAAGCCGGCGACGGGTGTAATGCCTTCGAGCAGGTGATGCTCAGGGACATCGAGATCGCCCATAAGTACATGCAACGGGTGATGGGCAAGTGTCATGATCCGCGGCTCTCAACCCCGGCCTTTCATGCTCAGGCCCATCTGCTCCTGGCGGGACTCCTGGGCCGGGAGCCGGCCTTTTTCCAGACTGTGAGGCAGCTGCATGATCGCAGCGGACAAACGTAAAGCGGTCTTCCTGTTGCATCAGGAAGGTATGAGCGCGCGGGAACTTTCCCGCCGCATGGGGATCAGCCGCAATGCGGTGCAACGGGTGATTGCGCAACAAGGCGCGATGCCGGACGTGATACGGCACGAGAAGTTTACGCTCGACCCGGACCTTCTTAAAAGACTCTACGAGCAATGCGACGGGTGGATCCAACGAATGCATGAGAAACTGGTCGAGGAAGAAGGCCAGAGAGTCACGTATCCGACTTTGACGCGGAAACTGCGAGCGCTGGGCATCAGCGCTCCCAGCCAGGAACGGTGTTCGCGTGTGCCGGACACTCCGGGTGCGGAGATGCAGCATGACACCTCCGTCTATCAGGTCCCGCTTGGCGACAAACGGGTGCGCCTGATCGCCAGCCTGCTGTACCTGCGCTATTCGAAGCGGCGTTACCTGAAGTTCTATCGCGCGTTCAACCGTTTCAAGATGAAGTGCTTCTTGCATGAAGCGCTCACGTTCTGGGGCTATGCCGCGCGCGAATGCATCATCGACAACACGAATCTGGCGCGGCTGCGGGGCACCGGCGCCGACGCCGTGATCGTCCCGGAGATGGAAGCCTTCGGCAAGCAATACGCCTTCCGCTTTTGTTGTCACGAGATTGGCCACGCCAACCGCAAGGCCGGCGAAGAACGTAGTTTCTATACGGTCGAGACGAACTTCTTGCCGGCCCGTTCCTTCCAGAACCTGGAAGACATCAACGCCCAAGCCTTGGAGTGGTCCACCGTGCGCATGGAACATCGTCCCCAAGGCAAGGCCGGACTGATTCCCGCCAAAGCCTTCGAGCATGAACACTCTTATCTGATCGAACTGCCGCCGCATCTTCCCGGCCCTTATCTGTCACATGAACGGGACACCGACCAGTACGGCTATGTCGCCTTTGCCGGCAACTTTTACTGGGTCCCCGGCACGAAGCGCGAGACGATCAAGGTGATCGAATACGCCGAGCGGCTGCAGTTGTGCGTTGGCAGGGAGTGTGTGGCCGAATACCGCTTGCCGGTCGACGGAGTTCATAACACACAGTTCAGTCCGCCGGGGTTGCCCAAGCCGCCGGGCCACGCGCGCAACTGCAAGAAGCCCACGCAGGATGAGGAGCAGCGCCTGCGGGCCATCTCGCCGAGCGTGGACACGTACCTCAGCTTCGCACTCAAACCGATGGGCATTTCCCGGCACCGCTTCATCCGCGAACTGTTCGCGTTGAGTCGTCAGATGACCGCTACTTTGTTCATCCAAACCGTGGAACGTGCGTTGCGCTATCGCATTACCTGTCTCGACACCCTGCGGCGCATTGCGCGGCTTTACCTCAATCAAGGAGATGCGATCCTGCCTTGTCCGTCGGTGGACGAGAACTTTCGGGATCGTGATGCCTACCTGCAAGGCCATCTGACCGATGCCCCGGACTTCTCGCCCTATGACAAACTACTGGAGGATGCCGATCATGGATGAAGAACTGGCCAAAACCCTGAAGTACCTGCGGATGGGAGGCTTGCTGACCCATTGGGACCCGTACCTGGACCTGGCCCGTCAACAACGTTGGTCGCACGTCCGGCTACTCCAATACGTTTTTGAGGAAGAACTGAAACTCAAACGCGACAACGCTCGCCGAATCAGGCTCAAGCGCGCCGATATCCCTGAGTTGCTCGAAATCCAGACCTTCCCCTTCGACCGGCAACCCAAGCTCGACCGCAAGAAAATCTTCTCCTTGTACGATGGCTTCGACTACATGACCAAGCCTCAGAATGTCATCTGGATGGGGCCAACAGGCTGCGGCAAGACCGGGTTGGCCACCGGTTTCCTGATCCAGGCGATCAACCGAGGTTACACCGGCCGGTTCGTTCTCTTTCATGCCTTGATCCAGGAGTTGTTCGCTTCCGTGGCCGACCACTCCGAAGATAAACTGCTCAAACGCTATCTCGACTACGACTGCCTGCTCATCGACGAAATCGGCTATGTCGAGGTCGAGCCGGTCCAGGTCGGACTGTTCTTCACGCTGCTGCACAAGCGGCACCGACACAAGCCCACTCTGATTACCTCCAACCTGGGCTTCAGCGAATGGCGTTCCTTCCTGAAAAACGACCATCTGGCCGCCGCCCTCATCGACCGGCTCACCGAAAACAGCCATGTCATCAATATGAAAAACTGCCACAGCCTCCGCCCAAAACTCAGTCAGGAGCCATGAGCTTTCAAGAGCGTCGCGAGCAGACCGTTCGTCTTCGGAGCATCCCTCTGGAAGCCGTTCTGCGCGCTGTTGGCGCCGAACCGGATCGCCGCGACAAGGCCAAGTGGCATACCGCTCTGGGCGTGCTGTCGGTCTGCGGCATGAAGTTCGTCAACTGGAATCAGAGTCACGGTGGCGGTGGCGCGATCGACTTGGCGATGCACCTGAACGCCATGGACTTCAGGGCTGCCGTCGGGTGGCTCGTCCATCGTTGGCCGTGTCCGGGTCCACCGCAACTTGTACCGTCAACGTCCAAGCCGAAACTGGCGCTCCCCCAACCGGCGCCCGCGCGGCTCTCCAGCGTCAAACGTTACCTGATCTCCGAGCGTGCCCTGCCTGACGCTCTCATTGAGCCGCTCATTCAGTCCGGCGTGCTCTATGCCGACATCAGGGCCAATGCGGTCTTCCTGCTACTGGGGAACAACCAACAACCTGTCGGCGCTGAACTGCGCGGCACAACCGAATGTTCGTGGCGCGGTCTGACTTCCGGTTCCCGCAAGGACCTTGGCTACTTCGCTATCGGCCCGCAACACGCCAGAGACGTTATTCTCTGCGAATCGGCTATCGATGCCATCAGTTGCGCTGCCCTTCATGCTGGCAGCCTATGCATCTCAACCTCCGGCGCCAGACCCAGCCCT
The DNA here is from genome assembly GCA_030655755.1 of Coriobacteriia bacterium. Lineage (GTDB taxonomy): Bacteria > Actinomycetota > Coriobacteriia > Anaerosomatales > Anaerosomataceae > UBA2279. The sequence continues at coordinate 4,584 of JAUSOQ010000069.1, forward strand.
GCATGGCTGGTCCATCTGCTATACCAGGGCTGCCGCATCTACTGCGGCTTCGACGCCGATCCCACCGGCGATCACATGGCCAAGGCCATGATCGCACTGCATCCCGCCATCCAACGCCTACGTCCGCCACTCCACGACTGGAACGATGTCCTCAAAGCATCGGCTTGAACCTTCTCCCGCCCCTCGCGATCCCAGCAAGACACTTCTACTTGGAAAGAAAAAACCTCTCGAGGCTCTCATCCGGTGGCTCCATTTATATGAGCACAGGCGGCTCCATTCCGGTGAGCGCTATAGG
>JAUSOQ010000070.1 GCA_030655755.1 Coriobacteriia bacterium
TCATGCCCGGTGACAACGTCGAGATCCGTGGTGAGCTCATCAACCCGATCGCGATGGAAGACGGCCTGCGCTTCGCTATCCGTGAAGGCGGTCGTACCGTCGGCTCGGGTCGTGTGACGAAGATATTGAAGTAATCGAGGCAAACCGCCGAAAACGGACGGGGCCTGGCCTTGGGCTAGGTCCCGTTTTCGCCGCTAGCAGAGCATGTCGTCGTTTGACAGTGCTTGGAGGCGGGTGGTAGATTACGACACCGTGCGACCGACTCTCGGGCGCATAGAGCTGAGAGGCGAGAGTCGCCGAGGAGGATCGATGAGAACGTTGGTCACGTTGGCGTGCACCGAGTGCAAGCGCCGCAACTACACCACCAAGAAGAACAAGCAGAACAACCCGGAGCGCATCGAGTTCAAGAAGTACTGCAAGTGGTGCCAGACTCACACGCTCCACAAGGAGACGCGATAGGAGCCGGCGCCCTGCGAGTCCATGCAGGCCAGTAGCTCCAATGGTAGAGCGCCGGTCTCCAAAACCGGATGTTGGGGGTTCGAGTCCCTCCTGGCCTGCCAGAGAACGATCGGTTGCCCTGGGCGACCTAAGATACGGTGTCCCGCGTGTGGACAGAGAAGGATGGATGAGCGATGGCACAGGCGAGCAAAGCGACGCGGCCGAACGTGTTCGCGCGTTTCGGCAAGTACGTCGGTGACGTCAGGGCCGAGATGAAGCGTGTCGTTTGGCCGAATCGCGCTGAGGTGATCAACTCCTCGATCGTTGTTGTCATGACGCTCCTCTTCTTCGTGGCGTTCACCTTCGTCATCGACAGCCTTTCTTCGTGGCTGTTCCTCGATCTGCTCGCAGGGATCGGGCGGTAGACATGGCGAAGAAGTGGTACGTCATCCACACCTACTCGGGCTACGAGAACAAGGTCAAGACAAACCTGCTTCATCGCATCGAGTCGATGGGCATGCAGAACAAGATCTTCGACGTGTTCATTCCTAAGGAGATGGTCACCGACCTCAAGACCGGTGGTCGCAAGGTGACAACCGAGAAGAAGGTATTTCCCGGGTACATTCTCGTGCAGATGGAACTCGACGATGACTCATGGTATGTCGTGCGCAACACTCCGGGCGTCACAGGTTTCGTTGGAGCACAAGCCAAGCCGGTGGCACTGTCGCGCGAGGAGTTCAACCGTATAGCTCGCCGCATGGAGGCAGGCGCCAAACCCAAGACGTCTACTGATTTCGTCGAAGGCATGGCAGTGAAGGTGACCTCCGGTCCGTTGGCGGAGTTCGATGGTATCATCGCGGAGGTCAATCCCGATCAGGGCAAGATCAAAGTCATGGTCTCCATCTTCGGCCGAGAGACCCCGGTAGAACTTGGGTTCGACCAAGTCTCCAAACTATAGAGAGCATGATGCGAACACTGTCTGCCGGGGAGTGATGCCTCCGGACGCTTCTCGGGCAGATCCGCTGAGTATAGTCGGTAAGAACAACGGGCGCCGAAGGCGCCTTCGGCTCAAAAGGACGTGAGCATACAGATGGCCAAGAAGGTAGTAGGCTTCATCAAGTTGCAGATTCCAGGTGGGCAGGCCAATCCGGCTCCGCCTGTGGGTCCGGCGCTCGGCCAGCACCAGGTCAACATCATGCAGTTCTGCCAGGCGTTCAATGCCGCGACGCAGGACAAGATCGGAACGATCATCCCCGTGGAGATCACCGTCTACGAAGATCGCTCGATCGATTTCATAACCAAGACGCCTCCTGCCGCTGTGCTCCTGAAGCAGGCCGCCGGTATCCAGTCCGGTTCCGGCACCCCGAACCGCACCAAGGTCGCGTCTGTGACGCGCCAGCAGGTGAGAGAGATCGCAGAGCTCAAGATGCCGGACCTCAATGCGAACGACATCGAGGCTGCGATGAAGATCATCGAGGGTACCGCCCGGTCGATGGGTGTGACCGTCGAGGATTAGTGGACTACCCCCGGCATCAGGCCGGAGGTTTGTGTGGGAGGGCACTCGCTGCCCGCTGACCACGAGGAGGAGTCATGAGGCGAGGTAAGAAATACACGGCTGCAGTGGCAGCCATCGAGGCAGGCGTGCTGTATGCACCGCTTGCAGCTGTTCGTTTGGCCAAGCAAGTCGCCCCGGCACGGTTCGATGAGAGTGTCGAGGCTCATTTCCGCCTCGGCATCGACACCCGTCAGGCGGAACAGCAGGTCCGTGGCAGTGTCGTGCTGCCGCACGGCACCGGCAAGACCGTTCGCGTTGCCGTCTTCGCACAGGGAGAGAAGGCGCGCGAGGCTGAAGCCGCTGGCGCTGACGTCGTTGGCGATGACGAGCTGATCGAGCGCATCCAGAAGGGTTTCCTTGAGTTCGATGCGACCGTGGCGACGCCGGATATGATGAGCAAGGTCGGTCGTCTCGGCAAGATCCTCGGCACTCGCGGTCTCATGCCGAACCCCAAACTGGGTACCGTTACGATGGATGTCGAGCGCGTGGTCAATGAGCTGAAGGCCGGCAAGGTCGAGTACCGCGCGGATAAGTACGGTATCGCTCATGTCGTGATCGGCAAGAAATCGTTCAGCGATGAGGCGCTCGTTGAGAACTACGGCGCCGTGCTCGACGAGATCATGCGTGCCAAGCCGGCGTCCTCGAAGGGTCGCTACGTGAAGTCGATTACTCTGACGACGACCATGGGCCCCGGTATCCCGGTGGACTCATCAAAGACCCGCGCGCTGCTTGAGGACTAGCAGGACTTGCATTGCCGTTGGCGTCGGGGCATAATGGCTCGCGCTGCGATTGACAACCAGTACACGACCGCTGCCGAAGACAGTGGGTACCCGGGAATCCGGGTCTAAGGGGACCGAAGTGGTCCCACCTGCCGAGGTGGACGCCAAAAGGACCTCAATTACCGTGAGAACCTTCCGTGGCCTCCGCCCGACCAGCGGAGGCCACGTCGTTTTCCGCGCGAGAGCGCGGGACGCTGTGGCCCATATCGCCCCTCGGGCGGTGAGCATGCGGGCCGTGTGAAGGAGAGGAGGGAACATATGCCGACTGCACAGAAGGCCGCCATCGTGGCGGAGATCAAAGAACGTCTCGATGCCTCAACCGGTGTCATCATGACTGACTACCGTGGTCTTACGGTCAAGGACATGCAGGTTCTGCGCATCAAGCTACGCGAGACGGGCAGCGATCTTAAGGTCTACAAGAACACCCTCACGCAGCTGGCCGTGCATGATCTGGAGCTGCCGTCCATGGACGAGATGCTCAAGGGTCCGACTGCAATGGTCTTTTTGTCCGAGGATCCGGTCGCGCCCGCGAAGGCTATCATGGGCTTCGCAAAGGCGCACAAGGGATTCGAGGTCAAGGGTGGCTTCATCGAGCAGCATATCGTCGACGCAAGCAGCATCAAAGCAATCGCACTGCTGCCGTCTCGCGAGGAGCTCATCGCGAAGCTTATGGGCACGATGCTCAACCCACTACGCGGGTTCATGTCCATGCTCAATGCCCCTGCCGGCGCGTTCGCGCGTGTCGTCAAGGCGGTTGCCGACCAGAAGGCGGCCGCATAGACCGGTTTCGACAGGAATTCGACAGGAATAGCACTTCCAGCGCCGATGCGTGGCGTTAAGGGAAGCGTGAAGAAGACAAGGAGATAGACACGATGGCTGCTATCAAGCGCGAGGATGTTCTCGAGTGGGTCAAGGGCGCTCCGGCTCTCGAGCTGGCTGAGCTCGTCAAGGAGATGGAAGAGGTCTTTGGTGTGTCTGCTGCAGCTCCGATGGCAGTGGCCGCTGCTCCGGCCGCCGGCGACGCTGGTGAGGTCGAGGAGAAGAACAGCTTCGACGTCGTGATCGTTGGCGCTGGTGACAAGAAGATCCAAGTCATCAAGGTCGTCCGTGAGCTCACGAGTCTCGGTCTCAAGGAGGCCAAGGATCTTGTCGACAGTGCTCCCAAGGCCGTGCTCGAGGGTGTCAACAAGGAGAAGGCCGAGGAGGCCAAGGGCAAGCTCGAGGAGGCCGGTGCCGCGATCGAGCTCAAGTAGCTCATCGTTGCAGGAGGCTCGAACGAGGGTCAAAGAGACATGGCTGGCGGTCCGTCCGGACCGTCAGCCATTCAGCCACTACCGGAAGCAGGCGTCGAAGTTGACCCTCGGTATGCCCGTAGCTATACTGAGGGTTTGCGATTTCAGAACGCAGCCGCCGCGTCATAAGGAGGAATCACCTGGTGCGCCGTGAAGCAGGTTCCCCCGCTCCCGCTGGTATGCGCCAGCGCCGCACATTCGCGAAGATCCCAGAGATACTCAAAGTACCGAATCTTATCGCAATACAGACTGACAGTTTCAAGTGGTTTCTCGATGAGGGGCTACGCGAGACGTTTCAGGACATATCCCCGATCGAGGACTTCACGGGCAATCTTTCCGTGGAGTTCGGCGGTCATGAGTTCGGTGATGCGAAGTACTCGGTCGAGGAGTGTAAAGAGAAGGACATGTCCTTCCAGGCACCTCTGTTCGTAGAGGTGCGTTTCATCAATAAGGAGACCGGTGAGATCAAGGAGCAGCAGGTCTTCATGGGCGACTTCCCGCTCATGAGTGATCGCGGCACTTTCATCATCAACGGTACCGAGCGCGTCGTCGTCTCCCAGCTTGTCCGCTCACCGGGTGTCTACTACTCCGAGGAGCGCGACAAGACGACCGACAAGGCTATCTACACGACGAAGGTCATTCCCGCTCGCGGCGCGTGGCTCGAGCTTGAGACCGATAAGCGCGATATCGTGTCCGTGCGTATCGACCGGAAGCGCAAGCAGCCGGTCACCGTGCTCCTGAAGGCTCTGGGTATCGCCGAGACCCGTGAGGAGATCCTTGAGCTCTTCGGAGACTCCGAGTGCATCAAGCGCACGCTTGACAAGGATTTCACCGAGACCCGTGAAGAGGCACTGATCGAGATCTACAAGCGCTTGCGCCCCGGTGAGCCGCCGACTGTCGAGAGCGCTCGTTCGCTCCTCGATGGACTCTTCTTCAACCCCCAGCGCTATGACCTGGCCAAGGTCGGACGCTACAAGCTGAACAAGAAGCTTGAGGTCGACCTTCCCATCGACCAGGCTACGCTGACCAATGAGGACATCCTTGCAGCGGTCCAGTACCTGGTGAACCTGTGGGAGAGCATCGACGGTTACGACATTGACGACATCGACCACTTTGGCAACCGCCGCGTACGCTCGGTCGGTGAGCTGATCCAGAACCAGTTCCGGATCGGACTTGCTCGCATGGAGCGCGTTGTGCGCGAGCGCATGACCACTCAGGACGTAGAGCAGATCACGCCGCAGTCCCTCATCAACATCCGGCCGATCGTAGCTTCCATCAAGGAGTTCTTCGGTTCGAGCCAGCTTTCGCAGTTCATGGATCAGACCAACCCTCTCGGTGGTCTGACTCACAAGCGCCGCGTATCAGCGCTCGGCCCTGGTGGTCTGTCTCGTGAGCGTGCCGGCATGGATGTTCGAGACGTTCACCCGTCTCACTACGGACGTATGTGTCCGATCGAGACGCCTGAAGGCCCGAACATCGGCCTGATCGGTTCGTTGGCCACATTCGCTCGCATCAACCCGTACGGCTTCATCGAGACGCCGTATCGCAGGGTCATCAAGAGCAAGGTCACCGATGAGATCGATTACCTGACTGCTGACGTTGAAGAACGCATGATCATCGCGCAGGCGAATGAGATGTTCGATGCGAAGACCCGCACCTTCGTTCGCGATACGGTGCTGTGCCGCCTAAAGGGCGGGGAGCCCGCAGAGGTCGAGCCGGCACGCGTCCAGTACATGGATGTTTCTCCTCGGCAGATGGTCTCCGTCGCCACTGCACTCATCCCGTTCTTGGAGCACGACGACGCGAACCGTGCCCTTATGGGTTCGAACATGCAGCGCCAGGCAGTACCGCTCTTGAAGCCGTCTGCTCCGCTGATAGGCACAGGTATGGAACATCGCGCCGCTGTGGACACTGGCGAGATCATCGTTGCCAAGCACGCAGGCGTTGTCGCCCGGGTCGACAGCCGGTCCATCGACGTCACCTCGGATGCGGGCGTTGATACCTACACCCTGCCCAAGTTCCAGCGCAGCAATCAGGGCACCTGCATCAATCATCGCCCGCTGGTCAGTGTCGGCCAGAAGGTCGCTCAGGGTCAGGTACTCGCTGACGGTCCATCGACCGAAGCAGGCGAACTGGCTCTCGGTCAGAACCTTCTCGTGGCGTTCATGCCCTGGGAAGGCTACAACTACGAGGACGCGATCATCCTGTCCGAGCGTGTCGTGAAGGCCGATCTCTTGACTTCGATCCACATCGAGGAGTATGAGGTTGAGGCTCGCGATACCAAGCTCGGCCCCGAGGAGATCACCCGCGAGATCCCGAATGTTGGCGAGGATGTACTCGCCAACCTCGATGACCAAGGTGTCATCCGGATCGGTGCAGAGGTCTTCCCCGGCGACGTGCTCGTCGGCAAGGTCACTCCCAAGGGCGAGACCGAACTGACCGCTGAAGAGCGCCTGCTGCGCGCCATCTTCGGTGAGAAAGCGCGTGAAGTACGTGATACGTCGCTGAAGGTACCTCACGGCGAGACCGGTCGTGTCATCGCGGTACATCAGTTCTCGCGTGAGGCTGGCGACGATCTGTCGCCTGGCGTCAACGAGATGGTCCGTGTGTATGTCGCGCAGAAGCGCAAGATATCTGAAGGTGACAAGCTTGCAGGTCGCCACGGCAACAAGGGTGTCATCTCCAAGATCCTTCCGATCGAGGACCTGCCGTTTCTGGCCGACGGTACGCCGGTGGACATCATCTTGAACCCCCTTGGCGTTCCGAGCCGAATGAACATCGGCCAACTGTTGGAGACGCATCTGGGTTGGGCCGCGCATGTCGGCTGGTCCGATGATGACAAGCAGAAGCATTCTGTTGAAGGGCCGATACACGTCGCTACCCCGGTGTTCGACGGTGCTCGTGAGGCCGAGATCGCCGATGCGCTCGTTCGTGCTGACAAGAACGTGCGCCTGATGGCCGCCGAACGCTACGGCAAGAAGGTGCTCGACAGCCTTGTGCCGCAAATCGATGTGGCGGGCAAGACGGTATTGTATGACGGTCGCACGGGCGAGCCGTTCCGCGAGCCCGTCACCGTCGGTCAGATATACATCCTGAAGTTGCTGCATCTGGTCGACGACAAGATCCACGCACGTTCGACCGGTCCGTACTCACTCATCACCCAGCAGCCGCTTGGTGGTAAGGCGCAGTTCGGTGGCCAGCGGTTCGGTGAGATGGAAGTCTGGGCCTTGTACGCGTACGGCGCCGCCTATGTGCTGCAGGAGATCTTGACGATCAAGTCTGACGACGTCCTTGGTCGCGTGAAGGCCTATGAGGCGATCGTCAAGGGCGAGAACATCCCCGAGCCGGGAATCCCCGAGTCCTTCAAGGTCCTCGTCAAAGAGATGCAGTCACTGTGTCTGGATGTCGAGATCCTCTCGGAGGACGGCGGCGAGATCGAGCTCAAGGAAGACGAAGAGGACATCTTCAAGACTGCCGAGGAGTTGGGTCTCGACCTCACTGGCATCGGAGAGGGCGGCAGCGGTCGTAGCGTGGCAGGGGGGGCCGAGGATGGTTCTGACCTCGGCGACCTGGACATGTCCGAGATCGACCTGTCTTTGGATGGGATCGTTGAGGACGAGTAGCCCGCGAAGGCTGCTGGACAAGCAGGTCAAGCCCCGCTCGGCGGGGACGGACCGGATGGAGGAGTAACGTTGCTCGACGTCGACGTCAACAACTTCGATAGATTGCGGATAGGGCTCGCATCGTCCGAGCAGATCCGACAATGGTCGCGCGGTGAGGTCAAGAAGCCGGAGACCATCAACTACCGCACGCTCAAGCCCGAGAAGGACGGACTCTTCTGCGAGAAGATCTTCGGTCCTACGAAGGACTGGGAGTGCTATTGCGGGAAGTACAAGCGCGTTCGGTTCAAGGGCATCATCTGCGAGCGCTGTGGTGTCGAGGTCACGCGCGCCAAGGTGCGTCGTGACCGCATGGGCCACATCGAACTCGCCGCACCGGTGAGCCATATCTGGTACTTCAAGGGCGTTCCGAGCCGACTCGGCTACCTGATGGATATCGCCCCGAAGGATCTGGAGAAGGTGCTCTACTTCGCCAGCTCGATCATCACCTCGGTCAACGAGGACGACCGCGAAGCTGATCTACCCATGCTCAAAGATGAGCTCGAGGCCGATCTCGTCGCACTCGACAACGAGTACGCCGAAGAGAAGGCATCGATCGAGGCAGAGCGTGACCGCCTGATCGCAGTGGCCAAGGGCGAGACTGAGCCCGAAGTAGGAGAGGAGCCTGAAGAGCAGGTCTCTTCCGCTGATCGCATCAAGAAGGTCGAAGCCGAGGCGAAGCGGGATCTTAAGGATCTCGATGAGGAATACGCAGAGCGGCGCGATCTGCTGAAAGAGGCGTTCGAAGGTTTCGGTAAGCTGACGACCAAGCAGCTCATCTCCGACGAACAGCTCTACCGTGAGCTCAAGATGCGCTACGGTTCCTACTTCCGTGGCGGCATGGGTGCGGAGGCGATCAAAGACCTTCTGCAGCAGATCGATCTGAGTGACCTCGCTGCAGAGCTTAGGCAGACGATCGACGAGGGCAAGGGCCAGAAGCGTCAGAAGGCCATCAAGCGCCTCAAGGTCGTTGCTGCGTTCAACAGCAGTAAAAACCGTCCTGAGTGGATGATCCTGGATGCGATCCCAGTGATTCCGCCGGACCTGCGCCCGATGGTGCAGCTCGACGGCGGTCGCTTCGCAACGAGTGACCTGAACGATCTGTACCGTAGGGTCATCAATCGCAACAATCGCCTGAAGAGGCTGCTCGATCTCGGCGCACCCGAGATCATCGTCAACAACGAGAAGCGCATGCTACAAGAGGCCGTCGACGCCCTGTTCGACAACGGTCGCCGCGGTCGTCCTGTCACGGGTCCGGGTAACCGTCCGCTGAAGTCCCTCTCGGACATGCTCAAGGGCAAGCAAGGCCGGTTCCGTCAGAACCTCCTTGGCAAGCGCGTCGACTACTCCGGCCGTTCGGTCATCGTGGTCGGCCCGGAGCTCAAGCTGCATCAGTGCGGTCTGCCGAAGGTCATGGCTCTCGAGTTGTTCAAGCCGTTCGTCATGAAGCGACTGGTGGACCTCGAGCATGCGCAGAACATCAAGAGCGCCAAGCGCATGGTGGATCGCGGCAAGTCGGTCGTCTGGGACGTCTTAGAAGAGGTCATCCGTGACCATCCGGTGATGCTGAACCGTGCCCCCACCCTGCATCGTCTGGGCATCCAGGCTTTCGAGCCGATCCTGGTCGAGGGTAAGGCCATCCGTTTGCACCCGCTCGTCTGTACGGCGTTCAACGCCGACTTCGACGGTGACCAGATGTCTGTGCACGTTCCTCTGTCTGTCTAAGCGCAGATGGAAGCCCGCACGCTGATGCTGGCCTCCAACAACGTGCTGTTCCCCGCGTCGGGCGAACCCTCCATCGTTCCTTCGCAGGACGTGGTGCTGGGTCTGTACTACGCCACCCGTGACCGTATCAACGGCAAGGGTGAAGGCTTGGTATTTGCCGACACAGGCGAAGTACAACGTGCATTGGATGCAGGCGAAGTAGAGCTTGCTG
>JAUSOQ010000075.1 GCA_030655755.1 Coriobacteriia bacterium
CAGCAGGCGCCTGATCGCCTCGGGGGTGTTGGGGATCACCCGCTCGTCGACCTCTGTGGTGCCCGGGCGCAGCACCGCCACAGCGATCGAGTCCTTGTGCACGTCGAGTCCGATGTGTGTAATCTGGTTCATGGCCGGTCCTTCCGTTTGTCGGCGCCGCGGGCCAATTCCCGCGGACGATCCACGTATACACCGGATCGGGCCGGCCATCTCATAGTGACTAGGCATAGCAGAGGGGGGCGCAGTGAGACGGTTGATGATCGCCGGGGGCATTAGTCTGGCACTCGTACTGACGACGGTGGTCCTGATGGGTTTCTACGATTCTGGTCTTGCCCGACTACTCTCGTTCATCTTCCTCCAGTACCCTGCGATGCTCATTGGCTATATAGCCGACAATGAGGTGAGCGTCTACGCGCTAGGTTTAGTAGCCTGGATTCTCTGGAGCGTCGTGATATACGCGATTCTGTGGTTCGTCGAGACGTTCGTCGATGGCCTAAAGGGCGTTGATCGACTGTCTGAGCCGGGTCTAACCCGGGCGTCGAGCAGAAAGCGCGCCCGTGTGCGGTAGACTCGGGCAGGGGAATCGGGTGGGGCGCGCTTCAGCTCACGCCCAAAGACGTTGACCGAGCACGGGGGACTCCATGGGACACGCGCAATCATCGACGGTCTTGGGCTGAGCGCCAATGGGTCTGGCATCGATCTACGCGCAGGAGATGCTGGGCTACATCGTGATGGGGTTTCCGGTGTACGTCTTGCTCCGGCTCTTGTACCTCGGCATCAGACGTGTGAGACCGACCGCAGCGCACGAGGTTCTGCTCGCGCTGTGCGTGATGTACGGCATCGGACTCGTGTCTCAGACACTGCTGCCGCACGGCTACTACGGCGTTGAGGACTGGAGAGTCTATGCTCAGACGATCACAAGCTCGCAGCACAGTCTCAATGCCGTGCCCTTGCGGACGATCTGGGGCTACGTCTTCACTCACAACGACCAGGTGAGCAACTGGGGCTCGGTCGCGACGATGAACCTCCTCGCCAACGTCTTGCTGTTCATGCCGCTGGGTTTTCTGACGCCGTTGGTTCGTCGCGGTGCGACGACGCTTCGGCATGTGTTGGTCATCGGTGCGACGACGGCGTTTGCGATAGAGGCCGTGCAGTTCTTCATCGGGCGCAGCGCTGACATCGATGACCTTCTGCTGAATGTTCTTGGCGTCTTGATTGGCTATGCGGCGTTGGCCGCATCTCGGAAGATGAGCGCAACGGTGCCGTTGTCCGACATCGTTGAGTCGAGCTGATCTTCGGCCGGCCGAACAAGCGCAACAGCAGAACGCACGAGGTAGACTGGGGAAGTGAGGCGCACGGGCGTCTGCTCATGCGCAAAGACGTTCGACAGAGGTGATGCATGAAGAGCCAGTCTGAATCGACCCCGAAGAAGATGTACTGGTCGGACAACGTGCGCGGGACCAGGCAGTGCCCTGACTGCCAGACTGCGCTCGTCCCGAAGTGTCATTCGTATCTGATGGTCCTACGGCATGGGGAGTCCATGGACAGCCGGATCGTGGGGAGCGGCGGCGGCCACTTCTGTACCGCCTGTCCGGTGGTCGTGCTCGACAGGGCCCGGTTCGATGACTACGCCGCGACGACTCGTGCGGCCAGAACCGCAAGCGACTACGTGGTGCTGGGCTTGGTCGACCTGTCCGCAGTGCCTGAGGACAAGAGGCACTTGCCTTTCGACGAGGTCAACAACCCACTTCCCCTGGTCATGTTCACAAACCTACATCAGAGCCTGGAGACCCGCCGCTCGTGAGCTGCGACCAGCCGTTCTGCATCGCGACTGAGGCCGAGCTGCGCGTGGTTCGTGCGCGCCGGAGCGAGCGGTTGCTCGACAGCCCGTAGCCGGCGGGTGGCCCTGTCGAACAAGCGCATCGACACAGACAAACCGGCCGTGTGATGTATCCTCGGCTCGGAAGACGCGCGAGGCCGGTTTGCTGGTCATGCGCCCAACGTTAGCGTGACGGTCTATCTTGCTCCGGACAGCGGTCTTCCAGAGCAGGCATGAGGTAAGGGCTCCACCAGGGAGTGCTCGGTTCTCGGCACGTCTCGCCGCATGTGCAGCCTTGGAATGCGCGACCATCAGCGGCGCCGGTGCGGCAAGCGGGTGGGACTTCGGGGAAGTGGATCGTCGGTACGGAAGGTTCTCGGCGCACGCGGCGCCACTGACCGGTTGCCGCTGCTGTGGGCGCACGCTAACCAGCGCAACAGCAGCAGAACGCCAGGAGCGATAGACTGAGAGAAGCGCAAAGCGTCTGCTCATGCGCCGAACGTTCGACCCAACCAAGGAATCGCCGGTCGCTCGGGGCTACGATACGCTATACTGTACCTACTGTACACAATCACGTATCGAAATGGAGGCCCATCATGGCGCTGCTGCGCCCCTCGGTCGATGTCCGGCCCGTCACCGAATTCCGATCTCACGCCTCAGCGGTCATCGATCAGGTCCAGAGGACCAAGCGTCCAGTCGTTCTCACACAGCATGGTCGGAGCGCTGCAGTCCTCCTCAACGTCAGCGTGTATGAGGATCTCGTCGACGAGGTCGCGGTGATCCGCGATATCCGCACTGCGGAGGCACAGTTGGACGCAGGCATGGGTATCCCTCACGAGGTCGTCGAGAGGCGTCTTCGGGAGCGGTACCTGAAGTGAAGATAGCCTGGTCGCCCCTGGCGGACGAGCAGGTCGACGACGCGGTCGCCCACATCTCGGGCGATAGTCCGACAGCCGCGCTCCAGTGGCTTGAGCGGTTGCTCGATCGCGCCAAGTCGCTGGCGACCTTCCCAGACTCCGGTCACGTCGTCCCCGAGCTCGGGCGCCAGGACATCCGCGAGATCATCGTGAGCCCGTACCGCGTGATGTATCGTCGCAAGGACGATCTTGTGGAAATCGCTGCCGTCCGGCACGAGGCGCGGGGGTTCGACGAGAAGGCGATCGCGCCGTAGGGTGGGTCGAACCACGGCATCCAGCGGACTGCGCTACGCTTGCCGCTGATGCCGATCGCGTTAGATGCATCGGCCACAGCCGTATTCCGACTTGCAGTCTCCTGACAGCGAGTTATACTTTCGGTATGAAGACAGCGATCTCCATACCCGATGAGGTATTCACTGAGGCTGAGAAGCTCGCTCGCGAGCTTAACCAGTCTCGAAGCCAACTCTACAGTCGAGCGGTTCGCGAGTATGTCGCCCGACATTCGGCCGACAGTGTGACCTCGGCTCTCGACGCCATGTGCGCTGAGGACTCGGACGCTGACAACAGATTTGCCACCGGCGCTTCCAGGCGCATCCTCGAAGACTCCGAGTGGTGATCGCACAAGGAGAGATATGGTGGGCTGACCTCGGTGAGCCCGTCGGTTCGGCTCCCGGTTTCCGCCGTCCGGTGCTCATTGTCCAAAGCGACTCGTTCAACCGTAGCCGCATTGCGACGGTCGTATGTGTCCCGCTCACCAGCAACTTGCGCTGGGCCGATGCTCCGGGAAACGTGGCGCTGGACTCCTCTGCGACCGGGCTCCCCAAAGAGTCGGTGGCCAACGTCTCGCAGATCGTTACCCTGGATCGCGCATCGCTCACTGAACGGGTCGGAACACTCACAGAAAGCAAGATGGACCTGGTTCTGTATGGTATCGATATCGTCTTAGGTCGATAGGGCCGTTCATCTAACCCCGGCTTCGAGCAGAACGCCGCGAGGTAGAATCAGCATGTAGGCGCTCGGCGTCTGCTCAAGCCGAAACACTAGCACCATCAGAACATGAGGTCCTCTAGTTGACCCTTGGCATCTCGACCCCTGCACACCCGCGAGCTACCCCGCATAGCGTTCATGGCGAGACAGGTTCTTGTGCCCGAACAGGAAGATCACTGCGATCGCCGCGCCCAATGCGACCAACGCGGGCGTCCATCCTGCTCGGAGTGGAAGCAGGACGTTGAGCGATAGGTTGAGCGATGCGTGAAACAGGAGCATCGAGAACAGGTTGCCGTCGCCGCTATTGAAAACCCAGGTCATCAAGACCGTGTGCGCCATGATTCCCGCAAGGTAGGGCGCGAACGGATCTCCGTAGGCGATAACGAGTGGAAGATGCCAGAGGCCCCACGCCAGACCAAGCACCAGGCTCGCGAGCAGAGCGCTTCTCCGAGCCTGCAGTCTTGGCAGCGCGAAGCCGCGCCATCCAGCCTCTTCGAGAAGGGGACTGGAGAAGATCTGCGAGGCCAGCACAACGGGCAGCACTGCAACCGCACCGAGCCATCCCATCTCTCCGGCCATTTCGGCCAGCCCCGAGTTCGGGTCAACGAACGGGCCTCCGGACACGACGGCGTTGATAACCATCGCCATGACTGCAAGTGCCGGAGTGAGCGTCGCCGCTACAACGTACAAAGCCCCCGTCTGCCGCAAGGGCTTGAACCTGCCGATCAGTGTGCGAACGGCCTCCTTGCCATGCAGGGCACGTGTGAGCACGAGTGCTGCGATCGAGGGGCCGGCAGCGCCGAGTGTCTGCAGTACCACGAACGGCGGGGAGCTGGTGAGCGTTCCCGGATTCGTTGCGCTGGCAAACATCACTGCAGAAGGTATCCAGAACGCCCAACTGAAGACGAAAGTCGACGCAAAGAACACGGTTGCCTGATGCGATCTCGCCCACTCGACCATGCGTAACCCTTCCTTGCCGCGTCCAACGTGCTGCTCGGGCCAGCTCTGACGAGACGGGGACGGAACGCGCGCACCATCACATTCTATTCTCTCTATATGATATGGGGCCCAGACCAGTTGACCCACTCCAGAAGCACGAACCTTAACCACTGCGTCAAGGTGGTGGGTGATTCTGAGGTGCTAACCCGCGCTTCCACACAGACGGCGCGCCTCGTAAGGTAGACTCGGGTCGCAAGCGCTCGCCGGCGCGCCGCTGGTGAAGCGCCGAGACGTTCCGCGCTGCTATCCCTTGAAGACGTCGGCTACGAACGGCTCGTGCTCTACACGTGCGTGCCGCGCTATCTCGGCAACAGGCGCACCATCGTCGAAGCGATCCCGCTGAAACAGTAGCCGCAGGTTACCCGATCGCGTCGTCCGGACCGGTTCAGTCGTCCCTGCCCGCGAGTCTACGAACGATCTTCACCAGCGTGGCCCCGTCAAAAGGCTTGGTGTAGTACTCGTCGACGTTCACGAACTCGGGCCTTGACTCCTCCCCGAGCCCAAGCGCTGTCAGCATAAGGATGGGGATGTGCTTGGTGTCCGGGTCCCCCTTCATCCGACTGGCGACCTCCCAGCCATCCATGCCCGGCATCATCACATCCAGGACCATGACATCAGGAGGGTCGCTCGCCACACTCGCGAGCGCTTCTTTGCCACTGTTCGCCGTCGTCACATCGAAACCCTGATTCGTGAGCTTGATCTTGGCGAGATTGGCGATGGCCGGTTCATCATCGACCACAAGCACCTTCTTTGCCACAAAGCACCCCCCGCTACTCGCGCCGGGACCCTGCAGCCTCCGGCCATTATCCACATCATCAGTGATCAACGGCACCTATTGTCAGAATGCCCCTGCCGGCAACCGCTCAAACCGCAGACGGTGATGGGACACCTTCGTCGACGCCTTGCCTTGAACCGTTGAATACTCTGATCCTATCCCCGCTTGAGCGACAGCAAAAACGTCGCGACCGCGAGCGCACAGATGGCAACCGTCTTCTGCGAGACGACCCATGCAAGCTGCCAGATTCCCAGCCCGCCCATGTAGGGTAGCAAGAAGACCCACATCGCGATACGCATCACGAGCGGCTGGCCGTTCGCCCACTGCCACGCCCCGTCGAGGCCGCCGGGGGTACCATACGCCAGATATGCGAACACCGCCCAACCCGTCGTGACAATGAGCAGCCAGACCACCATCACGATCATGCGCAGTGCACCGCGATTGTTCAACTCGGCACTGGCGCTCGTCAGCACGAGCAGTACCCAACCGGCGATCACGACTCCCATGGCAACGACGACAGGCGACATGTGCGGGCCTCCTAGAACGTGCAGCTTTCGAGTCGGTCGAACACGATGCCAACACGACTGAGGAACTGCCAAGGGTCGAATATCGCGTCGAGTTGCTCGGCGGAAAGCGAGCATTCCGGGTCAGCCTCAAGGTTCTCTCGATAGCTCGGGCCACCGCGCGCATTCTGCATGTCATCCCAGACCTTCATGGCATTACGCTGCACGACCTCGTACGCGTCCTCGCGTGACATGCCCGCGTCGACGAACGCCAGCAGCACGCGACTGGAGTAGATGAGCCCGCGCGTGGACTCAAGGTTGGCTTTCATCCGCTTGGGATAGAGCACCATGCCGTCCAAGATCCATTCGAGCTTGCCGAGAAGATAGTCCAGCCCGATGGTCGAATCAGCGAGCACGACTCGCTCCGCACTGCTGTGCGAGATGTCGCGCTCGTGCCACAACGCCACATTGTCGAAACCCACCTGCGCGTTCGCCTTGATCACGCGCGCGAGCCCGCAGACGCGCTCGGCGGTGATGGGGTTGCGCTTATGGGGCATGGCCGAGGAACCCTTCTGCCCCTTCGCGAATGGCTCTTCAGCCTCGAGCGTGTCGGACTTCTGTAGCGCGCGTACCTCGGTGGCGATCGATTCAGCGGTTGCAGCCACTGTCGCGAGGACCGCGAGGAAGTGCGCGTGTCGGTCGCGTGCGATCACTTGTGTGGAGAGAGGGTCGGGCGTCAGGCCGAGCTTCTCGCAGACGTAACGCTCGACGAACGGGTCGATGTTGCTGTACGACCCCACCGCGCCGGAGATAGCGCCCCACGCACACGAGTACTCCCGTGTCGCGATCAGACGCTTCTCTGCACGCTTGAGCATCCACGCCCACGAGGCGAACTTCATCCCGAACGTCATCGGCTCCGCGTGGATTCCGTGCGTGCGGCCTACACACAGCATGTCGCGGGTCTCAAATGCGCGGCGCTTGCAGATCGCGCCTAAGCGGCGAACGTCCGCAATGATGATGTCGATCGCCTGTGTCATCTGGTAGCAAAGCGCCGTGTCGCCGAGGTCGCTGGAGGTCATGCCGTAGTGAACCCACTTGCTGGGCTCACCGATGTGCTCGGCCATGTTCGTGAGGAATGCAACGACATCGTGGTTGGTCGTGCGCTCGATCTCATCGATGCGCTCCACCTCGAACGCGGCACGCTCGCGGATGGCGACGGCGTCCTCGCGCGGGATCACGCCGAGTTCGGCCTGCGCCT
The DNA here is from genome assembly GCA_030655755.1 of Coriobacteriia bacterium. GTDB lineage: Bacteria > Actinomycetota > Coriobacteriia > Anaerosomatales > Anaerosomataceae > UBA2279. The sequence continues at coordinate 7,259 of JAUSOQ010000075.1, forward strand.
CGCAGGCGAGTACCTCGATTTCCTTCCAGATCTCGAACTTGTTCTCGAGCTCCCAGATGGCGGCCATCTCAGGGCGGGAGTAGCGAGGAATCATCGGTGAGTCTCCTCAGACGTCGGCGAGCAGATGCGTTCGGCAGTTGCGCCGCACTCACATTATCGCCGAGGAAGGAAGCCAGGTCACGCGCCGTGCCGCTTGTGCAGCAAGGCAGGGCCATCCCGAGCAGAACAGCGTGCCGCCCCTACGTCCTGGACAAACCTCAGTCCTTGCTGAAGAGGCCGGACAACTTGCCCTTCACATCATGCATAGCCTCAGAGACGTTCTCTTTGACGTCACCGAACTTCTCGCCACCGATCCACTTGGCGACGTCGTCCCAATTCTCTCTGAGAAAGTCCACGACCTTCATCGCTGTCGCTTCATCCACGCCGGTCTTGGCCATCAACTTCTGAACGATCTCTTCCATGACAGTCTCCCCCTATCGAACATGCGGCTCTACCTATGTTCCCATCACGAAGACCTCTTAAAGCCGAACGCTGGAGCCGTGATGCACGACAGTGGGTATCTACCAGCAAGAGAACTGACGCTCGGCGGAGGTGATAGCTGTGTTCGATGCCAACATCAAACAAACGGAGCCGACTACTGTCGCGTTCCTTTCGATGCGTGGCCCTTACTCGCAGATACCTGAGGGATACGGTCATCTTTACGGATGGGTAGCCTCGCACGCACTGACACCGACGGGCATGCCCTCGGCCATCTACCTGACGTCACCGGATGACGTACCGGATGAGGACGCCGTGTGGGAGCTCTGGGCTCCGCTCGCAGGTCAGCCCGAACTGCTCGAACCTGACGAAGACGGGATCGGCGTGCGGCATATCCCTAAGAAAACGGTCGCATCGGCGATGTATAAGGGACCATATGAGGAGATCGGGGCCACCTATGAGGCCTTGACCAAGTGGGTAGAGGGCCACGACTACTCGATCGTAGGACCACCGGAAGAAGTCTACTTCTCAGATCCGGAAGAAGTGCCGCGCAGCGAGTACCTCACCGAAGTCAGATTCCCGGTCACGAAACGCTAGGAACGGCCACCGGTCTCATGGCAACGTGCGGCTCCATCGTGCTGAGAATACGCCTGAACCAGATATTGCCGAAGACAAACGACACCAGCCACACGGTCCCGCCGACGGCGCCACGCGACAAGTGCGGTCACTGCGGCAGAGTCGATCAGCGCGGTCAACAGGACCGGCGCAAAGGCCGTGTCCAGGATCGGCCACGATATCGCGTGCGTCATGAGCGTCCACGCGACAGGCCAGATCGCGGCCGTCAGGACGACGCCATGGTTTTGGCAGACATGATGCACCTCCTGCGATGAGCAAGCCCGCATGAGGTATCTTCCCGCCCTGCACCCAACGTACTCCCCCGGTCGCACACGCACGTACACCACTCGTCGCTCGTCATGCTCGCTAGCGGAGACTAGGATGAGTGCATGACTACACGACTCAAAGAACGCCTCTCCCGCATCGATCCGCTGTGGCTCGACATCGCACTGGCGGTCGGCCTGACACTGTTCGTCTTCGCGCAGCTGTGGCTGATGAACACGCTTCGCCTGGGGCCCCTACATGGCGGCTTCATGCGAAAGCCGCAGTTCCTCGACCGAGAACCGGGATTACTCGCCTACCTGCTCGTCGCGGCGAGCTTCCTGCCACTCGCGGTCCGCCGTAAAGCACCTTGGGTCGCATTCGGTTTGAGCTGCACAGCCGCCATTGTCTACAGCATGTTCGTCCCTACTCCTGCCCCGACGATCCTAGCGCCGATGATTGCTACCTACACGGTGGCGTCACGGGCGCAGCGGCGACGCGTGGGCCTCATCGGAGTGTTCGTCGCCAGTCTCGTGATAGCCGCCGGGCTCTTCGTCTTCTCGCCCACCGTTCGTTGGGTCGCTGAGATCGTCGGTCCCATCGTTATCCTTACCGCGACGGCACTTCTCGGCGAAGCGGAACGTAATCGTCGCGAATACGTCGCGGAGTTCGAGCGCCGCGCATTAGAAGCGGAGCGCACGCGTGAGGAGGAAGCACGCCGCCGCGTCGATGAGGAGCGCATCCGCATCGCGCGGGAGGTGCACGATATCGTCGCGCACAGCCTCTCGATCGTCACCGTTCAGGCGAGTGCGGCGGCCGCGTTGATCGACGACTCTCCCGAGCGGGCCCGCGAGTCGATCGAGAACGTCCGCGCCACCGGCAAGCAAGCGCTGGCCGAGCTACGCTCGATGCTTGACGTGCTACGCACCGCCGAGGGAGATGCACCGCTGGCGCCGGCGGCGGACATCACCAACATCGCACAGCTCGTCGAGCATGTGCGCGAAGCGGGTATCGACGTCGAGCTCGGAGTGACCGGCGATCTGGCGAGCGTACCCGCGTACGCGGGTGTCTCGGCATATCGCATCGTGCAAGAAGCGCTCACCAACGTCGTGCGACACGCGGACGCAAAGCATGTGGATGTCACGATCGCGATCGGCCCGCGCGAACTCACGCTCGAGATCGCCGATGACGGTAAGGGCGCGACAAGCGAGGCCCTGCACACGACCGAGGGTCACGGCATCCGCGGCATGCGTGAGCGCGTCGACGCCCTTGGCGGCGCCTTCACGATCGACCCTGCCGAGAAGAGCGGAATACGCCTGAGGGCCACGATCCCGCTGGCACGGAGTTCGTCATGAGCATCCGCGTCCTCATCGTCGACGACCAGGCGCTCGTGCGTGCCGGGTTCCGCGTGCTGCTGGAGGCGTCAAGCGACATCGATGTGATCGGTGAAGCCGAGAACGGCGAGCAGGCGATACAGCTTGCGGCCGAGCTCTCGCCGGACGTCATCTTGATGGATATCCGCATGCCGGAGATGGACGGCCTTGAGGCGACGCGCCGCATCCTCGGCGAGAAGACCGAGACCGCCCCGCGCGTCTTGGTGCTCACGACCTTCGGCGCCGACGAGTATGTCTACGAGGCGCTCCGTATCGGCGCAAGCGGTTTCTTGCTCAAAGACACCGACCCCGCGCAACTCATCGCGGGCGTGCACATCGTCGCCCGTGGCGACGCCTTACTCTCGCCCAGCGTCACACGACGACTGATCACCGAGTTCGCGGCACGTCCGGATGTGCGCCGCGCGCATCCTAAAGAGCTTGAGGCGCTCACAGAACGCGAGCACGAGATCCTCACGCTCGTCGCGGCCGGCCTTTCCAACGACGAGATCGCGGGGCAGCTCTTCATCAGCCCCGCGACTGCTAAGACACACGTGTCACGCGTGATGATGAAGCTACACGCACGCGACCGTGCGCAGCTCGTCGTGATGGCCTACGAGTCCGGACTCGTCACGCCGGGTCTCTCGGCAGACTGAACTCCCCACACGATCTCCACGCCGCGTACTCCCCGCGTCGTATGCGAAACCACTCCTGACGCACGACGAATCCGGCTCCTCACACGTCTAGAATGGTGTGGAGTATCCATCCCTGTGGAGGTGACGCATGGCCCTGTCCAAGAAGCTCCGGCGCTACCGCGGTTGGATCGCTGCCGCGGTCCTGGTCGCCGTGGCGGGAACCGCATACGCCGTGACGCGCGGCGCCGGAAGCGAAGAGACGACCGTCTCCTACACGACCGAGGCGGCTTCGATCGGCACGATCTCGGTGACGGTCTCCGAAACCGGCAACGTAGAGGTCGGCGAGACGACCGAGGTCTGGGCAGATAGCGTCGGCACGGTAGCGAGCATCGCGGTCAAGGAAGGCTCGGCGGTGAGCACCGGCACGGTGCTGTTCACGCTCGATGCGAGCGATGCCGAAGCGAACACCGCTAAGACCTACACCTCCTACCTGCAGGCGAAGCAGAGCGTGCTCAACGCTGAGGCCCAGGTTCTCAAGGCGGAGAACGACCTGACGGCGGTCACCGACCGCAGTGAGCTCCCCACCCCGACAGCGACAGCCGACGACGTCGCGGTCGCCGAGAAGAGTGTGGAGGCCGCCGAAGCAGGACTGTCCGCCTCGAAGTCGTCGCGATCCAGCGCATACACCACATATGAGGATGCGAAGGCCGCAGAAAGCGATCTTGCCGTGACCTCACCGTGCTCGGGCACTGTCTACTCACTCGACATCGAAGTGGGCGACACCGTCGCCGCCTCTGGCGGCAGCACATCGCAGACTGTATCGACCAGCGGTGCAACGTCCGCATCGAGCAGCAGCTCGTCCTCCTCGGCGCCGGTCATCGTGCTCAACGGTACGGCCCTGGTGGTGAAGTTGACCGTGAACGAGGTCGATCTGCCCACTCTTAAGGTGGGACAGCGCGCGGATGTGGAGTTCGACGCACTGCCTGACTTGACCGCCACCGGCAAGGTCTACGATATCTCCGATGAAGGCCTCAACACCCAGGGCGTCGTGACCTTCGATGTCTACATCGCTCTTGACGTCGTGGATGACGCGCTGCGTCCCGCTATGTCGGCGGCAGCGACGATCGTGACCGACATCGCCAAGGGCGCTCTGCTCGTGCCCAACGCAGCCGTACAGTCCGATGGTGACGGCGGCTACTACGTACAGGTCCTCGACTCGACTGGCGCGAACCCCCAGAAGATCACCGTCGAGGTCGGGCTCATGAGCGCCACACAGACGCAGGTCCTCTCGGGCATCTTAGAAGGCGACAAGGTCATCACGCAGACGCTCGACAGCGCGACGGAGTCCGATGACAACGGTGGCGGCTTTATGATGCCGGGCATGGGCGGCGGTTCTCGTGGCTAGTCCGGTCATCGAAGCGCACGACCTCGAGAAGGTCTACGACGGCGCGGGCGCCAAGACCCACGCGCTGCGCGGTGTGTCCTTCACCATCGAGGAAGGCGAGTTCGCGGCGATCATGGGCCCATCCGGCTCGGGCAAGTCTACGCTCATGCACATCCTGGGCTGCCTCGACGTGCCCACGAGCGGCACCTACCGGCTCGCCGGTCGCGACGTGGCGCAACTGGACACGCATGAACTCGCCGAGGTGCGACGCGAGACGGTCGGCTTCGTCTTCCAGGCGTTCAACCTGCTGCCGCGTGCGACGGTGATGCGCAACGTCGTGATGCCGATGCTCTATACGCGTGTCGACCCGGAGGAGCGCGAGCAGCGCGCCACCGAGGCGCTACGCGCAGTCCAGCTCGATGAGGACTTGTGGACGCACCGCTCCAACGAGCTCTCAGGAGGCCAGATGCAGCGCGTCGCCATCGCACGGGCGCTCGTCAACAATCCCTCGCTCATCCTCGCGGACGAACCGACGGGGAACCTCGACACCGCAACCGGAGACTCGGTGATGGAGCTGTTCACGCGCCTCAACGACGAGGGCCGTACGATCGTGCTCATCACCCACGAACCCGACATCGCCTCACAGGCCAAGCGCGTCATCCGCATCCAGGACGGGCTGATCACCGAAGACGCCAGCCAGGCCGACGCGCACATCCGTCAGTACGGCAACGCCGTGGCCGAGAAGGACGGTGATGCGTGATGCGTTTCATCGACCTCATCTCCGAGACCCTGCACTCTCTGACCTCCAACAAGGTCCGCAGCGGCCTGACCATCCTCGGCATCGTCGTTGGCATCGCCTCGGTCATCGCCATGCTCGCGCTTGGCGCAGGCAGCCAGGCATCGATCGAAGCCTCCATAGAATCAGCGGGCTCCAACCTGCTGACCGTCTCTCCCGCATCTCCCGGCAGCAGCGGAGGCGGCTTCCGTATGGCCGCAAGTTCGGTGCAGTCGCTCACCCGTGAAGACGCCGAGGCGCTTGCAGAACTCAGCCTGATCACCGGCGTCGCGCCCTCCTCGCAGGGCAATGCGCAGCTGGTCGTCGACGGCGTGAACGCCAATGCGCAGATCCTCGGCGTGACGAACGACTACGCGAGCGTCAGCAACCTGACCATCGCGAGCGGCGGCTTCATCACCGAGCGTGACGACTCGGCCTACGCTCAGGTGGTCGTGCTCGGCTCCACGCTGGCAGAGGACCTCTTCGGCGCGGACATCGACCCGGTCGGTGAGCGCATCCGCTCGGGCAGCATGCTGCTTACCGTCGTGGGTGTGCTCGAAGAGAAGGGCGCATCCGGATTCAGCAGCGTGGACTCGGCGGCGCTGATACCGCTCTCAACACAACAACGCTACGTAAGCGGGAACGAGTACCTCTCGAGCATCACGTTGACCGTGGTGGACGAAGAGCTCATGACCGAGGCCGAAGACTCCGTGGAGCAGACGCTGCTTTCGCGGCATTCGATCGCCGATCCCGACTACGCAGACTTCCGGATCATGAACATGGCCGATATCCTGAGCACCGTCTCGACCGTAACGGGCACATTCACCGCGCTGCTCGCCGCGATCGCCGGTATCTCGCTGCTCGTCGGCGGCATCGGCATCATGAACATGATGCTCACCACCGTGACCGAGCGCACGCGGGAGATCGGCCTGCGCAAGGCGATCGGCGCCGACGACAACGTCATCTCATCGCAGTTCCTTGCCGAGTCAGTGGTACTCACCTTCATCGGAGGCATCATCGGCATCGCACTGGGGTGGAGTATCGCCTTCATCGGCGGCGGACTGCTCGGCATCGAGGCGATCCTGACGGTCAACTCGATCACGCTCGCCGCCGGTGTGTGCGCGTTCATAGGCGTCGTGTTCGGCTACTATCCCGCGCGACGCGCGGCAAAGCTCAGCCCCATCGAAGCCCTTCGTTACCAGTAGGAAGACAAGGAGCATCTCATGAAGAAGGTAATCCTGGCAGTCGCCGTCATCGCGCTCATCGGTGCGGCCTTCTGGGGCGGCACGCTGTTCGCCGGCGCATCATCCTCGACACCCACGGGATTCGCTGCAGGAACTCGCGGAATGGGCGCCGCAGGTGGGCCGTTAGCCGACCTGACCGAAGAAGAGCGCACGGCATTCCAGAACATGACCGACGAGGAACGTCAGGCGTTTCTCGAGGAGAAGGGTATCGACACGAGCGCCATGCCTACCGATGGTGGGATGCGTACCGCGCGTGGCGGCATTCTTGAGGGCGAGGTCATCGAAGTGGCGGATGACACGATCACCATCGCACTCTCAGGGGGCGGATCGCAGACTCTCTACACCGACGAGAACACAGTCGTGGCCTACGCCGAAGGCGTGACCGAGATGGCTGCCGGCTCTCAGGTGCTGCTGTTCGCCGAGCCCGAGACCGACGGCGTGACCACCGCGCAGGCGATCATCGTTCAGTAGCGCCGACGTCCGAACATCCAGCGCAGAACACCGATTGTAGCCAGCAGCCCGAGCGCACCTACGAGGAGCACCGTCCCGTCACCGGGCGCGTGCTCCTCGAGCTTTGTGGCGCTGCCCACGCGAGGGATCGGCGCGTACTTCTCGGCGAACATGCCGCGCCACTGGATGCGGCGGTCCCCCACGCGCTCCACGAGAGGGTCGGCGCCCTCGCGCGGCACCTCGAGCACGACGTCATCGCGCAACGGGTGGTTGGGATCGTAGATGCGTATCCGTGCGTGTGTGAGCGTAAGTTCGGCTGCGTATGCGAGGACCTGGTGATTGCGGCCCAGATGCTTGAGGTCGAACGCGTTGATGAGGCCGAGCGGCACGGGGCGACCAGCCGCGAGCGAGTCGAGCACGCGACCTGTTTCCCGATGCGTCAGCGCGGCGACACCGCGAGAACCTGCTGTGGGACGGTACGTCATCTGCACGAAGCGCCACAGGTTGTAGCCGAGCCCCGCGAACACACTGGCCAGCTGTCGCCGCCAGGTGAGACGTGCAAGTGCCGAGTCATACGCCGGGAGCTCACGACCTTCCGGGATAGGCTCGCCTGCATCGAAGTAGTCGAGCGCCGCGAACGCCATCCCGCCGCATCGCCCGCGCACGGGAACGGTGCCCAGAAGCACGTCGCGCCACATGTTGGCGAAACCGAATCCGTGCCGAGACGGGCGGAAGTCTGTTGTGAACATCAGCTCGATTCCAATCTGTCGTCGGGGTCATCGCAAAAGAAGGGTGGTCCTCCAGCCGAACCTCACTCGCTATCGAGTATCCGCACTTCTCCGCGGTCGCCATCCACCTCGACGAGCTGTCCGGTGGTGATGATGCGCGTGGCGGGTCCTACGTTCACGACTGCGGGAATCCCGTACTCCCGTGCGATGATGCTGCCGTGGGAGAGCATGCCGCCCATGTCCATGACGATACCAGCCGCGGGAATGAAGTACGGCGTCCAACCCGGATCAGTGAACGGCGCCACGAGAATCTCACCGGGTAGTACCTCTTCCTCGCTATCCACCGAGAGGAACACCCGCGCCGGACCGCGAACGACACCGGCGCTCACGCTGATACCCTTGAGGACTTCCACCCCGTCCGGCAGCTTGATCGGCTCGCTGTGTTCGTCCCAATCGCCGATGACGACCGGCGGCGGGGAGAGCATCTGCAGGTGCGCATGTTCGGCACGACGATGCGAGATCAGCGCACACCAGTCGGCGTTGGAGTCTCACGCAGCGTGGTGATCGGACGCGCCTGCAGCAGCCACACGCACTCGCCGTCGTACGCCCACTCGATGTCAACGGGTACGCCGAACAGCTCCTCCGCCTGCAGCGCCAGGTCCGCGACTTGAAGCGCCGTCTCGTCATTCACCGAGAATGCCCGCGCCTCAGCTGTCGGCACCACCGAGGTCAGCGAACCACAGACGAAGCTGCAATGCGACGTCGGGCGCAAGCGGCTGGGCGATGATCGCGTCGGCGACGGAGCGGGGATCGCGTGATGACTCCGCTGTAGCGAGCAGGCGATCAACGCCGACAACCTGCGCATGCGCGCGGTAGGCCACCGTGCACAGGAAGAAGGCGTCGGGGACTGGCATACCCGCCGCGATATCTGCCGAGGAGTTCGAAACGGACCTTAGTCGCGCTTCGTGACCTCGATGAGGTGATAGCCGAACTGCGTCTTCACGGGACCGTGGACCATGCCGACCTCGTCGTTGAAGCAGACGTCGTTGAACTCTTTCACCATCTGGCCAGGCGAGAACTCGCCGAGGTCGCCGCCGCTGCGACCCGACGGGCACGATGAGTGCTGCTGTGCCATCTCGGCAAAGTCCGCTCCGTCGGCGATCTGCTGCTTGATATCGTTGGCCTTCTCCTCGGTCGCGACGAGGATGTGGCGGGCGCGTGCAGTGGTCATGAGCGTCTCCTATCTCGCTTTCGTGTCGTGGTGATTATGCAGGTGGGAACGTCTTTGCGCCACCGGAAAACCCGGACAGCACCCGGGTGGGTTCGACTTCGTCACTCAGTCCACAGCTCGCACTGGTAATCGTCGCAGAGGGGCGGCCGATACTCGTGCGGAAGCTGACAGCCGAGTTCCGGGTGGCAGAACTGACACTTGCGCACGTCCACCCACTCCGGCAGCGTGGCGCGATACGCCTCACCCTCTGCTGTGGGTAAATGGCTGATGCGCGGGTCGTGATAGGGCTCAATACCGTGAGCGCCGACGACATAGCTGTCACCTTCGCGAACAAGCGCACCGCTGGCCTTAAACCACCCCAGCCACTGCTCGATGTATGCGGGAAGCCACTCCTCGCCGATGTAGTCGCCATTCTCATCGTGAGCGAGATACAGACAGCAACACAGCCCACCGCAGGCGTGGCAAAGTTCCCAGTCTTGGGCGTCGCGGTCCGGCGTTGGGGTGGAACTCGTGCTGGAAGTCACACTGATCTCCAGGTCATCGGAGGTGAGGTGTTGTCCCTGTCACGGTAGCAGCCCGGACGGCGAAGACCGTGCCGAGTCGGGCTACTTGTGACCACGGTCCTCGTAAAGCTGCCGAGCGGACTTGCGGATCACGACCCAGCGCCGCTCTTCCTCGGCCTTGAGTCGTGCATCCGTACGCGTAGCGGCGAAGCGCGCCTCCTTCAGTAGGGCGCGGTAGCTCTCGAGTCGATCCGTCGCCAACTCACCGCTCTCGGCGGCAGCCAGGACCGCACAGCCCGGCTCAGTCTCATGCATGCAATCGCGGAAGCGACACTTGAAAGAGAGCGCCTCTATCTCGGGGAACGCTGCTGCTATGCCCGCTTCTGCGTCGTTCAGAGCGACTGCGCGAAGTCCAGGGGTGTCTACGAGCACACCACCGTTGGGCAGCGGCACGAGTTCACGCGCGACGGTGGTGTGGCGACCCTTGCCGTCCGAGAGCCGCACCTCACGTGTCGCCTGTACGTCACTGCCGACAAGCCGGTTGATGAGCGTGGACTTGCCGGCGCCCGATGGGCCGATGAGCGCGACCGTGCGGTGGCCATCGGCATACGCGAGAAGCGCCTCGACGCCCTCGCCGGTGAGTGCACTCGTCATGTGGATGTCTACGCCGAGCGCGATCGCCTCGACCGCCTTCTGGGCGCCTTCGGGGTCCTCGGAGAGATCCGCTTTCGCTAAGACGACCACCGGCACCGCACCGCTCTCCCATGCGAGCGCCAGCTCGCGCTCCAGACGCCGAACATTCGGCTCTTCGACGATGGGATGGATGATGAAGACGGTGTCGATGTTCGAGGCGAGCACCTGCGTAGCAGCATCCTTACCCGGATCGGCACGCGTGAACGCGGATGTCCTCGGCAGGATCGCCTCGATCTGTGGGAGTTCAAGATCGGTGTCGAGCCGCACGGCCACCCAGTCGCCTGCGGCGGGAAGCTCCTCGGCAGAAAGTGCCTCCTTGACGAGACGGCGCGTCGATTCAGCTCGGATGACGCCTTCGCCGGTTGCAGCAAGTACGCTTCCACGATCGGTCCGGATGACGCGGGCGAGCACAAGTCCTTGCTCGGCATAGGGCATGAACAGCGCGCGCCAACGATCGGAGAAACCGAGGAACTCAAGCGTAGGTTCAGAGTGGCTGCCAGGCATCTCACGCCACTTTCTACCAGCGCGGATAATCGGACCGCTCGATGATAGCACGCGCAGTTGTGGAGAAGACCGGCACTCCCCGTGCTACAATGCCTGCACGACCCCGAGGCTGGGACTCGACCCACGAAGGCGGGTACCTGGGAACGGAGCACTACATGCGCAGAAAGATGCTGGGCGGCAAGATACACCGCGCGACGGTGACCGAAGCCGACCTCCACTACGAAGGCAGCGTCACGGTCGACACCGACCTACTCGACGCCGCCGGTATCCTTAAGAACGAAGCCGTCGAGATCTGGAACGTCACCAACGGCTCACGCCTCACCACCTACGCCCTCGCCGGTCCACGCGGCTCTGGTGTCGTGTGCGTCAACGGCGCCGCCGCACATCACACACACGCAGGCGACCTCGTGATCATCGCGAATCTCATCGAACTCGACGATGCAGAAGCACGCACGTGGGAACCTCGCGTCGTCTTCGTCGACGCGCAGAACCACATCGTCGAGAAGCGTGCCGAGCAGATCGGACGCCGAGCCGGCTGACACCGCCACCGCGCATCATAGCCGAGCCGTAACACGCATCTCACTCTTCTTAACGGCGCGAGCGGTAACGTTATGGCCCTTGCCCCCTGACAGCTTGTGGATAATGATTGCAATAATCGAAGCATGGCGTGCGGAATATTCGACCTGCTGCATTTTCCAGTCTCGTCCTCGCTGGCCGAAGCGCTCTCACTACCTGCGCTCGTATGAGTAGACGGCTCCCGGAGGTCACATGATCCATCGCATTCCCACACGTGGCTGGATCGTTGTGCTCGCTGGTCTCGGCATAAACCTGGCACTCGGCGTCCTCTACGCATGGAGTATGGTCGCGAGGGCGCTCACCACGGAATGGGGTTGGTCCGCGGGACAGTCGAGCCTTCCATATGCGACAGCAGTCGGAACATTCGCTCTCTCGATGGTCTTCGCAGGGCGCGCCCAGGATCGGTTCGGGCCGAGGATCGTCGCCACCATCGGCGGCTTGCTGATAGGCGTCGGCCTCCTTGTCGCCTCCCTTGCAAACGCGAACACGGTATGGCCGATGGTGCTGGGCTTCGGACTACTCGGCGGTGCAGGAATCGGCCTCGGGTATGCGTCGACCACCCCGGCCGCCGTGAAATGGTTCCCGCCTCACCGTAAGGGACTCATCACCGGAATCGTGGTGAGCGGATTCGGCCTTGCCTCGGTGTACATCGCCCCCCTCACCTCCACGCTCATCAGCGGTTCCGGCATCGCTTCCACACTACGCATACTCGGCGTAGGGTTCCTCATCGCGGTCGTCGGGCTCTCCCAACTACTTGTGAACCCCCCGGCAGGTTTCGTTCCGCAGACGAATACCGGAGCGGTGGCAGTCAAGATGGGCCCTGTATGTCGCGAGCTGGACTGGCGCGACATGATCAAGACCAAGCAGTTCGCGCTCTTGTGGTCCATGTACGTGTTCGCCACGTTCGCCGGACTCATGATCGTCGGTCACATGGCGAAGATCGCGGTCACCCAACTCCCCAGCGTCGATCTTGGTTTCGGTCTTGTGGCAGCGATCGGCCTTGGCAACGCGACCGGTCGCTTCACTGCAGGCACAGCGGCTGACCGCTTCGGCGAGACGAAGACGATGTTCGTGGTGTTCGTGCTGCAGGCGATCATGATGGGCGTGATCGGACTCGCCCACACTCCGCTTACACTGGTACCGGCCGCAGCAGCCATTGGCTTCCTCCTCGGCTCAGACCAGTCGCTCTTCCCATCGGCGACCGCGAGCTATTTCGGTATGAAGCATCTGGGCGTGAACTTCGGACTGGTGTTCACGGCCTGGGGTGTCGGTGGAGTCTTCGGATCGATGACCGCCGGTATGATCGTGGACTCCACGGGTTCGTACTCCATGGCATACATCATCGCCGCCACGCTCAGCATCCTTGCGGCAATGATGACCTTCGCCACGAAAGCACCTGGGTCGATCAGTACTCCCATCGAGGTCGACACCCGGTCCAGGATGGCACGGATCGCATAGTCGGCGTGATGAACAGCCTGTCTGTTGGGGTACTCACTACATCGAGTCCTGTCCCCTACTGTGAGGAGGCCGCATGAGCATCAAAGACACCCGAACCGAGAAGAACCTGCTGAAGTCATTCGCCGGCGAGAGCCAGGCGCGCAACCGCTACACGTTCTTCGCAAGCGCTGCCAAGAAAGAGGGCTACGAGCAGATATCGGCGCTGTTCACAGAGACCGCGGAGAACGAGAAGGAGCACGCCAAGGTCTTCTTCAAGTACCTCGAAGGCGGCGACACCGAGATCACCGCGACCTACCCCGCGGGGAGGATCGGCACCACCGTCGAGAACCTGCTCGCAGCCGCCAACGGCGAACTTGAGGAATGGGGCACGCTCTACCCCGACTTCGCGAACGTGGCCGACGCTGAGGGGTTCGCCGACATCGCCACCTCATGGCGTGAGATCGGCGAGGTCGAGGAGCATCACGAGGCCCGCTACCGCAAGCTGCTGGCGAACATCGAGGCTGGTCTCGTGTTCCGTCGCGGCGAAGAAGTGCTGTGGAAGTGCCGCAACTGCGGGTACGTCCATCACGGCGCTGAAGCGCCCAAGGCGTGCCCCGCCTGTAAGCACCCGCAGGCTTACTTCGAGCTCTTGGCCGAGAACTACTAGACCTCGCACCCGAACCTACGCCACTCACCCGCATCATCATCCGGCGACGCGGGTGAGTGGCGGCATTGCGCCGCTTACCGTCTCAACACCACCGCTTACCATATTTTCTGTTCTCCCCACTCCGACCACTGTTTACGTGATGCCGAACGCAGAAACGCCGATTCTCTTGAGTAGGCATCGGATTCTCATTCCACCCGGATGTTCGAGCAGGGGGCTTACGTGACGAGCCTACGGGAATCGGTCGTACAGAGCTTGGCGCCCTACGTCGGGGAGATGGTTGCCGACACCTGCGTTCGCGCTACTGCGCTATCACTTGGCAAGATGACTGATGAGCTTGACCGAGAGGATATCCAGACTCTGGTTGCAAATGTCCGCCGTCTTCTGGCGCCCCTGGCGCCGCGAGATGCGATCGACGGACTCATCGCGGAGATTGAGAGGAGCGTGGCATGAGCGCGCAGACCGATGTCAACACACCCGCGCTGCGCAAACCGGCAGTGATCTCTGTAAACACCATCAGGACCATGGTGATCCTCTTCGTCCTGCTCGGAGCGTTCCACATCTTAAACACCCTCTCGCTCGCCGATCGGCTGTCTGAGGCCGCCGCGAACGCCGTCTATATCTTCGCATCGCGCTGCAGCCGCTGTGCGCGGCCATCGCACTCTCCGTCACGCTAAAGCTCGGATGGTCCGAGCGCGTGGGCCGCCAGTGGACACTGATCGCAGCCGGTATGGCGGCGTTCGCTATCGGCGACATCGTATGGGCCGTCCTTGAGCTCGGCATGGGACTCGACCCGTATCCGAGCATCGCGGACTTCTTCTACCCGCTGGAATACGTGTTCTTCATGGCGGCCATGGTGATGGCGATCCTCTCGTACTCGAAACTGGTCAAGACCCGCAAGCCCATGCTCATCGGAAGCGCCGTGGCAGCGACCGGCATCGCAGTCGTTTACCTCGCGCTCCTCAAGCCGTTCATCTTCCCGGCAGGTCCGGATGAGTTGGACGCGCTCGGCAAGTTCGTGAGCACGCTCTATCCGCTCGGCGACATCGTGTTCATGCTCGCACCAGCAGTCATACTCGGGCTGGTCATTAGCCAACTTGGCACCGGAAGATTCGCGTGGCCCTGGTGGATCGTCGTCGTGGGCGCCCTCATATTCGCGCTCACCGACTCCTACTACGCATACGCTGACTGGTCTGGTAGCGGGCTCACCGCCGCGATGGACCTCGGCTGGATCGCCACACACATGTTGTTCGCAAGCGCGGCTCTCGTCGCGCGAGACGTATATCACTCGGCAGGACAACGATCGACATCTGCTGTACAAAGAGAGCAGTTACGCTCCGAGGTCTGACGTACACGCCGGACATCGCGTCGCCTCAAGCGGCACGACAGGGGGTATTGACGATGTGCGATCAAGAAAGACCTTCAGCTTCGGCGTACCTCGCGAACCTCAAAGAGCCGATGCCGCTCGGCAAGAAACTGCGCCTTCTCGCGCGCAACGCCTCGAGACGACTGTTCCCACGCCCTGCGACGTGCTGCGGCCATCCCGGTGAGCCGGGTTGTTGACGCTAGAAGTCGGCGTCGGACGACGCCTACAAAGGCTGTCCTGCGCGCACCGTTACTCTTCCTCCAGATCAAGCGACACGGAGTTCATGCAGTAGCGAAGGCCAGTCGGCTCGGGGCCGTCCTCGAAGACATGGCCGAGATGGGACCCGCAGCGTGCACACCGGATCTCAGTTCGCACTTTACCGTGGCTGTGATCGGGGCGCGTCTCAACGGCGTCAGGTCCTACCGGCTCGAAAAAGCTCGGCCAGCCCAATCCCGAGTGATACTTCGCTTCAGAACGGAACAGCGGGTTACCACACGCAGCGCAGCGGTAGAGGCCCTCCTCATCGACGTCCACGTAGATACCGATGAAAGGCGGCTCGGTCCCCGCCTCTCGCAACACATGATATTGCTCCGGCGTAAGGACCCTGCGCCACTCGTCCTCGGTGCGCTCGAGCTTGTCACTCATCGGCTCATGCCTCCTTCTCTCGGCTCATACCCAAGCAAGAGCCGAGCCACGATCCGAGACGCTGAAGGCCGACCGTCAGCGATCGAGTTCGTTGGCGAGCTGCTCTAAGAAGAGCCCCACATCGGTCACGATGCCGATGGTCTGGAAACTGCCGCGATCGGAGAGCTTGGTGACGACCGCCGGGTTGATGTCGACGCACACCGTGGTACATGACGCCGGGAGCATGTTTCCTGTCGCGATGGCGTGCAGCATCGTCGAGAGCATGATGCAGGCGCCGGCCTCCTGACAGTAGGGACGCATCGCACGCTGCGCTTCGACGGTGTCGGTGATGACATCGTTGATGACCTGCGCCTTGGGTTTCTCGGACGACACCGCCGAGTTCATGAACTCGAAGGCCTGCGCATCACGAGGACGCTCGACCGGGCGCACGCGTAGCCCGGAGTGTCCGACGACGATCTCATCGCCAGCCTTCACGTCGCCCATCGGAACGGTGGCGGCAACGCCTGTCTCTACGTCGATGATGATACCGAGATCCATCTCGGGATCGGCGACCTGTATCCACCGGCCGCTCACACGCACGGCGGTGTCGAGGTTGGTCGTGGCGTAGAAACCCTCGGGAAAGACGCCATCGGCCGGAGCAAGCGCCAGGTGCGCGTCCTCTGGATCGATCGGCTCCGCACCGTACATCTGGATCGCGCCGAGAACCTCGTCGAGGTGGTGTTCGTCTTTACCGTGTACGCGGATCTCGGCCACCGAAGCGTCCTCGTTGGTGCGACCGACCTCGAAGCTGAGCGTCTCGAACTCGGCCTCGAACGCCACGATCGCGTCCATGATCTTGGACATGATGCCCGAGTCGATCAAGTGACCGGTGACGCGGACATCTTCGTATGGACGGTGGGGCATGAGTGCGGCCTCCTCGGCTCTATGCACGTGGATGGCATCATTATTCACCAAGACGCCGAAAAGCACGAAGGCCGCACCACAGCGCCGCCTGTTCAGGAGCAGTAATACAGATCACATGACGCTTACGCGCTATACTCATCCTGCCGATACACCAGTCGTAGCAGTCATCGCACAAGGGAGTAGAAGCATGAAGCGTTCGGCCACTCGTCGCATACAACTCGTTTCAGCCGCCGCCTTCATACTGGCCATCATGCTCCTCTCGGTCGCGCCCGCCTTGGCGATCTCGCGCAGCGTCGTGATGGCGCGCGCACAGGTGTGGATCGATCGCGCCATCCCCTACGGCCAGACGGGGTGGGCGAACGAAGTCGGTGACATCGTGAACTCCCCGTCCCTGGGCTGGCGGCGTGACTGCTCGGGGTTCACATCGATGAGCTGGGGGCTTCCTAAACCTGGTGCCTCGACGCGCACGTTCCACGCTTACGCGACTGCAGTCACCAAGGAGTCACTGCAGCCCGGAGATGCCTTGGTCTCGTACAGCAATCACGTACTGGTCTTTGGCGGGTGGGCTGACCAGCAGCGGGTCACCTACTACGCATATGAGATGAGCTCATCGGAGTCCAGCCGGACAGGCGGCGATGGGACCGTCGTCCGCGTCACGCCGTATCCGTACTGGTCGTGGCCGCTGGACCGCCCGTACATTCCCTACCGGCTCACTGGCATCACCGGTAACATCGATTACTCGCCCTACATCACCCCTGTCGCTGGCGCGAACCGCTACGCGACTGCTATCGAGGCCTCCCGCAAGGCCTTCACCAGCGGCGAAGCAAGTGCTGTTGTAGTCGCCTCTGGCGTCAATTGGCCTGACGCTCTTGGCGCTGCGGCACTCGCGGGCGCCGTCAACGGACCGATCCTCCTCACCTCTCCCGCGTCTCTTTCCGCGGGCGTAGCGACGGAGATCGCCCGCATCGGTGCAAAGGAAGTCATCGTCGTTGGCGGAAGCGCGGCGGTCTCCAACACCGTGTTCGCTGAACTCGCCGCGCTACCCGGTGTGAAAGCTACACGCATAGGAGGCACAACTCGCTATGACACCGCACGCCTCATCGCCGGCGAGACCGTGCGTCGCATCGAAAACGCCGGAGAAACGTTTGACGGTACCGCCTTCATCGCAACCGGACTGAATTTCCCTGATGCGCTGGCGGCCTCGTCTTTCGCGGCCGATGCCGGACATCCGATCTTACTCACGACTCCGTCCTCGCTCTCCCCCGCTGCAGGTGCAGCACTCACCGAGATCGGCGTCTCACGTGCGCTCGTTCTCGGGGGCGAGAGTGCACTTACTTCGCAGATCGCGAGCGATCTGGCGACTACCGTGGGCGCAGAGAACGTGATCCGTCTCGGAGACTCTACACGCTATTCGACCGCCTCGGTGATCACGGCGTTCTGCCTTCCGGAAAGCTCTCTCGGGTACGGGAGTCTGGCGATCGCCACAGGCCAGAACTACCCCGACGCTCTCGCAGGCGGCGTCATGGCCGCGCACATGGGAACCTACCTCGGACTCACACCATCGGGATCCCTGCACCCCGAGCTCGCGCAGACACTTCTCGACCATACCGAGGAGGTCGGGTCACCTCACGTACTCGGCGGAAGCAGCGTCATCCTCTCGATCGTGCGCGAATCCATCGCACTCGCGTTGGGCGGCATCTGACAGCGGGTAGGTAACTGACATCGACCTGCTATGGGAGATGTCATGCAACCGCAACGCATCGAGCCACGCCCGGGCCAGGAGTCCGTGTGGGACTACCCCCGGCCGCCAAGTACAGAGCTGACCGATAGGCACGTTCAGGCCTACTTTGCCGGAGAGCTCATCGCCGACACGTGTCGTTCCATCCGTGTCCTTGAGACCGGTCATCCACCGGTCTACTATGTCCCCGTCGAAGACGTGCGCACCGAGTATCTATCGGCGTCGCCGCGCACGACATATTGCGAGTACAAAGGCCCGGCGCACTACTATACCCTGCAGATCGGTGACCAGGTGGCCATGGAGGCCGCATGCTACCACCCGGAGCCGACCGCCTCGTATGCGTCTCTGACCGGCCACGTCGCTTTCTACCCGGGGAGGGTGAGCACGTGCCTCGTCGACGACGAGATCGTACAACCTCAGCCCGGTGAGTTCTACGGCGGCTGGATCACCTCAGAGATCATCGGTCCCTTCAAGGGCGGGCCGGGGACCTTAGGTTGGTAGGAACTCCCTACCCCTCGCGCTTCTCAAGCCTTCGACGACCAATGATCACGCTGATCTCGGCTGTAACGAGCGTGATCAGGAACATGGCGACGAAGCTCCAACGCGCGAACTCCGTGTCGGCGAGACCGCTCGCTCCCCCGGTCTGGCGGAAGAGCTCCGCCTGCATCGTCGCCAAGGACAGCGGGACGAGGATACCGAGCACCACATGAGGGAGACCTGACGGCACGCGCGGACCGACGAAGAACGAGAGCAGCAGCACGATGATGAAGCCGATCGCATTCGCTCCGAGCATGATCGCAAGACCGGCAGCGTTGCCGCTCGTACCGCCTGCCATCATCGAGTCGTACAGGCCGGTGGCCAGCACACCAAGCGCATGGCCGAGCGGCTCGAAGCTGAACCCACAGATGACGGTGGCGACTATAAAAACGCCAGCCACAGCCAGCCGATGCTTCTGATAGGCGGCGCTCCGACGCAGCTGGCTCTCGCTCAGTCGCAGCGACTCGCGCTCTGGTGCCTCGACCTCTGTTGCATCGACCATGTCGTCCCCTTGCCCTGTGAGAGCGCCTAGCCCTCGGCCATCTCCTGCTTCATCGTCTCTATCTTCGTGCGGTACTCGGGCATGCCGGAGCCCAGGATCTGTGTTGCGAGGATCGCTGCGTTCTTGGCGCCGTTGATGGCCACGCAGGCGACCGGCACGCCGGTCGGCATCTGCACCATCGACAGGAGTGAGTCCAGACCGCCAAGATCGGCGGTCTTCATCGGCACGGTGATGACCGGCAGCGGCGTGGAAGCAGCGACCACACCGCCGAGGTGTGCGGCCTTGCCCGCAGCGGCGACGATGACCCGCATGCCGCGCCCGGCAGCGCTCGACGCCCACTCGCGCACCTTCTCCGGCTGGCGATGCGCCGAGGCGACCACGAGTTCGTAGGGCACACCAAGAGCCTCGAGTTGGGTGGCGCACTCCTCCATCACGGGCAGATCGGACTTGCTTCCCATCACGATGCCCACAAGAGGTGTCTCGGCCATGGTCTCCTCCTTAGAGAGCTGGCGGGGTGTGGTCGATGCCACAGACGGGCTGACCATCACCGAAGAGCAGCTCTCGCTCGTCGGTGGAAAGTGCGTTTCGTGCCGTGTCGCGCAAGTTGTTGAGGTCGGCGAACATCGAACGCTGCATGACGACCGTCAGGTACCGACCCTTCTCGGTCAGTGTCAGCTCATCGGCGTTGTCGGTGGCGAATCCTCCGAACGTGCGGAAGAAGAGCATCTCCTTGCGCAGGCCGCGTTCGACGCTGACGCCGAAGTCACGCTCGAACGTGCGCTTGTCCAGACGTAGGCCGAAGAGCTCCATCAAGAACCGGTAGCGCATCTGATTGGCGAGGCTGTTGTTGGCGCTGCCTATGGCGGTGGGCATGCGGCCTTCGGCGATCGCCTTGTCGTAGTCACGCAGCGAGAACGAGGTGACGTAGATGTTGCCGTCGAGGTAGCTGAACGCGCCGCTGCCGATGCCCACGTACTCCTCGTAGTCCACGATGTACTCGTCGATCATGCCGCCGCCCACGCGCGAGAACGTCCACGCGGTGGAAAGCTCGAAGGTGTCGGCGAGTGCGTCGACGAGGATCTTGTAGTAGCGCGCTTCGCGGTCGTAGTCGACCATACCGACCGTGCGCTTGAGTGATGCCGCCACCGATCGTGACGCCATGAGCGGGTAGAAGGTGGTCTGGTTGCACTTGCTCGCTTTCACCAGCTCGATGTCGCGAAGCAAGACATCCTGCGTCTGACTCGGGAAGTTGAAGATCATGTCTACGTTAAGCGAGTGGAAGAAGCCCTCGATGGACTGCAGGCGCTCCAAGATCTCCGCGCCCGAGCCGTACTTGTCGTAGCGATCCATCTGCCTCAGCAGGTCGTCATCGAAGCTCTGGACGCCCACCGAGAAGCGCTGGACCCGGTTCTTCAACGGTTCGAGCACCGACGGGATGAGGTGGTTCGGGTTCGTCTCGGTGGAGACTGCCTTGATCGAGAAGAGCTCGCGTGCGAGATCGATCGTCTCGCACAGCTCGTCGATCAAGATCGTGGGCGTACCGCCGCCGATGTAGAGCGAAGGGAAGTCGTAGCCAAGATCGGCGACCATGCGCATCTGCTGCCGCAGGCTCTTGAAGTAACTGCGAGCACGATCCTCGGCGAACGGGAAACGATTGAAGCTGCAGTACGGGCACAAGCTCTCGCAGAACGGCACATGCGCGTAGAGCAGGTACGTCTTGCCCGGGGTCGCCACAGGCAGAGAACGCACCGCCTTCGGGTCGTCGGTGAAGTAGCGCTTCTGCGCCATCGAGACGGCGGCAGAGAGCAGCCTCTCGGCAAGCATGGCCTTATGCCTCCCCAAGCGCACGCAGCGCCTTGAGGCCGATGTCGGTGCGATACTGCATGTCCTCGAAGCTGATGAGGTCGACCGCCTCGTACGCACGTGAGCGGGCTTCGGCAAGCGTGGGCGCGATCGCGGTCACGTTGAGCACGCGTCCGCCGTTGGTGAAGACGGTCAGATCCTTGGCCAGCACCGTGCCGGCGTGGTAGACGCGCACGCCCTCGATCTCCTCGGCCTGGTCGATCCCCTTGATAGTCTTACCCTTCTCATACGTACCGGGATAGCCGCCGGACGCGAGGACGACGCTGACGACAGCATCATCGCTCCACTCCAGGGTGATCTCATCGAGACGCTGCTCTATGGTCGCCATGAGCACGTCGACGAGGTCGGTCTTCAGGAGCGGCAGCACGACCTGCGTCTCCGGATCGCCAAAACGGGCGTTGAACTCGAGTACCTTGGGGCCCTCCTCGGTAAGGACGAATCCGCCGTAGAGTATGCCACGGTAGTCGATGCCTTCCGAGACTAGCGCCGCGACCGTCTGCTCAAGGATGCGGGTCATCTCGGCCAGTGTGGCCTTATCAACGGCGGGTACGGGCGTGTAGACACCCATGCCGCCGGTGTTGGGGCCTTCATCATTGTCGAGTGCGCGCTTATGGTCCTGAGCCGGCACCATGGGAAGCACGGTCTTGCCGTCGGTGAAGGCGAGCAGCGAGCACTCCTGCCCCTCCAAGAACTCCTCGATGACGATACAGTCACCGGCGGTGCCGTAGAGGCCTTCGAAGCACTTGGTCACGGCGCCACGAGCGTCGGCCAACGTGACAGCGACGACGACGCCCTTACCTGCTGCAAGGCCATCGGCTTTGACGACCACGGGCATCTTGGCGGTGTCGAGATAGGCCATAGCCTCGGCGCTGGTGTCGAACACTTCATACTCGGCGGTAGGGATACCGTACTTCGCCATGAGGTCCTTGGCGTAGGACTTGGAGCCCTCCAGATACGCACCTGCGGCCTTGGGGCCGAGACACGCGATACCTGAAGCAAGACACATGTCGGCCACGCCGACGACCAGTGCGTCTTCCGGCCCGACCACGACCAGATCGATCGCGTTGACCTCAGCCCACTCGGCAATGAATGCGGGGTCCGCCATCTCGATGTTGACGTTACGGGCCTGTCGAGCCGTGCCGCCGTTGCCCGGCGAACAGAAGAGTGCGGTTACTTTGGAAGACTTTGAGAGTGCATCGATGATCGCATGTTCGCGGCCACCTCCGCCGATGACAAGCACGCGCATGGCTACTTCCTTAGGGGTCGAAGCCCCGCGTAGGGGCAATCTGCCGGTAGCCGCATAGTAGCAGACGGAGGGCCGCTCCCCCTACGGGGAAAACCAGGAACGAGCACAACTAGTAGTGCATTCCCACAATACGGTTACATATTAGGCTACAATGGCCATGATGCTGTCCCAGCTCTCGACGGAGGCGATCATGGCGGGGAAGACGAGACGTGCGGCGCTCGTGTTGACGGAGGGGCAAAGGACCATGCT
>JAUSOQ010000076.1 GCA_030655755.1 Coriobacteriia bacterium
CACAGATTCTATATTAGGACATTTGTATTTTCATTGAGCCGGATCGTACCTCTGTCGCCGCATTACAGTATTTATGTGATCCAACAGATTGAATGCAGAGTTGTCCACAGGCCTAGTCGCGATGTAGCGCGCGTGGGCCGCCTTTATCAGCAAGCTGCGCATTACAGTCGCTGCGGAACACTCAGTTTCGGTTTCTCGTGGACAGCGGGAACGGTAGGACCTGGACACCCGGATTGGCTCTCTTGGCTACGCGCACTTTGATGCAGCTAGGCATCGATTCTGCAGCTCCCAGCTGTCATGTAGGTTGGCCAGGGGGAGCGAGGCTGGATAGGCTTTGGCAATCTGCCAGCCGCGGTCGTAAGAGCGTCAACGCCGAGGCTCGAACAGAGCTCTTTGTTGCTGCCCACACACGAGCTCACGCATGCCGGGAATGACGCATACGCCGAGCCGGTGTAGCTCGGGTGCCCTGGCGTTGCTTGTCGGTTCGAGGAGGCTCTTGCACTGAGATGCTTTGGGCGGCGCGTTAACCACGTGCGCTTTCACGTAACGCTTTGAATCTGCGTGGTTTTTAAGTTGCTGGTGGCTGATGCGGCTCCTTTCGATGCGTCTGAGGCGCTAGCCACAAGTTCTCCAGAGGCAGCGCCACTGACCATGGCTTCCCCAGCAGGTTGAGGCGCGGGCCATTCGCTGACCACCAACTTGCCCACGCGTCCGCCTTGGACGGCCAGCCGCGCCACCACGAATGCTGAAGTTATGGCCACGAGGCTTCAGCTCGAACATCCGTGTGCATCCAGGTTTCCATCTCAGGGACTCGCGCAGGTTGAGATTGAACAGTCGAATTGTTTTCGCGTACGCAACATGAAGGATCTAAAGGCAACGAGCGTGCCAAGCGTGCAACGAATGCCAAGCTTGACCTCACTTGCTTGCCAAGAGCGTCGGACCTTTGCAGATTCAATCGTGGTGTTCAGCCTCAAGGATGCAGGTGCTTGGATGATCAGTCACAACTGAATATCCACTTACGAGTTGGCCGCAGACTTGGTGGTCACTTCGAACTGAGGCTTCTTCAGCCGTTGCTGGACTGCCCGTAGCAGTAGCTTTTCTAACAGTAGGACTTGCTGGGAATCAACGGACAACCCGAGCGGAGCCTACGTGGGCGATACCGGCCACCAGCCCAGCATTCCAGACAGCGTGAGCCTGATCATCAACCCGCGAGCGGGCATGACCTAGCTGTGCGGCTATGGCGCCATGGGCCGCATTAACACACTGGTGGACCCCAACCGCCTCGCTAAAATGTGCGATCTGCCTGCCAATATCCGTGGCGGCTTCGCTAGGGTCGAAGAGACTCTTCCCTCCCCCCGCCGTGATACATCGCATGTGAGCGGCGGCACTCACACGCACACGATCAGGTCACTTCCGTCGCCGAAAAGCTCTTTCGGCAGGGCCGATTAATTCCACTACTTCGCAGTCAAGCCCCTTGGCCAACTTTAGCAATGCGAGGAGAGTTGGTTGGCTACCGCCTCGTTCAAGTCGGCCGACATACGAGCGCTCCAAACCCGAAGCGTCGGCCAGTTGCTCTTGCGACATCTCGTTGAGCAAACGCCTTTCTCGGGCGGCTGCGCCAAGCATTTTCGCAACGTTTTCATCAAAGCTCCGTGCTCCTTTGGGGCGGCCAGACTTTGGAACTGTCTTTGGTCGGATTGGCATCCGCCCAAGGCTCCAAGAACTGAGTTATTTACGCCACGTTATATATAACTCAAAAACAGACAAGAATACTCAGGCCGATGCTCGCGAAGAGGCTCTGCGGCGTGTTAATCGTGGGTCTGTTGTGGGGTGCTGTCGGAGTTCTGCATCTAGGCCGCTTACAAAACCAATAAAGTCTGCGTCGAGAGCGTCCAGCCAGTCCCGTAACTCAATCACATCAAGCCTGCGCTCTCCACGCTCGACCTTGCTCACAAGACCTTGGCCTCGACCGAGACGGACTGCGAGGTCAGCCTGGCGCAGCCCGCGCTCCAGGCGCAGCCCTCGCAACATGGCGAGGAAAACTCCATTGTGTCGGCTATACAGGATCTTGAGCATGGTTACCTTTCTCGGCAACCCTAGCCCACTTCAACGGGTATTCGGAAAGTGAATTTTCTCCATGCATCAGACCTGAGCATAGGAAAGTGACTCTGCGCTTTGTCGCTGATCGAGCAAGATGTAGGTGAGTTATTAAAACACCTTCAAAAATTCAGGCACAGCTGAAGAAGTCAGGTCTAAACGAATGTTCGCTACGCACCCGCAGCACGAGTTTCCCGTACCCAAGGGATTGGCGGATCCCGGCTCTCAGCACTGGCGTCTGATTGAACTCGTTCTGCATCTACCCTGGTACCTTCTCACGGTCGCCGCCGTTCCAGAAGAGGACGAAGCCATGTTGACGCAAACCTGGTGCCTTGCATGGGCAGACGATCTCGCGCACTTGTTGACAACTTTAGACACCAGCAGGGTGAGCGGGCTAATTTGCATGATGCCGGGGCGGACGTCGAAAAACCATCAATGGACCTCTAGAGAGGTACGGGAGGTCTGGCTTGTCCGCAATGACCACGATTCAGAGTTCGTGCAGTTCATCGACTTCGAAGGAAATGCACTGGAAGAGTGCTCGAGAGTTCATTCCTCCGCGAACATAGTGGAACGTAGGCTTTTACTGCGGATGGGACCAATGAATACGTACCCAGCTTAGTCATGGGGAATGTTCATGACCACGACAAATCCCGAAGTACCTAGCCCTGAAGAAGTTGCGCAGCATGCTCGCTACGGAATGCTAAGCAGCGCTGAATTCAATGAGCAAGTCACGGCGCTCCCCGTTGGCGAAATGGAGTTGTTTTGGATACAGTGGCCCCTGAAGGTACTCAGTGCCGGCGCTGCTGAGGATGCCTATCCCGAGTTCCAGTTGGATGCACGGCTGAATCATTCTTTGTTGTCGAGAGTCCGCGAGCTTTACAGGCTTCAAGCACTTTCAGAAAACTTCGTTTGGGATTTTCTACGCACCAGGCACAAGCTGTTGGGTGGCAAGACTGGGGTGGATTTTCTGCTGGGCTGTTTCAGCGTAGAGATCATTGCAATGCCCCCTCAGGAGCGTGAAGGTCATTTTCTGGACCTCATCCACGAAGAGATCGGGCGGCTGTCGCAGTGATTGACTTTGCATACTTTTGTCGCGAATGCCTTCGTAATCGTGGAGCGTTGGCCAGAGGTGAGAGGGGATACACATGACTACACCCGAAGAACGTACCCGTGCTTTGCGCTTTGCCGGTGAATTGTTGCAGGACTTGGTACAAGACAAAGAAGCACCTACCACTCTTCGTGTTCGAGCACGGGGCGTTTTGCGCCACTACCCGGAGGAGTGGCAGCTGCGCATGATGGCCGAAGATTGGCTACGCTTAGGGGAGCCGACCTTCGGGCTTGCGCCGGAGCCTGGACGGCCTGACCCGCTGCTGACGCTGAAGCCCAGCCATGGTTGATCTGATCTGTCGTCCCACATAGAAGCGATTCTTCGGTAGCTACAAGCCCGACATGCGCGAAGCATTTCAAGACTAAAACGCCATGACCGAATTGACTCCCCCTGTTTCTGTTGGCTTTGACGCTATCAAACCGCGTCGCTTTGTCACGGTAGACCCCTACGCCAGCGAGACGCAGACCATTGTTTTGTTGCGCCGTGGTGCCGAATACAGACTCCACCGAATCAATGCTTCTGACATGATCACAATCGATGAAGCGGCTCTGCTGAGCGGCACAAGCCGCGTGACGATCAATGCATGGATAAAGAGCGGCCGTTGCATTGGTGTGGCGTATCTGCGCAGCGGCCTCAAGATCCCAAAATGGCAGTTTGACCCATCCGTACTCCCCGTGCTTCAGGCGGTGTCCGAGGCCTTGGGCGTCACGGATTGGTGGCCGGTGCTGTCTTTCTTGGAAACCCCGCACGCGGCACTTGCCGGATTAACTCCACGCATCGCCCTAGAGCAAGGCATGACGAGGCAGCGTATTTTTGAACTGGCAACAGCGGAAGGGCATTGAGCTCAAGTGTCCACATAGCAGTGGCTGGGCAGTGAATCAATCAAAAGTCTTGGCCGCGCACCTAGTGTTGTTGATCGCATTTGGCGCCTCAACTAAAGGCGTCTATGGAGCCAGTCTGCATTCGTCCTTGCAACTGCTCGAGCGCGCATGCGAGCAGGTAGCAGATTCCTAGGTGCTGGCGCCTGAACAGCCCCCGTCAACGGCGTTTTCTCCTGATGCTGTATAAAATCACAGTTTTACAAAAGGAGGTCTGCCTGTAGGCTAACAGTTTGTTACAAAAAGGGGGGCAAATGCTAAAGCTGGATCTAATGAGCATCAATCGGGCTGTCGTGCACACGATCCCAAGTCGCGCGGCCGATAAGTCGTACGTGCCGCCGTCTGGAGGAACAGACTTGCTCACTTTCACATCCGACGTTGGCGACGTCGTAGTAGGACGTGTGACGCAGGCGCTTGGCCACCGATCGCATGGGGTTCAGGTGGACTTCATTGACATCGAGGCCGCCAGCATGTTTACCGTTGCATGTTCGATGATGGACTGCGACGATGCGCAGTTCGTGATTGAGGCTCAATCGGCTGCGGAGCGACTCACCCGCGTGCAGCAAGCCAAATCCTTGAAGCCTGCAAAGTTGATCAGCATGAGCGGAACTGTCACAGCTCACGGTCGCCCTTTCGTAGCCTTCATCAAAGCTGAATTGCAGGAAGCGCTTTCGGAGACCAAGCAACGAGGTCATACGGTGCTGGAGATTCTCAAGAACTTGTTCCTCACCGAGGCAAACAAGCTCTACAAGATTGGCTTTCTCTCGCGGACTGTCTCAGGTACTGGCAAGAAAGGTGGCGCTTACGACCCCGACCTGCATAGCGTTCACATCTTCGATCACCTGCTGACCGGACTTGAGACGAGAAACGCAGCGTTCTATTTCTACAACGAGTTCCTCGGTTGCGACCTTGCTGCCTCGGACCGTCGTCTGACACGCGATTTCTTCGAGAAGACGCTAGAGTTTGTGAATGACCAAAAGTACTCATCAGGCAAGCGCATTGCGCTGGGGGAGGCCTTGCGCGCGGAGCTGCGCAGCAACAAAGGTCAGATCAGCACGTCCGACTTCGCCAAGACGCATTTATCCGACGTGAAGGACCAGCAGGCTTACGTGGCCTACATGACCAACAGTGGGTTCCCTTCCCAGTCGATAACAAAGGACGTGGAGTATGTGAAGAGCCGCCTTAAACGTCGGCAACGACTGATTTTTACGACCGACGTCATCATCTCCACGCCGGCCGACACCGCGAGCGAGCTGCTCAACGTGAAGGACAACAAGGACGGCACGACATTGGTCACCATCAAGGGAACGATCCGCTCCAGTGAGTAGTCCAGTGAGTATTCGCGAGACGATTGAACAACTGCGCCCAGCATTGGATGCGTGGGGGCAGTTCGTGGTTGATCGGCTTATGGGACTGGTGAAACTGGAGGTTGGGGATGAACGTTTCCCCATGTTCTTCAAGGTGGAGCCAGGCTTCCGCCTGAAGGATCCGGGCTCAGCTGAGCGCAAGCAGGAGAAGAAGCGCTACGCCAATCCTGCAGAGCAGATGACCGATTTGGTGGGTGCAAGATTCGTGGTGCTGCTTCAAACGGATATCGAAATCGTCGAGCGAGCTATTCAAAGCCACACGGCCTGGATAAAGAGGAAAGACCGTGACCCCAATGGCGAGCGAGACGAACAGCCCACGCATTTCGACTATCAGTCGGTGCACTACATCCTACGAAACAATAGGGAGACGGAGCTGTACGGAGTGAAGGTCCCGGAAGGGATGGCCTGTGAAGTGCAAATCAGGACTTTGCTTCAGCACGCGTACGCAGAACTGGTCCACGACAAGTTCTACAAAGCGGTGAAGCTAACCCCACCTTCGGCTCGCCGATTGGTGGCACGCAGCATGGCTCTGATGGAGACGACCGACCAGATGTTCTGCGAAGCTGTCCGCGAATTGGAGCTTGTGAACCAGGAGCGAGGGCAGTGGTGCGCGCTCGCTGACGAGGAGATCGGGCCGCTGATTCCTGGCTTCACTAGAACGGAGGATGACGCGGACGCTCTTGAGATCTTGGACACCTTCAAGCACCTTTTGGATGCCGCAAATCGCGATGAAGTTAAGTCGATGAAGTCAGGTCCCCTCGTCGCGAAAATTCAGCAGCGGGCTGCAGGTGGCGGGCTGTTCTCCAAACCAGTCGTGCTGCTTGTCTACTGGCTTGTCAAAGAGCATGGCATCGAACTCGACGCTCACTGGCCGCTACCGGCGCTTCGTTCGGACATAGACCGCATCAAGTCTGACCTTGGCATTGGCCAGACCTGAGACTAGGCGCTCCGGAAGTGCAGTTCCTTATGAACACGCGAAGGGCCGCCAGCACCGAGACGTTGGCAACATAGAGCTCCCAAAGAATACTGGTGTGGTGGGCGGCCAGACGTTGTCCAAATACTTGGGGAGTTCCTGAGGGGCAGCTCAAGACTGAGGCTGTGTGAAAACGCTTGAATTGACCGATGTGATCACTTAAGGTTTGGCAACGCGACTTTAGGTGGGCCATATGAAGCGATTCATCGAGGGCGAGGAGCGCAGTCAGGTCACGCTGCTGCCGGAGTGCTTGGACGACTACATCGCAGACGACAACCCGGTGCGGGTCGTCGATGTCTTCGTCGATGAACTGAATCTGCAAGAGCTCGGCTTCGAGGGCGTGAGGCCTGCAGCAACCGGCCGACCTTCGTACCACCCTGCAGTGCTGCTGAAGATCTGTAAGCGTCTGGTGATCCCATCTTGACTGGCCGTTGCTTACCATCTCAATGGCTAGATTTCAGAAGTCTGCCATTAGCCACTAATCGCCTAGTCAGCGCTGGTGATCCTCGGAAACGCCTAGATGAGTTCTTGATTCAAGGCCGGCGGAATTTCGTCCCCGCTACGTCCACTTCCACCACCGGCGGTGCGGCGGCGAAACAGCTCGGTGCGCGCCAGCAGGATGGTGGTCACCGGCACGGTGAGCGACAGGAAAATGATGATCAGCCAGCTGCGCAACGCGAGCTTGTCGTCCTGTGCCGAAAAGTACACGATGCTGGCCAGCGTGACGCACCAGGCGGCGAAGCTGTAGGCGAGCGCGGGCGGGTGCATGCGCTGGAAGAAGGTCTTGAAGCGCACCACGCCCACGCCCGCCGCCAGCGCAAACAGGCCGCTGAGCACCAGCAGCAGCGCCACCGGGATCTCGATCCACCAGGCCAGGTTGCCGCTCATTCGATCACCTCGCCGCGCAACAAAAACTTGGCCATGGCCGCCGAGCCGATGAAGCCGAACACGGCGATCAGCAGCGCGGCCTCGAAGTACATGGAGCTGCGGTAGCGGATGGCCAGCACCATCATCATGAGCATGGCCAGCGTGCAGATGAGGTCCATGGCGAGCACCCGGTCTTGGGCCGAGGGGCCGCGCAGCAGGCGCACCAGCGCCAGGCCCATGGCCAGCGCAAAACAGGCCTGCGCAAACACGATCGCGCCGAACAGCAGCGGGGTCATTCGAATATCTCCATCAGCGGCCGCTCGTAGCGGTGTTTGATCAGGTCGATCTCGGCCTGCGCGTCGTCCATGTCGAACATGTGGACCAGCAGGGCGCTGCGATCCAGCGCGAGTTCCGACCAGATGGTGCCGGGGATCACACACATGATGGCCGCGAGCACGGCCAGCCCGTTGGGATCGCGCAGGTCCAGCGGCACCACCACAAAGCCGCCCTGCGGCACCTTGTCCGCGGGCGCCACCGTGCCCTTGAGCACCCGCCAGTTCCACACCAGCACGTCGCGCCCCACTTGAAAGAACAGACGCAACGCCACCCACGGGTGGCTGAAGCGCACGGGCGTGGGCCGCAGCGAATGCGTGAGCCAGGGCACCAGCCAGCCCAGCAGCAATGCCATCAACCATTGGCCCAGACCGAACGAGTTGTTGAGCAGCAGCCACAGCGCCACCAGCGCCAGCGACAGCAAGGGCGAGGGAAACAGGCGGCGCATCACCTCACCCCTCCCGGCACGGGCACGCCCAGGCGGTCGGCGTTGGTGGGCGTGGGCAAGGGCCGGGCACCCATCACGGCGTCGATGTAGAGGCGGGGCTGGTACAGCGCAGCGGCGGTGGCGCTGGTGTACCGCATCACCGCTTCGGCGCTCACCGTGAACAGCACGCACAACCCGATCAACAAGGCGATCGGCAGGTACTCCACCACCCGCAGCACCGGCGCCGGACGGTCCACCGGCGCCCAAAAGAAGCGAATGCCGGTGCGGGAGAGCGCCAGCAGGGCCAGCAGGCCCGAGGTGATGATGGCGGCCATGATCAGCCAGCTGACCGGCGCCACCGCGGGCGCGTCGAGCATTGCCGACAACATGGCGAACTTGGCAATGAAACCGGAGAACGGCGGCAGCCCCGCCAGCAGCAGCGTGCACGCGATGAACGCCAGACCCAGCAGCGCGGTAGCCGCCGGAATGGCGCGCCCCACCAGCGGTACCTCGTCTTCGTCGAGGTTGGTGCCCTGGGCCAGTTCGAGCTCGGCCATGGAGAACGGCAGGTGGTCTTCTTCGTCTTCCGGTGCCTGCTCGCGCATGCCCTCCGATTGCCGCGAGCGGTCCATGAGTTCGGTGAGCAGGAAAAACGCCGCCACGGCGAAGGTGGACACCGGCAGGTAGTACAGCGCGCCCGCCGTGACCTCGGGCCGCGCCAACCCGAACACCGCCATGAGCGTGCCGGACGAAACGATGACGGCAAAGCCCGCCAAACGCGCCGGGCGCTGCGCCGACACCATGCCGATGGCGCCCATGGCCAGCGTGGCCACACCACCCCACAGCAGCCACGCACCGCCGAAGCCGGCCGATTCGCCTGCGCCGTCGGAGAACAGCAGCGTGGACAAGCGCAGCAGCACATACACACCGACCTTGGTGAGCAGCGCAAACACCGCGGCCGAGGGCGCGCTGGCACTCGCATACGCCGGCACGAGCCAGAAGTTCAACGGCCACAGGGCCGCCTTCGCGAGAAAGGCCACGCCCAGGATGGCGCAGCCCGCGTGCAGCAAGGCGCGATCGGTGTCTGCGACCTCGGGCAGACGAGCAGCGAGGTCGGCCATGTTGAGCGTGCCCGAGATGCCGTAGATGAGGGCAGCGCCCACGAGGAAGAGCGACGACGCGGCGAGGTTGATGGCGATGTAGTGCAGGCCGGCCTTCACGCGGGCCGGGCCCGAGCCGTGCAGCAGCAGGCCGTACGAGGCAGCGAGCATGACCTCGAAGAACACGAAGAGGTTGAACAGGTCGCCGGTGAGGAAGGCGCCGTTCAAGCCCATGATCTGGATCTGGAACAGCGGGTGGAAATGCGCGCCCGCCTTGTGCCAGCGCGCCAGCGCAAACAGCAAGGCCATCAAGGCCACCAGCGCGGTCATCACCAGCATCAGGGCCGAGAGCCGGTCGAGCACCAACGCGATGCCGTAGGGCACGTCCCAGTTCGACGGCAGGTAGATGCCAAAGGCGCTCGGTTCGTCTTCGGCCTTGACCCAGAACACCAGCAGCACCGCCACCACCAGATTGGCCGCGGTGGCCAGCAGGCCCAGCGTGGCCTTGGTGCGGTGGCGACGCTCGCTCACCAGCATGAGCAGGCAGGCCGCCAGGAGCGGCAGCAGCACGGGTGCGACCATCAGGTGCGGCATCAATGCCTGGGCCAGCTCCCTCATTCAGCGTCCTCCTGGCCGTCCACATGGTCGTTGCCGGAGAAGCCGCGCTGGGCCAGCATGACCACCAGGAACAGCGCGGTCATGGCAAAGCCGATGACGATGGCGGTGAGCACCAGCGCTTGCGGCATCGGGTCGTCGTAGAACTCGAAGGTGGGCGGAAAGCCCGCCACCATGATGGGTTCGCTGTCCACCGAGAGCCGGCCCATGCTGAAGATGAACAGGTTCACGCCGTAGCCCAGCAGCGCCAGGCCCATGATCACCTGGTAGGTGCGGGGGCGCAGCATGAGCCACACGCCGCAGGTGGTGAGCACACCAATGGCCACAGCCAGCACGATTTCCATCAGAGGTCTCCCGGGGTTTGTCCGCCAGCACCGCGGGCGTCGGTGCTCACACGGCGGTGGCCGCGCACCGACTGGTGGCCCAGCGCCGTGAGGATGAGCAACGTGGCGCCCACCACCAGGGTGAAGACGCCGATGTCGTAGAACAGCGCGCTGGCCACATGGATCTCGCCGAGCAGCGGCAGGTCCAGATGCGCGGTGTGCGTGGTGAGGAAGGGGTAGCCGAAAAACAGCGCGCCCAGGCCGGTGAAGGTCGCCATCAGCAAGCCCATGGCGATCCAGCGCACCGGGCGCAGGCTGATGTTGGCCTCGACCCACTGCGTGCCCGAGACGATGTACTGCAGGATGAACGCGGTGGAGAGCACCAGCCCGGCCACGAAGCCACCGCCCGGTTCGTTGTGCCCGCGCATGAAGAGGTAGACCCCGATCACCGCCGCGATCGGCAGCAACAGGCGCACCAGCACCGCGGGCACCAGCAGGTAGCCGTGGGCGGTGTCGGCGGCGGTCTGGGCGTTCACGAGGTCGGTCGCCAGGTCGGTGGGCAGCGCGCGCTGCTGCGGCGGCAGGTCCATGCTTTCGGGTGCCGGCCTGAAGCGGCGCAGCAGCGCATACACCGTGAGGGCCACGATCCCCAGCACGGCGATCTCGCCCAGCGTGTCGAAGCCGCGGAAGTCCACCAGCATCACGTTGACCACGTTGGTGCCGCCGCCCTCGGGCACGGCGCGCTCCAGGAAGAAGGTGGAAATGCTTTGCGGGAAGTCGCGCGTCATCACCGCGTACGACAGCGCGGCCATGCCGCCACCGGCACTCAGCGCCACGGCCAGGTCCCGCCCACGCCGCGCACTGGTGCGCAGGCGGATGCGCAGCGGCAAACGCCGGTCGGCCGCCTCGGAGCGTTTGGGCAACCAGCGCAGGCCGAGCAGGATCAGCACCGTGGTCACCGCCTCCACCGAGAGCTGGGTCAAGGCCAGGTCGGGCGCGGAAAACCAGGCGAAGGTGACCACCGTGACCAGCCCCGCCACGCTCATGAGCGCCAGCGCGGTGAGCCGGTGGTACTTGGCCTGCCAGGTGGCGCCGATGGCGCTGCCGATGCCCACCAGCCAGAGCAGCGCGAACATCGGCGAGAACGGCAGCACCTTGCGTTCGCCCGCGAGCCAGGTCGACGCACCCGCCCCGCGCAAGGCCACAAACGCCGCCAGCACCGTGACCAGCACCAGCAGCAGCAACTGGGCCTGCAGGCGCCGCGTGCCCAGCACGCGCTGCAGCCGGCGGCTGGCGGCGGTGATGAACGCCAAAGTGCCTTCAAACATCCGCTTGCCGCTCACCCGGCCGAGCACCGGCGTGCGCGGGATGCGGCCGGTCTGCAGCGGCCGGCGCAGCAGCACAAACAGCCCGATGCCGCCCGCCAGGGCCACGAAACTCATCGCCAGCGGCAGGTTGAAACCGTGCCACACCGCGAGATCGAAAGCGGGCAATTGCCCACCCACCACCGGTGTGGCGGCGGTGGACAGGATGGCCTGGATCGACCACTGCGGCAGCACGCCCACCAGCAGGCAGGCCAGCACCAACAGCTCCACCGGCACCCGCATCCAGTGCGGTGGCTCGTGCGGTGTGCGCGGCAGCGCGTGGCAGGTGTCGGGGCCGAAGAACACGTTGACGGTGAAACGCAGCGAATACGCCACGCTGAAGGCGCCCGCCACCACCGCGGCCAGTGGCAGCAGCGTGTCGAACCAGGGCGCGGCGTTCACGAACACCGCCTCGGTGAAGAACATCTCCTTGGAGATGAAGCCGTTGAGCAGCGGCACGCCCGCCATGGCCGCGCCCGCCACCAGGGTGAGCGTGGCGGTGATGGGCATGTAGCGCCAGAGGCCGCTCAGGCGGCGCATGTCGCGCGTGCCGGTTTCGTGGTCGATGATGCCCACGGCCATGAACAACGAGGCCTTGAAGGTCGCGTGGTTGATGATGTGGAACACCGCTGCCACGGCGGCCAGCGGGCTGTTCAGACCCAGCAGCGTGGTGATGAGGCCCAGGTGCGAAATGGTCGAGTAGGCGAGCAGGCTCTTGAGGTCTTTCTGGAAGATGGCCACAAAGCCACCGATGAGCAGGGTGATCAGGCCCGAGCCGGTCACGAGCCAGAACCATTCATCGGTGCCGGCCAATACAGGCCACAAGCGCGCCAGCAGAAACACCCCGGCCTTGACCATGGTGGCCGAGTGCAGGTAGGCCGACACCGGGGTGGGCGCGGCCATGGCGTGTGGCAGCCAGAAGTGAAACGGGAACTGCGCGCTCTTGGTCAAGGCCCCGAGCAGGATCAACACCAGCGCCGTGCTGTAGAGCGGGTGGGCCCGAACCAGGTCGCCCGCGCGCAGCACCACGTCGAGGTCGTAGCTGCCCACGATGTGCCCCAGCACCAGCACGCCGGCCAGCAGGCACAGGCCGCCGGTGCCGGTGACGGTGAGCGCCATGCGCGCGCCGCGCCGCGCGTCGCTGCGGTGGTGCCAGTAGCCGATGAGCAGAAACGAGAACAGGCTGGTGAGCTCCCAGAACAGCACCAGCTGGATCAGGTTGCCCGAGAGCACCACCCCGCTCATGGAGCCCATGAAGGCCAGCAGCAACGAGAAGAAGCGCGGCACCGGATCGGTGGGCGACATGTAGTAGCGCGCATACAGCACCACCAGCGCACCAATGCCCAGCACCAGCATGGAGAACATCCACGCGAAACCGTCCATGCGGAAAACGAGGTTCAAACCCAGCGAGGGCAACCACACGATCTCTTCACGCACCACCCCACCGGCGGCCACCTCGGGAAACAGCATCGCAGCCTGCACCGCACAAAACAGCGCGATCGCACCGGCCAGCGTAGACTCGGTGTTGCGGGCGTTCGAGGGCAGCAAGGCGGCAACGAGGCTGCCTACGAATGGCAAGAGGACGAGGCTGTACAGCGGCAGGGTCATGTGACTTCGAGTCTATCGGCTGTTGATAATGTCCCAAGTGCTGACGCTCGGCCCTCGAAGGAGTTCAAATTCTGTGCTTGTGGGCAATCTTTGTCTCGTTCAGCAATGAATTGGAATCGGCGCTTGGAAGGCCACTGTGTGGCCATCATTCCGTGCTTCTGACGCGATCATTCGCGCCCGTAAATGCTGCGCTTCCTTCATCCACAAGGACTTACCAAACACTCCCGCAACGGATTCTGAGCTGCCGTTTGGAGATTAGGCTCAGGCTCCCAGCGTCGTTCTACGCAATAGGTGCGGGAGCAGTTCGGCAATGCGGCTGTTCGGATGGGTTGGCAGACGCCTGAGCACGTCATTGATGTATGCCCAGGGGTCGTGCCCGTTCATGCGCGCTGACTGGATCAGGCTCATGACGGCCGCCGCCCGCTGGCCCGCGCGCAGGCTGCCAGCGAAGAGCCAGTTGTTGCGGCCGATGGCAATTGGCCGAATCTGGTTCTCGATCCAGTTGTTGTCCACGGGCAGCTGCCCGTCATTGACGAATCGGGTCAGTGCCTCCCAGCGCCGCAAGCTGTAGTCCAGCGCCTTGGCGCTTGCTGAACCCTCCGGCACCTTCTGGCGTTGCAGCAGCATCCACCGGTGCAAGGCGTCGAGCAGTGGCTTTGTCTGCTGTTGCCGGATGGCTTGGCGCTGATCGGTCTGAAGCTCCTTCACCTCGCGCTCGATCTCGTAGATACGACCGAACTGCTGCAGCGCGAACTCTGCGATCTGACTTTGATTGGCCGCATGCAGATCGAAGAACTTACGCCGCGCGTGCGCCAGGCAGCCGACCTCGGTCACGCCACTGGCGATCAAGGCCTTGTAGCCGGCGCTATGTGTTGCAACACATAGCAGCGGTTATGTTACGGCCCGAGATATGTGGCCATCGCCAGGCGCCCGTTGTTGCTCACCGAGGAGGTTTGCCCTGGCAAGCAGCACATAACTTCTGCGCGGCACCGCCCTAGAGATTACGCATGAAGTCCATGACCGATA
>JAUSOQ010000077.1 GCA_030655755.1 Coriobacteriia bacterium
CGCATCTCACGCGTGATCGCCTTCTTCTCAGCCATCGATAACGGCATCCTTTTGACCCTTCGCCGGTCGATCCGGCAAGGGCCGGTTCGAGTACCTTCTTTTGTGAGGCATCGAATCGGTTTCGAGTACATTCTTTCTGAGTCAACGCGCGGACTGTATATGACTGACATATGCGCGTATCCTGACAGCAGAATCATGGTTATGGCGACACACGGTGACGGCGCAGCGCGAGCTCGTGGGGGGCTTGTGATATGAGGACTTGTCGGCTCAGAACCGTCTACGACTTGAGCGGCATCGGCGTGTTGGAGAGCACGGTCTTGCTTCAAGCGCATGGTGTTGACGCTCGCCTGGTGCCGGAGTCGCGGCTACTTGTTATGGAGGATATGCGAGTAACCGGTCGCGGAGACAATGGGGATGTGCGCGTTACCGGCCGGAATGTTGAGCGGATCCTCAAGGGCAAGCCGATGCTGCTGCAGTTGGATGCGAGTCTCGAGTGTGAGAACTCCGACGACGCAACTGCTCACCGATCTGAACTCGAGGCCCGAACGGCCGAAGCCGAAAGCGTCATCAGCTGGGCCCTGCCCCATGTGGTCCGCGAGAAGCTGGCCGATTCCCTGTACACACGTCTCGACGACGACCCCCCTGACACTTGGTCGTGGTTCGACATGTCACGGTTCTCGACGAGCGAATACTACGAAGACCCGACCCAACTCATTCAACGCTGTGAGTCCTTCGAAAAGTCGCTGGACGGTCTATCTGACTCCCATAGAGACCTTGTGCTAACAGCACTTCGTTGGTGGCGCTACGGGTGGAATCTTGACTCAGCAGCTGACGAAACAGTCGCCTTCTGGATTTCAATCGAGAGTTCGAGTTGCGTGGTCAGCGGAGCAACCTCCGCCCGCCAACGGGCTCTAGATGCGCTAGCTACTGCGTTCCCTGAGCTTGCCTCGCAGAACGAAGGTCGGCGCATTCGCGACATGCGGGACGTACTCTACAACGCGCGGTGCGCGACGGTTCACTCTGGGCGCAGAGAATACTCGGTCCGCGGATCCATCTTCACGCTTGCCGAAGCCGCCGCTTCCGCCTGCATTCGTCTTGCTGTGGACGGGCATTCAACAGCGACGCCGACTGACCAGCTACTGGACTCGTTTGGCATATGAGGCGCCATAACCCGCGCTTCCTGCTGACTCACGATAGGGCTAGGCTGAAGCAAGCGCTCGTTCGCAGCTGAAGCGCAAACACGTTGACTAGTCCGAGCCGGCGCTAGGGGGGCGGTGGAGTGACTGAGTGGAATCCGGAGCTGCTCCACCTCCACGTCGCTCCCGGATTCGGGGAATTCAATGCCGCGTCGATCCCGGACATTCGGGGCGAGTTCTCTCAGGCGACACACTGGGTCGCGAACTACTTCGGCAATTCGGTGCTCAGCGCCAGCTATTCAGCACCGCAGCGTCAGTTGGTCTTGGCGTACCTGCGCCGCACTCAACACGCTTTCGCCATGTACCATGCTGCACGAGAACAGACCCTGGGCTTCCTAGCAGTGCCCTCGACGGGCAGGTACTATGCGGCCGTCACGGACTGGGAGGTCTTCGCCCTTGATTTCTCGATGGCGTGCGACATCTTCCATCGGGGCTTCGGAGCGCCTGTCTTCAAGAAGGGCGATGGTTCCAGTGAAGAGCAGCTATACACTCTCGCGAACAACGTGAAGCACCCGTCGAGCTACCTCCAGGAGCAGGACGAAGCACTCGCAGCCGTTCCGCTCTGGTTAACAAACGACGGCCTGGAGTCCTACGGCGGTGTGACCGTCAAGTACGAGGAGGCGTGTTCGATCCTGGCGGATGCTTCTCGGATAGCCGACACTCTTCAGGATCCAGCACGGACTCTCAAGCTACAGCGGCCGGACTAACCCCGGCATCGAGCGGGCGGCGCGAGATAGAATCAACTGAACGGCGAAACCCGCCGCTCATGCCGTAACACGTTGGACACACCAAGCAACGTTGTCGGGGTTGCGACTGTCGACCTACATGGTAGACTCATTGTAGATACCGTCCGCAAGGAGGACACTGTGAAGACCAAAGTCCAGCGATGGGGCAATAGCCTCGCCGTCAGAATCCCC
>JAUSOQ010000005.1 GCA_030655755.1 Coriobacteriia bacterium
GTGGTGCCGCGGGGGGTCTCATACCCATGGAAGTCGCGAAGGTTCCAGTCGATAGCGCCGACCCAGAAGATGCCGTCGGAAACGGAGACAGCGTGCATGGGGTGCTCCAATCTGTGCAGGATACCTTCGTAGTGGATACCCCGAAGCGGACTAGAGGATTCTGTTGTCACCCGTCATGGTGGTAATCTCCAGCAGGGAGGTCGCATGTTCTTCTTTCCGTACATGATCGACCGCAGGCTGCACAGGACACCGTGGGTGACCATCACGCTCATCACCGCGTGTACGGTCATCTATGTGGCCACATTCGGCCAAGAGGACGTCGTGGCGCAATCGCTCGGCTTCCGGTTCGCACCGAGCGGACTCTACACCTGGTTCACCTCGATGTTTTTGCACGCCGACCCCACCCACCTGATCGGCAACATGTTTTTCCTGTGGCTGATGGGGTCGGTCGTCGAAGACGCACTCGGCCACTGGCGTTATCTCACCATCTACGCGGCCGGCGGCCTGGTCTCTGCGCTGCTGCACGGCGCCATCTCGGCGGGATACGTGCCGGCGCACGCGGCCATGCCGTTGGTGGGCGCGTCCGGTGCGCTTGCGGCCATCATGGGTGTCTTCGCCGTGCGCTTCTACCGCACCAAAGTGCGCTTCGCCTACTTCGTGCTGCTCTTCTTCCGCCCGTACTACGGCACCGTGGGCATCGCTTCGGCATGGGCGATCGGCCTGTGGTTCGCGCAGCAGGTACTCTCAGGCTTTCTGCTCATCGGGGGAAGCCTGAGCGTAGTGGCATCGTGGGCGCACATCGGCGGCCTGCTGTGCGGCGTCAGCATCGCTTTATGGAGCGGCTACGCCGAACGTGCGGCCACCGAGTACCTGGCCGAGGACGCCTCCCAGTGGAGCCCCAAGGTGGCGGGAGCGATAGTTGCCGATAAGTACGCCGAGCTTGC
Source organism: Coriobacteriia bacterium (assembly GCA_030655755.1). Lineage (GTDB taxonomy): Bacteria > Actinomycetota > Coriobacteriia > Anaerosomatales > Anaerosomataceae > UBA2279. Next base: position 945 of record JAUSOQ010000005.1, read on the forward strand.
CGAGCGTGACCCCGACAATCCCGAGTGGCGCCTGCAGCAGGCACGGGGCGCGCTGAACGCGAACCCGCCCGATCAGACCACGGTGGCCGACGCGCTCGCCATCGCCATTACGCTGCTTCTGCGCCAGGAGCAGGCCGAAGCGGCGCTGGACGTCTACGCCGAGATGGGCGCGAACCTGCCGCAGCTACAGCTCGACGCCCACTCGCTGATCGCGCTCGGCGGACACGCTGAAAGCACGGATCGGCTCCAGCCAGCAGCCGGCATCTACGAGACCGTGCTGCAGCAATGGCCGGACACGCTGTCGGCGGAGAAGGCGCAGTTCCGCCTGGCGCACGTCTACTTGAAGATGGGTCTCGAACGGGACGCGCACGAAACCTGGCGCGCATTCATGACCGACAATCCGGACAGCGAGTGGGTGTTGTTCGCCGACAAGGCCCTGACGACAGAGCCCGGCTAGCTGCTGCGCTTGATGAAGAAGTCGGCCATCGACAGCAGCAGGTCGCGCGCTTTGCTCTGCGGCAGCGCGTCATTCAGGCGGTCTTTCGCCGAGACGACCAGGTCGCACGCATAGTCGTTGGCGTAGTCGATCGAACCCGCCTCGGCCATGATGTCGACGACCTCCTGGAGCTCGCCGAGGTCGGTCGTACGCGAGGAGAGCAGCGCCAGTAGTCGCTCTCGGCGGACCGAGAACTGCAGCGCGTGGATAGCCACGAGCGTACGCTTACCCTCGGTGAGATCACTGCGGAAGTCCTTCCTGGTGGACTCCTTGGTGCCGACGAGGTTGAGCACGTCGTCCTGGATCTGGAACGCGAGACCGGCCGCCATGCCGAAGTCGCGCAACGCCTCGACCTGCGCCGGCGTGCCGCCGCCGATGATGGCGCCAACCGCAAGCGGCACGGCGCCGGAGTAGAAAGCGGTCTTGTGGTTGGCCATCGCGAGGTAGTCATCGACCGAGAGATCGAAGCGGTCGTCGCGCGCCCAGCCGATGTCGAGCGCCTGCCCCTCGATGGTGCGCGTCGTCATGGCGACCAGCTCGCTCAGCACGCGCAGCTTAGTGGCGTCGTCGAGGCCCTCGTCATCGACGACTGTGCCGCAGACGAGCGCGAGGGCGAGGTCGCCGGCATTGATGGCAAGGCCAAGGCCCTCGGTGACGTGCATGCACGGCTCATCGCGGCGCGTGAGCGAGGAGTCCTCGATATCGTCGTGGATGAGCGCGGCGGTGTGGAAGTGCTCGATCGCCGCCCACGGCTTCGCCTTCTTCGCATCGCCGCCCACGGCTTCGCATGCGAGCAGGCAGACGAGCGGGCGGTGGCGCTTGCCGGCGTTGTCCGAGAACTGGCGCAGCGGCTCGTAGAGGTAGCGCTCCATGTCCGAGTGCGTACCATCACTGAAGAACGTCGCAAGATACGCGTCGAACTTCTTAGTGTTGCGCTTCAGATAGAGTTCGAACCCGGTCATGAGCCTCCTCGGCAAGGGCAAGCGCAGGGGTCATCTACTGCTGATTACGCCCCGCAGCACGTAAACCCTTCTCCAGATAGACGCCATCGGCGGTGAAACGCCTACGATACATCAGCACGACCACCGGTCGACACGCACTTTGTCGGCGTCATAGCGTAGACCAGGCGGTTTGCTCTCGGCAGGATGACCCACCGCGAGCACGGCCATCGGCTCAACGCCTTCAGGCATGTCCAACGCTGCTTTGAGCGGTGTGACGCGCTCCATCTTCGGCCAGAAGCCGAGCCAGCAAGCGCCCAGACCCAGTGCGTTGATGGCGATGAGAGCGTTCTGTGTGGCGGCCGAGCAGTCCTGCGGCCACATCGCCTCATGCTTGAGATCGCGGGTGTCCGCCGCGATGACGAGACCGAACGCCGACCCGCGAAGCATCGCTCCGTAGGGCGTGGTCGCAGCTGCGGCCTCAAGCACCGCGCGGTCTTTGAGCACGATGAAGCGCCACGGCTGCTGGTCTCCTGCCGAGGGCGCCGCCATCGCGGCGCGCAGGATGATCTCGATCTGCTCGTCGGCCACCGGCTCGCCGGTGTACTTGCGGATGCTGCGTCTGCTC
>JAUSOQ010000006.1 GCA_030655755.1 Coriobacteriia bacterium
GGGTCTTGTGACACATGTGTGGGTCAGGCCCGACCTCTTCCGGGTAGCGGGGGGCAGAGTCCGGAGAGTGTGAGCTGGGCGAGTGCGATCAGTGCGAAGGGGTCGTGGAAGCCGTAGGCGCGCCGCTGTATGAGCCGGATCTTGGCGTTGATGGATTCGATGCGTCCGTTGGTCAGGCTGTGACGGAGCATGGCTTCGATGGCCGTGCGCTGGCGGACTATGGTCCGGGCGACCTTCTCGAACGACGCAAGGCCGCTCTTCGTAGCCCCCTCCACCCAGCCGTCCAGAAGCGGGATGGCCTGCTCGACCGGCTGCCTCAGCAACAGGCGCAGTTGCTCTTTGAGGAGGTAGGCGCGGTACAGGGCTGAGTTGTCGGCCTCCAGCCGGGCGAGCATGCCGCTCTGGTGGCCGGTCAGGTTCTCTGGGTTCTTGAGGAGTGCCCAGCGGGTTCCCTTGACCTCGCCCGCGAGCTGCTTGTCGCCGCTTCTGCGCTGCTCGTTCCACAGTTCCCTGCGGACCGTGTCGACCGCGTCGTTGACCCAGGCGACGATGTGGAACGCATCGAGGCAGACCTCGGCTTCCTCGCAGTGTGAGCGGACGGTGTCATGTATCCATTCGGCCCCGTCGCAGGTCACATGCGTGATCCTGCCTCGCCGCTCTTCTCCCAGCGCGGCGAAGAACATCTCAAGCGTCGCTCTCGAGTTGCCCGGATGCGCCCACACGAGGCGTCCGGTGTCGTGGCACACCACCACGGTCAGGTAGCGATGACCCCGCCGGTAGCTGGTCTCGTCGATCCCTATCCGCGTCAGGCCGTCGAGCAGGTCAACACCGGCCCTGCGTTCCTCCACGACTCGCCTCAAGACACGCCCGACCGTCCTCCAGGAGATCCGCATCATCTCTCCGACCGTGCTCTGGCTCGTGTTCGTCGCAAGCCATGCGACCTGGTCCTCGAAGTCGTACGTGAATCCCGAACCGGCTCGCGCCCAGGTCACCCGTGCGATCACCACTCCGTGTCTGAGGCAGCGCACCCGGGGAGCTTCAGCCTCGAGCCAGACCCTGACCGTGCCGAAGTCCATCACGCGCCAGCGGCGACGTCCCCGCCCGCTGTCGTGCAGGCCGCACCGCCGTCCGCACCGGCTACAGCGCCGTTGCTGGCGCTTGTGGAGCCGCACCCTCACCACCAGGTCGCTGCCCTCGAAGTCCACGCCTTCGATCACGGCTCTCTCGACACCCAACAACCGCTTGAATAGACTGCTTGTGCGCACGTCGTCCTCCGTGGCTCGGTTTCCTGACCTTCAGAAAGGCCAGTATCCCAAGCTCAGAGGCGACGTGCGTAGCTCTTTCTTGGCGGATTCACACCCACACATGTGTCACAAGATCCCAGATCTTCGTTTCCAGCCCCCCGTCGCTGTTCGTGTGTCATGCAGTCACGCACGACATCCTTGCGATGAACAAGGCTGCGCTTGCGCTGTTCGGAGTCGTTGAAGACGAGCTCCGCGGGAAGACCATCATGGATTTCATCGATGACGCCGATCGCGCTGCTCTTGAGAAAAGACTGCACGGGCCTGTACAGGATGTCGAGACCTGGGGTCCCTGGGCATTCCACACCGACGCGCGAGACTTCTTTGCGGTCTGCGAGCGCCGCCGCATCGATCTTCAAGGCACGCCGGCCTTCGTCGTACATGTCCGAGACGTGACTGGTCAGGTGAACGATGAGCGTCGACTTCGCGAGAGCGAACAACGGTATGCGATGGCGCTGCGTGGCGCGAACGACGGGATCTGGGACTGGGATCTTGTCACCGACGAGCTGTACTTATCGGCACGTTTCTGCGAGCTCCTCGGCTACAAGGAGGGCGAGCTTGGCCACACCTCTGAAGTCTGGTTCGGCAAAGTACATCCGGATGACGTCGAGCGACTGCGCACGGAGATCGACCTGCATCTGAGCAAGGTCACACCACGGCTGAAGGTCGAGTATCGTATCCGCCACAAGAAGGGTCACTATGTGTGGATGCTCACGCGCGGTGTCGCCGTGTTCGAGGGTGAACATGCGGTGCGCATGGCGGGATCCCAGACTGACATTTCCGACCGCAAGGTCGATGAGGAACGGATAGCGCAAGGCACCTTCTACGATCAGCTCACGGGTCTTGCCAACAGGCTTCTGTTCCTGGATCGACTGAGCTTTTTGACCCAGCGGGCGGCCGGGAACAAAGAGTACGCCTTCACCGTTGTGCTCCTTGATATAGACCGCTTCGAGATGGTCAACGAAAGCTACGGGCATGCAGCAGGCGATACCTTGCTCGCCGAGGTCGGCACGCGACTCTCCCAGTTCGTGGGTTCGCTCGATACGCTTGCGCGCATAGGCGGGGATGAGTTCGGTGTCAGTCTCGATGGTGTTTCAGATGTGGCCGTGGCGATCCATCGTGCGCGGTCCTTCTTGGAGACACTCGATGAGCCGTTCGACCTGGGGGGCGATTTGGTAACACTGAGCGCCAGCATCGGGATCGCGGTCAATGACGGGCGTTACGGGCACAGCGACGATCTGTTACGGGATGCGGCTACCGCGATGCACCGAGCCAAGAAGAGGGGGTGCTCAAGCCAGGAGGTCTTCGATGAGGAGATGCACGAGGAGGCCGTCGCGCTACTGCGCACCGAGGCTGAACTGCGGCGAGGGATCGCCGAAGAGGAGTTCGAGCTTTTCTACCAGCCGGTCATTAAACTCAGCGATGGATCGATCGCCGGGTCGGAGGCGCTCGTTCGCTGGAACCACCCGGAGCGCGGTCTCGTGATGCCGGATGCGTTCATTCCGATCGCCGAGGAGAGTGGGCTCATCGTGCCGCTCGGCGAGTGGATCATGTACGAGGCGTGTCGCCAGTGTAGCCAGTGGATAGAGATCGGTCTGGACCCGGGTAGTGTCTCGGTGAACCTGTCCGCTCTCCAGTTCAAGAGCGGGATCATCCACGATCTCATCGGGGGGGCGCTGAAGCGAGCGAGCCTGGAAGGCACACGCTTACACGTGGAGCTCACCGAAAGCGCGGTCATGGCTGATCCGGAGAAGGCCATCGAGATCTTCCGCGAAACGGAGAAGCTCGGGGTGCGGTTCGTCGTGGACGACTTCGGTACGGGATTCTCCTCGCTGAGCTATCTGAAACGTTTCCGTTTCGGCTCCCTTAAGATAGACCGCTCCTTTGTACGGGACCTCGCCACAGATGCCGAGAACGCCGCTCTTGTCGCGGCGGTGATCGCGCTGGCGCACAGTTTCCGCTCACTGTGCGTGGGAGAAGGCGTGGAGACCACCGACCAACTATCGTATCTCCGTCTGCTGAAATGCGATCTTGCTCAGGGTTACCTGTTCAGCCACCCCGTGCCTGCCGCCGAGTTCGAGGAGATGCTCCGCTCGGGGGTCAAAGGATGGCACCGCCTCTTGTTCTAAGGAGGACGATCCGGCGTCCTGTTTCTCGCCGCCGGTTGCATGCAGCGTATTGGTGAACGAGAAAAGTTGCGTTTGGTTCGAACCGTACGTCGTGCCGTTCGTCCCAGAAGGGCACCGTTAATAGCACCGAGACGACCGTTTACATTCAGCGAATGGCATGTTCCGTCCGATACGTTAAACTCTTAGCGAAGGAGTGTGCGCCCCGAGTGACATCGAGTCGGAGTGGCACTGATAGGTGAGATGTGGTCCACGGGCGGGAAGGCTCGCGAGTGTACGATCTTGAAGGAGTTCTCGGGTCCTCGGTCATGGAGTTCGTGGACCGCCACGTCAGGTCTCTATTGACGTGGGATATACTCGTGTTCTTCCACCGGAACCCCGAGGCGGTTCTCGATCTTGAGGGGCTTGCTTCCCGACTTGGTCGCAGGGTCGAGGAGCTCGAACCCGAAATCGAAGCGCTCTGTGATGGACGCCTCCTGTCGATGGCAGGCGGGCTCGTTCGCTATCGGCCGTCGAATGAAACGAAACAGACGGTTACTGAGTTCGTAGAGAGCTGCCAGGACCGCGGCAGACGGCTCGCGCTTATCGCGATCGTGCTGCACAAGATCAACCCGCAGCAGTCGACCAGACGCTAGTACGCGACCTTCGCACTCCGAGGGTATTGACGAGCGTGACGCCGATGATCGCCAGCGCGCCACCGCCCAACGAGAGCAGCGTGGGCACCTCGGCGATCCACACCCACGCGATACCGATAGCCAGTACGGGCGACACGTAGAGGAAGCTCGAGACGATCGAGGCGGGCAGCCTCGAAAGCGCATGCGACCACAACACGTATGCGATCGCTGCCGGGAAGACGCCCAGGTAGATGATGGCCCAGGTGGCCGAGGGCTGCGCTACAGTCGCCTGCTGTAGCAGAGAGGGCGCGAACACGAGCAGCGGGATCGTCCCCAACCATATCGCGTAGGACGTGAACTCGAGCGGTCTATAACGTCGCAGCAGAGGCTTGGAGACGATGAAATACGCCGCAGTCGCGATCGCGGACAGGAGTATCAACAGTGCGCCGGGTTCGAAGGCAAGATGCCCCTCCGCTTCACCGAGAGTGATCAGCGCGACGCCGGAGAACGCCACGACGATCCCTGTCCAGCCCCACCCTGTCAGACGCTCATCAAGGAAGACCGTCGCCATCAGCACAGTGAAGATGGGGCCTGAAGCGATCAGCAAGCTCGCGGCGCCGGCGGTCACCGTCTGCTCGCCGAAGTTCAGCGCAAGATGGTAGACGGTGATACCCAGACTCCCGGCAAGTGCCAGGTGCGGGATATCGCGCAGCAGCGGCAAGCGCATGCGCTTGAATATCGCGTACGCGACGAGCACGAGCGATGCGATCGCGAACCGCAGGAGCGCCACTTCTCCCGGCCCGTAGCTGACGAGCCCCTCCTTGATGCCGGCGAAGGCAGACGCCCACAAGACGAGCGTCACGCTCACGGCGATCAATGTACGAGTGTCCGGGCGATCGCTCATGTGAGACCGGCCTCCATGCATGCCACATCCGTCCAAACCGTGGAGCGATAGCACAGGATGTGCCGGAAGCCGAGTCCCTCATACAGCGCTATGGCCGAGGAGAACTCCTCGCCCGTCACAAGCCGTATACAGCCGTAGCCCACTCCCCGGGCCTCGGCCATCAACCGCACCATCATCGCTCTCGCGACGCCACGTCGGCGCGCGGACGGTGCAACGAACACACGACGTACCTCGCACGTGCCGTCGGGCAACGGCCGCAGCATCGCGCAACCGACCGGCACACCTTCGATGCGCGCGAGCAGGATGCGCCCGGCTGGCTCGTCATAGAGCGCGTCGGGGCCCTCGATCTCAGCGTCGAAGGCATCCGGTTCGATGTCCTCGTGACCGAGCATCGAGAAGTGCATCGCGAGCCCGTGCAACATCAGACGCACGTCGGCGAGCTGTTCAGGGGTGCGTGCGCAGAATACCTCGACCATGCATGCTCCATGCCTTCGCGATGTTCAGATGCCGAGACGCCTGTGGACGGCCTCGCTCTCCAACTCGCGGAATGCGTCCGACCCGACCCAGCGTGCGGCACGCGATTCACTCTGCCGCAAGCGTGCCGCCACGGCAACAGCGGGAGCGTGCAACGTGGCTGAACGTTTGCCGACTTGCCGAAGCGCCCAGTTGACGCTCTTCTTCACGAAGTTGCGCTCATCGGAGGCTTCACGCTCCACGAGCTCGAGAAAGTGCAGGAAGGATCCGTCCGCCATCTTCTTGTCGTGGACCGTGAGCGCGCACATGAGCACGAAGCCCGCACGCTTGACGAACTCCTCGCTCCGACCCGCCCATTCCTCGGCCAACACGTACGCGAACGGCGTTGCTGCGAACAGGCCCATGAGCTGGTCGCAGATGTCCCAAGAGCCGATATCGAGCACCCATGCCTCGGCCTGCTCACGCGTCACCAGGGTGGGGATATCGATGAACACGGCGAGCATCCGCGCCTCATGGACGCCCGATGCCCATAACCCGGCCGCGAGTGCGTGCGGTGCCTCCGGGTCCTCTTTGCGAAGCGGCTTGAGTTCCTTGGCGATACCACGTAGCACGGGGATCTGGACGCCGAGCGTGCCTTCGCTCGCGATACCGTAGCGAGCCATGCCCACGACGTTCGCGGGGTTGGCGGTGGCACGGAGACGATCGAGCAGCTCTTGGGCGTCGGGGGTGCGCATCTCGTGTCGCCGGAGACGCTCTACTCGAACTTGAGTAGACGCGCACCGATACCCATCGAGACCGCAGCGAAGCCGAGGAGGACCGCTGCGGGCAGCACCGCGGCCTCCAGCCCCTGATTGCGCGCCACCACGTCGGTAAGCCCGATCATCGCCCAGCCGGTCGGCGTGAGTTTGGCGATGGTCTGCATGAATGGCGAAACGATCTGCAGCGGCCAGAAGCTGCCACCCAGCATAGCGAGACCGACCGAGAGCAGCGGCATGAGGCCGGACAGCTGATCCCGCGAGCGCACGACGGCCGACACGAGAATCGCAAGACCCGTGACCGCGAGGATGTAGGAAAGCAACATGACGCCCACCGCAAGCGGGTCGTTGCCCCACGGAACGCCGAACAGTGCGGCGCCGATCCCCACGAGGATGAGCGCCTGCAACACTGCGGTGATGACGATGCCGAAGATCTTGCCAACGACGAGAACCGTCTTGTGATTCGGCGTGATCAGGAGACGACGGAGTGTGCCTTGCTCACGCTCCTCGAGAATGCCGCTCGCCCCGCCGAAGGTCACGAACATGATGAACATCACCGTGAAGCCCGCAGAGCTTTGCGTAGTGTTCGAGGCGAACTCCGCGTCCCCGCGGACTTCGGAAGCCACCACCGTCTGCCCGACGACGGAGACCGGAGGTGCAGGCTCCCACAACGCGTCGGCGGCATCGTACCGCTCGGCGAATGACGTGAGCGGCAACGGGAAGGGCATCTGCTCCGGGATACGGGCGGCCGTGACGTCAGCAGACATGCGGACCGCAACGCCCTCCAGGACCGCCATCGTCGCGAATCCGTTCTGCGACGCAGGGTCGCGCATGACCTCGATAATGGCGTCACCGTTCTCCACGGCCTCGCCGAAACCATCGGGCACGATCACGGCGATTGCGGCTTCTCCTTCACGCACACGGCGCTCGGCCTCAGCACGAGCGACCGTCGTCACCTCGAAAGACTCCTCAGCGCCGAGAAGCGCACCCACTTGCGCGCTGTACGCACTCGCATCCTCGTCGACGACTGGGACTGTCACCGGACGATCCTCGCCACCACCAAAGGCACTGCCGAAGACGAGCGTCAGTGCCACGGGAAGGAGGATGACCCCGACCAGCTCGGTCGGATTTCGCAGCATCTGCTGAACGTTCAACAGGCCTATGGCGAGTATCTTCCGGATCATTCGTACCTCAGCCTCCAAAGACCGAAGGTGAAGAGAACTGCGCCGATGCCGAGAAGGATGCCAACGGGCATGAGCACGACCGAGAACGCCTCGCCGCGCATCAGATCGAGAAACGCGCCCATGGCCCAGTAGACGGGACTGACGGACTGCAACGGCAGCATCCACGCGGGCATCATGTCCACCGGGATCATCGAGCCCCCGAGCGCGGCGAACAGCATGATGACCGTCGGCCCGATCCCACCGATCGCGCGCTCCGTCTTGCCGAGCACCGAAAGGGTCATGGCAAGTCCAGTCGCAGCCCATGCCTCGGCGAAGCCGACCAGCAGAATGCCGCTGGGGGTCGGACCCCAGTCCACCCCGAACAAGAGCGTCGTACCGAGGTACAGCACAAGGAACTGCGCGCATGCCACGCCGAGGATCCCCAGGCTCTTGCCTCCCACCAGGTCCATCGTCGTCGCGGGAGAAGCGAGGATGCGTGCGAATGTCCGCTCGCGGCGCTCCCTCGCGAAACCGAAGGCACCGAACATGGCTCCAAAGAGGAGGAACAAGCCGGTTTGGCCGGCTGCATAGTAGTCGATCATCTCGACCTGTTTCTCAGGCTCCACGTCGAGTTGCTTCACGCTCACTGCATCGAACGCGATATCGCCCCCGGTGTCTCCCTGCTGAAATGTCACAGGCGACTGGGGAATGCCCGCCCGAGCGAGGGTGTTCTCGACGGTGATACGCACGATCTGCCCGGCAGAAAGGTTCGCGGCAGCAGCGCGCGCCACGCCGACCCATATGCCGGCGGTCATCTCAGAGCCGGGGTCCTGAAGGACTTCTAGTTCGATCGGCTCACCTGCAGCAAGCGCTTCGGTAAAACCGACAGGAATGACAAGTACCGCGGTAAGGTCTCCCTTCTCGACCTTGGACCGCACGAGTTCGACGTCATCGAGAACCTCGATGTTAAAGACCGCCTGAAGCTCCTCGACGTCGGCGATGGCTTCGGCGAAGGGGGCGCCCTGGTCGCCCGCGTCCACGCTCACGATGGCAACGGGGATGTCCACGTTCTCGCTCTCCCCAACACCACTGAGAGCGGAGCCAAGAATGAAGATCAACACCAGCGGCATACCGAGCATGATGAGGAACGCTGCCTTGTCGCGCAGCAGGATCTTCATGTCCTTGACCGCTATGTGCAGCAGGCGCGTCATGTCAGTCCCGAAGACTCTTGCCGGTAAGGCGCAGGAAGACGCTCTCGAGGTTGGGCTCTATGACCGTGACGGATGTGACGTGTGCGCCCTCTGATTCGAGCGTGGCGACAAGTCTGCCGAGGACCGAGCTGCTGCTCGGAGTAAGGACCTCGATCACACCGTTAGCACGATTGACGCCCTCCACGCCTTCGATGGCATTGACGGCAGTGATGATGCCGTCACTCACTTCGCCAACAATGACCGAGATGACGTCCATGCCACCGACAACGTCACGAAGCTCGTTCAGTGTGCCCATCGCGATGATCTTGCCGTGGTCCATGATGGCGATCCGGTCGCACAGATACTCGACCTCTTCCATATAGTGGCTGGTGTAGAGCACGGTCATGCCGGAGCTGTTGAGGTTTTTGACCGTCTCCAGAATGTGGTTGCGTGACTGCGGGTCGATGCCCACGGTCGGCTCGTCCATCAGTAGGACCTTCGGCTTGTGAAGAATACCTGCAGCGATGTTGATGCGCCGCCTCATACCGCCCGAGTACTTCTCGATCCGCTCCTTGGAGCGGTCGGCGAGCCCGGCGAGTTCGAGCGCTTCGTCTACGGCCTTCTTGAGACCTGTGCCCGACAGCCCGTACATCCGTCCCCAAAACGCCAGGTTCTCGGCAGCGGAAAGCATGGGATACAACGCGATCTCCTGCGGAACGACGCCGAGCGTGCGCTTCACCGCTGTCTGCTCATTGCGGATCGAATGGCCATCGACGATGATCTCGCCCTCGGTGGGCTCGAGCAGACACGAGATCATCGAGATCGTAGTGGTCTTGCCGGCGCCATTGGGCCCAAGCAGACCGAACGTCTCGCCCTCGGCAATGGTGAACTCGACGTTGTCGACTGCGACCAGCTCACCGAACCGCTTGACGAGCCCCCGGACCTGGACGATATCGGTCATCTCGGCGTGCCTCCCTGCGTAGACCGGTCATCGGCTGCCCATGATAGTCCGCCGACACAATGCCACACTACGACATGGTGCGGCGCTCGAGCGCATCAAGAAACATCTCCAGCACCGTGCCGGTCTCCGCGAACGGCGCATCGGGTGCGATCAGCTCACCTTCTGTCTGTACCCAGACGTCCTCGGTGAGTTCTTCGCCGGCGCGCTCGATGAGTTCTGCCAGCACTTCACGTGTCCATTCGAGATGGAATTGCACGCCGATGACGCGACCGTCGTCGTACTCGAATGCCTGGTTCACACATGCCTTGCTCGAAGCGGTGTGCACCGCTCCCTGCGGGATCTCAAAGGTGTCCCAATGCCAGTGCCCGGCAACGAATCGTTCCGGCATCACGCCGAACACGCGTGACACGGTTCCTGCGCCGGTGAGTTCCACAGGATACCAGCCGACCTCGGGAACCTCGTTGCGTCCGACGGAACCGCCCAAGACATCGGCGACCAACTGCGCTCCTAGACAGACGCCCAGTACACCCTTGCCGACTTTGATCGCCTCGGCGATCACATCCTTCTCGACCGACAACCACGGGTAAAGATCCACCTCGTAGATGTTCATCGGACCACCCATGACAACGATGAGGTCGTAGTCGGCGGGCGACGCGAAGGCAGCCGTCGGCGCCAGGGTGACCGTCAGGGCGTGTCCGCGGGCATCGGCCCATTCGGCGATCCCAGCAGGACCTTCGAACGGAACGTGCTGGATCACGTGGATCCGCATCTGGGCTCCCATCGTCGCTTTCGCTCATGATAGCCACGGGACGGGGTGTGCGGAAACTGAAACGCGTGGGTGCCTTGGGCACGCACGTGGGGCGCGATCCGAATAGACCGCGCCCCACGGATGTCTCATGGTGGACGAGAAGGGATTCGAACCCTCAACCCCCTGCGTGCAAAGCAGGTGCGCTCCCGTTGCGCCACTCGCCCGAGTGTGCGGCTTACCGCGACGCGCAGTATAACATCTCGCGCGCGCGAGCGCTCCTTCACCGAAGCGCTGGAGCAAAACAAAGAGGACGAGTGGATTACACCCACTCGTCCTCGGTACTTGTGATCCGGGACGGCCTTCGCACCGCTCGAGACGCCCTTGCGACGGGCTCTTCTCAGAAGCTCTTGGCCAAGTGGGTTTTTCCCTCTCGGCCTCACCCCTGAATCCTCCAGGAGCTTATGCCCGTGTCTTCCGGCTGCCGTACCCCTTGACGTTACTTACGTACTCACTCGAGAGTACTTGCCTCTCGACGATGGACTGAACACGAGCCGAACTCACGCAACGGCCATCCGGAAGCCTTCATCTGCCATCCCGGTAAAACACTGGTCATCTACCATCTCCAAGTGTTGGACCTCACCTCCGCCAACCATCCGGTTGTCGTATCGGTGTGTGCTTCCCACACCCTGCTTCGACTATACCCGCACTCCAGCGACATCAACATGCAAGACCCTGTTCGCGTGTCAAGCGGCGCCTTCATGGCGTCCAGCGGACAGCACAGCGTGATGAACGCTACTTCAACACGTCAAGCGAAACACGCAGACGCTCCTCGACCAGCTCACCCACCACAGAATCAGAGAAGCCCCCATCCGGGGCGCCGTGCCCGACTGCATGTCAGCCCTCATGCCGGAGAATACGTGGCACAATAGGATACTGGACGAACGAGTGGCCCGTGCCGTGGGAAGGATGGGGGAATGGCAGCCGCTTCACGCCACGATGATGCCTTCCTCGCAGTCAGCGAGTTGCCACTGAGAGGCGAGTTGCTTGGCGCCGAACGCCTCGAAGAGGTGGCGCGGCGACTCGGACGTGCCCAGGAATGGCGGGCAGAGGAAGGGCCAAGGATAACCCCGCTTCTTGAGATCACCAGCCTCGCCCGGGAGTCCTTGCGCGCCTTCTACTTAGCCATGGCGGCGGACGTGCGTGAGCAGACCCCTATCTCGGCAGCGTCCGAATGGCTTCTCGACAACTTCTACCTCATCGAGGAACAGATCCGCGCCGTTCATGACGACCTGCCACCCGACTACGGGATGGAGCTCCCCCACCTCGTCTCGGGTCCCTTGCGAGAACACCCGCGTATCTACGAGGCCATCACATCGCTCGTGATCCACACCGACGCCCGTATCAACCGTGAGTATCTTGTTCGCTTCATCCTGGCGTTCCAGCAAACGGCGCCTCTCTCGATCGGCGAAGTCTGGGCCATCCCGATCATGCTGCGCGTTTGTCTTGTCGAAAACCTCCGGCGCCTGGCGCTTCGAGTGCGAGCCGCGCACGAAACCGGGACTGCAGCTGATGGCTGGGCCAACCGCCTTCTCGAAGCGGCCATCAGCGACGGACACGCTCTGCCTGCCCTTCTCGGCGACCTCGAGCGTTCCAGATATGACGAGGAGTCCGTCTTCATCATCCGCCTGTTCCAGCGCCTGCGTGGTCAGAACCCTGCACTGGAACCGGTCGTCGCATTCCTCGAACGACGACTGACAGAACAAGAAGCCGACTTAGAACAGCTCGTCTTCACCGAACGTCAGCTTCAGGCATCTGACCAGGTGTCGATCGCCAACTCGATCACCAGCATCCGCTTCCTGGGCGCTCTTGAGTGGAGAGAGTTCTTCGAGGAGTGCTCGCTTGTCGAGCACGTGCTGCGTGAGGATCCATCGGGCATCTATCCGCACATGGACTTCGCGTCACGCGATCGCTATCGGCACGCGATCGAGGGTCTGGCCAAACGCTGCCCGCATGGTGAGCTCGAGGTCGCTGAGTCGGTCATGAGCTGGGCGCTCGACGCGCTGTCACAAGACCCCGCTGACCCTGTCGCCGGACATGTCGGGTACTACTTGATATCGGCGGGACGCTATCGTCTCGAGCGCAGTATCGACTACCGCCCGAGGAAGCGTGAGATCGCCTATCGCGGTCCGCTCGCGAGCCGCGGTCTCATCTACTGGGGGCTTCTCGGCACGATCACCGTGCTCCTTGCCATCGGAATGGGGTTGCTCGTCGCGATGCGGGGCGTCGGCACCTGGGGAGCGCTTGCGGTCATGTTACTTGCGCTGGTACCTGTGTCCGACCTCGGTATCAACATCGTCAACCGTATCGCTTCATCGGTCTGGCCGGCACGCACCCTGCCCAAGATCGACTTCCGGGTGCCGATTGCCGAGGCACACCGAACGATGGTGATCATCCCGGCACTGTTGACCTCCCAGACCGCCACCCAGCGTGTCATCGACAATCTTGAGATCGCTTACCTCGCGAACAACGATCCCAACATCGGCTTCGCACTTCTCGGCGACGTTCGTGGCGGAAACGAACGGCACGCACCCGGGGACAAGACGGTCATCGAAGCCGCGCGCAACGGGGTCGCGACTCTGAACGCACAGTACAGGAACCACGGCTCCGGGCCCTTCCACCTCTTCATCCGCGGGCGCCGCTTCAACGACATCGAACGGACGTGGATGGGCTGGGAGCGCAAACGCGGCGCTCTCACCGAGTTCGCGAAGTTGCTGCGCGGCGCTGCCGACACGAGCTTCGATATCCGTGAAGGCGACACGTCTTTCCTGCCCGGCGTCACGTTCGTGATCACACTGGATGCGGATACGGTTCTGCCGAGGGACTGTGCGCGCAAGCTCATCTCCACGATCGCCCACCCGCTCAACCGCGCTCACTACGACCCCGTGCGTCGGCGCGTGGAGCGGGGGTACGGACTCATTCAACCTCGCGTGGGAATGTCGCTGGAAGGTTCGGAACAGTCCCCGTTCGCCTGGCTGTACTCGGGCGTGACCGGCATCGACCCGTACGCCGGCGCCGTCTCCGACACCTACCAAGACGTCTTCGGTGAGGGCAGCTTCACGGGCAAGGGCATCTTCGAGGTCGACATATTCAACGCTGTTCTCGGCGACCGGTTCCCCGAGAACACCTTGCTCTCACACGACCTGATCGAAGGCTCGTATCTACGCACAGCGCTCGCTAGCGACATCGAAGTGCTCGACGACCAACCCGCAAGCTACAGCTCACACAGCGCGAGACTACACCGGTGGGTGCGAGGTGACTGGCAGACACTGCCGTGGTTGTTGCCGACGGTCCCGACCGCCACGGGCCGCGAAGCCAACCCCCTCACTGCGCTGCACCGGTGGAAGATCATCGACAATATCCGTCGCTCGCTCTTCCCGCCCTTGATGATGCTTTTCATCTTCGCGAGCTGGATCGCGCTGCCCGGCCCGGACTGGTGTGTACTCCTGGCGGTGCTCGCGATCGTGTTCTTCCCGGTCTACTTCAGCGTCGCTGACTCACTGCTGTTCCGGCCGAAAGGCGCCGGCGTGCGCGGCGACACCCACTCGATCGTGCGTGATTTCTGGCGCGACACCGCGCGCGCGTTGCTCTCATTGTCGGTACTGCCACACCAGGCGTGGGTCATGACCGATGCGATCGCACGTTCGCTGTGGCGAATGGCGATCTCGAAACGCAATCTGCTCGAGTGGGAGACCGCCGCCGAGGTCGAACGCCGACTCGGTGGCTCGGCGGAAGGTTTCTGGCGTCGTATGTGGCCGGGTCTCGCGATCATCGTTATCGGCGCCGGCGTAAGCGCTGTGTTCGACCCGCTGTCCCTGGCTTCCGGAGCACCACTGCTGCTGCTTTGGGTGATGAGTCCGTATGCAGCATGGCGTGCCAGCCAACCGATCGAGACCGAACCGCCCGTGATCACGAGCAGCGACACGGCTTTGATGCGGCGTACGGCACGCAAGACATGGCGGTTCTTCGAGACGTTCGTGACCGTCAGGGATCATTGGCTGGCTCCCGACAACTACCAGGAAGATCCAAAGGACGAGATCGCGCACCGCACGTCACCGACCAACATGGGACTGCACCTGCTCTCGGTGCTGACCGCACACGATCTCGGCTACATCACCGTTGCAGACGTCGTCGAGCAGATCTCGCACACCCTGCAGACGATGGCGGGACTCGAGCGGTTCCGTGGGCACTTCTACAACTGGTACGACACCGTCTCACTGCAGCCACTACGCCCCACCTATGTCTCGACGGTCGACAGCGGCAACCTCGCGGGTCACCTCGTCGCGCTGCGCATCGGCCTCATGGAGTTGGCCGAAGGACCGCTCGTGGGCGGACAGGCGCTCGACGGACTTGCCGACACCGTACGCGTCGCACTGGATGATCTGCTCGAGAAGCACGACCGCATGACTGACGGCGGTACGCTTGCCGAACTACGCACGACACTCGAAGAGCTGCTGCGACGCCTTGATCTGGACGCTCGGCCCGCACATCTCGGCCAATGGATGGCCGCGTTGCGCGGCCTTTCGGCGATAACCGGGGCCCTTCCTGAGAAGCTGGAGGGGCTGCGAGGCGACACACGGGCGACCCGTCGCGTGAAAGACGCCGTGAAAGACGTACACACGTGTCTCAGGCGTTCGCTGGATGTCATCGAGACATATGTCCCTTGGGCGACACTGCTGCAACGGTTACCAGAAGGACTCGAAGGGTCCGATATCAAACGGGCCCTCTCACCGATCATGGAGAACGTTCCCAGCCTCGTCGGTCTGGTCGAAGGTCTCGATGTCGTGTTGAGCACGCTCGATGACCTGGCCGAGGAGGGCGGCCCCGCAGCGATCTGGGCGAGAGACGTCGCCGCTTCAGTGCGGGAACGGCGACCTGCCGCCGGCAGACTACTCGCCGAGCTACGCCTGAACGGTGAGATCGCCCGCGAGATGTATGTGAACACCGACTTCGGCATGCTGTTCGACCACAGCCGGATGGTCTTCTCCATCGGGTTCAATACCGCCGAGGGTAAACTGGATGCTTCCTTCTACGATATGCTCGCCTCCGAATGCCGCTTGGCCAGCTATCTGGCTATCGCGAAGGGTGACATCCCCCAAGAGCACTGGTTCCGGCTCGGTAGGGCGATCACACAGACCGAAGGCGGCAAGGCGCTCGTCAGCTGGAGTGCAAGCATGTTCGAGTACCTGATGCCGAAGCTTGTGATGCGCGACTGGCCGAGCACGCTTCTCAACCAGACGTATCGCAACGTCGTGCGACGCCAGATCCAGTACGGTAAGCAACGCGACGTGCCGTGGGGCGTCTCGGAGTCGGCGTTCAACGCCAAAGACGTCGAGCTCACCTACCAGTACCAGGCGTTCGGTGTTCCGGGACTCGGCCTGAAGCGCGGTCTGTCCGACGATGTCGTCGTGGCGCCATACGCGACTATACTCGCGCTTCCTGTCGATCCGCGTTCGGCGCTCGACAACCTCGCGGTACTCTCCAAGCAAGGTGCCGAGGGACGGTACGGTTTCTATGAGGCCGTCGACTACACGCCGGGGCGCGTGCCCGCAGGCAAGGAACGCGCGATAGTGCGCACTTACATGGCACACCACCAGGGAATGAGCTTGCTCGCGCTCGGCAACATGCTGACCGGTGACCGGATGGTGGAGCGGTTCCATGCCGACCCAGTGGTGCGCTCAGCCGAACTGCTCTTGCAGGAGCGCGTGCCACGACACGTCACCCTCGCGACGCCACGCGTCGAAGAGGTGGAGTTCGTGCGCTCCGTACGCGAGATCCCGCCGCCGGTCACGCGAGCCTATCCGCTCGCGGACACGCCCACACCGGCGACGCACTTCCTGTCGAACGGCACCTACTCCGTCATGGTCACCAACGGTGGCGGTGGCTACAGCCGCTGGAAAGACAAGACGGTCACGCGCTACCGTGAGGATGTCACCCGCGACTGTTGGGGCATGTTCTTCTACCTCAAGAACACCAAGACAGGACGTGTCTGGTCAACGGCATACCAACCATCGCTGACCGATCCGGACGATTACCATGTGACCTTCTCGGCAGACAAGGCTGAATTCCGCCGCACCGACGGCGACGTCGACACGCATACCGAAGTCATCGTCTCGCCCGAGGATGACGCCGAGATCAGGCGTATCGCCATCTCGAACCAGGGCGCTGCATCTGTAGACATCGAAGTCACAAGCTACTTCGAGGTCTCACTCGCCGACCGCGGCGCCGACCACGCCCACAAAGCGTTCAGCAACCTGTTCCTCGAGACCGAGGCTGTCGAGGAGATCAAGACACTGCTGTTCACGCGTCGACCCCGATCGGCCGAGGAGCAGCGCGATTGGGGCTTCCACACACTCGCGTGCGATCCCGGCGAAGAGTGCACCTGGAGCTTCGAGACAGACCGGGCCTCGTTTCTCGGTAGGCTGAAGACGCCGGCGAACGCCAAGGCGATCTGGGGAGATGAGCCCCTCACAGGCGCGGTCGGAGCAGTCCTCGATCCTATCTGCTCGATCCGCGAGACGTTCACTATCGGCCCCGGTGCGACGGTACACGTGGCCTTCGTGACCGGCGCCGCCGACAGCCGCGAGAAGGCGATCGCGCTTGCCGAGAAGTACCACGACATCCGCAGTGCCCAGCGTGCGGCCGACCTTGCCTGGTCGACGAGTCAGATCGAACTGCGAGACCTCGGGGTGACGCCCGAAGAAGCGGTGACCTTCCAGCGCCTCGCATCACGCTTACTGCTGACCGAGCCGACGTCCCGCCTCAAAGTGCTCACCGAGACCGAGAACCGGCTACCACTGTCCGGACTGTGGTCACTGGGTATATCGGGTGACCTGCCCATCTTGCTCGTGCGCGTCGAACGCCTTGAGGAGACTCCGCTCGTACGCCAGGCGCTCCTGGCACACCAGTACTGGCGAAGCAAGGGATTCATCGCCGAGCTCGTCATCCTCAACACGAAGCCGAGTGTATACGCTTCGGAACTCGACGGACGCCTCCGCATGCTCATGCGCACCGGACATGCCCTGCAACTGATCGACCGCCCAGGGGGCGTTTTCCTGCGCGCGGCCGACCAGATGCCATCGGACGTTGCGAACCTGCTCGAGAGTACCGCGCGCGCCGTACTCCACGGCGACAGCGGTCCGCTGCTATTGCAGCTGAACCAGCAAGGACAACGGCCCACGCTACCCGACCCGCTGCTCCCCACCGAGAAGCCCGTCATAGACCCGCCGATGCCTTTCGAGCGTCCAACGCTCACGTTCGACAACGGATACGGCGGCTTTGACCAGAAGACCGGCGAGTATGTCATCGTGCTCGAGGGCGAGGACACTACGCCCGCACCGTGGGTGAACGTCCTCGCGAACCCGGCTTTCGGTTCCATGGTGTCGGAAGCCGGCATCGGGTGTACCTGGGCACGGAACTCTCATGAGAACCGCATCACCACCTGGAACAACGACCCTGTTTCCGATGGCTCCGGCGAGATGCTCTATCTCCGCGACGAACTCACCGGCGAACTCTGGTGCCCGACACCACTCCCGATCAGGGATGACGCGCCCTACGTCGTATGTCACGGCCGGGGTTACACGCGCTTTGAGCACACCACCCACGGCATCAGTCACGAACTCGACTGGTTCGTGCCGCCACATGACCCCATCCGCGTGGTCCGCCTTCGCCTGACGAACGAGAGCGACCGCCACCGAGAGCTGTCAGCCACACAATTCGTCGAGTGGAGCCTCGGCGACTCTCGCAGCAAGGCGCAGCAACGTGTCGTCACCTGGTGGGACGAGGGCGAACACGTGCTCCTCGCTCACAATTGGTTCAACCTCGACTTCCCTGGACTGCCGGCGTTCCTCGCCTGTGATCGCGATGTCGATTCATACACCGCAAATCGCACGGAGTTCGTAGGACGCAACCGCGACCCACGCGACCCGGCAGCGATGGCACGACGCTTCCTCGGCCGGGAGACCGGCCGCTTCCTGGATAACTGCGGAGCCCTCATGTGTAAGGTCTCTCTGGAACCCGGTGAGAGCACTGAGATCGTCTTCCTCCTCGGCCAGACAGACACGATCGAGGAGGCGCACGCACTCGTTCGTCGCTACCGGGAGAATGGCGTGCCCGCAGAGATGCTCGCCAAGACCCGTTCGCACTGGGACGCGATGCTCGACGCCGTGCAGGTACACACACCGGATCCCGCGCTCGACGCGCTGCTCAACGGGCCCATGCTCTACCAGTCCCTTGCCTGCCGGTTCTGGGGGCGTACCGCCACGTATCAGTCCTCCGGCGCGATCGGTTTCCGCGACCAACTGCAAGATTGCCTCGCTTTGCTGTACGCGCGGCCCGATCTTGTACGCGAACACATCATAGAGGCCTCCCGCCACCAGTTCCCCGAGGGGGACGTACTGCACTGGTGGCAGCCATACTCCGGAAGAGGTGTCCGCACTCGCTTCAGCGATGACCGACATTGGCTTCCGTATGTGACCGCTGAGTATATCCGCATGACCGGTGATCACAGCATCCTGGATGTCGAGGTCACCTACCTTGAGGGTCCCGCGATACCCGTCGGCCGAGAGGACCTGTACCTGCAACCGTATCCTTCCACGAAGCTCGGCACCGTATATGCCCACTGCGTCGCGGCTCTTGAGGCCGGACGCCCGATCGGCTCGCATGGTCTGCCGCTGATGGGAGGCGGTGACTGGAATGATGGCATGAACCGCGTCGGCCTCGGTGGCCGTGGCGAGAGTGTGTGGCTGGCGTGGTTCTTGGATGTGACGCTGCGCGCCTTTGCGCCTATCGCCGAGATACGCGGG
The DNA here is from genome assembly GCA_030655755.1 of Coriobacteriia bacterium. GTDB lineage: Bacteria > Actinomycetota > Coriobacteriia > Anaerosomatales > Anaerosomataceae > UBA2279. Next base: position 19,098 of record JAUSOQ010000006.1, read on the forward strand.
GAATCGCAGCGCGCCGAGAGCTATCGTGCATGGGCGGCCGATCTCGTCTCGGCGATCGAGCGAGAGGCCTGGGATGGCGCGTGGTATCGGCGCGCCTTTTTCGACGACGGCACACCACTCGGAAGCGCATCGAACGACGAGTGCCGGATCGACGCCATCGCACAGGCGTGGGCGACGATCTCGGGGCAGGGCGATCGCGAGCGTGCGCAACGCGCACTCGAGTCCGTCGAGGAACAGCTCGTCCGCTGGGAGGACGGCCTCATCCGGCTGCTCACACCGCCGTTCGACCACACACAGCGCGATCCCGGCTACATCAAAGGGTACGTGCCGGGCGTTCGCGAGAACGGTGGCCAGTACACCCACGCGGCTGCGTGGGTCGTACTCGCCTACGCGATCATGGGTGATGGTGACGAAGCCCTCGCCTTGCTCGATCTCATCAATCCCCTGAGCCACACCGGCGACCGCGCGGCCACCGACGTCTACCGTGTGGAACCTTACGTGCTCGCAGCGGACGTGTACGCCGTCGCACCGCATACCGGACGCGGCGGATGGACCTGGTACACGGGTTCATCGGCATGGTTCTACCGCGTCGCGCTCAACGCGATCCTCGGACTCGACATCGTCGCCGAGAACGGCAAGCGCTATCTGGTCGTAGACCCGTGCATCCCTAAGGACTGGCCGTCCTTCGAGATGGATGTGCGCATCTCCGGCGCGACCTACCAGGTGCAAGTCGAGAACCCGCGGGGCGTGAACCGCGGCGTCGCCCGGGTGACAGTGGACGGCCGCATCGCCGAGAACGGAAGGGTGGAGATTGCCGGGGACGGGAACACCCACGCCGTCATCGTGACGATGCTGGGCGGCTAGCTAGAAAGCGGTTCGCCGTCACTGCCGTAAGAACCAGCTCGGTTACTGGAAGCGCAGTACGGCAAGCGTGTTCTTGACCGTATCTGTCACGGCGGACGTTCCGCCGTATACCCAGATCGGTAAGTGGTTGGTCCCGTTCGCAACAACGATATCCCTTGTGGGAAGCGAGAGTACGCCCGGCTCGGTCAGCAAGAGGACACCGCTTCGTTCTGCAGCGATCACGCCACCGACAAGAGCGTCGGGAAAGTTGGCTCCCGTTGCAACACCCATGAATCCGGTGGAGACCCAGCCCCTCGTGATGCCGTATCCCACAACAGAAGCAGCCGTCTCATAGCGATTGACGCCGCTGCGGCGCACAACCGTGACGCCCGGAAGCGCGGCGATCGCATTGGCCACCCCGGCGCTCACCGCTGACTCACCCCCAACGATGACGACCTCGCTGATCCCAAGACCCACGATCGCTTGTCTGGCCTCGAGCGACAGCGAGGTCGAACTCGTGAGCAGCACGGGCCACCCTTGGGACGCCGCAAGGGACGATACCGCGAGAGCGTCAGGAAACAGGTCGGCGCGCACCACGAACGCTACCGGCAGCGGCGCTGACGACTCCTGCGCGATACGCGCCGCTACTGCGGCTGCCGTCGCATAGCGGTTGGGGCCCTGGATGCGTTCGACAGTGATTCCCATCGATACGAGAGCGTTCTCGACCGACTGTGAGACCGCTGCGATGCCACCAGCCATGAGCACGCGCTTTGTGCCGAGTCGCCGAAGCTCTACAGCGATCTCCGGTGGTAGGTATTTCTTGGCGGTGAGCAGCAGCGGGGCGTCCAAGACGCCCGCCAGCCCTGAGGCTGAAAGCGCGTCGGGATAGTTCTCTCCACTCGCCATGACAACGGTAGGTGCCGAACCATCAGCGAACGTTGCAGCCGACAGAGCGACCGCCGTGCTGTAGCGGTTCGGGCCGTACACTCGCGAGACATCCGGGACTCCTCGCACGGTGAAACCAACCGTCTTGGTCGTCTCGCGGTTGCCCGCCCAGTCTACCGAGCCGAACGCCAGAGAGTGGACGCCCATGATCCCGGTCGAGACGACTTCCCCGGTGACGGGAGAGTCACCGTCCAGCGCATGCCAGGTGTACTCCACGCCGACGCCGGTCCCATCGCTCGCTGACAGTACAATGCTCGCCGCAGCATCATAGACCGCCTTGGCGTTGCTGGTGGTGATGGGCGCGACCGCGTCGCCGAGGTAGTCGAGAGCGTTACGCAGCTGCAGAAGCCCATGCCCGGTGTACACATCGAACCCGGCGCTATCGAGATCTTTGGCCGAGAGTTCGATGGCCGAGCGGATGTCGGCACCTGTGGCAGCAGGCGCATATGACCGGAGCAGCGCCACGGCACCTGATACGAACGGTGTAGCCATCGATGTGCCCTGCGCGTACGCATACGTGCTGGTGCCACTGCTCCAATAGGTGGATAGGATCGAATCCACCTGATTGCCTTCACCGCCGGGCGCGACCACGTCGAGCGCAGCGCCATAGTTAGAGTAAGTGGCCCGCGCGTCTGCGCGCCCTGTCGCCCCTACGGCAATGCACTCGGGGTATGCCGCGGGGTAGAACACACCACTCGTACCAGCATTCCCCGACGCTGCTACAACGACCACACCGGCCGCCGTCGCGTCTTGGATAGCCGCCTCGAGTACTGCCGACTGCCCCCCGCCCGTGATTGCCAGGCTCAAGTTGATGACGTCTACGCCCACGCTGGTCGCGTAGTCGACAGCTGCGACCACCGCAGACGAGTCACCGTTTCCGCTGGCATCCATCACCTTGAGGGGCAAGATCCGCACTCCTGGCGCGGTACCGGCCACCCCGACTCCGTTGTTCGTGGCCGCAGCGACTATTCCCGCCACGTGCGTTCCGTGGCCGTGATCGTCCGCCGCTACTGTGTACGTGGTGGCTGTCGACGGCACAGTGAAGTTCCTGTCGTTCACCACGTCCAGTTGCCCGGCAAGATCTGGGTGCGTCAGATCGGCCCCTGTATCGATGACGGCGACCACCACACTGTTCTCGCCACGCTCGACATCCCATGCTGACGGACCCTGGATGCGTGAATACGCCCACTGGTCACCCGAAGTGTAGTAGGGGTCGTTCGGCTCCCAGGCGATTTGCACGTGATGGTCCGGCTCGACCGAGGCAACGCCCGGGAGGTGCGAGAGTTCCTCGACCAGGGCGACTATCTCCTCCGGATCCGCCTCGACAACCGTGGCCCTTCCGTCGCGCAACGTGCATCGTACGTGCAGACCGAGCCGGTCAAGCTCCCGGCCTACTGAGGCCGACCGAATCACCCCGTCTTCCCACATGATGATGACGCCGTTCGCGTCGATCGGCGAAGCGTCGACCTGCGCAGCCGCCGGGGATGCGACCACGGACATCGCAAACAGTAAGGCGACGACCTGCGCTGTGGCGACGAGTCTTCGTGTGTGGGGCGAGAGTGTCATCTGGTTCCTTTGGGCATGCGTCGTCGGGACATAGACTCCATCATATACGCCACACACAAGCCCGAGTGTGTCTAATCGACCATCCACCGTTTGTGCATGAAGCGCAGGTCACCGAAGATGCGGCGCGTCGCCTCACACGGGAAGCACGGTAGATATATACCCGCGGAAAACCTCCGGAAAGAGCGCTTATCATGATCCGCCATCATGAGTTCGGTCGTGGTGGGTATATCCACCTATGTCGCGACGCGAAGGGGGCGTTCATGCCACGGTTCTGCGAAGCGCTGGCTCGAGGGACGGTGTCCTGCCTGCTTGGCATTGCTCTGCTCTCCGGATGCACCCAGACCGGGGACACTCCAAACACCGCGACCGATCCCACGGGCTCTCCGGAGCAAGGAGTGGCACACGTGCTGGAGCTCACCTCTTCGGCCTTCCCCGACGGCGAAGGACACGTGCTCGCCTCGAGCACCATCACCTGTTACTTCGGCCGGTGACATCGGACCGTCGTTTCACTCGGAAAGGGGTAGTCCATGGATATCCTCACCCACGAAGACCTGACCACTCTCGCCGTACGCGGAGAAGGTCCCCACGTCTCTGTGTACCTTCCGACGCACCGGTTCGGACCACAGACACAGGCGGACCAAACGGCTCTGAAGAATGCGCTGCGTGATGCCGAGGAACTCCTGACCGACGGTGGCATGCGCACTCCTGACGCTGCCGCTCTGCTCGCGCCCGCCAAGGCACTGTGCGACGAACGTCCGTTCTGGCTGCGTTCCAGCACGGGACTTGCCCTGTTCATCGGCCCCGACCACATGCGCACGTTCCGGCTTCCCGAGGAGTTCTCCACCCGGGTCGTCGTGGATAGACGCTTCCATCTCAAGCCACTACTCGGCATCGTGGGCTCAGACCGACACTTCTGGCTACTCAACCTGAGTCAGAAGCATGTGAGTCTCATGCGTGGTTCCCGCCAAGGGGTCGAGGAAGTCGACCTAACGGGCGTACCCGAAAGCCTGGCCGAAGCATTGCGTTGGGACGACTTCGAGAAGACCTCCTTGCAGTTCCATACCGGCACCAGTGGCACCGGTAGCAGACGCCCGGCGGTGTTCCACGGCACGGGCGAGACCGACGTAAAAGGTGAGCTCGTCCAATACTTCCGCAAGATCGACAAAGGCGTGACCGAATATCTACAGGGAGACCTCGCCCCCTTGGTGCTCTCGGGCGTCGACTATCTGCTCCCGATCTACCGTGAGGTGAACAGCCACCCGGCGTTGGCCGAGGCTGCGGTGACCGGCAGTCCCGAGAGCACCTATCCCGAGACGCGCTTCCAACAGGCTTGGAGTATCGTGCTCCCACTGTTCGAGCAGGCGCGCGACAAAGCCGCACGACGACTGGATGACGCGTGGGGCTCGAGTAAGACGACCAGCGACCCCGAGATGCTCGTCCCCGCTGCAATGCACGGACGAGTCGACACACTCTTCGTCGCAACTGACCGCGAGCTATGGGGGCACTATGACGGCAAGACCGACACCGCTGTAATCCACAGCCCGGCACAGCCCGGCGATGAGGATCTCCTCGACCTCGCGGCCTTTGAGGCATTGCTTTCCGGTGCCGAGGTATACGCCGTACCCGCCGACGAACTGCCACGAGGTAGCACGCTCGCTGCGATTTTGCGCTACTGAGCGCGTTTCATGCCGACTCTCGTGAGGGCCCCGAACGGGGCCCTCGTCGCATCTTTCTTGCGCCAGTAAAGGCCTGGTGCCACACTTGTATCGAAAGTTTAGACATTCCTGAACGTTGGGAACGATAGGAGTATCGCCCGATTCGAAGGGAGGATGCGATGACATCTGATGACTGCGAGAAACGCAGGGCCACCCTGCGCGAGAAGTTAGCGCGCATGCTCGAGACCGTAGGATTCCCTCATGCGATCTCACGCATCTACGCCGCGCTGACGATGGCGCCCGGGGAAGGACTGTCCACGAGTGAGTTGATGACCGAACTCGGGATCAGCAAGGCGTCCGTGAGCAACGCGATGCAGTTCTTGGTCGGCACGGAACTTGTCCAGAAGTACCGGGTGCCCGGCTCACGCGAGACGTACTATCGCATGCTCAAGGGTGTATGGGGCGACATTCTCGTGAAGAAGCTCACCGCGACAAGCTACATCACCTCGGTCGTGCGCGAGGCGAAGGAGGGCACAGACTCTCCGGAGGCGCTTGAGCGCTTGAACGAAATGGAAGACGTGTATTCCTTTTTCGAGACGGAGTTCAAAACAGTCATGGACCGCTGGAATGAAAGGACGGGACGATGACAGTACCCGCCATCAACGTGGAGGGCCTTCGCTTCTCCTACGGCGACCTTGAGGCAGTCAAGGGGATCTCCTTCGACGTGCAGCCAGGCGAGATCCTGGGCTTCCTTGGCCCCAACGGCGCCGGCAAGTCCACAACCATCAAGATGCTGACCGGCCAGATCACCCCAAAGGGCGGCAAGGCACAGGTGCTCGGCATCGACATCTCAGCTGATGACGCCGACTTGCAGGCGCAGATCGGCGTCTGCTTCGAGGAGAAGAACCTCTACCTGAATATGAGCGCCAAGGAGAACCTGGACTTCTACGCCTCGCTGTTCGGCATCAAGGAGCCGGAGACGATGGAGATCTTGCGCCGTGTCGGCCTGGCCGAACGCGCGAAGGACCGCGTACACACCTTCTCCAAGGGCATGCGTCAGCGCATGATGATCTCTCGCGCTTTCGTCAATAAGCCGAAGGTGCTCTTCCTCGACGAGCCCACCGATGGCCTGGACCCGGTCACCTCGGCATCGATTCGTAAGACCATCCGGGAAGAGGCCGACCGTGGTGCAGCCGTGCTTTTGACGACGCACGACATGTTCGAGGCTGACGAGCTCTCCGACCGCATCGCCTTTCTCAACGATGGCGAGATCGTGGCCATCGACACCGCCGAGAACCTCAAGCTCAAGTACGGCACGCGTTCGGTCAAGGTGCGCCTACGCGATGGCGCAGGAGTGCGCGAAGAGCACATCGAGCTGGCTAGCGACGGTTCCTCGGCCAGACTGGCAGAGCTGGCGGCATCTCCCGACCTCCTCACGATCCATACCGAGGAGGCCACGCTGGAAAAGATCTTCATCGAACTCACCGGCAGGGGGCTGGCGGGATGAGCCGCATCGTCTCGCGCCCGGCGATAATCCGGGCACTCCTCAAAAAGGAGCTGAAAGCGTACTCGCGCGACAAGGTGTACCTGTTCCTGACCTTGCTCGTGCTGATCGCCATTCCCCTCACGTATAAGTTCATGCCATCGAAGGTGAACGAGACCATCACGCTTGCGGTCTCACCGTCCGTGTCATCGATGGTCGAGGACGCCAAAGACTCGCTCAAAGCGATGGGCGCCACTGATGCGCAGCTCGCAGAACTCGACAATGCGGACCTGAGCCAGGAGCAAGAAGGCCTGCTGCTCATCGAGTTCGACAATGAAGAAGACATGCAGTCCGTCGTCGAGGGCAAGCTCGAGGCGTGGCGCGCCGAAGACGGGGCCCTCATCCTGCGTGACCCCGAGACTGATCAGGACAAACCGCCGAACGCCGAGAAGCTCGGCCTCGACATCGGCATCGCATTCCCCAAGGACTTTATCAGTAACGTCGCCGCAGGCAAGAGTGGCGTCGCGGTGACGGTCTACTCGGACGCGAACGTGCCGGAAGAGATCCAAGGCGCGATGACCAGCTTCGTACGCGAGGCAGCATACCAGCTTGCCGGTAAACAGCTACCGGTCACCATGGCCGACGACGCATCCATCGTTCTCGGCACCGACCGGGCAGGAGATCAGGTCAGCCTGAAGGACAAGCTGCGCCCGATGTTGATCTTCATGGTCCTGCTGATGGAGACGTTCTCCATGGCGTCACTCGTCTCGACCGAGGTGCTGCAGCGCACGGTCACCGCCGTGCTCGTGACGCCCGCCAAGACGAGTGATTTCCTGATTGCGAAGACGATATTCGGTACAGCGATGTCGATGGGACAAGGGCTGTTCGTGCTGCTGCTGGTCGGCGGACTGACCGCCGGGAACTGGTCACTTGTGCTAGCCACACTGCTGATGGGGTCGATGATGTTCACCGGCATCGCACTGTTCGTGGGCTCGTCGGGCAAGGACTTCATGGGGCAGCTGTTCTACAGCATGCTGTTCATGATCCCGCTGCTCATCCCGTCGTTCTCCGTCCTGTTCCCCGGCACCGCAGCTTCCTGGGTCAGGGTCATCCCCACGTACCCGATCATCGACACCCTTGTGGGGGCATTCAACTACAGTATGACGTGGTCTGATGCGGCAGGATCCCTTGCGTACGCAGCCGTATGGGTGGTGGCCCTCTTCGGTGCCGGCCTGTTCACGCTGAAGCGGAAGGTGAAATCGCTATGAGCCCCAAGCTCACCTGGAAAGTCCTGCGCAAAGACATGGCGATTGGACCGCGCTCGCCCCTGTTCCTATGGATGATCGTGCTGCCGTTCGCCATGACGCTGATCCTGCAGGTCGCCTTCGGCTCGTTGTTCAACCCGGAGCCTCGCCTTGGCATCGTGGACGATGGAAGTTCAGAGATCACCGCGCAGATCGAGAAGATGGACGGGGTCACCCTCACTCTCCTCGATGATGCCGAGGAGCTGAAGCGCCAGGTCGAGGCCAACGACCTCGACGCGGGGCTCATACTGCCTGCCGGATTCGACGCCGCCGTCAAGGGCGGCGAGAAGCCCGACCTGCAGTTCTACGTCGGTGGCGAGAGTCTTGCCTCCAACCGGATCATCCTGACCGTCACGGCCATCGACCTCGTTCGAGAGCTAGAGGGCAGCGCGGCACCCGTCACTGTTGACGTGGTGAACTTCGGAACGGTCGGGCTGCCGATCTCGGTACGCCTGGTGCCCGTCATCGTGTTCTACGCGCTCGTGATGGCCGGCATCTTCATACCGGGCTCGAACCTGGTCGAAGAGAAGGAGCAAGGAACGCTTATGGCGCTCCTTGTGTCGCCTGCGAAGATCGGCGACGTGCTCACCGCGAAGTGGGCCCTTGGGACGATACTCGCGACGGTCATGGCTACAGCAACCCTCGCGCTCAACCAGGCGCTCGGCGGGAACTGGCTTCAGGTACTCGTGGTCGTTGTCATCGCCGCATCACTATCATCGATGGTAGGACTGCTCATCGGCACATTCGCGAAGGACTCGGCAATGATGTTCGGGCTGGTGAAGGGCCTCGGCATCTTCCTGTTCGCTCCCACGATGTTCTATATCTTCCCGGAGTGGCCGCAGTGGATCGCGAAGCTCTTCCCGTTGTACTGGATCATCGAGCCGATCTGGCATGTGTCGGTCATGGGCGGCTCCATCAGTGAAGTATGGTTCGAACTCGCTGTGGCCGTTGGCATCACCGTGGCGCTTATACCAGTTGTGGGCTTCGTCGCCCGTCGTGTGCAAGCACAGATGGCGGCTCGATAGGTAGACATTTCGCAGACATCGCAGCCTGAAGAAGGGAGAGAGCCATGGAGTGGTACTGGTGGGTGCTCGTCGGTGTGGGTATCGTTGTCATCGGTTATCTGAAGCTCAAGGTGTTGGGCAAGATCATGGAGAACCGGAAGGCGAAGAAGGCGGCCGAGGCCGCGTTGGCGAACGAAGACTAGTGTCGCGTAACAGAAGTATATTGACGGTTCGTGTGTGGTTTGGGATAATGAGCCATGGCCAATCACACGAAAGTCCTCATGGTGCCGGAGCACGATGCTGAGCTGCTGCGACAGCGGGTACGATCGAAGTCCTTGC
>JAUSOQ010000019.1 GCA_030655755.1 Coriobacteriia bacterium
GATCGCCGTCGCCATGCGCCCGCCGCTGACCGTGCTTGAGATCGAGACGGAGGAGGTGATGCCCGCGCTCATGGCCGGCTGAGTGCTATGCTCGGAAGGACGGGGCAGAGAGCTTCATACACCACTCCCCGGCGCGCGGCCGATGCGCTCATGCCACTAGGCTTCCGCCGAGTTGGCAAAGCACGACAGTTCGAGCATCCCGATACACAGTGGTACGTGGAGTTTCCGCCGGGGCCACTTGCTTTCGGTGAGACGGTCATTGCTGCTGACGAAGCTTCTGTCTTGGAGACCGAATACGGTCTGCTGCGCATAATCACTCCAACACAGAGCGTCATGGATCGCATCGCGGCGTACGTCTATTGGCAAGACAACCAGTCCCTGGATCAGGCTGTAATGGTTGCGAGTCGTCAAGATGTGGACTGGTCGGCACTGTATGAATGGGCCAAGCGAGACGGCATCGATGCCATGGTCATCGACAAGCTCAAGGCGCAGATCGGCTGAGATCACGTCGTATGTCCGTATCGACATTCACGTGCATAATCGAGGAGGAGGGAGCGCGGGGGGGGGCACGATAGTGCTTCTGCTTCGACAAGCCCTTCTAGTTTCAAGTTTGAACTGCACCACTTGGCCCTTTGGAGGGTGCCCGGTTGCTCTGGATGGTTCCCGACAAGAATCGTGACATTCTGTCGGGATAATCGTGAGTCAGTCGAGGGATTGGCTGGCCCGACGGTCCCGTGGAAGCGGAGCGTGGTGTGTCCTGAGGTCTCGCCGCGAGGCCCACGCGCACGTCTGTGCGTCATGACTCGAGGAGCGAACGATGACGGAGCCAAACGACACCAAAGCAGTAGCGCCCTTGAGCAACGCGGCTCTTCGGTGACGTCTCCGGTATCGGGAATTGCGGCACCAATGGTGACGCAATTGACGTGGACTCATTTCACCGTACTCCTCAACATCTCCGATCAGCGAAGACGTGACTTCTACGCAACATTCGCCGCGCACGAGCGGTGGAGCGTGCGCACCCTGCGGGCCAAGATTGCCAGCAAGCTCTACGAACACATCATCGCCGCACGGGGATCGGCCGACGGCATCGAGGCCGACCTCGCGACGCTAACAACGACCGGCACCGTTGAGCCGGCCCTCGCGTTCCGGGATCCGTACGTGCTCGAACACGCCATGAGCACTTTGTGCAAGGCGAAGTGAGCACAAGAACATGTGAGACCCGTCTCGCAGGGGTAAACAGACTCACCCTCTGTGGTGTCCAGGTTCAGATACATGCGAGACACTTCGGTGACCTGACGGGAGCATAGGCGCACGAGCTCCCGCCACCGCTCTCCAGGGACTCTGTACCGCCAGCCCGCAGGCATCCTCCGCGCGTCAAGGTTGGAATGTGGCAAGACTCTGGTTAGGTGTGTACGGTATGCTCGCGAAGGACAACAGGAGTGAGGGAGAGTATTGAGTGCAGTCTGCACGCTGGGCTATGAGGGACGAGGGCTCGATGAGTGGGTCGAGACCCTGGTTGATGCCAGCGTCCAGGTGGTCGTTGATGTTCGAGACGTTCCGATCAGCAGACGTCGAGGGTTCTCGAAAACGGCGCTCTCACAGCGCCTTGCTGTTGACGGCATCGAATACCGCCACGTGCGCTCGCTCGGGAATCCGCGTGAGCTGCGGCATGCGCTGAAAGACGGGTCGCTCGCGTTCCGCGACTTTGCTCCGCAGTTCCGCGAACTGCTGAACCATCGGCATGACGAGCTGCTGGAGCTGGCTGACCTTGCAGCAAGCAGCCGCATCTGCCTAGTCTGCTTCGAGGAGGACCCGGCTACCTGTCATAGGAGCATCGTCGCAGAATCCGTTGTCGGAGCATCTGACGCCGCCCTCACCGTGGAGCATCTCCGCCATGCTCGCTGTTCGTAAACGGGTCCTCGTTACCGTAAAGACGTATCCCAACCCGAGCACCAAATACAAAGAGACAGTGTGCACGGCCGGAATCGATCTCGATACCGGGAGATTCGTCAGGCTGTACCCGGTGCGATTTCGACACCTGTCGTATGCGTCTCAATTCAAGAAGTGGGACATTCTGGAGTTCGACGCCTTCCACAAGTCGTCCGATGTTCGTGGTGACACATGGACGCCGCAGGGGGACTTCGTGACGATGGGGCACATCGACACGGGACCTGGGAGACCGCCCAACTGGGCGAAACGGAACGCGGTGATTCTTCCATTAACGTCGACAATCGAGGATCTTGAAATCCGCGCTCGAGACCGCAGCTGCTCGCTCGGAGTTGTGAAGGTGCATGCTCCTGCGCGCCTGCGTGTCGTCTCTTCGCCTGGCGAGTGGACCCAGAAGCAAAGTCTGGCGATTGCGCAAGAGGGTCTCTTCGACGAGAAGTGCCGGCCGCTCGAACGAGTGCCAGTCAAGTTCATGTACGAGTTTCGTTGTCATGGATCATGCAAGGGGCACAGGGTTCAGTTGTTCGACTGGGAGGTGTACGCGCTCTATCGTCGCCAACTGGACAAGCGCGGCGACGCTGTCGCGGCGGCGCAGGATGTCGAGCAGCACTTCAACGTTCAACTCGGGACAGAGACGCACGATCTTCATCTATTCGTCGGCACGCACTTCGAGCACCAGGATCAATTCAGTGCAATCGGTGTGTACTATCCGCCACTCCGGACTCAGTAGCCTATTTCGCTGGCCAGCGCTTGACCCCCGCCCCCACGCGCGCTAAGGTGTCCTCCAACACTCGGCCACCTCGGCCGACTATATGCGTGGACGTGAGGGAAGAGGGCATCATTCGCCCGGCCACCCCTCCGCAGATCCCCCGCCAGGGCGTCTCCGGTGAGACGAGGGAAGCAGGCGGCACCCGAGCCGATACGACGGGACTTCGAGATTCGGCGGATGCGCGTTCGAGCGCCGGATGAAGACAGGTGGTACCGCGAGCGGCCCTCGCCCTGTTCCCAGGGGAGGCCGCTTTGTTGTTTCCGGGGGCGGATGTCCGCCCGGGACGGGTGATGCACATGAGTACCGCGAGGATCGTCTTCGACAGGTGGGACGGCCGTTACGCCGAGCGCATGGGCGCCATTCGCTCCTCGGCAGTACGTGACCTGTTCGCCGCAGCGTCGCGTCCCGACATCATCTCGCTCTCTGGCGGCATGCCCGAGGTCTCCCGCGTCCCCACTGATGCCGTCGTCAACGCTGCCACGGAGGCGATCCGCGAGCACGGCGCCGAGGCCCTCCAGTACGGCTCGTCGGAAGGCCGCGTGCAGCTCCGTACGATCATCGCGGAGCTCATGGCCGAGAACGGCGTGCGCCTCAAGCCCGACGACCTCATCGTGACGGCCGGCGCGCAGCAGGCGCTCGATCTGATCGCGAAGATCTTCATCGACCCCGGTGACGTCATCATCACCGAGGGGCCGACGTACCTGGGCGCACTGCAGGCGTTCTCGGCATATCAGCCTAACGTCGTCTGCATCCCGATGGACGAGGGCGGCATGCGCGTGGACCTGCTCGAGGAGAAGCTCCGCGAGCTGGGGCCGCGCGGCGCCAAGTTCATCTACACGATCCCCAACTTCCAGAACCCCGCTGGCGTGACGCTCACGCCCGAGCGCCGTCGTCGGCTCGTGGAGCTGGCGCGTGAGTACGACATCCCGATCGTGGAGGACGACCCCTACGGGCGCCTGCGCTTCGAGGGCGGGCATGCCAAGCCGCTCCGCGCGCTCGACGACGACGTCATCTACCTTGGCACCATGAGCAAGATCTTCGCGCCGGGCCTACGCCTGGGGTGGGTGGCGGCGCCTCGGCCGATCCTCGGCAAGATCCTGCTCGCGAAACAAGCGGCGGACCTGTGCGGCAGCGCGTACGCCCAGGTGACCGCTGAGAGGTACTTTGCGGGCACACGATGGAGAAAGGTGCTACAGGACCTTACACGGACGTACAAGGCGCGTCGCGATGCGATGCTGGAGGCGCTCGACGAGCACCTGCCGCCGGAAGTGCGATACACGCATCCCGAAGGCGGCTTCTTCGTGTGGGTGGAGCTTCCGGCGTTCCTCGACGTGAAGCCGCTTCTGGCCGAAGCGATCGAGCGCGGTGTGACGTACGTACCGGGCGACGCGTTTTATCCCGACGGCCGCGGGCGCAACTGCATGCGGCTGGCGTTCTGCTTCGCCGAACCGGATGATATCCGAGAGGGCGTACGCCGCCTCGCCGAGGTGCTCGAAGACAGGTTGGAACTCTACCGCGCCTTCCAGGCGGCCGGTGCGCTGCCTGATGCGTCAACGGCGAAAGGGGTACCGGCGTGAAAGAGAAGATCGCGGTGCTGATGGGCGGCCGCTCACTCGAACGCGAGGTGTCGCTGCGCAGCGGCACGCGCGTGTGCGACGCGCTGTCCGAGCGCGGCTACCGCGAGGTGCCGCTCGACGTGACGCCGGAGCTCGTGGCGACCCTGCGCTCGGAGCGCCCCGACGCGGCGTACATCGCGCTCCACGGCAAGGACGGGGAGGACGGTGCGGTGCAGGAGGTGCTCGAGTTCCTCGGCATCCCGTACACCGGGCCCGGCGTCGTCGCGTCCACGCTCGCGTGGGACAAGGCGGTCTCCAAGCGCCTCTTCCGCGAGCATGGCATCCCCACGCCCGCGTGGGTGACCTTCAGCACCGCGGCGTTCAAGCAGATGGGTGCGGCCACGGCGCTCGACTTGGTGCCCGACGCTGTCGGTGGCTTCCCGCTCGTCGTCAAGCCCTCCGAGCAAGGATCAGCGCTCGGCCTCACGCGTGTGACGGAGGCGTCCGAGCTCCCGAACGCGCTCATGAACGCGCTCTCGTACGGTGACAAGGCGATCGTGGAGCGCTGGATCGAGGGTACGGAACTCGCTGTGAGCGTACTCGATCTGGGCGACGGTCTGCAGGTGCTCCCGCCGGTCGAGATGGTCGCCAAGTCCGGGCTGTTCGACTTCTCGGCGATGTACACGCCCGGCGAGACCGACTATTACGTGCCGGCACGTTTGACGCCGGAGATTGAAGCGGAGGTCCGCCGTCTGGCCGAGCAGGTACATACGCTGCTTGGATGTCGGCACGTCAGCCGCGTGGATATGGTGGTGGCAGCGGACGGCACCCCGTATGTGCTGGAATGTAACACGTCGCCGGGCATGACAGAGACGTCGTTGCTGCCTATGGCGGCCGAAGCTGTGGGGATTGGCTTCCAGGAGCTGGTAGAGAAACTGGCTCGCATGGCGCTCGATGGGCTAGAGTGATGGGTACATAGCTAGTACTGAAAGACCTTGTATGTCCCGGTGTACAGACATCGTTCACGGAGGAGTGATCGCATGTACGATTATCGTAGAGGTGAGAGTATGCTCGGCGTGTTCTTGCTCGGGGGTATCGTCGGTGCGGTACTCGGTCTGCTCTTCTCGCCGCGCTCCGGCAAGGAGAACCGTGAGTTCCTCTCGGAGAAGGCCGATGAGTACTGGGGTGAGGGCAAGGAGATCTACTCGACCGGTCGTGAGAAGCTGACCGAGGCCTACTCCAGCGGCAAGGACGTCGCCACCGAGAAGGCGGAGGAACTGCGCGCCAAGATCGATGCGGCTCGCGATCGCCTCAAAGAGCAGGTGGACAGCGCGTCTAAAGACGCTCGCGACAAGGTCGCCTCGGCAAGTACCGCCGCCAAGGACAACGTAGCCAAAGTCGCCGAGGTCGCCAAGGGTGCGGTCGACAAGGCCGAGAGGGTCGCCGAGGGCACACTCGACAAGGTCGCCGAGAAGGCTTCTGGTGCGGATGCTGAGCCGGTCGTCTAGAATCACTACATAGGCAGGTTCCGTCGGCCGCCTTTCGGGCGGTCGACGTGCATTATGGGAAGGATCCGTCGTGCCACGCATCTCCGATCTCTCGGGTCGCCCGGTGCTCGGGTCGAAGGGAAAGCGCCGCGGTAAGGTCCTCGACGTGCTCTTCCACCCGTCCGAAGCACGCACCGTGGGCTACGTCATCAAACCCTCCAACATCCTCTACGTCGTGGAACGTCGTCCGCGTTACGTCGCATTCGAGGCGTTGAGCTTTGACGACGAAGGCAACGGTGTCCTCTCGTCGGTGGGCATCCCCTCGGCAAGGGCAGGAGAGAAGGCGATGGGCCTCAAGTGGGAGGAGAGCTCCTACTGGCGTGGGATCGCTGTCCGTGCGGAGGACGGTGACCGCATCGGCGCGGTGCAAGATGTCATCATCTCGCTCAAGACCGGCGCTGTGCGCGGACTATGCGTATCGACCGGCGTTGTGGGTGATGTCGCGGTCGGGCGTTTGGAGGTGCCCGAGGACTACATCATCGGTCCCAAAGGTGACGCGGTCGTGTTGCGCGCTGGTTACGAAGAACTGGAGTCGACAGGAGGACTGGCTGCCGCTACAGGCAAGGGCGCCGCCGCTGCGAAGGTGCACGGCGAAAGAGCTGCGAAGAAGGCGTACGACACGGGTGTGTCGGCGGCCGTCAAGGTGGGCCGTTCGTTCAAACAGGGGACGGGGCGTAAGATGGTTGACACGCTCAAGAAGTGGACCGCCGACAAAGACGAGGAGTGAACCCGGCCTCCCATGGCTCGTCGATTCAAACCGCTTACGAGTGACCTGATGGGGGCGCTGCCCGTCGGCTGTCCCGGCTGTGTCTATTGGGAGTCGCCCGAGCGCCTTGAGCCGGTGTGTGGCGTCAAACGCGATGACGTGCTGGCGAGCGGGTGGGTGGACCGTGTCCGCTCGGAGTGGGGCGACTGTGGCCGCGCCGCCGTGGAGGACGGCGAGGTCCTCGGATTCATCAAGTATGCGCCGTCGGCATTCTTCCCCCAGGCGCGCGTCATGCCCGCCGGTCCGCCCGACGATAGGGCTGTGCTGATCGCATGCATGCATGTCTCGGCCGATGCACGCCGTCGGGGTCTCGGGAAGGTGCTCATGCAAGTCGCGCTGCGTGATCTGGCGACGCGCGGAGAGAAGACGGTGCAGGCATACGGTACGGTGCATCAGGGATCATTCGAGACCTCGCCGGTCGTGGGAGTAGAGTTCTTGCTGCGCATGGGCTTCACTGTCGTCCGTCCGCACCCGCAACTGCCGCTCATGCAGCTCGACCTTCGGGCGCTCGTCTCGTGGACAGAGAACCTCGAGGCCGTGTTGGAGTCACTGCGTATCCCGATCGGTGTCGCCCAGCGTAGGCCGGTCACCGGCTGTGGGGAAGCAAGTCCATGACGGCTGCGTCTAGCGCCTCGACCGGTAGATCCGCTCGGGCGTTACCACAAGGTCGACGGGTTGGTCGTGCTCGTCACGAGGCAGTTCGGCAAACATCTGCTCCTCGTAAGCGATCCCGATACGGATGACCGATGAGTCGACCTTGGCGAAGAGTGAGTCATAGTACCCACCACCAAAGCCCAATCGCCGACCCTGATGGTCGTAGGCGACGCCAGGTGTGAGTATCGCGTCGATCGCCGCGAGCGGCGCCGCCGGCGCCGTGCACAGAGGTTCGCGCAAGCCGAACTCTCCGATGCCCAGCTCGTCAGCCGCGCCATGCCAGTGCAGCTCCATCTTGCCGGGCCCGGTGATCCGCGGTAGCACGACACGCACACCTCGTTCGCGTAGTCCCTCGATGGCAATATCGAGGTCGAGTTCCTCGGATTTTGCGCTGTAGGACAACACGGTGCGGACGTTTTGCAGTTCAGGGAGTGAGAGTATGGCGACGGCGATCTTGCTCGAGGCGTCCGCGCGTTGCTCGGGCGTGAGAACGCGTCGTGCCGCTCGAGCCTTCAGGCGCAACTCGGACTTAGCCCGTACGATAGCTTCGTCGGTGTTCATCCATACCCCCCCTCAAGAGTACTTCACACATCATCGCACGAGAGGCCGACCCGTGGTTGAACAGGTTCGTACCCAAATCTGTTGGCGTGTACTAACCGTAGCCGAGGACGGTCATTCCAAGCAGCAGGACCGTGAGCGAGATCGCGATGACGATCGTGCTCCAGGCAAGGATGTTGTGGACGCGACCGTTCACGTAACGGCCCATGATGCGACGGTCGTTGATGATCACCATCATGAAGATGAGCAGGAAGGGGAGCATCATGCCGTTGACGACCTGCGAAACGAGCATGATGGCGATGAGGTTCAGGTGTGGTATCAGGATGATCGCCGCCGCGAAGAAGATGATGAACGTGTACAGCCCGTTGAAGACGGGCGCCTCGGACCAATCGCGGTCCAGACCCGACTCCCAGCCGAATGCCTCGCAGATCGCATAGGAGGCCGTGAGGGGGAGTACCGCAGCCGAGAGGACCGACGCCGCGAGCAGGCCGATTGCAAAGAGTATCGTCGCGTATGAACCCGCCAGTGGGGCGAGCGCCCCGGCCGCCTGCCCCGCGTCGGTGATCGCGATGCCCGCCGGGTGCAGCACGGCGCCGGTGGTGATGATGATGAAGATGGCGACCACGTTCGCGACAAGCGCGCCCGCCATGATGTCGAACCGCGCGATGCGCCACTCTTTGATGCTGGTGCCCTTGTCCACGATGTTGCTCTGCACGAGGAACTGCATCCACGGGGCGATCGTCGTTCCGGTGAGGCCGATGGCGAGTGCGATGAAACCGACCTCGGGTACCACGGTCGGCACCACCATAGCGTGCCCCACGGCCAGCCAATCGGGCTTCGCCATGAAAGCGGACACGATGTAGGCGATGAACACCGAGGACAACGCGAGCAGCACCTTCTCGACGTTGCGATAGCTGCCGCGCACGACGAGCAGCCACACCACTACGGCTGCGATGGGCACCGAGAGAAGGCGCGACACGCCGAATAGTTCCATCGCGGCGGCAACGCCGGCGAATTCCGCCACGGTCGTAGCGGCATTGCTTGCGAGCAGCAGTAGCATCGCGACGAACGTCGGCCGCACGCCGAAACGCTCCCGGATGAGCGCTGCGAGACCCTTGCCGGTGACCGCGCCCATGCGGCCGGCCATCTCCTGGATGATGATGAACGCAGGCGTCATCAGCACCATCATCCAGAGCATCTTGTATCCGTAGCGCGCGCCGGCCACCGAGTACGTCGAGATGCCGCCGGAATCATTGCCGGCGGATGCCGCGATGATCCCGGGACCGATAATGGCCAGAACCGCGAGAAGACGCGTCTTGTTGGGTGTAAGCTTCGCCACCGGCTTCTCTTCCGGCTAGAAGCTGATGTTGGCGTTGAGGTAGGCGGCGAGCAGCAAGTAGACGGCAAGTCCTATCGCAGCCATTCCCGTGGAGAACAGTACGGATGGCGCCCGCCAGCCCGAGCCATCCTTCTTGAGCGCGATGTAGGGCACAAGCGTTCCGACGGTGGTGGTGACGAGTACGGTACCCCCGACGGACCCGGCTACGGTGACGGCGACTTTCAGGGTCTCTCCAATCGCCTCAAGCATGCCGAAGGCGATGAACCCGCTTACAGCGCCCAGTCCCGTACCCACGAGCACGTCGATGAGCAGTCGTCGCAGGAACGGAGGCCGGTCCTCGGGATCCCCGGCGTCGATAAGGACGGCGAGCGAGTGGCTCGAGATCTCCTCGGCAAGACGTATGACGAGCGGTATGAAGAACACGATCGCCACCACCGACTGCAGTGTGGTCTTAAAACCGTTGAGCAACATGGTCGCGCCGACGCCGAGCACTGCCCACACGGTGATCCAGCCTGATTTGCGCCCCAGCCAGCTCCACGCGTCGGAGGCCTCGAAACTGCGACTCGAACCCGTTGCGAGCGCGAGGTCCTCGGCCGACTCCTCTTCCAAGACGTCGAGGGCGTCGTCGACGGTGACGATGCCGAGCAGCTTCCCGGTCTCGTCCACGACGGGCATGGCAAGCAGGTCGTACTTACTCATGAGATCGGCCACGTCCTCCTGGTCGTCGTCGACGTCAGCGGTGAACACGTCGTGATGCACGATATCGCCCACGAGGGTGTGCGGTTCGGAGATCACGAGGTCGCGAAGTGAGATAACCCCGGTGAGGTGTGCATCGCCCTCGACGACGTAGATGTAGTAGATGCTCTCGTTGTCGGCGGCTTCTTCGCGCAGCTGCTCGATGACCTGCCCGAGAGACATCTCCTCGGTCACCGTCGTGACCTCGGGCGTCATGATGCCGCCTGCGGTCTTCTCCCGATAGCCGAGGAGACGGCGGATCGTCCCGGACTCCTCCACGCCCATAAGGCGCAAGAGCGCCTCGGCCTTGTCGTAGGGAAGGTCGCCGATGACGTCGGCCGCGTCGTCGGGATCCATCATCTCGAGGATGTCGGATGCACGCTGGCTGCCGAGGTCGTCGATGACGTCTGCCTGGAACTCGTCTTCGAGTTCGGCCATCGCAAGCGCGGCCTGGGTGTTGTCGAGGTGCTCGAAGACGCGGGCACGCTGTGCTGCTGAGAGTTGCTCCAAGACATCGGCGACATCGGCAGGGTGCAGCTCGTGGAGTCGTTTGTGCGTGACGGAGAGCTGCACGTGCGAGAGGTCGCGGTCGAGCAGGTCCATGTAGTTCCACGCGATGAGGTTCTCAGGAAGGCTTTTGCCGAAGACGCGCACGACGCGGTCGATGCCGCGCTCGAGCCAGGGCGCGAGGCCACGCAGGATGCCGCGGGCGCCCACCTCGGCGCCGAGCAGCCGGAGCTGGTTACGCGACTCGGACAGCTTCAGATCGTTGACGCGGACGACTTTCATACCCTGTGTGTCGACGATCTGCTTGTTGAGCAGGTCGCGGTGCAGCAAGATCTCGTCCGGCTGCAGGTAGCTGAAGCGCAGGTCGGCGCGGTTGGCGTTGAGCGCAACATGCTCGTCGTCCACATCGGCGACGAATTTGCGCCACGACAGCATGAACGGCGTCTTGTCGGGGCCGAGGAACGCGAGTGATGTCACGCGTGGGAAGACCTCTCCCGTGGCGATGGCGACGTCGCTGATCGTGCCGACGGTCTCACCGGCGGCGTCCACCACCGGCTTGCCCAGCATCTGGGTCAAGTAGAACATATCGCTCCCTCCCTTCCGACGTACCCGGAAGGTCCGCTCAGTGGGCCCCGTGCCCCCGAGCGGTTCGGGAGCCGGGACCTACGGACTTGATGGAATCACGTAGACCTTCTTCACTCGGCAATATGACCGACAACGAGAAAACCCCTGGTCCGCCGGGGACAAGGGGTCGTGGGTCCGGGTATCGGGTACCCGCAGCTGGTCCGGCCGTTGTCGTACACGGCCTTACCGGTCCCTTCCCTCGTCGAGGTTTGAGCACTGTCCGACGTAGGGCGCATGCGCCCAGCCACCTTATCCTTCGCCTTAAGCCGGCGAGGGCTGTTCTACCCATTGGCGTCTCTCGACATTTCCGGGCAGTGGCCTGTGTTCGAACAGGAGCCGCACCTAACGGAACGGAGCCTAACATTGTCAAGCCCGCACGGGCGGGCAACGGCGATTCTACGCTACGAGCAGCGGTTATGCAACGATTAGGCGTCCCGTGCGTCAAGCCATGCGCGTGCCGTTTCGGCCCATCCCTCGCTTCGTCGCGTGCGCGTGCGGAAGACTCGCTCGGGGCCGCGACGTTCAAGCTCGGCGAGTACACCCGGACTGTCGAACGCGTTGTCGACGAGCACCAGAGCGCCTACCGCCGAGGCCATCTCGATGTCGGTCGCCGAGTCGCCGATGGCGATGGCGTCCGCTTGCGTTAGTCCTCGCGCGGCGAGATCACGCGCGATAGCGCGTGCCTTGCATACGCCGCGCGGCACGACGTGATACGCGTGAGGCGCCATGTCGCGGCAGGTCAGCGTGCCGTAGCTGCGAAGCCGTCCGTTGTCGACGATGTCGATCGGCGGCTGGATCTGGTCGAGGACCGATTGCGCCTCGGCGGTGTCAAGACAGCCACGCAGCAGCAGCGTCACCTCGCGGTCGAGCTGCCAGGGCGCGAAGTGCTCGATACGCCCGGGGAACGCGGCGGTGAGCGTGTCATAGGCACCCGAGCGCACGATTATCTCAAAGGGCGTCTCTCCCTCGGGGAAGGTGCCTTCCTGCCACTGACCGATGTCGAGGATGACCTCGGCATCCAAGCCGGTGCCGTGCACGATGATCGCTCCCGCTTCAGCGATGTAGCTGTGCCACCCCAGCAGCTGCGTGAGCTCCCGCAGCTGTAGGCGGTTGCGTCCGGACACAGGTACGATATCGAGCCCGGCGCGGTTCACCCCGACGATCGCTTCGGCAGTCGCTGTTGATGGCGTACCCTCGGCGTCTGCGAGCACGCTGCCGCCCTTTGCGACGAGTGTGCCGTCGAGATCGGTGTAGAGCACCGAAGCGCGCCCGAGCGCCTCCCGCACGAGCGGAGAATCGTCGAGATAGGGGACGTTTGGGCTCATGAGTACTCCTCGGCCGTTTGCAGTGCTCAGACTATTCTATAATGTGTCGGGTGTGTCCGCCCGATATGCGGCACTGTCGAGGAGAGGAGCGGCCATGGCGCTTGATATGGACGACAGCATGGAGATGCCCTACCCGCACTATCGCTGTGCGGTGTGCGACAAGGATCTCCCGCTTACCGAGGCGCGTCTTTCGGTGACCTGCCGAGAGCATCGCCCCTCGTCACACCTGCATTATGAGGTTCGCCCCGCGACGGCGGAAGACCGTTACGACATCGAAGAGATCTGCGATCGCGCCTGGGGTGAGACCGACGTGGATTGCTTCGGTCGTACGTTCGACGTGTTCGGATCGGAGAATCTTGTGGCCGAGACAGACGAGGGCTCATTTGCCGGTCTCATCTCGCTCGCACTCGATCGCGGCGAGCTCGCTATCGTGCTGCTCTCCGTCTACCCGGGTCACCAGGGCTCCGGCGTCGGTTCGGCGCTCATCGACGGCGCCGCGGAGCAAGCGCGCGCCAAAGGAGTGACCTCGCTCAAGGTGGCGACCACCAACGATGACATCCCGGCGCTCGACTTCTACCAGCGTCACGGCTTCGCCATCTTCGGGATCGAGACCGGCGTGATGATAGACCACCACGGTGGCGCGATCCCCGGTTTCGCCGGTATCCCCGTGCGCGATGAGCTACATCTGCGTCGTCCCGTCTGCCCTCAGTAGACTCAACCCGACCGTAAGGAGACTCAATGTCCCGCACCATCCGGGTCATGGCTTGTATGCTCTCGCTCGCATTGGCGATGACCGCCCTCGCCGGTTGCGCGAAAGAAGAGCCCGCCGAGACGATCGACACCGAGCCCGCCATCGAGGCACAGCCGGTACCCATCAAGATCGGAACGCTGACAACCGAAGATGCGCTGCCGCTGTGGGTAGCCGAGGCTGAAGGTCTGTTCGAGGAGGCCGGTCTTAAGGTCGAGATCATCACGTTCCAGGCCGCGCAGGAACGCGACGTGGCGTTCGCGTCCGGCGCGATCGACGCGTTCATGGGTGACATCATCGCCTCGGCTGCGCTCGAGGCGGGGGGCTCTCCGGTCTCCATGGTGACCGTCATGCTCGGCGCCACATCTGCCGAAGGTCGCTTCGGTATCGTGGTGAAGCCGGGTTCGGACGCCTCGACGCTGGCTGATCTTGCGGGCGTGCCCATTGCGACTTCTGCGGCATCGATCCAGGAGTACGTCTTGGACGGCCTCATGACCGGAGTGGGCGTTGCCGCCGCCGATGTGAAGAAGGAGATCGTCCCCAAGGTGCCCGTGCGTTTCGAGTTGCTCATGAGCGGGCAGCTTGAGGCGGCAGCGCTACCGGAGCCGCTGCTCGCGCTTGCCGAGCTCCAGGGCGCCAAGCTGATCGCGGACGATACCAAGGGCGAGAACCTCACGCAGACGGTGCTGGGCGTCTCGGACAAGTATCTTGCTACTCCGGGCGGCATGGTGACGGTCAGCACGTTATTGGACGTGTGGGACGCGGCAGTCGACATCATCAACGCCGATCCGAACGTGTGGCGCGCGACCCTTGTGGACAAGGCACGTCTGCCCGAGCCGCTCAAGGACAGCTACAGGGTGAACATTTATCCCAAGGCGGTCGTGCCGACCG
This sequence comes from Coriobacteriia bacterium, assembly GCA_030655755.1. Lineage (GTDB taxonomy): Bacteria > Actinomycetota > Coriobacteriia > Anaerosomatales > Anaerosomataceae > UBA2279. The sequence goes on from JAUSOQ010000019.1 coordinate 13,967, forward strand.
CGGAGCAGGTGGACGCCGTACTCGTATGGATGCGTGCGAACGAGCTGCTCACGACCGACCTCACCTATGAAGATCTCGTCCAGGAGATGCCCCACTAATCGTGGCTACCGTAGACGCATGCGAGGTAGAGGTCGTATACGAGGGCGTTGACAGACTTGTCCGCGCTCTCGAAGCGTGCTCGCTTACAGTAGAAGACGGCGAGCCGGTCGCGATCATCGGACCTTCCGGCTGTGGGAAGTCCACACTCCTGCTCGCGATGGCAGGACTCGTGAGACCGACGGACGGCGACGTGCTCGTTGGTGGCGAGACGGTCTCGGGTCCACGCCTGCGTACCGCACTGATCTTGCAGGACTTCGGGCTGCTGCCCTGGAAGACCGTGTTCCATAATGCAGCGCTCGGTCTTGAAGTACGTGGAGTCTCCCCTGCACAGCGGGCCGAGCGGGCCGGTGCAGCGCTCGAACGCGTCGGGCTCACCGATTTCTGCGGAGCGTACCCCGGCGAGCTGTCCGGAGGGATGCGACAGCGCCTCGCCCTGGCACGGGCGCTTGCGCTCGACGCAGACCTGCTCCTCATGGACGAGCCCCTCTCGGCGCTTGACGCGCTCACGCGGGAGGACCTGCAAGGGCTTCTGCTCGATATCTGGCGACAGCGTCAACACACCGCGATACTGGTGACCCATTCCATCGAGGAGGCCGTGTTCCTCGGCAGGCGAGTCGTCGTGCTGACACCGCGCCCGGGGCGTGTGGCTGCTATCGTCGAGAACCCGGGCATGGGCGCCGAGGGCTACCGTTCGACTCCCGAGTTCTACGAGCGCTGCGACCAGCTGCGGCGACTGCTTGCTGCCGAGGGCGCCTTCGGTGAGACCGCGCTTACGGGGGTCGAGGCCTCATGAGGCGGCTGCTTGGTTATCTCGGAGCTATCGTGGCGTTGCTCGTCGGCTGGTGGCTGCTCTCCGTGGCCGTCGGATCCCCTGCGCTACCCGGTCCCGCTCCCGCTATCAGCGATTTCGTGCGGCTGTGGGGGAGCGACCTGATGCCGCAGCTATTCGAGAGTGGATGGCGCGTCGTGGCGTCGATGACGATCGGCGTGGCGCTTGGCGCTCCGCTCGGCCTCCTCATCGGCCGCAGTCCGCGTCTGGACGCCGTGGCGGCGCCATTGGTGTTCCTGACCTACCCGATACCGAAGATCGTGTTCTTGCCGGTGCTGTTGGTGCTGCTCGGCATCGGCAACGCTCCCAAGATCGCGCTCATCACGATCATCGTGCTCTTCCAGATCCTCGTGACCGCGCGTGACGCGGCACGCGGGATCCCCGTTGCCTCGGTACTCTCGGTCCGTTCGCTCGGCGCGACGCGTGGACAGGTGTTCCGTCACGTCGTCGTACCCGCGGCGCTGCCCGACATCTTCACGGCGCTGCGTATCGGTACCGGCACGGCCATCGCGGTGTTGTTCTTCTCGGAGACGGTAGCCGGGACGAGCGGCCTAGGCTACTACATCCTGGACGCATGGGGACGCATCGCCTACAGCGAGATGTTCGCGGGGATCATCGCGATGGCGTTGCTCGGGGTGGTGCTCTACGAGTTACTGGAGATGGCCGAGGCGCGGGTCTGCCGCTGGACACGGGTAGGACGCTAGACGATTGTGGCGTTGCGCCGCATCCGCATCCGGTCTATGCGGGTCCTTGTCAGGTGGGGTCAGTACTCGAGCACGCGCTCCACGACACCCCGCAGCACCTTGGGCTCGAAGGGCTTGACGACATAGTCGATCGCGCCGAGTTCGGCCCCACGTTTCTTGTCGGCGGTCTGTGCGGCCGTCGTGAGCATGATGACCTTCATGGCGGCCGTCTCGGGACGTTTCCGCAAGAAGGTGAGCACCTCGAACCCGTCGAGTTGCGGCATCTGGACGTCTAAGAGCACGAGATCGGGGAGCTCCTCGGTCGCCAGCTTCAGCGCTTCTTCACCGTCGACCGCCATCAGCAACTCGTGTCCGAGGATACGCAGAGCTGCCGAGACGAGCATGCGGATCTGCTGATTGTCGTCGGCGACAAGTATCTTCACAGGTGCCAAGTGCGTCCCTCCCTAGGCGTCCTTGTCACGATGCATGATCTCGACGATCTTTTGGAGCTTTGCTTCGCGCTTGCCGCGTTCCCGCTCGAAGGCTTCGTGCTTCTTCGGGTCGAGCATGCCCTCGATGTGGTCGGTCACTTCAGAGGGGCTGAACGGCTTGGGGAGGTAGTCGACGAGTTCGTCTTTCATCTGAGTCGCCTGCTCTTCGAACGTCCCGGCCGCGGACAGGAACAGGATCGGCGTGTCCTTGGTCTCCGGACGCTCGCGAAGCTTGTCGTGCACCTCGTGGCCGGTCATCTTCGGCATCATGACGTCGAGGCAGATGAGATCGGGCTTTTCGATCTTCGCCAAGGCGAGGGCCTCCATGCCGTTATCTGCGGTGATCACCTCGTAGCCGCGTTTCGTCAATGTCACGGTCAGGAGTCTTTGAATGCTCGGTTCGTCGTCCACGACGAGGATCTTGCCCTTCATGGTCCCTCTCTTCCGGTTGACGTTGTCAGTTGGCGCATGAGCGCTGTTATGATGACTCTCTTTCGGTCAGCAGTTCATGTATCCGCCCCACTAGTTCGTTCTCGTCTATCGGTTTACAGACATGTGCGGCTGCGTAGCCGAGGACGTCTGCTCGAGAGTCGTCAAGGTGGTATGCGGTCATGATGACGACCGGGATATCGGCTGTCTCCGGATCCTCCCTCAGCTTCTCCATAACCTGATACCCGTCCATCACCGGCATGCGCAGGTCGAGCAGGATCATGTGAGGACGCTTCGCATGTACGGCGACCATGGCTTCTCGGCCGTCGTAGGCAGCGATGACGGCATAGCCGAGCGACTTCAGGTTCGCGCACAGCAGGTCGTTGATTCGCCTGTCGTCGTCGACGACCAGGATCACAGGAGAGGCTACCGAGCCGACAAGATCGTCAATAACCGAGGCTAGCTTCTCCCTGTCGATTGGCTTCTCAAGGTAGTTCGCTGCCCCCATGCGCTGGCTGCGACCTTCGTCGCAGACGATTGATAACACCACGACTGGGATACGTGAGGTCATTGGGGTGTCGGTGAGCTTCTGAAGCAAGTCGAAACCCTTGCCGTCCTCGATCATGACATCCACCGTGATGACTGCGGGCGATTCAGAGATCGCGAGGTCGAAGGCCTCTTCGGCCGAGTGCGCCTTGATGACGTCATAGCCGCGCTTGAACAGATAGGTCTCGATGAGATCGGCGACCTCGGGATTCTGGTCGACGACGAGTATGGTCCCGCCGACGCCGCCGGGACCCTCGATAGTGGGCATCCGCACCAGATCGGCCGAAGCGAGCGGCAGTGTGAACCAGAACGTGCTGCCCTCACCGGGCGTGCTCTCGCAGCCGACCTGTCCGCCGAGGAGCTCGATGATGCTTTTGACGATGGACAGGCCGAGGCCGGTGCCGCCTATCTCGCGCGTGAGCTTGGAGTCGACGCGGTAGAACTTGGTGAACAGCTGCGCGAGGTCTTCCTCGGCGATACCGATCCCCTCATCGGACACGCTCACGCGGACGAACTCGTCGTCGGCTTCGGCGCGCACGCGCACGTTCCCGCCTTCAGGCGAATACTTGATCGCGTTGCTGATGAAGTTGATGAGCACCTGGCCTACGCGGTCCGGGTCGCCAGCTGCCAGCGGCAGGTCGTCGGGTACTTCGATGGTGACCGTGTGACCGGCCTGATCGAGCACTGCACGGAAGGTGTCGACGGCGCCCTTGATCCGCCCGGCCACCTGGAGCGGCTGCACCTTGAGGTGGATGCGGCCGGACTCGATGCGTGAGATGTCGAGCAGGTCGTTTATCAGATCGACGAGGCGATCGGAGTTCTCTTTGACGATAGTGAGGAACTCTCGCTGGGTATCGTTGATCTCGCCAGCATCTCCATCGAGGATGAGGTCGACGTAGCCTTTGATCGATGTCAGCGGCGTGCGGAGTTCGTGGCTGACAGTGGAGACGAACTCGTTCTTCATCTGGCCGATCTCGCGCTCGGCGGTGACGTCGTGGATGGTCGCCACATAGCCGAGATACATGTCGTGGTCGTCGACAACGGGGTCTGTGCGTACGTCGACGACCCGGTGCACGGGCTGCTCGAGCGTCACTTCACGTACCTGGCTGTCGCCGCGCTGAGGGTCGAATGTCTCAAGCGGCTGAAGTCCGCAGAGCGTCCAGAGATCGCGGTCGGTCTCGATGAGTTCTTCGACCGGGATGCCCAGCATCAGAGACGCGGTGTTGTTCACGAACGTGATCCGGCTCTGCGAAGAGTAGACGATCAGGCCGTCAGCCGTGCTCTGCAGGATCGCTTCAGCCCGTTTGCGCGAGCGCGTGAGCTCGGACTGGTCGCGGATCGTCACGACGACACCACAGGAGTCCTGGTCGTGATAGGGAGCGACGGTACAGATCAGGTCGCGCCCGTGCAACACGAGTGACACCGATCGCGGTCGCGAACAGTCAGCTGCTGCGATGACCGCGCGTGTTGTCTCGGCCAGCTCTGGGACACCCAGTGCCTCGATGGGCTGGCCGACGCCTTCTGCGCGCGTTCGACCGAGTATCTCCTCGGCGGCCTCGTTCATGAGACGCACGTCACCGGCCGACGTAAGGGCGACGAATCCCTCGCCGGTGTGGGTCATGAGCGCGCGGACATGCGTGAACGCTCGACGTTCGTCGCGGGTCTCGTCCATACGGTCACCCCTTCTCGAAGCGCACTTCGATATTCACCCTATTCGTCTTTTGATAAACGAATCCCTGCCAAGATGCGGTGAAAGGGCAGATGATCTAGACCCCCAACATCCAAGCCCAGGCGGGCACGACATGGATGACACCATCGGCTATGTTGACGTCTTCGGCATCATGCATCGTCACGATGGTTGATTCGCTAAGCCCGGTTTCGTTCATGGCCTCCTCTAGTGCGCACACTTCGCGTTCTCGGGTATCGGCCCGCGAGAGATCTGCGCAGATTTGCAGGAGTTGTGTCGCTTGGCCGGTTTCAGGGTCGCCGACAATGAAGTCGACCTCATGGTCTGCGCTAGTGGAGTAGTAGGAGATGGCCCCATCGCGGGTTCCGCGCAAACGTCGGCGGAGTTCCAGATACACTGCGTTTTCGAGACGGGCCCCCAAGTTCGAGACACCTGCCGGCGCGACCGCGAATGCGAGTCCCGGGTCGATCGCGTACACCTTTTTCGCGTTGGCTTCACGGACCCGCAGCGACCGGTTGAAGACAGGGACGGTGAACAGTAGAAATGCATCCGTGAAGTAGTCGAGAAGGTCGTAGAGTGTGTCCTTGCCAACCGCGACGCCCCTCGACTTCAAATCGTTGGCCAACCTGTTCACGGAGGTCAGCGAACTGGATGACTGCAGTAGCGAGAGCGCAAAGAAGCGCACAGCATGAGCGTTCTTCACCTCATGACGATCGATGATGTCGCGAAGCAATACGAGCTGAACATAGTCCTGAAGAGTCTGGATGCGTTCGGCCTCGTCCAAATCCTGTACGTCCGGGAAGCCGCCGACCCGCAGATAATCCGTGAACGCAGCCTCCAGCTGCGAGCGCAATCGTGCCCCGGGTTTTGATGCGGGCAGCTCCATGTTCTTGTACAGCAGGGTCTCGGCAAAGCTGAACGGAAGTAGTTCCACAGCATAGCCGCGTCCACGGAACTCTGTAGCGACTTCGGTCGAGAGCATCTTGGCCGAGGATCCTGATACATATAGCCGTGCGGATTCCGTGTCGAGCACTCGTCGGGCGAAACGAGACCATCCGTCAACGGCTTGGATCTCATCGAGGAAGAGGTATGCGCCTTCGGAGCGCGCTGCGGGATCCAGGCGGTAGAAGGTCTCAAGCATCCTATCAAGAACATCGGGTCCGAGGGGCTGTAAGCGGTCATCCTCGAAGTTGACGTAGAGGATGTGGCTCCGATCGACGCCCTTTGCAACAAGGTGCTGCATCTCCTGAAAGAGGAGGTAGGTCTTGCCAGAACGGCGCATGCCGATGATGACCCGAGCCATGTTCGATGCGTCCGGCAGCGTTGCCAGCCGCGGGCTCACCATAGGAAGCGGGCGTTCCTGAAAATCTGATATCAGTTGTTCTATTGTATCCACAGGTTTCCTTCTGTCGAGGAAACATTATCAGTTATGTGTCCTTCATGCAAGGAAACACCGAGGTGTAACAAACCCGAAAGCGAGCGGACCGGGGCATCAGTGATACCCCGACCCGCCTGTTTCTCTGTGGTGCCCCCGGCATGATTCGAACATGCGACACCAGGTTTAGGAAAAGTGCTGGTAGAGGTGCTGTGAGTTTGTCTGAGTACGTTTCCGTGACATCGATCATGGTCTGAGTATGCACAAGTGAACGTCAGTTGCGCTGGAGTCTCAGCAAACTCTCAGCAAGATGTTGGTTGTGCCAGTGTCAGGCGCTGCGTGCATAATCGTGGTGGCGGTCAATCCTCGTCTCACACACACTTGGCATACATTGATCGGAGAGGTCCACCTTGGGGCGGGTGTCGAATCGCAAGACGGGGGCTCTCGCCCTGGTGAGAGCCTCGTGCCAACGACTCATCGACTAGACAAGGGAACTGGAGGATGAAGTTGGATTCGCATCCAGAGATCGCGCTGCTCGCGCCGGTGCCAGCGGACCTACTAGAAGAGGGCGAACGGATGTGTGAAGTAAAGGGCAAGGTCGCGTTCGGTACGCGCGCCTGGGAGTTGTTCAGAAGACTAGATGACATGAGGGACGGCCTTCCGGTTGATGTCTACTTCTATGCATCTCACTCCGACACACTAGATCGCGTTGTCTCTTGGCGGGGACGCTATGTAGGTCACGTAGAAGGTGTTGACGGCAAGCATCCTGCCGGCCGTAGGTATCGGTCACCTCTGGCCCTGAATGACGGTTCAGGTTGGTGGGCGGTCTTCTGGGAGGTCAAGGACCTGCACCAGATCGATCCGATTCCAACAGCCAACTTTCGTGGGTACGGCGCCCAGAAAGAGTACGGGGCGTCCTTCGTTCCTGAGGGGCCAATGATCATTGAGCATCCGTAGTCTTGAGCAGACCACAAGACGCACTACTCATCCTGCGGTGACTTCAAAGGAGGACACTCTGTGAACTCGCATGTCGACCGGATCAAGCCCGACTCGTATGGCATCACGACATACCTAGAGCGCCTGCAGCGCGGGCAGTACCAAATCCCGACGTTCCAGCGCGATGTTGTGTGGGGCCGAGATCGCGTTAAGCGTCTTTGGGACAGCATCTCGAGCTTCTACCCGTTGGGAAGCATCCTCGTCTGGAGAACAGATACCCGGCTTCAGAACCACCGCGAGATCGGCGGCCATCCTCTGGGAGACGTCCCTGGGGACGGAGAGTATCTCTATCTGCTCGACGGCCAGCAGCGCACGACCGCCTTACTCACATCCATGTACGGAGGAAGCATCAAGGGTCGGGAGGGCGCGAACCTGCAACTGTATGTCGATCTCACGGTCGAAGAAGCGGATGAAGTCGAGGACGAATCGTGGCGCGAGCGTTTTCTGTTCTGGGATGAGATCGACGATCGCGACGGGACGCTACTCCGCAATCTTGGTAGGAAGAAGCGCTACGACGAGGGCTTGATCGTCCGTATTGAGGACATCGCGCACCGATACTCGGACTTGGAGCGCAAGTTGGTCGACGGCGGCCATAGGGAGTATGACGATCCAGCGTGGCAGCAGCTGCGCGACTTCAGGCAGGTCTTCGACAACTACAAGCTGTCATTCATCGAGTTGCGCGGTATCGAGGTGGCCGAAGTCTGTCAGATCTTCGAGCGCATCAATCAGGCCGGTCAGCCGTTGAGCATGTTTGACATAGTCGTCGCGAAGACGTTCAGGCCAGAGGATGACGGTGCAACCGGCTTCTACCTTCGGGGTCTATTCGAGGGTTTCCGCCGCGAGCTGGAGGCTGCGGGAAGCCGATTCGCCGCCGTCGACGACATGACGCTCCTTCAGATTCTGGCTGTGCTTGTCCGGGATAGCGTTCCGGACTCAGGCGTGCAGAACATCACGGACCGCTATCTCAACGCGCTGCGCACGGAGCACCTGGAAGCGGTGTGGAGTCAGGGAACGAGGGCTATTCGCAAGACGTTCGACTTCTTCGATAACCATCTTCACCTGCCAGGGCCGGCGCTCGTCCCGTATCGCTACTTCTACATGACAATAGCTGCGTACTTCCACGAGAACGACAATCCTGACTACAACCTGCTCACGAAGTACTTCTGGTATTACAGTTTTCATAACTACGACCTGCTGTCGAACACGACACATCTTCGAGACCACGTGGTTCGCCTACGAGATGCGAAGGATGGCGCCGATTTTGAGTTCGACCGGTTCCTCATGGACAAGCAGCAGTTGAGAGCCACCAGTTACAGCGCCAGGGGCCGTCTCTCCCGCGCTGTTCTTGCCATGTATGCGAACCAGAACCCGGTCGATTGGGCGCACCCGGATCGTCCTGTGCTGACCGAGGTGTACTACGAGCTCACCGACAATCCGAACCTCCATCACATCTTCCCGCTAGACTTCTGCGACAAGGAGCTCAACGATTCGCGTTGGGTGAACAGTCTGCTCAACATCGCCTACCTGACGCAGATGACCAATCTCCACATCAGCAACCGAAACCCACTCGATTACATGCGCGACTACATGGGGGTCGGGTACGACGACATCAAACGTACTCACCTGTTGCCTGAGTCATTGTCGGAGTGGGTATCAGACGAGGACTTGCCCGAAGACGCGCTCAGTTCGTTCGTGGAAGATCGGCTCGGCCTGATTCTGTCCAAACTACGCGAATTACTCTCCGACATCGCATTCGAGGTGATTGATACTGGCGCCCAGATGGGCGACACCGAGTATCCAAACGATGCGGACGATGATGAGTACGTACTGGACGGGAGTACCGATCAACTGGACGACCGTGATGGCGCGGAGGCAGTGGAATCAGCGTGAATCCCGAGTGGAGCAGATGCGCAACTCGACTGGAGAACCCTCTCGCTGCCAGACGGTCGTTCTCGATGGCGCGTGTCTGTCTGGTTCACCGAGTGCGACAAGTCGACGAGTCGCCGCTGGCGCTACACCCTTCTTGAACATGTCTACCATGAGACCGTCACAGAAGCGTTCTCCTCTAGAGATGTAGGCCAAGACGGTACGGATAGTAGGTAGGTCCTGCCCCGACAAGAGTGAGGGTCGCACATGGCGGAATCAGAGCGGATGCGAAGTTACCTCTCCGTTGTCGGCAACTAAGCCAGACCAGCGCGAGCCATCCCAATACCTGTAGTGATGATCGCCGAGTGGATCCGGATACCATTCGGCAGGTGGCCATAGCTTGTCTTGCACCAGAACCGCCGGTGCCGTCACTTCATGTTTCGCGGATTGCGTCGAGCCTCGTCTGGCACGGGCGAAAATCACCAGCTTGACCACAATGACCACAAGCAGTACCGCCCCGATGACGGACACTATCGGAATCCAGTACTGGATGATGAGGGTTACCAGCCACACGATGATCAGGATGACCAGGCAGCCGCCACAGCCCTCGGAGTCTTGACCGCCACTCTGTTGACGACGATTCCAACCCATGACCGTCGGGAGATGAGTGAGCGCCCCTTTGATGTTGCCGGACATGCTTCTCGCCATGCGTCACCTGGATTCTGTAGTTCGACGCAGCCGGAGTCAGCTCACAGGCCAACACAGCCGCATGAACTCATACGATTCGTTCCACAGTCGCTTGCGTTCGAGGCCCCCACCAGCAATTCACTCCACTTCCTTCCGGAACCGGTCATATAGCCAGTCGACAAGCACCTGAGCGAACGCGTTGTCGTCGGCTACTCGCTTGTAGAGCTTGAATTTGGTCTCCACGATCTCCTGGAGGCGGTCTTGGATGATGTGGCCGAATGCGAGACGTGCCGTCTCCGGTGGGTTGATCCGTACGCTAGCCTTGAGGGGCTTCGCCCATGCCGAGCAGGAGATGGTGCCCGTCGTCGGAACAACGGCGCCAGACCAGGGCTACTCCAATGTAAAGAAGGAACGGGAGTCTCCGAACATCTCCTCCAGGATGATTGCGCCTCCGTCGATCTGGTCTATAGGGACCGCTATCACGAAGTCACCGGAGACCATTGCGCCTGGAAACGCCTCGCCTGTGTCGTCGATAGGGTTGGGCGACACCGCAAATACGTCGTATGTCTCAAACGTGTTCCCTTTCGACCCGAGCACTTTCCACAAGACATCCACGCCGAAGTTGCCGGACTCATCGCCGACGTAGGTACCCTCAAGGTTCACGAGGACGAAGCGGTAGCCATCAGGAGGGGGATCGTTGAACTGATTAGTGTTCGCAATCTCGTCATCGGCTTCTGTGTCGACAGACACAACCGTGACTTCCCAGTCGCCTATGAGTGCCGTTGAGCCGACGGGCAGAGGGTCTTCTCGCATCCCAGGACGGATCTCTTCCTCGTTTGTGATCGAGTCCGCATTCGGTTGCTGTTTCACGGCTTGCGTTGAGTCCTTGGTGATCACGGTCGCGCCATCACCATCGGCAGGTCCCGAGCAGCCTACAATCAGCAGAGCCAGCATCACGACGCCCAGGGCGACCAGGATCTTTGTTCTCGACATCCGTACCCCCTCGATCAGACGGAAGCTATGACGGCAGGCTACTCGCCCATATCTGCAGAATCACCGGTGTTGAGGACTTCTCCTGTGTTCATGTCGACGAAGTTGACGACGACATGGTTGTCCGCAGGTGCGACGCCGTCGAATGCCTGGTAGTACATGCCGTACACATAGAACACGAGCCCATACATGGCATCCCACTCGGAATAGCTGCCAGGATCGACCTTGACCGTGAACTCGGTCATGTTCTCGTTGTAGGAGATTTCCTGGAATGACACGACCGCGTCTTCACCATTGAGCATGTCATCGAGACCGGCGTCGACGTCGGCCTTGAACCCGTCGAGGATGTCCTGGCGCTGAGCCTTGGTCACCGTGTAGGTCACAGAGCCGTCCTCGTGGACGGTGACGTTCTTGAAGCCCTTCTCCTTCGCGCCTGCGATGGTGTCTTCCTCGGTAGTGTCCTGGAAGTACGATGCAGGCAGCGTGATATCGACCGTCAGGAGGTTCTCGTCGACTTCGATTGTCCCCTCGTCCCCGGTTTCGTCAGTCGTCTGCGCGACAGAGGTATCGGTTTCGGGCTGATCGCCAGCGGAACAGGCGGTGACGGCGAGCATCAAGCACAAGATGAGCGCAACACAAAGGATCTTCTTCATGAACTCCCCCTCGGTTCGACTACGAACAGCAAGCCCAGGATACCAGGGAGCTCCGACACAGAGGTGCCCGCGTTCTGGTGATTCAAGGGAGACGTCGCATGACCCTCGTTCTGGGGATGCAGTCTTCAGGTCACGAGAGTGGGCCTGGACATCCAATCCGCGCTTCTTCGTTCCGTATCCTACGTACGAACGCGGTGGACACTTGGCTTTCCTGGAGCCACGTGTCGCAAGGTTGGGCTATCATCGGATATGCGCTGCTGGGGAGGCTTGCAGCCGACTTCAATCTTCCGGGGGTCACATTGTTCGAGCAGGCGTTCAAGAACATCGATGAGGCGTTGCGCAAGGACGCCGGTTGTTCGAGTGAGTTGGACTACACTGAGCAGTCATCGTGGCTGCTGTTCCTGAAGTATCTCGACGCGATGGAGCAGGAGAAAGCGACTGAGGCACAGCTACGGAATCGCAAGTACCAGTTCATCATCGATGAGGAGTATCAGTGGGGAACGTGGGCCGCGCCCAAGACGGCAGCTGGCGCGATCGACCACAACCGGGCTATGACTGGTGATGATCTCCGTGACTTCGTGAACAACGAGCTGTTCCCATATCTACACGGCTTCAAGAAGCGTGCGACCGGGCCGAACACGATCGAGTACAAGATCGGTGAGGTCTTCGGTGAGCTCAAGAACAAGCTCCAGAGCGGGTACAGCCTTCGCGACGTCATCGATGTCATCGACGAGCTGAGCTTCGGATCGCAGACGCAGCGTCACGAGCTGTCTGTGCTCTACGAGGACAAGATCAAGCGCATGGGGAACGCCGGCAGGAATGGCGGCGAATACTACACTCCGAGACCGCTCATCCGGGCGATTATCAAAGTAGTTAACCCCAAGGTCGAAGAGACCATCTACGACGGAGCAGTCGGATCTGCTGGCTTCCTCTGTGAGGCATTCGACTACCTGAGCTCGAATCCCAACCTGACCACGAGTGACGTCGAGACGCTTCAGGCTCGGACGTTCTACGGCAAGGAGAAGAAGAGCCTCGCCTACGTGATCGCGATCATGAACATGATCCTGCACGGTATCGAAGCGCCGAACATCGTCCACACGAACACGTTGGCCGAGAATCTGGCCGACATCCAGGACAAGGATCGCTTTGACGTCATCCTCGCTAACCCACCCTTTGGCGGTAAGGAGCGCAAGGAGATCCAGCAGAACTTCCCTATTCGCACGGGCGAGACGGCGTACCTGTTCTTGGAGCACTTCATCAAGATGCTCAAGGCAGGAGGAAGGGCCGGTATCGTCATCAAGAACACGTTCCTGTCGAACACCGACAATGCGTCGGTGAGCCTTCGGAAGTCGCTTCTTGAGAGCTGCAATCTGCACACGGTGCTCGATCTTCCCGGCGGAACATTTCAAGGCGCAGGCGTGAAGACAGTAGTGCTCTTCTTCGAGAAGGGCACGCCGACCAAGAAGATCTGGTACTACCAGCTCGATCCGGGTCGCAACATGGGCAAGACGAATCCGCTCAATGACGCCGATCTCGCCGAGTTCATTGAGCTCCAGAAGACGAAGATTGATTCCGACAAGAGTTGGAGTCTGGATGTTGCTGATATCAATCAGACGACCTTCGATCTTTCGGTGAAGAACCCGGACGGTGGTAAGGAAGTCACCCATAGAAGCCCGATCGAGATTCTGGACGAGATTGATGCGCTGGATGCAGAAAGCGCCGAGTTGCTGTTGAGAATCAGAGCGCTGCTGTGAGTCCCGACTGGAGATCAGTTGCGCTGGGTGATGTGGCTAGCATCGGAGCTGGTAACGCGGCGCCTCAGGTAGGGACGCTGTACGTCGATGATGGAGCGCCCTTCTTCAGGACTTCGGATGTCGGACGAGTTCGGTTCGGCGTGATCCATGATTCACGTGATCACTTGAGCGATGCCGGGGCAGTAGGTCTTCGGAGGCTGCCGAAGGGTACGATTCTATTCCCAAAGAGCGGTGCCTCGACCTTCCTGAATCATCGGGTCACTCTTGGTGTTGACGGCTATGTCTCAAGCCATCTGGCTACAATCGTTGCAGACGACTCGCTGGCCGATTCCAGGTTTCTTCTCTACTTCCTAGCGACGGTATCGGCTCAAGACCTGATCCAAGGCCAGTCCTATCCCTCGCTGAACCTACCGATGATTGCGGGCATCCGTGTTCCGCTTCCCTGCTTGGCTGAGCAGCAGCGAATCGTCGCCATCCTCGATGAGGCGTTCGAGGGTGTCGCTATCGCCAAGGTTAATGCTGAGAAGAACCTAGAGAATGTTCGCGCCTTGTGCGTGAACCATGTCGAGTCCATCTTCAACGAGGGTGCCTCGGGTTGGGCTCATCGACCGCTGGGCGACGTGTGTGAGTTTGTTCGCGGGCCATTCGGCGGAAGTCTGAAGAAGGCGACGTTCGTACCGGATGGCTACGCTGTCTATGAGCAACAGCACGCCATATACGACCGTTTTGATCAGGTCAGATACTTCGTGGATGAAGACAAGTTCGTGGAGATGAAGCGGTTTGAGCTGCACCCCGGTGATCTGATTATGAGCTGCTCAGGCACGATGGGTCGAGTGGCAATCGTTCCTGTGAGCGTTCGGCGAGGGATTATCAACCAGGCTCTACTCAAGCTGACGCCGAAAGCCCAGATTCGCGGCGCGTTCCTCAAGGAATGGATGGAGAGCGCTGCCTTCCAGTCGGCGTTACAGGAATACTCGGGAGGTGCCGCCATCCAGAACGTCGCCTCAGTCAAAGTGTTGAAGGAGATCCGGACTCCGATTCCAGCCGTAGATGAGCAGGACTTGCTCGTCAAGGAAATCGGCGTCTTCAGGAGAGAGTCCGACCAACTTGTGTCTGTCTACCAGCACAAGCTCGACGCGCTCGATGCGCTGAAGAAGTCACTGTTGAACGAAGCGTTTGCAGGCAACCAATAGGGACACGATATGAACGAGGCCGAGACCAGAGCTGAACTCATAGATCCTGCTCTTGCGAGAGCCGGATGGGGTGTCGTCGAAGACTGCCGTGTTCGGCGTGAGCACCCCATCACTCCTGGACGCCTGGAGGGTGCTGGACGTCGAGGCAAGCCGCTCTCGGCTGACTACGTTCTTGAGTACCGGAATACGAAGCTTGCTGTGGTTGAGGCCAAGTCGGATGAGCTGCCTTACACGGAGGGCGTTACCCAGGCAAAAGAGTATGCTGACAAACTGGACATCCGGTTCACATACTCGACCAACGGCAAGGCGATCTACGCGATCGATATGAAGTCAGGCTCTGAAGGTGATGTCCCGGAGTATCCGACACCCGATGAGTTGTGGAATCGGACGTTCCCGGAGCACAACGTCTGGCGTGATCGGTTCGCTGCAGTGCCGATCGAGGACAAGGGCGGCCACTGGAAGGCTTACTACTACCAGGAGCTCGCCATAGAGAAGGTTCTTGAAGCCATTGCAGCCGGCAAAGAGAGAATCCTGCTCACGATGGCGACCGGCACCGGGAAGACGGCTACCGCATTCCAGATAGCGTGGAAGCTGTTCAACAGTCGTTGGAACCTTGATCGAGATGGTGACCGGCGACCGAGGATCCTGTTCCTTGCTGACAGGAACATCCTCGCCGATCAGGCGTATAACGCTTTCGGTGCGTTTTCGGATGATGCTCTCGTGCGGATTGAGCCCTCTGACATTCGCAAGAAGGGTCGAGTCCCCAAGAACGGCAGCATCTTCTTCACGATCTTCCAGACCTTCATGAGCGGGCCGGACAACAGTCCCTACTTCGGCGACTATCCGCCCGACTTCTTCGACTTCGTCGTCATAGACGAATGCCATCGTGGCGGAGCCAATGATGAGAGCAACTGGCGCGGGATCATGGAGCACTTCTCGCCGGCAGTACAGCTCGGGATGACCGCGACTCCGAAGCGTCAGGGTAACGTCGACACCTACCGGTACTTCGGTGAGCCGGTGTTCGTGTACTCGCTTCGAGAGGGCATCGAGGACGGGTTCCTCACGCCGTTCAAGGTCAAGCAGATCGCGACCACCATCGACGAGTATATCTACACCTCGGACGATTACGTGATCGAAGGTGAGATCGAGACCGGTCGAATCTACGACGAGGACGACTTCAACCGGGTCATCGAGATCAAGGAACGCGAAGCGTACCGGGTCAAGATGTTCATGGAGATGATCGACCAGTCCCAGAAGACGCTCGTGTTCTGTGCGACACAGGTGCACGCGCTTGCCGTGCGCGACCTAATCAACCAGATGAAGACGAGCACGGATCCCAACTACTGCGTTCGAGTCACCGCAAACGACGGTGCTCGCGGTGATCAGTTCCTTCGTGACTTCCAAGACAACGAGAAGACCATCCCGACCATCCTGACGACGTCTCAGAAGCTGTCGACGGGTGTGGACGCGCGAAACGTCCGCAATATCGTGCTCATGCGTCCGATCGGCTCGATGATCGAGTTCAAGCAGATCATCGGTAGAGGGACCCGTCTGTTCGACGGCAAGGACTACTTCACCATCTACGACTTTGTGAAGGCGCATCACCACTTCAGCGATCCGGAGTGGGACGGTGAGCCGCTGGAGCCGGAACCCGCACAACCGATCGGACCTCGGCCACCGAAGCCTCCTGTCATCGACCTACCTCCGATCGAACCTGTGAAGGAGAAGATCAAGGTGCGCCTCGCGGACGGCAAGGATCGCAGGATCCAGAGCATGGTCGCCACGACGTTCTGGAGCTCTGACGGCCGCCCGATGTCTGCGCACGAGTTCCTGGAGTCGCTCTTCGGCACGTTGCCGGAGTTCTTCAAGAACGAGGACGAGTTGCGTCAAATCTGGAGTGATCCTGACACCAGGAGCGCTCTGCTCGTCGGTTTGAAGGACAAAGGTTTCAGCCACGACGACCTCATCGACATGCAGGGCATCATCGAGGCAGAGGACTCCGACCTGTTCGACGTCCTGGCCTACGTGGCGTTCGCGGCACCGACTCTGGCGCGTGAGGAGCGGGCAGCCTACGCGCGTCGTCAGATCCACGGGTCGTACTCGGAGAAGCAGGAGATGTTCATCGAGTTCGTGTTGTCGCACTACGTGAATGAGGGTGTCGACGAACTCGGTGCCGAGAAGTTGGCCGCACTGTTGAGGCTCAAGTATCACGGAATCAACGAGGCAGTCGCCGAGCTTGGTCCAGCGCACCAGATCCGGGGGGTCTTCTACGACTTCCAGCAGTACTTGTACGCGGAGTAGTCGCCGAGCGCAGCGAGGAACTGCTCACAAAGAGGATTTCTGGTTCAGAAATCGGTTGTCGAGCGTGAGCGGGAAATAGGCTAGTGTCGCGTAACCGACGCGTCTTGACGGTTGGCCTTACGTAGGATCGTATCCGCATCCTTCGTCCAGTTGAAAGGCTCACAGCGCTCGTTCCAGGCGTTGATGAACCGTCGAATCGCAGCGATGAGATCGGCGACGC
>JAUSOQ010000021.1 GCA_030655755.1 Coriobacteriia bacterium
CAAGGACTTCGATCGTACCCGCTGTCGCAGCAGCTCAGCATCGTGCTCCGGCACCATGAGGACTTTCGTGTGATTGGCCATGGCTCATTATCCCAAACCACACACGAACCGTCAATATACTTCTGTTACGCGACACTAGAACTCCCGTGTCACAGATGACATGAAGGCCCGATCACTGTGATCGGGCCTTCACCGTTTCTGGATTGGTGCCCCCGACAGGACTCGAACCTGTGGCCTTCTGCTCCGGAGGCAGACGCTCTATCCGCTGAGCTACGAGGGCATACGGTGCTCACCGCCCGAGAACCGTAGCACAGCGCAGGGTTGTTTCCAAGCCGGGAGACGACCGCTATCCTGGGATGAGCGGCACGTCGTCGCACGTAGTGGAGCTTTCACCCCCGGCGGCCCTGACAGGACCGAGGAGGTCCCATGGCATTCCACAAGGCACTTGTGATCATCAACCCTGCTGCGCGCCACGGTGAGACCGCGCCACTCATACCCGTGATCGAGAAACTTCTTGAGAGCACGGTCGCGCACGAGACGATACTCACCGAAAGGCCGGGCCACGCAGCACAGCTCGCCAAAGATGCGGTGGGGTTCGACCTCATCATCGCCGTGGGCGGAGACGGCACGGCGCACGAAGTTCTCAACGGCATCATGGCCCGCCCCGAGGGAGATCGTCCTGCAATGTCGCTCTTCCCTACCGGCTCGGGCAATGACTGGCGCCGGACCCTCGGCATCTCGACCGATCTGCCCACCGCTGTTCGCCAGGTGCTCTCCGGACATCTCAAGAAGGTCGATGTCGGCGTGTGCAACGGGATCCACTTCGCCAACTCGTTGGCTATCGGACTGGACGCACGGGTCACGGCCAAGGCAGTCGAACTCAAGGTGACGACCGGCTGGTCGGGCCTTGCCCTCTACGTCCGAGCGCTTATGTACGTGCTGTTCCATCAGTTCTACTCTCACCCGATACGTCTCAAACTCGATGACGGTCCGGTCGCCGAGCGCGACGTGCTCATCGTGGCGCTTACCAATGGTCCGACGTACGGGGGCGGCTTCCACATCACGCCTAAAGCCGTCGATGACGACGGACTGCTGGACATGTGCATCATCGACAAGCTGTCCCTTCCGTCCGCACTGTGGCGTCTCCCCTTCGTCATCGCCGGCAAGCATGAGTGGATGTCGATGGTACACATGCAGCGTCACGCTCACGTAGAGCTGTGGTCCGATACTCCCGTGGCGGGTCAGGTCGACGGCGAGGTGCTCTTAGACGATCACTATGAGATATCCATCATCCCCGGCGGCATCGGAGTCATCGTTCCGAGGTCCGAATGATCGAGGGGCCGATGGCCGACGGAAGTCTCTTCGCTGCATCAGCAGCACTGCTGATCGCGTACCTCGTGGGGTCGTTCCCCAACGCATATCTCCTTGTGAGACGCATCACCGGTGAGGACATAACCACACACGGCTCAGGCAATGTCGGAGCCATGAATGTTAGACGTACGACCGGCTCGTGGGGCTGGTTCGTCGTCGCCATGGCTGCAGACATCTTCAAAGGCTTTGCTCCCGTGGCAGCAGCCAAGCTCATCACGACGGGATCGGTCGCCCTGCTTGCGCGCCCGTGGGGAATGGTGCTCACCGCCGTGGGCCCTGATTGGTGGCGACATGCCGTCTACTACGTGCCGATGGCTGCCGTCGCGGGCGCCGTGCTCGGTCACAACTACTCCATATGGCTCGCCATCGCCAAGAAACACTTCATACGCACCGGCAAAGGTCTTGCTACGGGCGCGGGAGCGTTGCTCGCCTACGACTGGCGCTACTTCGTGGCAGTGGTAGGCGTCGGACTGGTGGTCATCGCCGTCACCCGCTACATGATGGCAGGCCAGGTCGCCGCCGCTCTCACGCTCCCTGTCACTGCATTCACACTGCGCTCGCCTGAATGGACGTTCGCAACAGTGATGGGGCTGGTCGTCTACGCTGCGCACCACAGACGCTTCATGGGACTCTTACGGGGTCAGGAACCGAGATTCTACATCCATGACCACCAGGGTCCGCGAGGGTGAGAACGAGTGAGGCCGGCCCCAGCGGGACCGGCCTCACTAGCGTACATAGGCACGGGCTACTTGAGCTCGATCGCCTCGTTCGGGCAGACATCGGCACAGGTGCCGCACTCGGTGCAGTCATCGGGACGAGCCAGAACGGCGACGTCCTCGAGGTCGAGAGCGCTGGTCGGACACTCATCGACACAGATGCCGCAAGCGGTGCAGAGATCGGGATCGACGACAGGCTTACCCATTTCCAGTGATCCTTTCGACGTACCGGCGATTCCCTCGGAAGGGTTCAGCAATGATACCACTGCTCGCACGGTCTGGGTCAGCGCACCTTATCCATCACTTCGATCGGATTCCATAGACAGTACGGATATGTCCTGTCGGAGAGGATCTCTGCGGTCTCACGCTGTGCACGAACGGCTTCCAGACGTTCAGCCGTTTCGGCCAC
Source organism: Coriobacteriia bacterium (assembly GCA_030655755.1). GTDB lineage: Bacteria > Actinomycetota > Coriobacteriia > Anaerosomatales > Anaerosomataceae > UBA2279. The sequence goes on from JAUSOQ010000021.1 coordinate 2,497, forward strand.
CACCGGCGCCATGATGCGTGATAGCCGAGCATTCACCGCACGTATCCGTTCACCGACAGTCTTCTTGTCGACGTCCTTCTCGGCGATCTCCGTCACAAGCGCACACTTCTCGGCCACCAGGCGTTCCGCTTCAAGGCGCTCTCCAGCATCATCGAACTCGACCTCGTCGAGAAGCTGGTCCGGGTTGTGCTCAAGACGCTGCAACCGCTGCTCCAAAGCCACGATCTCTTCATCCGTCACGACATGCTCCCCCAAAGGAAGGTGAAGCGTCATCGATGCGACGACGAAAGTCGGCGGCTCGACACCGAAGTAAGAACGCGCAACGGCGTCCGTCACCCGGTCATAACGCCCGCCACCCACCCCGTGTATGAACAGATCGGCCACGAACATCCGGTTGAACAGCGTCAACGTCGCGGCACGTGGGACGAGCAGTGCGTCCGCTTTTTCCAGCACAGACATCACATCATCGACATCAGATGGCACATCGCAGACCGATCCGTCATCAGCAAGCAGCGCCGGTGCGTCACCCCTTGTCACGCGAGCTGGACGCCGTCGCCCACCCGAAAGAACCCAGAATGGCAACTCGATCGAACGCTCATCTATGCTGAGATCGGGGAAAGGCTGTACTTTGGAGCGTGTGCCGGTCCGCGTGCGGTATGCACGCAGCTCAGCGTTGAACACCGTGGCGAACCCCTCCGCGTCCAAGAGAAGTGCAGCTGCGAAGCGCCGAAACGCCGACGTACGGGCCTGACGCGAGACTCCAAGTTCAAGGTAGTCCGTCTTCGCTGGCGATTCGAAACGCCGGCGGGCTCCGGTGAGAGCCTGACCCAGATCATCCGCATGACCGATCGCATCCAGCAAAACGTCACAGAAGGTGTCGAAGTGCTTGCCGAGCGCTGGAGCCGGTAGTGTGGAAAGCGCATCGAGCCCAGCTTGGCGGAACATCTCCACATCACTGCATGTCGGAACCGGTGCGCATGCAAAGCACCCGCCTACGCCAGTGGTACCGAGCACGGCAGTGCAACGACCGACGGACGGGCGCGTGCAAGGCGTCCGAAGCTCCACGCGCTCGAAGGAGTCGGTGTCGACGACGAGATCGAGCGCCGCAGCACCCGTCTCATCAGCGAGACGCTGCAAAAGGAAGTCCTTGACCCATACACCTGGATGATAGAAGTCCGGCTGATGTCCGGTGACGAGGAGAAGTCGTGGCTCGACCGGCACCGTGGCAACATCTATCCCGATGCGCCGCGAGTAGGCGCCCGCCTCCGCCACGGTCTCCCGGCGCGCCAGCCGACGCAGCGCAAGCCCTGACATGCCGCCAATGGTGAAGCCCCAGTCAGAGACAGCTGCTGCATTCGCTTCGGCACGCTCGGCCCAAAGCTCATACGGGGGTTCTGCAAGGACCTCGCCGTGGCCCACCGGTATCGCATGCCGGGCGCGAACCATCCGCGTCACACCAGGTCCGTCACAGAGCGGATGCCGATGGGCTCTTGCGCGAAGAACGGCTCACCCGCCGACACGCCGATCAAAGTACCCCACATGTGTGCGGCGTCCTCCATCATCGGGATGATGCCACGGTTGCGCTCATTCGCATTGAACTGCGATCCGTAGCAGCCCAGCGCCGTGAGTTTGGTGTCCAGCGTCTGCGAGATATCGACAACGAAAGACGGCTCGCGTACCAGCCTCATATGCACCGCCATGTAGTGGTAGACGCGCGCGGGATAGTGGGGCTCACCGGCCATGTCGGTCTTGGTGAACTTCGCGTAGAACCGCCCGGCACGGGCGATGGACGCAGCGGCGACATGATCGGGATGCGCGTCTTCCGGATACGGTACGAACAGGACCCGTGGGCGCAGTTCCCTCAGTACCTCGGCAAGTTCGGTCCTCGCCTCCACGGTATCGAAAAGATAGCGATTGGGCTGGGAGAGCGTTCGACGACTCGCGCCGAGAATATCCGCTGCCCGCACTGCCTCGGCCATCCTCCGCTCGTGGGTTCCGCACGGCGTTGGCTCACCGTCAGTAAGATCGACGATCACAACATCGAGCCCCTGAGCGGTCATCCCCGCTACGGTGCCACCCATGCCGATCTCGACATCGTCCGGGTGTGCACCGATGCATACGACATCAGCCATGCTCACTCCCCGTGCAGCGCGTCGGTCCAGACACGCATGTAGTAGTCGAAGCGTTTCTCCGGATCGTCCAGATCCTCACCGAACGTCCGGTCGTTGTCGAAATATATCCGCTCAACCGGCGCCTCGGTCACGCGTAGACCGGCACGATACGCACGTGCCCAAAGCTCCATGGGCATCGCATAGCCAGGCTCTTTGAGCTCCAGCTTCGACAACGAGTCCATACAATATGCCTTGAAGCCACAGAATGCATCGGAGATACCCCAGCCCGTGACATCGTTGACCTCCGCAGTCACCCGCTCGTTGATCTCGCGTCTATTGAAGGGCGCGATTCCCGTCACGGGGCTTCCAGGCAGGTATCTGCTGCCACTCACGATATCAACGCCTGTCTCATCAAGCGTCTGGAGCAGCGCCGGGATGCGAGCGGGCTCATGCTGTCTATCACAGTCGATCGTGACCAGGCGCCTCACTCCGCGCACGCGTGCGAGCGCAAAACCGTCAGCAAGCGTCCGTCCGTAACCTTCATTGTGGCCGTGTTCCAGCAACACGATATCGTCACGCGCCTTCAGAGCGTCACGGGTGCCATCGGTCGACCCGTCGTCGACGACGATGACTGTACCGTCGAACTCTCCCAGCACTGCATCGAGCACGTCATTGACAGTCGTCGCCTCGTTGTAGACCGGAATGAGGACAGCATCTGCGCCTCCAGTGCAGGGCGGTACGGACTCAGACATCGATGATGCGGTAGCTCGTCGTCACGGAGACTCCCGGTCCGAACATGCCCTTCACCGAGCAGTATTTGTCCTCGGATAAAGCAATCGCACGCTCGACGGCTGAGGACTTGAGATCTTTTCCGGTGAGAATGTATTCGATGTTGATGCGCTCGTAGTAGCGCGGCTGCTCGTCGCGTTGCTCACCGGTTATGTGCAGTTCAAAATCGCGTACATCTTGCCGCTGTTTTTCAAGGATCGCGACGATATCGATCCCTGTACACCCACCCAGCGCGTACAAGACAAGCTCGGACGGGCGAGCACCACTGCCGTCACCTTTGTGTTCCGAGGCAGCGTCCATCACGATCCCGTGCCCTGTCTCATCCCAGCCCACGAAACGGCGCCTGCCGTTCCATTTGACCTTCACCGTGTCCATCTCGCCCCTTTCGGACACCGCGGACGCTCCTAGAGCTTGCGTCCCAACATCTGTGCGAGTTCCCGTGGCTCCTGGGCCTTGCTGATAGCCTCTTCAAAGGTGACCTTACCTGCCTGCAACAGTGCTTTAAGGTGTTGATCAAGTGTCTGCATGCCCATAGAGGCGCCGCCCTGGATGATGGTCGGCATCTGATGCGTCTTTCCTTCCCGGATGAGGTTGCTGATCGCAGGGATGCCAAGCATGATCTCCATAGCCATCACGCGGCTCTTGCCGTCAGTCGATCGCAACAGGACCTGCGAGAGTACACCTTCAAGCGTGCCCGAGAGCTGCATGCGTACCTGCTGCTGCTGGTGCGGCGGAAAGACATCTATGATGCGGTCGACTGTGGCTGGGCCGCCGGTAGTATGCAGGGTCGCGAGGACCAAGTGGCCTGTCTCGGCTGCCGTGATCGCCGCCGCGATAGTCTCTAAGTCGCGCATCTCACCGACAAGGATCACGTCAGGATCCTGACGCAGGACACGCTTCAGTGCCGAGGTGAACGAATGAGTGTCCTCGCCTATCTCGCGCTGGTTGACGTAGCACTTCTTGTTCTTGTGCATGAACTCGATAGGGTCTTCAAGTGTGATGATATGCATACACCGCGTGGAGTTGATGTGATCGATCATGGCAGCCAGAGTCGTTGACTTGCCCGAACCCGTAGGACCCGTCACAAGCACGAGACCACGGGGTCGCTCGGCCAGGAAGCGACAGACCTTGGGTAGTCCGAGGTCTTCAAGTGTGGGGATCTTGATCGGGATGACGCGGAAGACCGCACCCATCGAGTTACGCTGCTGGAAGACGTTGGCACGGAAGCGGGAAAGCCCGGGAATGCTGTACGCGAAGTCCAACTCGAGCTCGGTCTCGAAACGTTTGCGCTGCTCTTCTGAGAGCAGTCCGAGGATCATCTCCTGTGTGTCGCGGGGCGTAAGCACCGGGATGTTCTCAATGGGCAGCAGCTCACCCCGCTGACGAATACCTGGAGGGCTCCCGACTGCGACATGGAGGTCGGACCCACCACGCTCGACCATCAACCGCAGCAAATCATCGACATGTACGCCCTCGTTGCGCCGCGGCGCAGCGGATGCCGCGCTCCGCGGCGCTGCAACGGTCACGGGCGTCGGTTGGACCGACATCGCTGGTTGAGTCTGTGCAACAATCGTATCTATCTTCGCGAGCGAGAGCACTTTCTGCACAAGCAACGCGGTGTCAGCGTTGGTCGGCATGTGTGCGGCCGCTCCCACCTGACGAGCCTTCAGGGCGGTCGCATCGTTGGGATTGGCCGACACGATCATGACGGGGATATCCGAGAGATCGGCATCGGCCTTCAACTCCTGGGTGAACGCGAAGCCGTCCATCCCGACCAGGTCGCCGTCTACGATGATGACGTCAGGTGTGCGTTGTTTGGCCATGCCGAGACCACGCGGCGCAGAGATGGCATTGTAGAGCTCCGCGTCCGGCAATGCGCCTTTCATGGTGGCGCTTACCCTCTCGAAGTACGATGCGTCGTCATGGACGACGAGAACCTTGATACCTGCCACTACGCTCGATGACCTCCTCGACGGGCATATGCCCGATGATGATCGCGGCTACTCACCGCGGCAATCGACATTCCCCTACCTATCGGCGGGTGATCGTCTCCACTCAACAGCATACCTTAGACGTCGGTGACGTATGATGGTCGCCGACAGCAGCCGACAGGAGCATGCGTGGATCTCACGATTGAAAGCCTAGCATATGGCGGAGCCGGCATAGCGCGCGCCGAAGACGGCGCCACGATCTTCGTCGAAGGTTCTTGCCCCGGCGACGTCGTCCGTGCCAGCATCACCGAGGACCATGGCCGATTCCGTAAGGCCGTGATCGATGAGATCCTTGCACCCTCAAGCGAACGGGTGACCCCACGTTGTCCCTACTTCGGCGAGTGCGGAGGCTGCCAGTGGCAGCACATCGACTACGGCGTCCAACTCCAGTCGAAACGCCGTGCGGTCATCGATGCGCTCGGGCGCATAGGGAGACTTAAGATACCCGTACGCGAGACACTCGGAAGCAAGAACTCCTACGGGTACCGCAACAAAGTCGAACTATCCGCAGCTTCAACACCACAGGGTCTGGTTCTCGGCTACTCCCGAGCGGGCTCCAACCACGTACTCCCGATCGAGCGCTGCCTGCTTCTCCCCAAGAGACTCGAACGCGCGCCGCGTTCTCTCACCGGTGCACTACGCTATCTCTCTTCACAAGGAGACGTGGCCGTAGAGCGGGTCGCCCTGCGCGTCTCGAGTACGGGCAGTGTCGAGGTCGACCTCTGGACGGCGCCTGGCCCGTTCCCCCGCCATCTCGCAGCCAAGATCATTACGGATGCAGTGGGCGCACGCACGGTAACGCGGGTGCTGTTCAAAGGCGAGCTCAAGACGCGCAACGTCACGAAGGTCGAGGTCCTTGCCGGCCCGGGTATGTGGGAAGAACGGCTGGACGACCACCGCTACCTGGTCTCGGCCCCGTCCTTCTTCCAGGTGAACAGCGCTGCGGCGCGCCGACTGCAACACACTGTCACCGAAGTGCTTGCACCGGATGGCACGGACCAGGTCATCGACCTGTTCGCAGGTGTCGGCACTTTCACGCTCCCTTTGGCCGAACTTGCCGGCAACGTCATCGCCGTCGAGTCATCCAAACATGCCCTCGCCGACCTGCGTCGAAACCTTGAGGTGAATGGGCTGTTCGCTGAGATCGAGCCCGGGGATGCCGATCGGGTGCTACCTGGACTCGGCCATGCCGACCTTGTCGTCGTCGACCCACCGCGTGCCGGACTGGCCGAGAGCACCATCGCATCATTAGCAGCAACGGGGGCCCGCACGATCGCCTACGTCTCATGCGACCCGACTACGCTCGCTCGCGACGCGGCGCGTCTGGTCGGATATGGATACAGGCCGACGGAAGCGATTCCCATTGACCTGTTCCCGCAGACATACCATATCGAAACGGTACTCGTTCTAAGCGCCGACTAGACCAGCTTTCCCACTTCGGGGAAGTCAAGCACATGCTCGTCATGCGGTGCGCCCTCATGCGCCTCGGTCAGATCCATCCCTGCCGAGTGCATACCCTCATGATCTCCGCCGCCCCACATCGCGCTCTCAGTCAGGTCGTAGACGACACCCATGAAGGCAACGTATGCAGGCTTGCCACTGCTGCCGTCGTACTGCTTCAACTCCTCGATCGTGAACTCTTTCATCGCAACCTCCACACACCAGGAACGGACTTTTGGAGTTCATCCCCGTTCCGGCGCCGGACGCACCTCGCGCTAGTGCAGCACCTTGCGGATCTTGCCGATGACCTTCATCGCCGTTGCAGCCACACCAGAAGCAGCGACCAGACCGAAGATGCCGCCAACGGCGCCCTTATCATCCTTGCCACCAAGATCGATGTTCATCGAGCGCTCTTCACCCTCGACATCAAGGGTAAGCGTCGCGCCATCAGAGCCGAGATCGACGTCAGTGATACTGGAAACGATGCCCTTGGCGATCTCTGCGCCACTGACCGTCCCAACCTGGCGGTCGACGAGCACCGGCTCCTCTGCCAGTGCGGAGCCGACCGACAACAGCAATACCGCCATAGTAAGTACGATGCCGATCGAGTATCGCATCATCCGCTTCATCCCGCTGCGCCCCTTCCATGCATGTAACTCATACACACAAGGGTATCGACCGAGACTCTACGACAAGGCGTGACGGAAATCACAGAGCTGAGAAAGGCTAGACCAACGGTAGCCGTTTATCCCGTTATTCGTCCGTTTAGCTCTTGCATAAACCGTTAGTCATCACTAGCTTCCGTTAATTGCTCTCAAGAAGTTGACCGAGCGCGAGCAGGTCAATGACTATCTTGCGACCCTTCGTGCCTACTACCCCGTCTTTGCCGAGCTGTGAGATGACCCGGCTCGCAGTCTCACGAGAGGTGCCGGCCAGGGTCGCGATCTCGTAATGCGTAAGTCCTTCGATGATCGGCACACCGCTCGACTCATACGACGCGGTAGCCACATTGAGAAGCACCCTCATGACACGGTGCGTCGCGTCATGGAAGGCCATGTCCTCCAGCCGGGAGATCATCTCCCGCACACGCCGCGAGAGCGTGCCGATGAGGGCCAATGCAAGCCTCGGCTGTAACTGAATAGCCGAGGAGAGATCCCGCGCATCGAGTGCGAACGCCTCGACATCGGTCACGGCGATCACGTCTGCGGAACGGGGTTCAGCGTCGACCAGGCTCATCTCACCAAAATGTGCGGGAGCTTCGAGGTAGTTGAGCGCAAGTTCCTTCCCCTCGGGTGACGCAAGGGAGACCTTCACCCTGCCGGAGACGAGGAAGTACATAGCGACTCCCTGCTCGTTCTGCGTGAGGATGAAGGCACCCTTCGCATACCGTTTGAAGGTCATCATCTCGGCGAGGATAACTAGATCCTCGTCGGCAAGGTCTCCGAACATGGCGAAAGAGCGAAGCTTACCGGCTATGTATGCTCGTGATGGAGTACTCATGACTTCCTTATCGGTGTCATGCCGACTCGACTCAAGTCCGCCAGCGCGTCACTGTCATAACACTTCGTCAAGTAAACACGAAGGGCGGCGGGTTTGAAACCCGCCGCCTTGTGAGATCATGCATCGGTGCCGATCGTTCTACAGCTCGTTCTTGATGTACCCAAGCATCTTCGGCACGAAGTCATCCATGATCAGCGGAAGCATATTCGGCAGCAGCGCGTCCATGGTCTGTGGCAGAAGGTCCGGCATGAGGACTTCCATGTCCTCCGGCAGCGGACCGACACGCCGCGAGACCTCGGCGAGCATCGCAGGCATGACCTTCGGCATCATCGCAGGCATCATTCCGGGCATCATTCCGGGCATCATCTTACCCATCAGCGCAAGCCCACCAGGGATCGCGCGGGCCGCCTTCATCATCGGAACCATACCCGAGGGCATCGCCTTCATCATCTCTGGCAGCATTGTCACCATGATGTCCGTCATCGACTCCGGCTTCATGAGCCAGATGAACTTCTCGAAGTAGCCCCACATCTCGCTGGCATACGCTGTCGGGTCGGGATGAGCGATGCCGAGGCCGTCCATCGCAAGGTGCGCAAGATCGACGACCTCCATCGGGATGCCCTTCTTGGCGATAGAGTCCCGGAACTGGACCTGACAGCACGGACACAGCGCGACCATCGCATCGGCCTCGACGGCGACCGCCTCATCCAGCCGCATCTTCCCAAGCTCGGGAGCGACCGGCGTCTCGCCAATAAGGGTAAGCACCGAACCGCAGCACAGAGCATCTTCGTGGTTGTGCTCCATCTCCACGAACTCCACGCCTGGAATCGCCTTGATGATGTCTCGTGGCGGTTCATAGTTACCCTGCGCGCGACCCATGTGACATGAATCATGGAAGGTGAGCTTCTTGTTGACCTCATGGTCGAACTGCAGTGAGCCATCAGCGATGGCGTCAGCCACCAGCTCCGAGTAGTGCTTGACCTCGAACTCGTACTCCTCACCCCGCTCCGCCGCGAGGCTGGCGTAAAGTTCCTTCCACACCAGTCCACACGCCGGGCAGGAGGTGACGATCGTCTTAGCGCCACGTTTCCGCGCCTCAGCGGTATTGTGCAGGTAGATCTCCTCGAAGACGTCCCAACGGCCCGCCACTTTCATCGGGATGCCACAACATGCCTCTTCATCGCCCATGTAGGTGAACTCGACACCGGAACGGTCGAGCAGCTCCACTGATGCTTGAGCCACGTCTGTATTGATGAGACTCGCGGTGCAGCCCGCGAAGTACAGGATATCGGCCTTCTCCTTGATCTTCGGCTTGATCTGCTCCGGTACCCAATCGGCGCGGTGTTCCTTCTTCGCAGCCCAGATGTTGCCCTCGCCACGCAGCGAGGCGGCCATCATCTCGAATGGAGGGAACGTCATGCGCCCCTCGTCTTGGATGAGCTTGCCGCGCATGGCCATCCATGAGTGCTCCACGGGGAGTTGCAACTGGCAACGCGTGTTACAGACTTCGCAGGTCGTGCAGACGAGGAACGTGTCGACCATGTGCTGATCGAACTTCTCGCGACCCTCGATGACCTCTTTGAGGTACGCGTACTTGCCGCGAGGTGAGTGGCTCATCCACCCGCGAACGGAGTACTCCTCGCATGTGGGAACGCAGTATCCGCACTGCGCGCAGGCGTACGAGTAGAAGGCCACATCGGCGGGTACGCCGTTCTTCTCCTTGGTACCGACCATGTCACCGGTCGGCACTTTCGCTGCGTTGGCGATGGGCCGCACGAGCGGTTCGAACGCAAGAGCAATGCCCATGAGGGCGTTCACGGCGCCGGTACCGAGGATCTTCTTCGGGTTCATGACACCCGCCGGGTCCTTCGCACGCTTGTACGACTCCAACGCACCGATCTTCTTCTCACCAAGGACGCTCTTGGCCTCCTGACGGAAGAACAGACCCGTTGAGTACGCCCCACCTCGGTGCTGCTTGGCGATCTTGATGACTACCAGAGACAGCGCGAACGCCAGGTTGAAGGCAAGCGTACGCTCGTCATGCGGTATGAAGCCAAGCAGAACGACCTTGTCTCCCTTTCCGAGCATTCCCTCGAGAATGAACGGCTGTTTGACCCTCTTGTCGATCTCGGCGAGAACAGCGCCCAGCTCCTCGAGCGGAACGACGACCTCTGTCGGAACGATCGACGGACCGACGCGCTTGAGGCGCATCGGTGCGAAACGCTGCTCCCACTCGTGCTCGGCCGCCTCGGCCTCCATCTCGACCCCTCCGTTGGCAGCGAGTATCGCTGCCAACGCGGTATCGATCGCACCGCAACGAGACTCCGGATACGCGATGACTGCAAGGAAGGACTCGGGCAGGTCAGGCTCGTAGCCGAGGTGTTTCAACTCATATGGATGACCGTGGCGATGAGGGATCGTCTTCTTAAGACGCACCGACTCGGGGTTCAGGAACGTCAGCGACCAGATCGGAAGCTTCTGCATCGAGATCGCTGTGAGTGCGGACTGGAGCGCACCGATCGCCGAAAAGGTCAGTAGCCGGTGTACCTCGGGCTCCAGCTTACGCAGCGCGATCGTCACCTCGGTGATGATGCCGGTGATACCCTCGGCATCTGCTACAAGTGTCTCGAGGCCATCTCCTGTGAACTCTGCCACACTACCGTCGGGCTCTACGACTCGTGCACCCAGCACACTCTCTTTAAACAAACCATACTCGTAGCTGCCGAAACCCGCACCGCCCTGGGCAAGCCACCCGGCAACCGTAGAGGACGGTAGTGACGAAGGGTAGAGGCGCAGGTCGAGCCCAGCTTTGTTGAGTTTCTTCTGGAGCGGCTCCCACAGCGTCCCGCCTTGCACACGAGCGGTCATCGCCTCGGCATCGATCTTAAGAACGCTACCCATAGCCGACATATCAGCGACTATCGCTCCCGGAAGCGGCAGCACACCACCATAGCCGGATGTCGACATGCCGCGCGGAACCACCGACACTCGCTCGCTTCTGGCCAGGTTGACCAGAGCCACGACTTCAGCTTCTGTCGTTGGCCTGACCACGGCTCCCGCCACACCCGTAGGCATCAGGGGTTTCACCAGCTTGGGCAGAGCGCCGATGTCCGTCGAGTAGAGCTTGCGTTCGACCCGATCGGTCCTGACCCGGTCGCCGAAGATCTCTTTCAGCTGCCGTTCGACGCGCTCGTTCACTACAGACATCACATAGTCCTTTCCGTCGGACAGCTATGTCCGGCGCTCCGATACGGCATACCCCTCCCGCTGGTGTGTTTCACAATACCCCCAGTGGTATTTCTCGTCAACGTGATCATAGCAAGAGCCGTGCCGAGAATCCCACTATATCGAGTGCTATCATTCGCAAGACATATGTGCCCTGCGAGTCTGTGTCTCTAGTCTTCCCAAGGAGCGCCGTGCGAGCCGTACTGTTCGATCTTGATGGGACTCTGCTCGATATCGACCTCGAGTCGTTCCTGCAGCGCTACTTCAGCGAACTGCAGGGCGTGGCGCAGTCACTCAAGACAGAGTTGGATGCCTCTGCGGTGATACAAGCCATCAAAGAATCAACCGGCGCTATGATGCGCCCGCACGTCGGCCTCACCAATCGGGAGGTGTTCTACGCCGATTTCATGCGACGCACGGGAATCGACCTGGATATGGAGTGGAGTGCGTTCGACCGGTTCTACACAGAGGTGTTCCCGACGCTCGGTCGACATTGCCGACCAGCCGAAGGCGCCCGAGTCGCTGTGGAAAGCGCTCTCTCTCTCGGTCTGCGTGTCGCTGTCGCCACCAATCCGATATTCCCGAGAATAGCCATCCAGCACCGCATCGCGTGGGCAGGGCTCGACGATCTCGGACTGGAGATCATCACGAGCTACGAGACCATGCACGCATGTAAACCGCTGCCCGAATACTTCAGGCAGACCGCAGAGATGCTCGGAGTAGATCCGACAGAATGCATGATGGTCGGCGATGACCGGTTCTTAGACATGCCGGCCGCAGATACGGGCATGCAGACGTTCTACGTCGGATCAGACACAGATACCAGCGCTGACTACTGCGGCGATCTCGTCGCCTTGAGTGATCTGCTGCCCCGGATCATGGCGGACTAGACCAAGCGTCTACGGATCAGAGCCACCCAGGCGCCGTCGCGGCGCTGGTTCGTGTCGAACTCGAAACTGCCACGCGACTCCCGCCTGAGATCCAGCTGATATCCCAGACCCGACGGATCATGATCACAGATGATGACCATGTTGTCGTGACAGTCGGTCTCAAGCATCTTGTCGACCACAGCAAACACGACAGGCCTCCGCATAGCGGGAGTCAGTCCTCGAAGATCCATGACCAAGCCATTCTCAGCGTTGCTCAAACGTCCACCTCAGTACGACAAAAACGGCTCTCAGTCTCACGCGCGGGTTTCTCTTCACCTATCCCTTCCTGTACTCATTAGTCTTTCGTCCCCTGATTCCTGCCGACCGTCGCCAGATGAGTTCTGGGTAGCAGAGCGTAGTCTCAACCCCATAGGCCTTCCATGAACTTTTTTGCGAGTATTCCGTTTTTACGTTCACGGGCTGATACACTATGGTCACGTGCTGATATACTGTTTTATTAGTAGGTTCACAAGAGAAGCCGAGAGGGCTATGGAAGTACGTCGGCGATGGCCGACCCTCGCAAGCGGGGAAGTGGAGCGCGACGACCGACTCGGTCATGCGTGCCAAGAAACCGTCGCTATGTCCCTCCCTCTGGCGAACCCTCCAGTCTTCAGCACTTGAGTTCCGCAAGGGGCAGGTCTGCCCCAGGACTCGGCGCCTCTGCGGCGACTTGTCCTTTCCCGCATCCACACTCCTAGTTCCCACAGTCGCGCCTCCATCCTGGCGCGCCTATACCCCCACGTTAGCCTCGGGCCCGCGACACAGAGCCGGTCTACTGTCGCGGTGATCCCGTTCGAGGCGATAAGGAATCACGTCGAGATACGGAAGGGAGGAGTGTGCGCTCAATAGTCGAGCAATAGGGCCCGACACCATGGTTTTTCTGCATTGTAGGTACCGTTATGACACCAAGGAGGTGTATGGCATGGCGCATGAGGGGCATAACGCGCTGCACGACCTGCTCGCGGTCCGCGGCGTGACCCGTCGTGACTTCCTGAAGTATTGCGGCAGTATTGCCGCAGCACTCGGATTGTCCGAAACGATGGCACCTCAGATTGCCGCAGCCCTCGAAGGGGCACCTAAACTTCTGCCCACTCTCTGGCTGAACGGTGGATCTTGTTCCGGTTGTACCGAGTCCATCGCTCAAGTGGACTCCCCCGACGTGGCAACGATCGTCCTCGATTACCTGTCGACCAACTACTTCGAGACGATCATGGCTGCAGCGGGCGAACAGGCCGAGAAACAGCTATCCGACACCATCGCAGCTGGCGGCTACCTCGTCATCTACGAAGGCTCCGTCATGACCGGCCAGGATGGCAACACCCTGCTGGTCGCAGGCAAGAAAGGCACCGAGATCCTGTCTGAGGCAGCTGCAGGTGCTGCAGCTGTCATCGCAGTGGGATCGTGCGCGGTGGATGGTGGCTGGGTCTACGGTTACCCCAACCCTGCCGAAGCCACAGGCGTCCAGGCGTGGCTGAACCACGAAGGCATCACGACGCCCGTTGTCAACCTGCCCAGCTGCCCGGTCAACCCCGAGTGGATCGTCGCCATGGTCGTCCAGCTGCTGCTGGTCGCCGGCGGCGACGTTGCCACATTCGTGGAGAAGACCGAGTGGCTCACCCGCAGCTACACCGACCGCAAGTATGGCGCCGTCGATCTGCTCATGCCAAAGGGTATCTTCGGCCAGAGCATCCACGACAACTGCCCGCGTCGCGGTCACTTCGAGAACGGTGAGTTCGTCACCGAATTCGGCAGCAAGGAAGAGGCCATGGGCTACTGCCTCTACAAGATGGGCTGCAAGGGTCCGCAGACGTTCACCAACTGCCCCATCGTGCGGTGGAACCGCCGGACAAGCTGGTGCGTCGAAGCAGGCAGCCCCTGCATCGGTTGTGGCGGCCTGAACTGGGTCGACAACAACGCTCCGTTCTTCCACAGGCTTTCCGACATGCAGATGGGCGATGCGCTGGGCAACGTCCAACCTGGCACCGTTGGCGCGGTCGTCGGCGGCGTCGCTGCTGCCGCTCTCGTAGCACACGGTCTTGGCATGAAGGCGGCCGGTCGCGTGGGCGACGGCCCTCCAATGGAAGAGATGAAAGCCTACGATCGTAAGCGTCTCGCGAAGAAGGGAGGCGATAAATAGTGACACGTGCAGTCATCGACCCGGTTACCCGAATCGAAGGTCACCTTCGCGTCGAATGTGAAGTCACGGATGGTGTCGTCAAAGACGCATGGGTTTCAGGACAGTTGTACCGCGGCATGGAGACGGTCATGCTTGACCGTCAGCCTGAGGACGCGTTCTACGTCACTCAGCGTATCTGTGGCGTCTGTCCGATCTCGCACAGCCACGCGTCTTCAATGTCCACTGAAGCCGCGCTTGGCATCGCGATTCCAAACAATGCACGCCTTATCCGTAACCTGCTTGAGGCGGCACAGTTCCTGCACAGCCACATCCTGTGGTTCTACACGCTGGCTGCTCTCGACTATGTGAGCCCGATCAATGCCCTATCCGCAGACATCGCTGACACCTACGCACTTGCGCAGGCTGCCGGTACGCGTGTCGCGGACTTCGGTGCGATCGCCAAGCGGCTCACCGCGTTCGCCGAGAACGGCCAACTGTCGTTCCTGGGCGGTCACTACTGGGACCACCCCGGCTACGTGCTCCCGCCGGAGCTCGACCTCATCGCTACCGCTCACTACCTCGAGGCTCTTGAGATGCAGGCCGTGGCAAACGAGATCGTCGCCGTTATCGGCGGCAAGTTCCCGCACCCGATGACGTCGGTTCCGGGCGGCACAGCATTCGTGCCTACCGAGCAAAAGCTCGATGACATCCTCTTCAACTTCATCAGAGTGAAGGAGTTCATCGACACTGCGCTCATCCCGGACACCCTCGCTATCGCGCCGTTCATTCTTGAGACCACGACGTACGGCGGAGGTTGCGGCAACTTCCTGAGTTGGGGCGTCTTCGAAGCTGCGGACATGGACGCGTATAACCGCTTCCTACCACGGGGCTTCGTCACCGGTGGCCTCAAGGTCGAAGAAGTCGGCCCTGACGACGTCACCGAGTACGTCGAGCACTCCTGGTATGACTCAGCCAGTGGCCTTAACCCCTCCAAGGGTGAGACGCACGTCAAGTTCGATGAGTACAACACAGATGCAAAGTACACCTATGGCAAGTCCGCACGCTGTAAGGAGAAGCCGGCCGAGGTCGGTCCCCTTGCACGTATGGTCAACGCCTACGTCTACGAAGCCGGCGGAAAGAGTCTGGTCCCCGATGAGTGGGCAGGCTCGGTCCGTACTCCAAAGGCGCTCATCGACCTCACACTCGAGGCGCTGGGCGTCGCCGGCAAGCCGGAGATCCTCGTGTCGCTGCTTGGCCGCGTAGCAGCCCGCAACCTTGAGGCAGCATACGTGGCCGACCTTGCGTTGATGTGGGTGGGCGAGCTCGTTGGAGGCATCCAGGGTGGTGACTCCGAGTTCTTCAAGGCCCGCGAGACGTTCGATGGCGCAGGCTCAGGACTCTGGGAAGCACCTCGTGGCTCCGTCGGTCACTGGATCGACATCAAGGGCAACAAGATCAAGGGCTACCAGGTCGTCGCTCCGACCACCTGGGACATCGCTCCTCGCGATGCCGCCGGCGTCCTTGGCCCGATGGAGCAGGCTCTTGTCGGCGCGCCGGTCTTCGATGTCGAGCGACCGCTTGAGATGCTCCGAATCGCCCACAGCTTCGATCCTTGAATCGGTTGTGCTGTCCACGTGGTGGACACAAAGACCGGCAAGGAAAGCACTGTGATGTCGTCGCCGATGGGGGTGATGTAGATGGGTTCTCACGCACACTATCGTGAGGCACATCCGCTGGTGTTCGTCATCACCCACTGGATCAACTTGATCTGCATGGTGATGCTCGCGTTCTCGGGCTTCTACATCCACTTCCCGTTCTTCTCTGCCGGGTTCATGGGTGTCGCCCGCGGCATGCACTTCGTCGCGATGTATGTCATCCTCATCAACCTCGTCTTCCGCATCGTCGCCGCCTTCTTCGTGAAGACCGCGAACCAACTGGAGACCCGCGAGGTCGACACCGACATCAAGAACTGGCTGCCGCAGGCCGAGAACAAGCATCAGCTGGTTGAGACGCTCAAGTACTACCTGTTCTTCCGTAAGGAAGGCGTCATCTCGGGTAAGTACGGTTCGCTCCAGAAGATCGCGTATCTGGCGACCGTGCCGCTAACGTTCATCCAGGCCTATACCGGCTTCGCGATTTACGCCCCGTTTGCGGACGCAAGTTTCCTCGCAGCTGGTACCACCCTGGTCGGCGGTCCGATGAACATGCGGATCATCCACTACTTCGGTATGTGGGTGTTCATCCTGTTCACGATGGTCCACGCTTACCTGGCAAACATCTACAACTTCGCTCCGAGCAAGATCATCTTCCTTTGGAAGGAGACCTTGCCGGAGGGCAAGCACTAGATGTGATCCGGCTCGGAGGACCGGGCTTGCCCCGGTCCTCCCCCGGATGATGTAGGGTCTTGGAGCGCAGACTTCAAGGCCCTACGGTTTTGCCCCCAAGACGTCCGCAACCGGAGAGGTTTCTCATGTCCACGCCAGAACGTGTGCTCGTCCTCGGTATCGGTAATCCCCTCATGCTTGATGAAGGCATCGGTGTCCGGGTGCTGGAGGAGATGGACCGCCACTACACGTTCGGCGACCAAACCGAACTGGTAGACGCTGGGACTATGGGACTCGGCATGATCAACATGTTCCGAGACATCGACTTCATGCTGATCATCGACGCCATCGACGGCACCGATCATCCCGCAGGTACTGTCGTGCGCGTCTCGCCGGAGGACTTCAGCCCCAACCAGGTCTTCCACGGCCTACATGACGTCCGCTTCGTTGATGTGCTGAATTCCGCCCGTCTCATCGGTATCGAGTTGGACGCAGAATGTGTAGGCATCCAGGTGCAGGACATGAGTCCGAAAGAGCTCACCATCGGGCTATCCGCTCCTGTAGAAGCAGCTGTCCCCCGAGCAGTAGCCGCAGCACTCACACTACTCGATGAACGGGGGATCTCGTTTAAGGAAGTCGCCGATCCCGAGTACGCTTCATTCTTCGAGCTCGTCGCGACCTCTTACGAGGAAATGCGCGATAAGCGCCGCACGCGCTAGCGCACTAGATATCCGCACGCGGCAACTCAAAACCGACCGTTGCGCCACCGCGCTTATCGCGTTCAGCGAACACACTGCCACCGTGGTCGCTGATGATGCGCTTGGAGATAGCGAGCCCAAGGCCACTGCCCCCGGTTCCCGCGGCCCTTGCAGCATCAGAACGGTAGAATCGCTCGAACACGTACGGCAGGTCTGCCTCGGGAATCCCCTCCCCGGTGTCCACGACCGTCACGTGGATGCGATCACCCCTCGCTGCCACCGTCACGATAATGGAGCCTGACGCCGTGTGACGCGCAGCATTCGCGAGCAGATTGCGAAGCACCTGAGCGAGACGCATCTCGTCGGCCTTGGCCAACAGTGCACCTGTAGGACACTGCGCCATCATCTCTATGTTCTCATCAACCAGGGTGCGTGCACGATCGGTCTCACGCTGCACGAGTTCGCAAACGTCGAGCGTGGTGAAGTCGTAGCGCAGGCGACCCGCTTCGGCAACTGAGAGTTCCTGTAGGTCGTCCACCAGGTGCGAGAGGTGCGCCACATCATCAACGATCGAGGCCAACCGCGCCTGGTCCAGCGGAAGCACACCTTCGGCGACACCTTCCGCCTGCGCACGCAATGCGGCGATGGGATTGCGCAGCTCGTGTGCGACGTCACTCACCAGACGCTTACGTAGTTCCTCTGACTCCTGCAAAGAACCCGCCATCTCATTGAAGGCGGCTGCCAGGTTCTGCAGTTCCCCGGGTCCCTCCGGTGTGACCCGGTGCTCAAGATCGCCGGCAGCCAGCGCCTCTGCGCCTGCCGTGAGTCGCAGCACCGGACGCGCGAGAAAACGCGCCAGCAAGATAGCCGCTACCGCCGCGATCGCGATCCCCACCAGAGCAGAGATCATGATCCCTTGATCTGTAGCGTTCAGGAAGGTCCTCTCGGCGGTTCCAAGCATCATTCTGGCTATACCGCGTCCGGGACCCACCGCGGCACCGTCGAGCCCTCCGACATAGTCAGTGAATGCCGAGGAGAGCGCTGCACGTGCGATCAGACCTGTCGTCAGGATCGATCCTAAGGCGACCGCGACGATCGACACGAACGTCACCCAGACAAGGGAACCCCTAACGCCATCGTGAGTCTTACGGATCCGGCTCATTCCGCATCCACCTTGTAGCCGACGCCGAACACCGTACGCACATACAGCGGTTCTCTGGGATCATCGCCGAGCTTCCTGCGTAGGTTCTTGACGTGCGCATCTATCGTGCGTTCATAGCCCTCGAACGCATCACCCGAGACGGACTCGAGCAGCTGCAAACGCGTGTACACACGTCCGGGGTGTGCGGCCATGGCTGCAAGGATGTCGAACTCCGTACGTGTCAACTCGACTGATGTCCCCGCCCTCCGCACATCGCGACGCTCTGTGTCGATCTCAAGATCACCAAGACGCATCACTCCACCGCTCAACGCCACACTGCCGTCGACACGGCGCAGTACGGCCTTCACGCGCGCTACGACCTCTCGGGGACTGAAAGGCTTGGAGATGTAGTCGTCCGCACCGATCTCAAGACCGATGAGTCGGTCGACCTCATCGGTCTTGGCAGTCACCAGGATCACCGGCAACCCGTACTCCCGCTGAAAGCGACGCGTGAGTTCTATACCATCGATGCCCGGCAACATGATGTCGAGTAACGCGATGTCCGGCCGACGTTCCTGGACCGCACTCACAGCGCCGGGACCGTCCGAGGCGGTACGCACATCGAAGCCCTCAGTCTTCAGGTACGCCGAAAGGACCTCGACGATCTTGGCGTTGTCGTCGACGACGAGGACATCACGGCCCATGCGTCTCACCACCCATCATTCCATGAACCAACGGATCAATGATGCCCTGCACATGTGAAGGGCCCGTGAAGGAGCCGTGTAGAATTCTCTTGGCCAATCGACGAACCGCTACACTGAGGATACCCGAACATGCTGGAGGGAAGCGCCGTGGACTTGTACCTGGAGACCGCTATTGCCGCCGCACGCGCGGGCGGAGCCACACTCAACGCACGCGCAGGCGACCTGGGACGGGTGCGTACCAAGAGCAACCGCCTCGATATGGTCACCGAAGCTGACATCGCTTCGGGAGTGGCTGTGTGCTCTGCCATTGCCGAACGTCTCGAACAAGCTCGGTTCGTTGTGGAGGAACCCGAGGTCTACGACCTTGCCGGTGTGAGCCGAGGCTCTCTGCATGACGCCGATGTCTGGGTGATCGACCCTCTCGACGGAACCACTTCTTATGTACACGGTTACCCCTGCTACTCGGTGAGCGTAGCGCTACTGCATGCAGGTGAACCCGTGGTGGGCGTTGTTTACAATGTTCCAGCCGATGAACTCATCGCCGCATCTGTCGATGGCGGCGTCACCCTCAACGGCGTCCGAACCGCGTGTACGGGCACCGGAGCTATCGCTGACGCGCTCATCATCACCGGATTCCCCTACGACCGGGACGGTCTTCTCATGCAGCAACTCCCGGTATTCTCGGAGGTCATGCGCACGGTACATGGGATACGCAGGGACGGTTCCGCAGCTATCGATTGCTGTCACGTCGCGACCGGTCGCGCCGACGCGTTCTGGGAGTTCGGCCTGCAACCCTGGGACACCGCTGCGGGTATTGTGGCATTGCGCGAGGCCGGAGCAATCATCACCGACCACGAGGGCCATGACTGGACGCCTGAGACACAGCATGTGGTCGCCGGCAACCCTGAACTGCACGCTGAGCTTCTGGAGCTCATCAAGCGAGTCAGAGAGCGTTAGAACGCACGGAGGGCGGCGACCCTTCGGCCACCGCCCTCCGCGAAAACATAGCGAGCGAATCTACGCGTCCGGCGCAGTCTCCAGGATCTTTTGCACGATCGAGGGATCGGCAAGCGTCGAGATATCGCCCAATGCTTCCATGTCACGCTCCCCTCCCGCGATCTTGCGCAGGATACGGCGCATGATCTTGCCGGAACGGGTCTTGGGCAGCTCGGGCACGAAGTGGATGCGGTCCGGCTTCGCGATCGGACCGATCTCCTCGCGTACGTGACCAGAGAGCACCTTCTGCAGATCACTGCTCGCCTCGAAGCCCTGCCTCAGGATGACGTACGCGTAGATACCTTCACCCTTGATGTCATGCGGGTAGCCGACGACCGCTGCCTCGGCCACACTTTCGTGGCTCACGAGCGCGCTTTCAACCTCGGCCGTACCCATACGGTGCCCCGACACGTTGATGACGTCGTCCAAGCGGCCAAGCAGCCAGTAGTAGCCGTCCTCGTCCATCCGCGCGCCGTCACCGGTGAAGTACTTGCCGGGGAACGCCGAGAAGTACACCTCTTTGATCAGCTTGTTCTCGGGGTCTCCCCACGTGCCGCGCAGCATGCCTGGCCACGGTTTCGTGATACACAGACGGCCACCGGAACCGACAGGCGTGGGCGAACCATCCTCGTTGACGATCTCGAGTTCAATACCGAAGAACGGGCGTGTCGCCGAACCTGGCTTCATGGGTGTGGCGCCGGGGAGATTTGTGATGATGTGCCCGCCGGTCTCGGTCTGCCAGTAGGTATCGACGATGGGGACATTGTCGTGTCCGATGTTCTTGTAGTACCACATCCATGCCTCAGGATTTATGGGCTCGCCCACGGTGCCGAGCACACGAAGGGTGGACAGATCGTACTTGGCAGGCCACTCCTCACCTGACTTCATCAGGGCGCGAATGGCGGTCGGCGCGGTGTAGAACTGGTTGACGCCGTGCTTCTCGACGACCTCCCAGAAGCGACCCGGATCCGGGTATGTCGGTACACCCTCGAACATCAGCGACGTGGCGCCTACCGCGAGGGGACCATAGACGATGTAGCTGTGACCGGTGATCCAGCCGATGTCAGCCGTGCACCAGAAAACATCCTCGTCGTGATAGTCGAAGACATACCGGAACGTCGCAGCCGTGTACAGCAGATAGCCGGCCGTCGTGTGCAACACGCCTTTCGGCTTGCCGGTCGAACCCGACGTATAGAGGATGAACAGTGGGTCCTCGGCATCCATCCACTCGATGTCACAGTGACGGCTGATATCGGCCGCGCGTACTTCTTCGTGATACCAGTGGTCGCGTCCAGGCTCCATGTCTACTCGCGTGCGGGCACGGGAAACAACGATAACGGACTCGACGGTAGGGCACTCATAGAGCGCTACGTCCGCCTCGGCCTTCAGCGGAACGACACGACCACCGCGGATTCCCTCGTCTGCCGTGATCAACATGCGCGCGCCACAGTCCTGCATGCGATCCCTCAGTGCCGCGGCGCTGAACCCGGCGAAGACGATCGAGTGGACCGCGCCGATGCGGGCACAGGCGAGCATGGAGATTGCAAGCTCGGGGATCATCGGCAGGTAGATGGCGACGCGATCGCCCTTCTTGATGCCGTGCTTCTTGAGCACGTTGGCGAGTTTGCACACCTTGTAGTAGAGCGACTGATAGGTGTACATCTTCGTGCGGCCCTCGTCGGATTCCCAAATGATCGCTGCCTTGTTGCGCCGCCATCCCTGGAGGTGACGGTCGATGCAGTTGTATGTCACGTTCAGCTGAGCGCCTTTGAACCACTCGACGCGCGGCTCATGGAAGTCATAGTCCAAGACCTTGTCCCACTTCTTGTGCCAGTGGAGCATCTCGTCGGCCATGTCGGCCCAGAACCCCTCGGGATCCTCGATCGATCGCTTATAGATCTCTTCGTACTCCTCCATGCTCTGGATGTGTGCGCGCTCAGTGACCCACGCCGGGGGCTGGATCACACGATACTCCTGGGACAGTGATTCGATAGCCTTCGAATCCGTCATGCTCTCGCCTCCTCATCTAGAGAAACAACCACGGACAGCCCGTGGGCATCCGGGATGCGCCATTGGGCAGAAGTGGAGGACATAGCCGTCCTCCGCACCTATCGTATCGTCGCAACACGCAAAGACCGCGCTCAGCTCGGGTCGGCGGCTGCGATTTCTCGGTGGGCGGTACTGCCAGGAGCAGTACTGTCCCGGGCGGCATTGTAACAACTGTTGCATATGCCTCCCCCATGCGTTAGCGTTTTAAATGAACGCAGATTCCCTTCCCTGACGATGGCGCGCTGCGGAGAATCCGTCTCGCACCAGGTGTAGGTTCATCGCCGACCGGCATCGTGATGAAGTGGCTCGCAAGAGCCGCTCAAGACCACAGAGACTCAGGGGTAACCAGGGAAGGAATAGAACGACCCCGGCCTGAAGACCGGGGTCGTTCCACGTTCAGGATCGACTCATCGATGGTCTAACGATGCTGACTGGTCTCACAGTGACTGATGACTCGACCGTCAGTAGACATGCAAGGAATATCCCTTTCGGCATGCGTACGGCACGGACCGCCGGCAAGACAGGACCCGGTACTCCCTCAGTGATGCGCACGCCGCACTTCCCGCACGTCCCACGACCGCCACACGTGGCCATGATGTTGACTCCGGCTCTGTGAGCAGCCTCGAGCACGGTCGTCCCTCTCGGTACGGCAACACATTCGCCACCCGGTACGAACCTGACGGTCACAGTGTCAGACATCACGACTCTCGAGAGGAATCAGCGCCACTCCCCATCCAGTGCCGGTGTGTGTAGATATCACAGGACCGGCCTTGACGACATGCATCTCCACGACGTCATACATCGACGAGATGCGCTCACGGAGCCATTCGGCCTTGTCCGGAGACATCGCGTGCATCACGGCAAAACGACCGCGGCTGCAGTCACCCATCTTCTCGGTGACCCAGTCCATAGTCCCGTCGAGGGCGGCCTTCGCCCCACGGCTGCGCGCGACCGGCTCAAACGAGCCTTCCGCGTTCACGGTGAACAGGATCCGCAGCTTCAGGATGCCGCCAAGGAACTGCGACACCTTGCCGATCCGTCCACCCTTCGCAAGGTTCTCCAGAGAATCGATGCCCACGATCATCTGCACGCGCTCGCGCACGCTCTCGACTGTCTTCACGACATCTTGCCAACTTGCGCCCCGTGCAGCCTCCCTCGCCGCTTCAATCACCTGCAGCCCCTCGCCCCAGCTCAGGTTCAGCGTGTCCACTACCTTGACCCGCTCCCCGAACTGCCGCGCAGCCTCTCGCGCGGACTCGATCGTGCCCGAGAGCTTGTTCGAGATGTGAACGGATACGACCGTCTTCGCTCGCTCCAACTGCTGCTCGTACATCTCGACGAAAGCTCCCACTGACGGCTGGGACGTCTTCGGGAGTTCGCGAGATTTTGCCATCTCGACGAAGAACTCCTCCTGCGTCAAATCGCCGTCAAGGTATGACTTGTCCCCCATGGTGAAGCCGAGCTTCACTACCGCGATGTCGTGCTCCGCACAGATCTCAGGAGTAAGATCAGATGTGCTGTCGGTGACGATTACGACGTCTTTCATCGTTCCTCCGCTCGGCTCAGGAGTTCTCAGCAAAATTCACCATGCCATGCGACATCTGCCTGCCGCCGATGACATGGACATGCAGGTGGTTCACGGTCTGCGAGGCATCCCTACCAGAATTGATGATGACGCGGTAGCCCGAAGTATCGATACCCTTGATTTCGGCGACGCGAACGACAGTGTCCATCAACCTGCCAAAGAGTTCAGTGGGGACCCCGTCACCAAGATCAGCGTAATGGTCCTTCGGGATAATGAGTGTATGCACTGGACCCTGTGGAGCGATGTCGTCGAATGCGAGCACCATCTCGTCCTCGAAGACGACCTTCGAGGGTATCTCCCTATTCGCCACCATGCAGAAGATGCATTCCGACACTGCGTTCCCTCCTTGTTGAATCCTGTTCTTCAGGACGACCAGCCCTATTCGTGGACCGGTTCGTCCTCCTCGATCTCGCCTACGAGCATGGTCACACGCTGCTCGGCATCTGCCAACTTCGACTTGCACGTCCGCAGCAAAGCGACACCACGCTCGTAGCGCGCAAGGCTCTCTTCCAGCTCAAGCTGGCCACCCTCGAGCTCCTTCACGATCTGCTCCAGTTCGGCCAATGCGACACCGAACGACGGTTCCCCACTCGGCACATCTTCTACGTCCATCTAACTCTCCGATCTCACGGTATCCACAACACATCCGAGGGAACCCTCGGCAAGACGGACAGCGACGTGATCTCCGACCTTGACGTCGTCCGCTGAGTGCACCACCGTTCTGCCGGACTTCTCATAGCATACCGCGTATCCGCGCCTCAGTATCGCGAGTGGCGACAGGTCATCCAACCTGGCCACGTACCCGTCGACATCCCGGTGCGCCCGCTCGAGTATGCGCGGACCTGCCTCAGTCAGCCTGATAGTGTTATGGCGAAGGCGATCTCCATAACGATCAAAGAAACGCGCTCCGATGCGCAGTAATCCATCCGCATCATAACCGAGGGCTTCCCGATCACGCATGAGCCTGGCGGGCAGCGCTCGACCAAGGGCATCGGCGGCTAGATCCAAGGCCTGCAACCGCACGCTCAGCATACACACAGGATCACGCATGACGGAACGGTCCTGTAGCAACCGCAATCGATGCTCGTTACTTCGCACCATGTGATACAGCGCCCGACCGAGCAACCTCGATCTGCCGTCGAAGCGCTGCGCTAGTTCTTCCGATGATGGCGCAACAGCCTCAGCGGCTGCCGTAGGCGTAGACGCACGGAGGTCAGCAACCATGTCGGCAATCGTCATGTCGGGCTCATGTCCGATGCCAGTGACGACCGGAACCGCACACGCGACCACGGCACGCGCGACCTCCTCGGCATTGAACGGCATCAGGTCTTCGTAACTGCCACCTCCCCGGCATAAGATGACCACATCGATACCGGACTCTGCATCCATCATGCGTAGCGCGTCTGCAATCGCCTGCGCCGCACCCTCGCCCTCGACCTTCACACCCGCGATCACCAGTTCCGCAACCGGATAGCGACGGCGCAGCGTACGGATAACGTCGTGAACAGCCTTACCACGGGGCGAAGTCACCAGACCGATGCGCACAGGGAACTCAGGCAGCTGCCGCTTGCGCGCAGCGGCCATGAGCCCGGCCTCCTCAAGCCTGCGGGCGACAGCGGCGACCTGCAGACGCAAGACTCCCTCGCCTGCCGGTGCGATGGTCCGCACCTGGAACTGCATCCTCCCCTTCGGGGCATACACCGTGAACGAGCCGCTGACTTCGACCAGGATGCCGGGACGTAGATCCAGACCGCTCGCAGTGTACGCATCGCGCCACATCAGACATGGCAACACCGCGAACTCATCGCCGATGGAGAAGTACACCGCCTTGTAACCGGGTTTCACAGTACACTCGGACACTTCGCCAAGAACACGCACCTGGATACGCTCAAGAGCACCCTTAGCCAGACGCATGGCGTCAGAGACGCTCAACGCATTGTTCTCGGCAGTCACGACCCCTCCTCGATCCCCACAACATCGACCATAGCAGTCTGCCCCGACACCAAATCTCTCAGCGTCGTTCCACGACGATCTCGCCATCAGCGATGTGCAACGATATCTCGCCGCGCGCAAGTGCTTCGAGCTCGACGCCGACGAGGGTATGACGCCACCCTGCCATGAGAGGGCTACTGTCGCGTTCGCCATCGGCAAAGCTCTCAAGATCATCACGGGTCGCCAGAAGCGTCGGAGCAACCCCGTGGTCGCGAGCTCTCACCCTTACGAGTACTCCCATCAGATCCGCCAACTGTGCGGCCCCTTTGGCGGCCCTGCGTCGCTTTGGCAGACGCGGACGCTCGTCCTCTGGTACGGCAAGCCCCTCGCGCACAGCCAAGACGATCCCGTCTCCGAAACGCCCGATCGCACGGTCACCGACACCTCGTATCGCGCTCAGGCTCGCGGCATCGACAGGCACACGCCGGGCAACCTCCACAAGACTCTCATCCCCAAGGACCCACCGCTTCGGCAGATCACGCTTCTGTGCCTCACGCTCCCGCCACGCGGCTACGCTTCGCAAAACAGCTAGTCCCTTTCGGTCAAGCGACGACGCGCGCTTCACGCGGCGCCACTGCTCTTCGGGAACGACGTCATAGGTGGCCGGGTCCGCCATTCGCTCGAAGTCCTCCGCAAGCCACGCGAGCCTGCCATCGGCAACCAGCTGGTCGCGCAAACGTGTGTAGACCTCTGAGAGGTAACGTACGTCATTGAGCGCGTACTCGATCTGTGTGTCTTTCAAAGGACGAGCCGCCCAATCCGTGAACGTATCCCCTTTGTCCAGTTCGACGCCGAGCACCGAACGCACGAGCTGCCCGTAGCCGACCTGCGACGGATGTCCGGCCAACGTTGCGGCGACCTGAGTATCGAATACCGGAGCCGGCGTTCTGCCCATCTCGCGATACAATATCTCGATGTCCTGACCACCCGCATGGAACACCTTCGTGACATCGGGACGTTCGAGCACACGCCACAGAGGACTCAAGTCAGAGATCGCCAGCGGGTCGACCGCTGCCGCCACATCGGCCGTACCCACCTGTATGAGACACAGCCGGGCGTAATAGGTCTTCTCGCGCATGAACTCCGTATCGATAGCGATAACTGGAGCGGTGATGATTGAATCGATAAGCGATGCAAGACCTTGCGAATCGGTTATGTACACAGAACACCGAGCCTCTCGTCATGCGTCGCTGATGCCGTATCATTATGGGGTTCGAGTGTATCCCAAAGCCCGCCGGGCTTCGAGAAACACGACAACGGGGGGCACATTGAACATCCTCATGGTCGCGAACATGCATTCAGGCTGGGGCGATCCCGGGCTCTATAGCTTCGTGCGCGACCTCGGCGAGGCCGGCACCGAAGTCACACTGCGCTTCCTCAACGAAGACGCTGACACCGCTCAGCTCGTGCGCGATGCCGACCACTACGACCGCGTGGTCGCGGTCGGTGGCGACGGAACCGTCTCATCGATCGCGTACGCGCTGCGAGGAACCGGGATACCGATCGTGGCGTATCCTGCCGGAACCGCCAACCTGCTCGCCCGAAACCTCAAACTACCACTCGAGGCTCACGAACTTGCCACGTTGACACTCGAGGGTACCGTTGTCCATATCGACCTCGGAGAGCTCATCACCGCCGAGGGTACCGCCGAGGAACAACGCTCCGGCTTCGTCATCATGGCCGGTGCCGGCTTCGATGCTAACGTGATGGAGGGCGCGCGGGAGCTGAAATCGGTGATCGGTGAGGGCGCTTACATCATCAGCGCGATCCAGAATCTCCAGCCGACGGTTGCCGATCTCGAACTCGAGTTGGACGGAGAGAAGATCAAGACTCAGGGCATCGCAGTCCTGTTCGTGAACCTCGCGCGGATACAGTTCGATCTCTCTGTCACTCACAGCAGCGATGCAACCGACGGTCTGCTCGAAGTCGTCATCGTGAAGACCAAGAGTATCGCGGGGCTCATTCCGGCCGTCTGGGCGGCCCTGCTCGACCGGATGGGACATCACCCGGCGCGACCGGCACTCGAGATCCATACCGCACGCCACATCCGTGTGCTTGCCGACCCCGCGCTGCCGTTGCAAGCCGACGGCGACGCGCTCTCGCGCCTCACCCCGGTGGTCGCACGCGTACTTCCCGGTGCCGCAACATTCGTCGTGGAGTCCAAAGCCTTGTCGGAACTCGATCCGAGCACGTCGACCTGACTACAGGCGTGTCTGCACCACTGTGCCGAGCGGGACCTGTGGGAAAAGCTCCAGCACATCACTGTTATAAAGACGGATGCATCCGTGAGATGCCTTGGTTCCGATCACCCACGGTTCGTTCGTTCCGTGGATCCCATAGGCCGTATAGACATAACTGCTCCCATACTTGCGGAACAGACGCATCTTCCGCGGACCGTACACGCCCAACGGGTTAGTATAGTACTTCGCAAGGATCTTCCACATCGCAACGGGCGTCTCCATGCTCCCGCGACCGATGGCGACAGGATAAGACTTGATGAGTTCGTCCGCCTTGATCCAATAGAGACGGAAATCCGACTTATCGACCACGATACATGTACTCGCAGGATACGAGAGACGACGAATCGTGATCTCGTTGCCCGAGGATCGATCCTCCGGATTGGCGGCCACAACTCGCAGCTTCCCGCCGGTCTCAGGCATCAGTATCCTGCCGAAGTCCACCGTCGTGTAGGAAGACACGGTCTGGCTGGCCACAAGTGTTTCCCCTACGTACAGGAGACACTGACTCGTGTTCACGCCGACATTCGTACTCACCCGCATGTACGTTGTTGCGGCGCCGTCTTGCTGAGGGTTCACCATGACTGGACGTGCGGGCATGCCACGCAACTGTGAGAGGACATCGTCCAACACGACCGCAGGACCGCCGAACACGACGCACGAGACCATGCCATCCTCGTGGCCCTCCACGAATCGGGCCAGCTCCGGACTTACCTGGTTCCGCACGGTGTAGAGCAGCGGCATACCCGCCCTCGCTGACAACGTCGCACCGACCAGCGCATCCGGCGTGTTCGCGGCAACTCCGAACCCCTCAGCGCCAAACCAGCCCCGGCCAATACCTTTCTCGGCGATGGTCACAGCTGTTGCGTAACGGTTCTGGCCGAACCAGCGATCTGTCGCGCCGAGCGCCGCGTACGTCCTGGCGGACACCACAGCATCTCCACCAGCCACGATGATCTCGGAGGGAGCGATCTCTCGCAACGCCGCTGCAGTCGCTGGTGGTACTGCATCACGCATCACAAAGACTACTGGTGCACCCGTACGCGCACTCACACATGACAGCGCAAGTGCGTCGTAGTACCCACTCGATCCGTTGGCAACAAGCGCCACGTCAGGGCGGATCAGCAAGGGATCGGCTGCTGCAATAGCGCTCACACGCCTGGCGATCAACGCTGCGGTCGCATACCTGTCAGCGCCGGCAAATGGCCGCTCGACTCGCCCAACGCCTACGATCTGTTGGAGCAAGGTCATACAGCTGGCTGACACCGCGCTCGCGCCGCCCACGACCGTCACCGCCACTGTCGTGTTCATCGAGACGATCTCTCGAAGCGCGGCCTGTGTGGCACCTGGAACGCTCTTCCCGTCCACGAGCAACAAAGGAGCGTCATACGCCCAGCACAGCCCACCTGCGGCGAGCGGATCCGCGAGGGACCGATCCAGTCCGGAAGCGATGATCACGTGTGAGACATCTGTCCAACCCGGGAACGCGGTCCGGGCGATGGCCGCCGCCGTGTCGTACCGCGTCGGACCGGAGATGCGTTCCACGTTGACGGCCACGCGGACGGATCCGTCGGGCCACGGAGCCGTACGCGGATTCGCCAGGCCGATCGAAGGCGCTGCAAGAACGGCTCCGCACGTTACAAGCGTCATGACGATCCAGCTGATGCGACTCCTCATGTAGTATGCCCTCTCATAAGTGTCAAGTCGTGACATAAGTATACCCAGGCTCAAGCAGATCAGGGGCAAAGTATTCCTAGCCTCCAAGCCGTCGTACATAGAATGCGATACAGATATACAAAGAGGCCCCGGCTTTCGCCGAGGCCACGATTCATATGGTGGGCGCTATAGGATTTGAACCTATGACCCCTTCCGCGTCGAGGAAGTGCTCTCCCACTGAGCTAAGCGCCCTTGCATGCCACCCCATAGGACGGCGACGACTATTGTAGCAGGACGGAACGATTGCACCAGCCCCCTTTGCGGAGAGATATAGATGGCCTGTGAATTCCTCCTTGCACCACCCTATACCCATTGGTAGACTACCTTTTGCGCGCGGACGTGGCTCAGTTGGTAGAGCACAACCTTGCCAAGGTTGGGGTCGCCGGTTCGAATCCGGTCGTCCGCTCCATCGACACTTCGGAGGTCGGCCCACGGGGCATTATGCAGGCCCTCCCAGGCTGACCTTCTTTGATTGACAGGCGCGCTCAGCGCCAACCAGACGGCGACGTGGCCAAGTGGCAAGGCAGGGGCCTGCAAAGCCCTTATCCCCGGTTCGAATCCGGGCGTCGCCTCCAGTAATGCAGAAGGACCCGTCCCTCGGGCAAGGGACGGGTCCTTTACTCATGCGCGCGACTGTCGGGCGCTACCGCAACGAGGGGGAAGGAAGCGTGCGGCAGGGAGGGTACCCAAGAGCTTCACGCGCGTGGGGCCATCAGACGCCGTACTTCACCTGGATCTGCCGTGCCTGGTCGAGACGATAGAGCCCAACCTCGAGGTCACGCTGATCAGAGATGTTCTCGAGTGCCCACTTCAGGATGTCACGGGGCACGAGTGGAAAGCGCTTTCGCGCCTGCGCCAGGGTCATGGCGTTCTCCTTCTGTTCTACGACTACTGCTACGACTGGTACTGCTACTAAGACGACGGACCCGGCTAGCAAATAGATTGTCCTACCGAACACCGGTTCGCGTCAACCTTACGCGCTCTCGCGCGTCATGCTCATTCGCGCCAGCGTGGAAAGAGCTCATGCTCGATGCCGAGAACATCAAGAACCTTGCCGACGACGAAGTTCACCATGTCATCGAGGCTCTCGGGACGCGGGTAGAACGCGGGCATTGCCGGAAGGATCACCGCACCGGCCTCGGCCAGTGTTGTCAGATTGCGCAAGTGGATGAGGTTCAGCGGTGTCTCTCTCGGTACGAAGACGAGCTGCCGACGCTCCTTGAGCATCACATCAGCAGCACGCTCGGCAAGATCGGAGGCAAGTCCCGAGGCGACCGATCCTACAAAACCCATTGAAGCAGGACACACGATCATGCCATCGATGGAGCTTGAGCCTGAAGCGACCGCATCGAACAGGTCATCGATCGGAACGACTCTCAGCGGCAGGTCCGGTCGAACCTCCAGAAAGCGCACCACTGCGTCACGCGCACCAGTGTCAGGGAGCTTGAATCCCAGCTCATACGCCGCTACCTCGGCGCCGGTCCGAGTGAAGATGAGCGTGACCTCGATTCCCGACACCAGCAACTGTTCCACAAGCCGCATGCCGTACGCGGAACCTGACGCCCCTGTTATCACGACGATGTAGTGCTTCATGCGCTTCCCTTCCTTACGCGAGCAAGCGATCGAGCAGCGCGCCGGTGAACACGATGACAGCGATCATTCCGTTCACGGTGAAGAACGCAGCGTTCACACGCGATAGATCCTCAGGCTTCACGATGAGATTCTCATACCCCAACAGCACGGCGGCGATCGTCACGCCAACGTACCATGGCCAACCTGCCCCAGCCAGATAACCGCCGATGATGAGGAGCGCGACCGTCATCACATGAGTCACTCGTGTCTGACGAAGCGCCGACGTGACGCCGATATCAGCTGGCATCGAATGCACGCCATCACGCACGTCGCATTCGACGTCCTGCGTGGCATATATGATGTCGAAACCTGCCGTCCATAAGGCGACGGCCAGCCCCAATACCCATGGCGCAGGATGAGTCACGGGAGCGCCGACCGCTACCCACGCGCCGATCGGCGCCAAACCGAGACAGATGCCCAGCCAGTAGTGGCACAGCGGTGTGAAGCGCTTGGTATACGGATAGACGACGAAGGCCGTCAGCACGATCGGCCAGAGCCAACGCGTTATCGGATGCAATTGCCAGACCGCGAACAGGAAGATCGCAAGCACGACACCCGAGAAGATCCAGAGCTCCCACGCCTTGATGAGACCTGCCGGTATCGCCCGACCTGCGGTACGAGGGTTGCGCGCATCGATCTCCCTATCCGCAGCACGATTGACGACGAACGCGAAACTGCGCGCACCTACCATGGCCACGGTGATCCACGCCAGGGCATGCCACGTCGGTGTTGATGCCGACAAGGGATCGGCGATATCCACAGATACCCATCGACCGTAGTCAAGGGGTATGCGCCATCCGAGACCGTGGTCCGCAAGAACTCTCGCCCCATACAACGCCCCGATATAGGCGTACGGCAGCGCGAAGATCGAATGCTCGAACTTCACGAGCTCGAGCAGCACCTTGATCTTCTCGACGACCTTGCTCACAGGCCGATCTCGCCCCACATCGCATCCACGCGCGCCTTGACCTCAAGCGTCATCTTCATAGGCTCGGGCCATTCCCGTGTGTGGCCCTCACCCGGTAGCGGACGAGTGGCGTCGATGCCCATCTTATAGCCGAAGCTCTCGTAGTTGGAAGAGTGGTCGAGCCGATCGAGCGGACCCTTGCTGATGAGGATGTCGCGGCTCGGATCGACGTTGTTGAAGCAGCGCCAGGCCACTTCTGAGTAGTTGTGGCAGTCGACCTCTTCGTCCACCACGATGATGTACTTGGTGAACATCATCTGCCCCATCGACCAGGCGAAGTTCATGATGCGGAACGCCTGACCGGCGAACTCCTTCTTGATCTGGAAGATCGCACAGTTGTGGAACACACCCTCAAGCGGCAGGTCGTAATCGACCACCTCGGGCATCATGGCGCGGATGACAGGCAGGAACAGCCGCTCGGTCGCCTTGCCCATATAGCAGTCTTCCATGGGAGGCTGACCGACGATGGTAGTCGGATAGATCGCATCGCGGCGCATAGTGATGGCTTCGACGTGGAAGACCGGAAAGTCATCCGCGAGCGAATAGTAGCCCGTGTGGTCGCCGAAGGGGCCTTCCCACCGTGTCTCTCCAAACTCCACGTAGCCCTCCAGCACGATCTCAGCGTGTGCGGGTACGAGCAAGTCGTTGGTCACGCACTTCACGACCTCGACGCTCTCCCCCCGAAGGATGCCGGAGAGTAGGTACTCGTCGATGATCGGAGGCGCCGGCGCCGTTGCCGAGAAGATCGTCGTAGGGTCGGCACCCAGTGCGACAGAGACCGGCATGCGCGTTTCCCCTGCCGCCTGCCACTCGCGCATGTTCTTGGCGCCATCGTGATGCTCATGGATGTGCAGACCGGTGGTGTTGCGATCGAAGACCTGCAGTCGATACATCCCGACGTTCGGCTTCCCTTTCAAGCTGCGCGTCACAACGAGGGGAAGCGTAACGAACGGACCGCCGTCTTCCGGCCAGGTCGTGAGCACAGGCAACCTCGTCAGATCGACTTCATCACCCTTGAGGACGACCTGCTGGCACTCGGCCTTGGATGACTTGACCTCCCTGGCGCCAGCGCTGGCAAGGTCTTTGAGCCCCATCAGAGCATCAAGCTTGCCCTTCATCGAAGCAGGCAGGTCCAGGGGCAGCAGATCCATGAGCTGCTTGCCCTTCGCATCAAGGTCTCGCCATGTACCCGTCTCGGCATCCACGCCGAGCGCCCAGGCCATGCGGTCGTAACTGCCCATGAGGTTGATGACGACCGGCGTCGTGTAACGTTCCCCTGTCGCACGGTTCACGGGATTCTCGAACAGCAGCGCCGGACCAACGGCTTTACTCACACGATCGGTGATCTCGCCGATCTCAAGATACGGATCGACCTCGGCGGTGATGCGTTTCAGCTGCCCCTTGCTCTCAAGCAGCGCAATGAAGTCGCGCAGATCGGTAAAGGCCATGTGCCCTCCTCGGCAGGTCGGCGCCGCACGGCGCGCTCCTCAGCATGATACCCCTGCCAAAAACGCGCGGCCACAGGGCTCAGAGCCCGAGCGCATCCTCGATGACGTCGAGACTCCCTATCGGGCGCAGGCCGACCGGCAAGATCTCTCCGTCATGGCGGTCGATCAGAACCGCCTGCATGCCCACAGCACGCGCCCCGAGGACATCCGCATAGTGATGGTCCCCCACATGCGCAGCCTCGGCCGGTTCCACGCCCAGTTCCCTGCATGCGAGTTCAAAGATCCGTGGATCCGGCTTGCGCATGCCTGTATCCGCCGAGGAGATGACCGAGTCCAGATATGAGGCCAGACCAAGACCATCGACAAGACGTACCAGGCGTCGGTCCCAATTCGAGATGATACCGAGCTTGAGGCCACGATCGCGCAGCCGTTTGAATGCGGGTACGACATCTTCGTACACTCGCCACCGGTCCGCTCGGCCGAACTCGTCATAGACCCGTCTCGCCAAAATCACAGCGCTCTCATCGATCCCGAGCTTCCGACACATGAGCGAGTACATACCGACCCAGACGTCTGACGTCTGTTCTTCATCGGTCCAGAACGTGTCATCCGCGCGATAACGATCCTCATAGTACGCGTCGACAAGGGGCATGAGGCTATCGATGACCTCGAGATCGTGAAGATGGCCTGCCTCGGCCAGTACCTGCCGGCAGACCTCTGACACACCCGGATACGGGTAGAGCAAGGTGTTGCCGACATCGAAGAAAACCGCCTTGAGCACTTGCCTCAGCGCAACCAGGTGACGACGTCAG
Source organism: Coriobacteriia bacterium (assembly GCA_030655755.1). Classification (GTDB taxonomy): domain Bacteria; phylum Actinomycetota; class Coriobacteriia; order Anaerosomatales; family Anaerosomataceae; genus UBA2279. Next base: position 36,899 of record JAUSOQ010000021.1, read on the forward strand.
TGCTGCGCTCTTGTTCCACCGGCTGCTCATCGGGGTAGCCGAGCACCATGATCGAGATCAGCTCGCGCCCCTCAGGCACATCGAACGCGCGCAGGAGCTCGGCAGCGACCCAGTGAGGAACAGTGAGGTTGCAGGCACCCAGACCACGCTCAGTGGCGAGCAATAGGAAGTTCTCGACACATGCGCCGATCGACAGACAGATATTCGTATGGTCGACCAGCGGATTCTCGATAAAGGGAGACGAGACGCCGATGACGGCCGGGGCACCACCAAGATCCGCATAGAAACGAGCCTCACGGTCGACTGCCTCTGGTCCAAGCTTGTCGACATACTCTTGAAGGTACTGCGTCGTCTGCGCGATGACCTCGATCACAGCATCCCGGGATGCGCCGGTGGCCACATGAAAGTGCCACGGTTGCAGATTGAACGTCGAAGGAGCCAGAGTGGCATACTCGATGATCTCTCGAACCACAGACTCATCCACAGGCGCGCTCGTGAAAGCACGAACAGAGTGCCTGGCACGCAGTACGTCCTTGAGTTCCATCGATACCTCCGAAACACGGGACGACGGGGTGTCTTCACCAGAGCATACCTTTATCGCCACCCAAACGCATCATGCTTCCAGGTGTGTCGAGCCATGCACCTAGCGTACGGCCCCTGAGCCGTCCAGATGCTTGACGAGCGTCACGGAAGTGCCACCTCCGGTCACCGTGGAGAAGTCCACGCGATCCATCAGTGCGCGCATGAACATCACGCCTCGCCCGGAGGCGGCGTATAGGTCGTCACTGTCGCCGGGCGTACCATCGAACCCGGCGCCGGAATCTGTGACCTGTATCGCGACACGGTCTTCATATGCCGAGACCATGACACGCACCATGTCCTCCCCGCCGCCCGGCGAACCATGCCTGATAGCGTTGGCAAGGGCTTCGCCGACAGCGACACGCACGTCGAACAACGCAGCCTCGGACATGTCTATGCCATCCAGCAGTTCACATACCTGTGTACGGATGCCAGGGAGTTCTTCGATATCCGCCGCCAGCGAGAGCGAATCGGTCCAGAGAGGCTCGGCGCTTCGGTCGGACAAGTCGAGCCCGCTCACCGCCGAAGACACGTCCACAGCCGCGACTATCGTAGGAGCAAGCCCTATTAATCCCGAAAGCTCCAGGATGCGACTGACATCACGGTTCGCACCCGCAAGAACGAGCCTACCCTGTCGGGGACCGAGCAGACGGTCAAGCCAGACGACCAATCCGAGCGCGGAACTGTCCACATACGTCACCAACGCCAGGTCGAGCACGACGTTCGTGCACCCCGCGAACACCAGAGACTCGACCGACGAACGGACTTCCGGAACCGTTGACATGTCGATCTCACCGCGCATGCTTACGACGCAAACGGACGCGTCTCGACCATGCTCGATAGTCATCTCCACACTGATGCCTCCGAATCTCGCCATCGTTCAAGTGGCTTCGTTCCCACAGTTCACGACTGCGAAACCGTATCCGCCTTACTCAGGGGAAGTCGACGCACCGTCAGGATAGCCGCATCATCACGTAGCTCTCCGCCAGAGAAGCGTTGGACCTGCGCAAGTAGCCGCTGCGTGACAGCGGCAGCTGACCCTCCCAGCTTCAGAGCACGACGGACGCGCCCTTCACCGAAGAAACGGTTCTTGTTGCGCGCTTCGGTGACCCCGTCCGTATAGAGCAACACCACGGCATCCGACTCGACCTCGACTGTGTTCTGGTCGTACTCTGCAGTGGCCAGCGCGCCGAGCAGGGCGCCGGTGGTCGAGAGCCGATCGAGCCGTTTATCGGAGGGTTGCAGCAGCAGCGCCGGAGGGTGGCCACCATTCGCATATACAAGACGACCTCGCTCGATATCGAGAAAGCCTATCCAAAGCGTCACGATATTGGTGGCATCTTCAGAGTCAGTGAGCATCCGATTGATCTCGCGCAGGATCCCTGCAGGCTCAAGCCCTGCGACGACCATTCCCCGGATCGTGTACTTGATCATCGACGTCTTGGTAGCCGCCGCAACACCCTTTCCGCACACATCACCGATGGCCATGACGAGTCGTCCATCAGGCGCCTTGAAAAGATCGTAGTAATCGCCGCCTATCTCAGCTTCCGAGCCCGCAGGCAGATAGACACTGCGCGCTTCGACGCCTTCGATCATCGGTAGCTGAGACGGTAGGATGCTCTCTTGCAAGACGGCCGCCACGTGATGCTCGCGACTGAACATCCTCGCATTGTCGATCGCCAGTGCTGCTTGCGCAGCGAACGTGCGCAGCAGGTCCATCTCATCGTCCCCGAACGCCGCCCTACCGCTGGCCAGCACGCTCAGGACTCCTATGCTCCTACCACGCGCAAGCAGCGGCACAAGAAGCACTGACTCGAGACCCTGCGCCCGAGCTACACCCGCCAGAAACGTATCGACGCCATCAAGTGAGTCGTATCGCTCAGGTTGCTTCGAGGCGAACACGCGGCCGGGCAGGTCCTCCCCCGGCGCGAATTCTACGTCCACCATGTCGCGATGCAACAGACCTCGCGCCATCGGCACCAGGAGCGTCTTACGATCAGTATCGTAGGTCATCAAGATCACAGCATCTGCCGAGAAGATCTTCTGCACGACATCGAGCACGCGATTGAGAACGACCTTGCTTTGCAGCGACGAGCTGACAGCCTGGCTGATCCGAAACACCGTCTCCAGGTTATCCGCCCTGCCCTTCGCCTGTTCGAACAACATCTCGTTCTGTAGCGCCAACGAGAGCTGGGTGCCGATGGCCTCGACCACGCGGATCTGACGAGACGTCACGCGTACGACTGCCGCCTTTGAACCGACCATGAGAAGTCCCACGAGACGGTCGTCTATGACCAGAGGGGTCAGAACCATGCTCAAGACGCCCAGTGACTCCATGAAGGACCCGAGGCGCTCCTCGGCTGACTCACGCACCACATACATCGCGTGCGGTCCGAGAGGGGGGTCGACTGCACGACCGAACAGCGATAACCACGCTTCTGCCAGCTCGGATTCGAGACCGGGGTCCTCTGCCGGTGGAAACCCGTAGTCATCTCGATCGAGAACGACCACAAAGCTCCTAGCCATGCCAAGAAGCTCACACTGTATGTCGAGGACCTCGTCGATAGCCTCGGCAAGTGTCCCGGTCAGCGCGATCCGCTCGGCCACCATGAGCAGTACCTCGGCCTCACGCCGCGAGCGACGCTCCTCACCGAAGAGCCTCGCGTTGTGTACCGCCACAGACGACTGCGCCGCGAACGAACGCACCATCTCCACCTCGGCATCGGTGAAACCACCCGGCCTATGGCTCACGACGACGATGAGACCGAGAGTCTCCAGGCCGACGACAAGGGGGACGGCAAGCGCATCCGCACCGTCACCGTCCTGTGCGTGATGCCTTAGAAGTACGTCCTCAGCGAAATCGCCATCGAAGTGAACCGCACCACCCCCACGGATAGCCTTGACGAGCCAACGCGATCCATCTCTCGGCAAACGCTTCCCTGTCTGCCCGGAAAGCGGGCCGACCGCCCGCGCAAGTTCGAACTCTCGTCCGTCTTCCGTCAACAACAAGACGTCTACATCAGCCCTCTCGAGCATGTGTCCTACAGACGAGAGAATGCCGTCGAGTACCTCCTTTGGTTCGGAGGAGCGCGCCAGCACTTGCGACACATCATGCATGCGGTCAAGTCGGGCGGCGACCAGGTTGAAGGCCTCCAACAGACGGCCGATCTCATCCCGACGGGTGACCTCTACGGGTTCAGTATGGGCTCCTCGAGCTACGGCATTGACACGCCGTTCAAGGTCTCGGAGCGGGCGCACCAGCCATGTCACTATGCCCAGGGCGACGACCATCACGATGAAGACGGTCACGGCCCATATCAGTACTGCTGGCCGCAGAGCCGCCCACGTCTCGATCACCGCCGTCTCTGAGGACTCCAGCACGACCACCCTCCAGCCGAGACCTCCGCTGAGCTCGGTATGGTAGCCGATGAAGCGGCTACCGTCGGGCAGACGTGCCGACACGACCCCCTGGGGATCACTCACCGGCTCGTCGAACGTAAGCTCCCCCTCGGAGAGTACCTCCTCATCACCAGCGATGAAGATCGTCGACCCTGATGCCGAGAGGACCGCAGCGATCGGACCTCCGGGTGCAGCCGCCACCTGCTGTAGTGCTGCGTCTATCGACTCCACGTCCAAGCGTGCGAACAGGTAGCCACGGCCACCGGAATGGTAGACGAACGGTGTTATCTCCCAGAGCTGGCCGGTACCCTGCCCGGATTCCCCAGCCCATACAAGTCCCGGTCTTGCCTGACTCTGCATCTGAGCAGCCAGCGATTCGATCTGCCCCGCACCAAGCTCCGGCTCTCCAGGAAACGATGCTGCTACCGTGCCCTTCACATCTGCGATGAACAGCAGCTCGACGTACTCGGAATTGTCCAGGACCGCGTCACCGAGCGCATCCTGCATAGACGTTTGGTCCCCGGAGAGGATCGCATCACGCGAGCGCAGGGTCGTGGCGACGCGCCGCGCCACAGTGAACCGGTTCTCGATCTGTTGAGTTGCGACATCGAGGTACGCGCGTTGCCGCGCCGATTCCTCGCGACGCGCCATCTTGTACACCCCGGAAGCCGCGGACAGGCCCAACAGTATGGTCGTCACGACAATCAGTGCCGCAATGAGCATGCCGAAGCGCTGCATCAGGCTCTGCGTGCTGGGTCGCAAGGACCGCATGGCATCATCCATCGGGTCGTCCGCCTAGGCTCTCATCCTAGTCCAACGCTGCCGACCCTAACAACGGACGAACTCAGCCAAGTGTGTTCAAGAACGGGAAGATGTCGAGCAACAGCACCGAGAGGCGACCGAGCTGCCCGGTGAATATCAACACACCCATGATGATCAGGATGACGCCGGCCGTCCGATTGATGGCGACCGAATGCCTCGTGAACCACTGCAACGTGCTGGTCATCTTGCCGAAGAACAGCGCTGTCAGCAGGAACGGCAACGCCAGGCCAGCAGAGTAGGCTGCCAGTAGGAGCGCCGCGCGCAACGTATCGCCGGTCTGGGCGGCAAGTCCGAGAATGACCGTCAATATGGGACCGACACAGGGCGTCCACCCGAAACCGAACGCCAGCCCCATGACGAACGCAGCACCCCTTCCAAAACGACGGGTCTTGCCCATCTCAAACCGTGCTTCGCCGTAAAGCCACGGCACCTTGACGATGCCAAGCATGAACACGCCGATCAGCACCACCACGATACCAGCCGCATACTGCAGCACCTGATCGTAGCGGCTCAAGACGGGACCGAGCGTATGGCTCGCAAGACCTGCAGCCGCACCAATCAAGATGAACACGGAGGAGAAACCTGCAGCGAACAACAATGCAGGAACCATGATGCGTCCGGCTCCGACCTGGCCGTCCTTCAACTCGGCGCTTGAAAGCCCCGTCATGAACGAGAGGTAGCCTGGTATCAATGGCAGAACGCAGGGAGCCAGAAAGGAAAGAAGACCCCCTGCGAATGCACTCAGCAGGGTTATCGAACTCGCTTCCATGTGCCGCTCCGATCGACAGGGGTTCGAACTGCCTGCGTGCGTGCCGCGAGGCCGCTAACGCGACCTCGCGATGTACATACCCTGATTATACCGGTAGGGGTATACAAGTCTAATATCCGACTGGACGAAACCTCTTCAGTAGAAGCGAGTTCGTCACGACGCTCACACTTGAGAACGCCATCGCCGCGCCGGCGATCCACGGCGCTCCAGACAGGAGCCCTACAGCCGCCACAGGTATGCCGAGCGTATTGTAACCAAGGGCCCACAAGAAGTTGCCTCGTATCTTGCGCATCGTGGCACGGGAAAGTTGGATGGCCGTCACGACGTCTCTAAGATCGTTGCGGATGAGGACTACCCCTCCCGTCTCCATCGCGACATCAGTCCCGGCGCCCATGGCGATCCCGATATCCGCCTGCGCCAAAGCAGGGGTGTCATTGATGCCATCTCCGACCATGGCCACGATCAGACCCTTCGCCTGTAGCGCAGCGACTTCCTCGGCCTTGTTCTCGGGCAAGACTTCAGCCAGAACGTGATCCGGCGCGATACCGACCTGCATTGCGATCGCCTCGGCAGTCCTACGGTTGTCGCCGGTGACCATGAAGACTTCGACACCGATACCGCTGAGACGCTGAACCGCCTCGGCGGAATGCTCCTTCACTGTGTCCGCGACCGCGATCAACCCGGCAGCCTTCTCGCGGTCCACGCCGACGATCATCACGGTCTTCCCCTGCGCTTCGAGCGCACGTATCCGATCCTCGTACGCCGCGACATCGATACCTTCACGCAGCATCAACTTGCGGTTGCCGAGAGCGACCCGCATTCCCATGACCGTACCCTCGACCCCATGTCCGGGCACCGCCGCGAAACCCTCAACGGCCGGGATCTCGATCCCTTCGGTCTCGGCGTACTGCACTATGACCTCCGCCAGCGGATGCTCACTGGAGCGCTCCAATGCAGCTGCCAACATGATCACGCGCTTGGTATCGTCACCATCGAGTAGCTCTGCGTCGGTCACGACGGGCCGCCCGTGCGTCAGTGTACCGGTCTTATCGAACACGATGGCGTTGACGCGGTACGCGGTCTCGAGCGCTTCGCCGCTCTTGATGAGGATACCGTTCTCGGCACCCTTGCCTGTCCCCACCATGATGGCGGTGGGCGTGGCAAGACCGAGTGCACAGGGACATGCGATGACCACCGTCGCCATGCCGGCCAGCAGGGCCGCGACGAACCAGCCGCTAGACGCGGCAGCCGTCAGGATCGGTTCGAAGACAGCTGGCCAGGCACCAGGGTTCGGCATGGCCCCGAATATGCGGGGACCGGCGAGAGACCAGAACCCGAACGTCAGTGTGGCGATCGAGACGACTGCCGGCACGAACACGGCGGATATCCTATCGGCAAAACGTTGAACAGGCGCCTTGGAGCCCTGTGCCTCCTCGACCAGTCGTACGATCTGTGCGAGCGCGGTATCAGCACCTACCTTGGTCGCACGAAAACGGAGACTACCGAGACGGTTGATCGTGGCACCGATGACTTCGCCACCCTCCCGCTTCTCCACAGGAATAGACTCACCGGTCAGCATGGACTCATCGACAGATGATGCGCCTTCCGTGACGACGCCATCGACCGGTATCTTCTCTCCCGGACGAACGATGATCACATCCCCAACGACGACCGCTTCGATCGGCAGATCGACCTCAGCCCCATCGCGTACTACCCGCGCGGTCTTAGCCGCCAGCCCCATGAGCTTCTTGATCGCATCGGAGGTCTTGCCCTTCGCCCTCGCCTCAAGAGACTTCCCGAGCAGGACGAAAGTGATGAGTAACGCCGACGTCTCATAGAATACGGGCTGGTCATGCAGCCAGAATGTCGCTGCGAGACTGTAGACGAATGCGGCCGTCGTGCCTATCGCGACAAGGGTGTCCATGTTCCCAGCACGCTGCTTGATGGCGTGCCAGAAACCGCGATAGTACTGCGCACCAGCGATGAACTGTACGGGGGCCGCGAGAGCAAGCATCAGCAGCTTGTGGATGAACATCACGCCTGACTCATCGGCAACACCGAACAGTCCGGCAACCCACCGGGGAACCACCATCATGAATGGTGGCACCATCGCTATGAGGAACAACGGGATCGCGAGTGAAGCGCTGAACACGAGCAGTCGGTGCTGATGATGCGCGAACGCCTCCTGGGCTTCTCGCTGCACGTCGACGCCACCACCCGTAGCGCCATGATCGACAAGAACCGTGGCGCCGTAACCGGCATCTTTGATCGCGCCGATCAGCTCCTCGGGACCAAGCTGCGTCGGATCGAATCCCACTGTCGCGGTCTCGGCCGCGAGATTCACTTGTGCTGAGTCGACTCCATCAAGCCTGCCGAGCACCTTCTCGATGACCGCTGCACACGACGTGCACGTCATACCAGTGACGGCGAATGCAGCGTCCTCCCGTGCAGGCACGTCCGGCGCATCGGATGGTAGCACCGGCGTGTATCGCCGATCGCGAGCGGTATCGATCGACATATCACGCCTCCTAGCGCACGTCGAGTCTGCCGAGCACCATGCGCATGCCGCACATCGCGACACAATGCACGCTCGTCGTAAGTCCGAGGACCAGGCAGGACCAGAAGTCCATCGTTCGCCTCTTACCGGACGACTCGTTAGTGGGATCCAGACGCCTTGGTATCCGACGGCGGGTCCGGGTGCAGCATCATCCCGCAGTACGGGCACAGCCGCCACTTACCGAGAACGTCACGACCACATGAAGGGCACGAAACGGCGCTTGATGCGCCGTGATCTTCACTGCGCGGCTCCTGGCTCAGCAGTATCCACGCCAAACCGCCGATTATCGACGCAGCGAGTAATGGCGCCATCCAGCCGAAACGCATCGTTCCCGTGCAACCGGCGAATCCGGACTCAGCATTCACGAGAAACAGAAGGCCCAAGAGAGCCGCGACAATGGCGAATGCGCCCACAGCCGTAAGCGCCAGACTCCTTGCGCGTATCTTGGCCATCTGGTCTCCTTGGTCAGTGCTACTTGCCGACACCTGATGAATGCAAGCGTTGTGCCAAGAGACGTCGCAAGAAGACAAACGGGACGACACCCTCCTATCGAGCACGAATGAACCGCTCAGAGGCCGAACCTCTCCATCCGCGCCTGCAGTGTCTTCGCCGTAAGACCGAGGAGTTTGGCGGCCTTCGGGGCTGTGCCACCAGCGCGGTCGAGCGCCTGCTTCACGAGATCGAGCTCGACCTCCTCAAGATCCACGCCGCCCTCGGGCAACACGAAGCAGCGAGCCCCTACCTCGCGGGTACGGATCCCTATCCGTACCTCAGCGGGCAGGTCCTCGACACCGATGACATCACTATGTGCAAGAATAGTGATCCGCTCGATGGTGTTCTCGAGTTCACGGATGTTACCCGGCCACTTGTAATCGACCATCAGCTCCATCGCCTCGGACGTGATCGTCTTTCTGGAAGCCTCGAATTTCTCGAGAAAGTGCGCCACCAGCAGCGGGATATCACTCACACGCTGCCGAAGCGGTGGCAGCGTGATCGGCACGACATTCAGCCGGTAGAAGAGATCCTCTCGGAAAGCTCCGTCAGCGATAAGCTGCTGCAAGTCCTGATTCGTTGCGGCGACCACCCGAACGTCCACTTCGATAGACCGCGTCCCACCCAGACGTTCGAATCTGCGTTCCTGAAGCACGCGAAGGAGCTTCACTTGAACCGCCGGGGTGATGTCGCCCACCTCGTCGAGGAACAACGTCCCGCCATTGGCCATCTCGAAGCGTCCGGGCTTCGCAGCCGTGGCTCCCGTGAACGCGCCCTTCTCATACCCGAAAAGCTCGCTTTCGAGTAGCGTCTCGGGCAAGGCGCCTGCGCTCACAGAAACGAACGGCTTCGCGGCGCGTGGGGACAACATGTGCAGCGCACGGGCCACAAGCTCCTTGCCCGTGCCCGACTCGCCGTAGATGATGGTCGTCGCGGCGGTGGGAGCGACCTTATGTACGGTCTCCAAAACGCCCAGCATCCCCGGATCCTGAGCCACGATCCCCTCGACATCGTAGTCTTTGTCGAGTTCCTCGCGCAGACGCGACACCTCAGCAGCGAGCGCACTCATGCGCAGCGCCTTCTCGATACTGAGCTTCAGCTCTTCAAGGTCGAAGGGCTTGGTGAGATACTCGCTCGCTCCGGCCTTCATCGCCTCGACGGCCGTCTGCACATTCCCGTGCGCAGTCAGCATGATGATCGGGAACGACTGCCCCTTCGCACGGATGCGGCGCAGTACCTCCATACCGTCAGGCGCGGGCATCTTATGATCGAGCACCATGAGGTCGGGAACCTGTTCCGCGATGGCCGAGAGGACCTCCTTGCCATCACGCGCCTCGACGACCTCGTACCCCTCAGCCTGCAGGGACTGGCCGAGTACCCACCGCATGTTCTTCTCGTCATCCGCGATCAAGACTCGCTTGTTCACCGACATGCCTCCCCATCTTGTGACACAGGCAGAGACACAGTGAAACGCGTCCCCGTTCCCGGTTCACTTGCAACTTCGATATGCCCGTTGTGCTCATCGATGATCCTATGCACCATGGTCAACCCCAGACCCGTTCCTTCGTCACGTGTCGAGTAGAACGGATCGAATACTTTTGAGAGGTCTTCAGTCTCTATGCCGGGTCCATCGTCTGTCACACTCACCGACACGAAGCCATCGCCAGCCTCCACGTCCACCTCAATCGTACCGCCGGAGTCCTCCATCGCCTGTACCGCATTCGAGATCAGGTTCACGAAGACTTGCTTGAGCTGGTCCGGATCGGCCATCACTGTCGGCAGACCTTCTGCATATCGCTCCTTGATACTCACTCGCGACTGACCAGCGAAGCGTCTCGTGAACAGCACGACATCTGCGAGCACGTCGCTCACCGTTGTCGGCATGAGTGTGGGCTTGGAGGGACGTCCGAAATCGAGAAGTGCTTTGACGACACGATCCAACCGATCGATCTCCTGCTTGATCACCGTAGCAGCCTCATGCACCCTGACGGGTCCCGAATCGGGATCCTCAACGAGCTGGACCGACGCTCTGATGATGCCGAGCGGGTTCCGCACCTCATGTGCCACCCCTGCGGTAAGCTCGCCCATCGCAGCCAATCGGTCAGCCCTGATGAGCTGGTCGGTCAGTGCCTTGACTTCGGATACATCCTCCAGGGTCACGACTGCGCCGAGGATCCGACCGTCAGTGTCCCGCATGCGCGATGTGGAGAGCTGGACATGGAGCGTTCGCCCCGCACGAGAGACCATACTCGCGTCTCGCACCATGCGAGGCAGACGTCCCTCTAAGACCTTCTCCACATCCTGGTCCAGACCACCGTCATCCACGAACAGCACCCCGATCCGTCGGGGCACCATGTCCACCTCAGGTATGCCTAGCATGCGCTCGGCAGCGGGGTTCGCCGTGGCCACCGAGCCATCCGGCCCCACGGTGATCACGCCTGATGTGATCGAGCGCAGGATAGACTGCGTATAGTCCTGGACGTTGATGAGCTCGATCGCGCGCTCCTCGAGCTTCCGGTACGCCTCCTCGAGCTGACTGCTGACCTGCCGCAGATCGGCGGTCTTCGCCTCTTCGAGATCACGGAGCCAACCGAATAGAACACCAACGGCAAGGTACATGACGATCTCATAGAGATTGTCGATGTGAGCGCCGAAGAGTCCGCCCAGTGACAACTGGGCATGAAGCGCGAACAGCAGACTCGCCGCAAGCGCCGTGATGAATCCGCCACGGCGTCCGAATATGAAGCCCGCGTACATGATCGGAAGGTAGTAGAGACGTCGATAGAGCATGTGCATGCTCATGGCGTCGGGACTCGTCGTCGTGAACAAATGGAGTACGGTGACGATAGCGAGCAGTACGACGATCACCGCGACATCACGCGCGGTACTTCGTGGTCGAAGCCCCCGCACCTCACGTGTGGCGGCTGGTTCGCCCTCAGTCATCGACGTTTCCTGGCCCATGAAGGATCGGCCCCCATCCCCTCGCGATACTTCGCGACCGTGCGACGTGCGACCGGGATACCGTCCTCAGCGAGTGCCTCGGCAAGCTTTTGATCCGATAATGGTTTGCGCGGATCCTCATCGGCGAGAATATCCTTGATCTTCTGCTTCACCGTCGTCGCGGCGACATCTACACCGGTCGACGTACGATAGCCGCCTGAAAAGAAGTGTTTGATCTCGAAGAGACCATATGGGGTCGCCATGTACTTGCCGGTCACCCCACGGCTCACAGTGGACAGATGCACTCCCAACTCCACCGCGACATCCTCAAGCCGAAGCGGTCGCAGATCACCTCTGCCGTCCTCGAAGAACTCGCTCTGGACCTCAAGCACGATCTCCGCGATACGACCCACTGTGTCCCGTCGACGATCGACGTTCTTCATGAACGATTCTGCGGACCGGACCTTGTCCTTGAGGTACTTGCGAGTCTCCTCGTCCACACTCGAGGTTGAGCGCAACATGGCACGATAGCGCGAGTTCACGCGAAGTGCGGGTATCGCTTCGTTGTTGGAGATCACCAGCCACTCATCGTCAAAACGACGCAGCGTGACATCAGGGAGTACGTAGGCAGGCGCCTGCCCGGGAGAGAAGGAACCTGCCGGTCTCGGGTTGAGTTGCTTGAGTTGCTCTACGGCAGCCCTCACCTCACCCTCGCTCATGCTCTCGGCGCGAGCGACCTTGAGGAAGTGACTCGCCGCAACATCGTCAAGGTGCCTGTCGATGATCACCAGGAGTAGCTCATTGTCGAAGCCGAGGTAGGCAGCCTGGATCCGTAGAGCCTCTTTCACGTTCCGCGCTGCGACGCCGGGTGGGTCGAGCTGCTGCACGACGCGCAAAGCCGCTTCGGCGGTCTGTCCACCGACACCGGTGATCTCCGCGATCTCAGCGCAGTTGCCCACGAAAAAGCCATCGTCATCCAAGGAGCCGACTATCGCCTGTGCAGCTCTGCCGACGTCCTCCTCGATGTCCAGCATGCCGAGCTGCTCTAGAAGGTAGTCGCCGAAGATCTGCACGCCGCCTACGAACTCCTCCGAGTTGATGTCCTCGGCATTGGGGTCTCTCGGGGTGACGGATTCGATATCATTGAGATCTTCGTACTGGTCGAGCCACTCGTCCCATGCACGCTCTTCCTCCCGGTCCTCGAGACGCTCGTCTTCCCCCTCCGTGGGCTCGTCGTCGTACTCCTCCACCTCCAACATGGGATTCTCAAGGAGTTCCATCTCGATGAGTTGCCGCAGCTCCACAACGGGCATCGCAAGGATCGCCAGGCCTTGGTACACCTGGGGAGAAAGCGTCACCTTCTGTCGAAGCTCAGGGCGCTGGATCAGTCTCACTGCGTCCTCCGGACACTCAGCGAGCGGGTAACGCGATCGTGCCGCTTAGCAAACTGCGTACCAGTCTTCTATATTCTCGTTCCACTGTCTGCACTAACCGATCATCGCCACTACCCGACCGGCGGAAGCACACCTTGCTGGCCAGCCGGCGTCTGTGCCAAAGCTATCGCGCCCATGACGAACGCGCCCCCCAGCAACTGGAACGGTGTCAGGACTTCGCCGAGAATCCACCATGCAGCGACGCCGGCTATGACGGGTTCCAGAGTCGACGTGACCGAAGCTTTGGTCGCTTCGATATACTGCAACGCCTTCAGAAAAGCTCCGAACGGGATGATCGTGCCGAAGAGCGAGATGAAGGACACTGCCATGAACCCTTTCGGGTTCGAAAGCAGGACGCCCACATCGCGCGGGCCACCGAGGTATATCACCCAGAAGAGCGCTGCAAAGCCGAGACCATACACCAGCAGGGTCCAAGCGGAATAGCGAGTAGCAGCGTACTTGCCCATAAGCGTATATCCCGCGAAAAGGACAGCCGAAGAAAGGCCCCACGCAAGTCCTGCAGCGGGCACAACGACACCACCGTCTCCGAGTACCCCCACCATCAACGCACACCCGGACACTGAGAGCAGCACCGCACCCGGCAACGTCCACGTAAGCCGCTCTTTCAAGAACGCCACCGAGAAGACCAGGACGACGATAGGTGCAAGGTACTCGAGCAGGATCGCAGTCGCGACCCCCGTCATCGAGATCGTCTTGAAGTAGGTGAAATGGACGAGCGCAAGACCGACCACGCCGAAGAACGCAAGAAACGGTATGTCTTGAAGACGCACTCTGAGCGCACGGCGGCGGCGCAGGATCAGATACGCGAGCAGCATCACGAATGCGAGCATGGCTCGTGCGGCCGAAAGCAACACCGGATCGACAACGAGCCCGAGGGGCGGGAACGGCCAGGTGGTGGTGGTCGCATCCACCGGCGAGAACAGCCACTTCGCCGCCAGACCACCCGTTGCCCACGCAGCTGCTGCCAGCACCGCGAGCGCATACCCTGTCAGCGGATGATGTGCACTATGTGAGGGATGTGGCGCCCTCTGAGGGCGAGATTCCGACATGCTAGACGAGGCCCTCGAATATCTGCTGTTCGGTCTTGTGCTGCTGATACTCATCGAGCGGCTCTAGATGCGCAATCACATCCACAACTTGGACGAAGCCGTCACACACGGCCTTCTCTACGGTCTCGGCGATCACGTGGCCCTCTGCAACTGACACACCGGGGTTCACCTGAATGTGTAGATCGACATACACCTCATTGGCAGTCCCTCGCGTGCGAATCTCGTGACACCCCAGAACTCCTTGGACCTCCAGCACAACACTGCATATGTCTCCGGATGGGATCCTTGCGTGATCAGACAGCGTAGCGTTTGCCGATTTGAACACTCTGATCGCCGCAACGACGATCATCCCTGCAACAAGCAGCCCTACGATGGGGTCTGCGATAGGAAACCCCAGCTTAACGCCGACAAGACCAACGATGACCCCGAGGCTCACAAACACGTCGCTTCCCGTGTGACTCGCATCAGCAATCAGTATCTCGCTCCTGAGTTCACGGCCAGCCCGCCGCTCGTAGGTGGTAACACCGATGTTCACCGCGAGCGTACCAAGCATGATGACGAACGAGAGTGTATCCACACGCGGCCCGGAGCCTGGAGCCATAAGGCGCTCGAATGCAGAAGATCCCACCCGCCATGCGGCCAGCAGCAGCATGACGGCGATGAGGGCGGAGGCGAAGGTCTCGTACTTCTGATGACCATACGGATGGCTCGCGTCGGCCGGCCTCCCTGCAATGCCCATACCGAGCAGCCCGATGACATTGGATGTCCCATCAAACATCGAATGGAAGCCATCTGCGATCATGGCGACCGAACCCGTAACGATCCCATACCCCAACTTCGCTGCAGCAACCAAGAGATTCAAACCGAGGATGCCCCAGAGTATATGCTTGATAGACCGGATGCGGCTGCCGTCCACCGTGTCCTTCAGTTTGGAGTACCCCACGGCGCCTCACTTCTTGCTCTATATACCCCTAGGGGGTATATTTGAGTAAACTATAATAGTGTACGCCAACCCATAGGCGACACAAGGAGACATCATCATGGCCGACGTCGTGCAGAACGCGATCTCGAACGCGGATGAACGCCGCCGGATCATCAACCGCCTCAAACGTCTTGAGGGGCAGGTACGCGGTCTCCAGACGATGATCGAGTCTGGTAAGGATTGTGAGGCGGTCCTAACACAGATCATGGCCGCCAAGAGCGCACTGAACCAGGTCGGTCTCCATATCATCGGTTACTCGATGAAGACCTGCCTGGTGGATGAGGGAGACAAGAGTCGTGACGAGCTGATCGACGAAGCAATCGGCGTGTTCCTCAAGTACTCGAGCTGCGTGCAGTAACTACACTCCGACGACCTCGTCAACAAGTCGTACGACCGACTCCTCAAGTGCGGCAGCTTCTTCTTGCGCCGCACTATCAGGAAAGACCTTGCTCATCATAGTCGGCCTGATCGCCGTGACATATACCACATCGTCTTCTATGTAGACGTGCAGTCGGCAGACGCTCACTAGGCCCTGCTCGCAATCCACCTGACGCTCCGCTTCAGGTCCAACCACGACCTCGAGGATCGTCAGCTGCTGGATCTGAAATCCTTTCGCGGCCAGAGTGGCCTTGAGATCATGGACACGACGCAAAACAAAGCCATGAGAGCGCGCAGTGCGCTCCACGGCTTCGACCGTCTCGTTGAAATCCTTCGTCCCCACCCGCTTGTAGGTGAAGTTCATTCTGCTGCCTTCCGCGGGAGTCCCGGGTCTCACGGACCCGTCCGGCTTACGCTCAACCGAAGCCACCCGAACTCGAACAGCTCGAAGTCGTGATTGGCGACGTCGACTTGATATAACCCCCACCGACACCAGCGGTGACCTCATGCGACCCGCACAGCGGGCACACTTTGTCATCCTGACGCAGCAGCCTCGTAAAGAAGCGCTCGAAGCGGTTGGCCGCGCGCCGGGGAGTGGTGTATGAAGCTCTCTGCCCCGTCCTTCCGAGCATAGCACTCAGCCGGCCATGAGCGCGGGCATCACCTCCTCCGTCTCGATCTCAAGCGCGGTCAGCGGCGGGCGCATGGCGACGGCGATCGACTCCACGGACATGTAGCGCCTTGAGACCTGCCACTCGTCGTGCTGTTCGGAGAGCACTGAGCCCACGAGACGGATCACGCTCGCGCGGTTCGGGAAGATGCCCACC
>JAUSOQ010000022.1 GCA_030655755.1 Coriobacteriia bacterium
GAACGGTGTGAATTCGGCGAAGCCCTTCTCGGCCAGCGTCTTCGTGATGGCCGCGGTGAGTGTCGTCTTGCCATGGTCGACGTGACCGATGGTGCCGATGTTCATATGCGGCTTGGTGCGTTCGAACTTCTTCTTCGCCATCTGTACTCTCGTTCCTTCTCTACGAGCGGGTGGCTTATGCCTCGCCCTGGACCTTGCTGATGATCTCCTCGGCGATGCTCTTCGGCACCGGCTCGTAGGCCTTGAACTGCATAGTGTACGCTGCGCGACCCTGGGTGCGAGAACGAAGGTCAGTAGCGTAGCCGAACATGTTAGACAGTGGCACTTTGGCCCGAATGACCTGTGCGTTTCCGCGTGGTTCCATACCCCCGATGTGTCCTCGGCGACTGGATAGGTCGCCGATGACGTCGCCCATGAAATCCTCGGGGGTGACGACCTCGACCGCCATCACGGGCTCAAGCAACACAGGAGACGACTTGCGCATGGCCTCTTTGAACGCCATGGACCCGGCGATCTTGAAGGCCATCTCAGATGAGTCGACCTCGTGGTAACTACCGTCAATGAGTTGGACGTGGACGTCGACCATCGGGTAACCGGCGAGAATACCGGTAGACAGAGCTTCCTGGATTCCTTTGTCGACCGAAGGGATGTACTCCTTGGGCACGACGCCTCCAACGATCTTGTTCTCGAAGGCATAACCCACACCCGGTTCGACCGGCGTGAGGTTGATGACGACGTGCCCGTACTGACCGCGACCACCGGTCTGACGAATGAACTTGCCGTGGACGTTCGTGACAGGCTTGCCGGCAGTCTCACGGTACGCGACCTGCGGCTTACCCACATTCGCCTCGACCTTGAACTCGCGCATCAGGCGGTCGACGATGACCTCGAGGTGAAGCTCACCCATACCGGCGATGATGGTCTGACCCGTCTCCTCATCCGTACGAACCCGGAAGGTCGGGTCCTCCTCGGCCAGCTTGGCAAGTCCGATACCGAGTTTGTCCTGCTCGACTTTGGTCTTCGGCTCGATAGCGATGTCGATGACCGGATCCGGAAAGACCATGGACTCCAGGAGCACAGGCGCGTCCTCGGAACACAGCGTGTCACCAGTGGTGGTGTTCTTCAGGCCGACCGCGGCAACGATGTCACCGGCGCCGACCATATCGACGTCCTCGCGGTGGTTGGCATGCATCTCAAGGAGACGACCGATGCGCTCCTTATGACCCTTGGTGGAGTTCAGGATGTAGGAACCCGCCTCGAGTTTGCCCGAATAGACGCGGAAATAGGTCAGCTTGCCCACATACGGGTCAGTCATGACCTTGAACGCCAGTGCTGCGAACGGTTGCTTCTCGTCGGGGAGTCGCTCAATGGACTCCCCGGTCTTGAGGTCTTTGCCCTGGATCGCCGGGATATCGAGCGGCGAGGGAAGGAAATCGAGAATCGCGTCAAGCAGTGGCTGAACGCCCTTGTTCTTGAACGAGGCGCCACAGGTGACCGGGGTGACCGCACAGTCGATCGTCGCTTTGCGAAGCGCGGCCTTCAGCTCATCGGCCGTGACCTCCTCATCGGCGAAGAACTTCTCCATGAGGTCGTCATCATATTCGGCCGCCGCCTCAACGAGCTCATGGCGGTACATCTCGGCTTCGTCGACCATGTCGGCCGGAATCTCACCGACGGTCGGATTGATGCCGTTGTCATCCTCATTGAAGTGGATCGCATGCATGTCTACAAGATCAATGATGCCAACGAAGTGGTCCTCGGCACCCATCGGAAGCTGCAGGAGCACCGGACGAGTCGCAAGACGATCCTTCATCATCTGGACGACGTTGAAGAAATCCGCTCCCGTGCGGTCCATCTTGTTGATGTAGGCGATGCGTGGAACACCATACGTGTCCGCCTGACGCCATACGGTCTCTGACTGTGGCTCGACGCCGCCGACCGCACAGAAGACGGCGACCGCGCCGTCAAGCACGCGCAGCGAGCGTTCTACCTCGACAGTGAAGTCCACGTGGCCGGGCGTATCTATGATCTGAATACGATGGTCTTTCCAGAAGCACGCCGTCGCGGCAGACGTGATCGTGATGCCACGCTCCTGCTCCTGGATCATCCAGTCCATCGTTGCAGCGCCGTCATGGACCTCGCCGATCTTGTGCGACTTTCCTGTGTAGAACAGGATGCGCTCGGTCGTCGTGGTCTTCCCGGCGTCGATATGAGCCATGATCCCGATGTTGCGGGTCTTGACGAGTGGATATCGCTTAGGCGCCATGAATCGCTGTCCTTCTCCTTCACCCGCGCATGCGGCGGGTCGTGATCGTGGTCTTGTCGTCTACCAGCGGTAATGGCTGAACGCGCGGTTCGACTCCGCCATCTTGAACAGATCCTCGCGCTTCTTCACCGAAGAGCCGGCGTTGTTCGCGGCATCCATGATCTCGCCGGAGAGTCGCTCGGCCATCGTCTTCTCACGACGCTTGCGAGAGAAGCCGACGATCCAACGGATCGCGAGTGTCGTCGAGCGACGCGAATTGACCTCGATCGGCACCTGGTAGGTCGCACCACCGACACGCTTCGGCTTGACCTCGAGCGTGGGACGGACGTTGTCCATCGCCTTCTTGAACACGCTCAACGGATCGCTGGTCGTCTTCTGCTCGATGATTGCGAACGCATCGTAGACGATGCGCTCAGCAACGGACTTCTTGCCGTCAAGCAGCACCTTGTTGATGAGCTGGGTCACCAACCGGTTGTTATAGACGGGGTCCGGCTGGACCTCGCGACGCTGCGCTGCTGCACGCCTGGGCATACTATCTTCTCCTCCACTGGTACGAGCGGCCCACTCCCCATCAGAAGCTCAGACCGGTTCTCGAAGCTGGTTTCTACTTGGGCTTTTTCACACCATAGCGCGAACGCGCCTGGGCACGGTTGTTCACACCGGCACAGTCGAGCGCCGCACGGATGACCTTGTAGCGGACACCTGGCAGGTCTTTGACTCGGCCACCACGTACGAGCACGATCGAGTGCTCCTGCAGGTTGTGACCGATACCGGGAATGTATGCGGTGATCTCCATACCGTTGACCAGGCGGACTCGCGCGACCTTGCGCAACGCCGAGTTCGGCTTCTTGGGTGTGGTGGTGTAGACGCGCGTACACACGCCGCGCTTCTGGGGGTTACCCTTCAGCGCCGGCGTTGCACTCTTGCGCGTTGCCTGCTTGCGGCCGTTTCGGACCAGCTGGTTGATGGTGGGCAAAGCACCCTCCTCGTCTCGGTCGTTCCATTCGAATCCCTATAGCGCCGCATTCGACGCCGAGCATGAAGTCACAAGGTCGAACTCTAACAAAGACCCTGGTTCATGTCAAACCACGCATCCGGGCGTATCCAACCACCCTGTTCCGAGGAAACGGGCGTCCGCCACATACGGCGGACGCCCCCTGACCTCTCTATCGCACTGCTAGGCGTTTGCTTCCATCTTGCCGTGCACGCCGCAGTAGTCGCTACCTTCGCGGGCCTTGTTCGCGCAAGGCTTACCGTCACCGGTCATCGCCTTGCACATCCCATCGATCTCAGCGAGCTTGGAGTGGACTCCACAGTACCGGGAAGCCTCCTGTGCCTTGTTCGTACACCGAACCCCGTCACCCTTGACACCCTCGCACTGGCCTTCGAAGACCGCGAGGTCCTCGCTTAGTCCATCAGCTGAAACCGGGACGCCGGCGGTCGGGTCGAACACCACACCGGCGAACGCACTTACATCCGCAGCGGAACCTACCTCCAGATCCGCAAAGAACGCGGCAGCTTCAGCCTCGGAGAGCGCGCCTTCCTCGGCAACGGGCGTCGGCAGCATCGCTTCAAGCTCCTTGAGCTCTTCAGGTGCGAAGTCCGGCAGCGGACCCTCGCTCTGCTCCACATTCCACTCAGCGGACTGGCCCTTGTAGGTCAGGCGCACCGAACGGTAGCGCTGCATACCGGTCGCAGCCGGGATGAGCTTGCCGATGATGACGTTCTCCTTCAGACCAAGCAACTGATCTTCCTTGCCGGCGATAGCCGCGTCGGTGAGGACACGGGTGGTCTCCTGGAAGGAGGCTGCCGACAGGTAGCTTTCTGTAGCAAGCGACGCCTTGGTGATGCCGAGCAGGACCGAAGTACCAGCCGCAAGCTCGCCACCTTCGGCAGTCATCCGGTCATTCTCGTCCACGAACGCGAAGCGGTCGACAAGCTGGCCAGGGAGGAACGTCGTGTCCCCGGCCTCGGTGATCGAGACCTTGCGCATCATGTTGCGCGCGATGACCTCGACATGCTTGTCGTTGATATCGACACCCTGAGAGTTGTAGACCGCCTGGACCTGACGGACGATGTAGGACAGAACCGCCTTCGGACCGCGCAGAGAGAGCAGGTCATGCGGGTTCACTGAACCCTCGGTGAGCTGCGTGCCGGCCTCCACTTCCACGCCGGCAGCAATGCCTGGACGTAGGCGCACGCGACGGGCAACGGTGTACTCCTTCTCGTTACCCTCAGCATCCTTCACGGTGAACGTGCGCGTCTTGTCCCCGTCTTCGATGGCTAGCGTGCCCGTGACCTCGGCAAGGATCGCCTGGCCCTTCGGCTTGCGGGCCTCGAAGAGCTCGGTGACACGAGGGAGACCGTGCGTGATGTCCTCACCCGCGACACCGCCGGTATGGAAGGTGCGCATCGTAAGCTGCGTGCCAGGTTCGCCGATCGACTGTGCGGCGATGATGCCGACAGCCGTACCGATGTCTACCGAACGCCCCGCAGCCAAGTCCCAGCCATAACACTTCTGACAGATGCCGTAGCGCGCATGACACGTCATGACCGTGCGGGCCTCAATGGTTGCCACACCCGCATCCGTCCAAGCCATCATCTCGGCGTCGGACGCAACGTGTTCGCCGGCCTCCTTGAGGACTTTGCCTGTCTTGGGGTTCACGACAGGCTCGAGCAGGCAGCGCCCGACCAGGTTATGGTCGACCTGGCCGGTCTTATCATCCATGAGCACGAAGGACATGCCTTCGTCGGTTCCGCAGTCGGCTTCACGGACGATGACATCTTGGGCAACGTCGACCAGACGTCGGGTCAGGTAGCCGGAGTCGGCAGTACGGAGCGCCGTGTCGGCCAGACCCTTACGGGCGCCGTGCGTTGAGATGAAGTACTCGAGTACCGACAGGCCCTCACGGAAGTTCGCCTTGATCGGACGGTCGATGATCTCACCCTTCGGGTTCGCCATCAGACCTCGCATACCGGCCAGCTGGCGGATCTGCTTGATGTTACCGCGAGCACCAGAGTTCGCCATCATGTAGACGGGGTTGAACTTATCGAAGTTCTTGGCCATGGCGTCGCCGACGTCGTCAGTCGCCTTAGTCCACACATCGACGATCTGGCGATGCCGCTCTTCTTTGGTGATGAGGCCGCGATCGTACTGCTGTTCGATCTTCTCGACGAGAGCTTCCGCACCGGCAAGGATCTGCGGTTTAGAAGGCGGGATGATCGCATCCCACACACCGACGGTCACGCCAGCGCGGGTCGCATAATGGAAGCCGAGACGCTTGACCTCGTCCAGGATCGCGCCCATCTGGGTCGTCGAGTAGCTGGTCGACGCTTCTTCGATGATGCGAGCGATACCCTTCTTGTCCACATCGTGGTTGATGAATGCATGGTCTTCGGGAAGCGAACGATTGAACGTGATACGTCCGACCGTGGTCTCGATCCGATCGCCGGCCTTATGCTCACGACACACGGGCTTGCCGCTCTCGTCGATGTACTCCTCGACTATGTCGCGCGTCAGCCGGATCTTGATCATGGCCTGCAGGTCCAGGTAAGCACGGCTGTCGTAAGCAAGCAGCGCGTCGTTAGCATGCATGAACGCGCGACCTTCGCCCAAAGCGCCCTCACGAGTGGTCGTGAGGTAGAACAGACCAATGACCATGTCTTGTGACGGCACCGTGAGCGGGCGCCCGTGAGCCGGCGACTTGATATTGTTCGTGGAGAGCATCAGGATGCGCGCCTCAGCTTGCGCCTCGGCAGATAACGGCACGTGTACAGCCATCTGGTCACCGTCGAAGTCGGCGTTAAACGCGGTACAGACCAGCGGGTGCAACTGGATCGCTTTACCTTCGATCAAAATCGGCTCAAACGCTTGCAGACCCAAACGGTGCAAGGTTGGCGCGCGGTTCAACATGACCGGATGCTCGCGAATCACGTGTGCGAGGACGTCCCACACTTCTGCGGTTTCGCGCTCGACCATCTTCTTGGCGGCTTTAATCGTAGTGGCTTGACCTGATGCTTGCAGCTTGGCAAAAATAAACGGCTTGAACAGTTCCAACGCCATTTTTTTCGGCAGACCACACTGATGCAGACGCAAGGTTGGGCCAACCACAATCACCGAACGACCTGAGTAATCGACGCGCTTACCGAGCAAGTTCTGACGGAAGCGACCTTGTTTACCTTTGATCATGTCAGCCAAAGACTTCAGCGGACGCTTGTTGCTGCCGGTGATCGCACGACCGCGACGGCCGTTATCCAGCAACGCATCAACTGCTTCTTGCAGCATGCGCTTTTCGTTACGCACGATGATGTCAGGCGCAGACAGATCCAGCAGGCGCTTCAAACGGTTGTTACGGTTAATCACCCGACGATACAGATCGTTCAGGTCAGACGTGGCAAAACGACCACCTTCAAGTGGTACCAGTGGACGCAAATCTGGCGGCAAGACCGGCAGAATGGTCATCACCATCCACTCTGGCTTGTTGTTGGAGTCGCGGAAC
>JAUSOQ010000023.1 GCA_030655755.1 Coriobacteriia bacterium
GCAGCCCCAGACCAACGGGGTGGCCGAGCGCTTCTTCCGTACCCTGAAGGAGCAGATCATCTACGATCGGATCTATCGCACGGTGGCCGAGGTCCGGGAGGCAGTCGATACGTTCGTCGACCTCTACAACGACCAGTGGCTGCCCGAGAAGAACGGTTTCATGAGCCCGTCAGCGACCCGCGAGGCATGGTACGCTCGCCAGGCTGAGGGGGCCGCCGCGTAAGACAGATTCGTGTCCAGGTATCCGCGTACGGTACACTTCGAGAGGATCCACGCTACAATCAGCTCAGACAAGGCCCAGGCGGCCTAATGAAGAACTGTCCACGAAACTGGGGCAATACCAATCGAGAGGGGTTCATCTTGAGGCGGTTCATTTCGCTCATGCTGGCACTCGCACTCGTTCTGCCCACAACATTGCTCGCAGGGTGTGGTTCGTCGGACAAAGCGAAAGAGGCCGTAGAGGCTGAGCCCTTCGCGCTCGACTGGGAGATCGACGCAGACGCCGTCGACTTCTTCATCTCCGGTGACACGATCGAGACGGTCGTGGCGTCCAACCCCTTCTACGCTGGAGCCCAGGAGCTTCCTACGCCAGGCACCAAGCAGTTTGAATCCGACCGCGCTGCCATGGTCCAGGCGATCAACGATGAGGCAGCCGCGCTTGTGACGGCGTGCAACGACGCCGAGGACGAGATGGCCGGGGTGCGCGAGATCTACGCGGAGTACCTCGAGGTCGTCATCGCGGCGGACCCTAAGCTCGAGGATTTCGCCACCACTACACTGCAGGATGTGGCGCTACTGGGCGTGAAGGAGTCGCTGGCTGAGTCCACCTACCGCGGTCTGGCCGAATCGGTCACGGAGACCGAGACCCCCTACGCCAAGTCCATGATCGAGTACCTGGCCGTCGTCAACGCCGTGCAGTACGGCTCGCTCATGCTCGAGGATATCGAGGTCATGGCCGGCTACGCGGCGATGGGGCTCGACGTGCTGGCCGACCACAGCGACTCGGTCGTGACGGCCGCAGGCCAAGAGTACGATCCCATGATCGGCTCGGCTGTTGATGCGGCCCTCGGCGCGCTTGAGCCTGTTGCAGCCAAGATCGATGTCATTGGTCAGCGGCTGGATCTGCTGGCAAGTGCCGACTACTACTTCTCGCTCGAGGCCATGGCCTGGATGGAGGCGCAGCTCCCCGAGTTGCGCACACAGGTCGACACCATCGAGGTCAGCGAGGGTGTGACCCAGCAGGACATCGACGACATGAAGACGCTGCTCACTGCGTGGGAGGAGTTCAACGCCTCGATTCGTGGACACATCGACGCTCTCGACACCACGAATCTGGTCCAGGTAGACGTTCCCGCTGATCAGGCCATACCGCTCTTTGGGATCGAGTCCGCATACGCGGCCGATGGCGCCAGCGACTACGGCAAGGCCGTCGCTGCGCTGCGCGTCGAGCCCGAGCAGACCGAAGGCTATCTGAGCAAGGCGTGGAGCGGCATCAAGACCGGCTTCGGCGCAGCCAAGACGGGCCTGGGCGTCACGATCGACACGCTGGGTGTGGGCGTTCGTAATATCGCTCGCGTTCCGTACGGCATCGCGAACGGCAACTCCGCCTCCGAGATCTGGGACGACATGAAGGCGAACTCCAAGGAGGTCGTCGACAACTACAACAACGGTGTGTCGGGAGCGACGACCATCTACACGGCCAACGAGTACATCGAGAACGTGGAGAACGCCGCAGGTGACTCAGCCGGCGGCGCGGTCGAGTGGGGCTTCGAGAAGGTCTTTGGCCAGGGCGACATCTCGTTCGCGGCCGGGTGGGCCACGGGCGGCATCACGAAGATCGGCGTGGGCATGTTCACGGGCATGTCCAAGGGCATCTACCGCGTGGCCAATAAGAAGTCGTCCGACTCCGAGGTCGCAATGGGCGTGGTGGAGATCGGTTTGTCGTGCATCGGCGGCACCAAGGTCATCTTCAAGGGCAGTCAGCTGCCCGGTCTTGTGAAGGGTGGCGCTGAGGGTCTCAAGCAGAGTTGGCGCGCCATGATGAACCTGGCCAAGTCGGGGGCGACAGCCGCCGAGCGTAAGCAGCTCACCGCCGAGGTGGCCGAGATGCTTGCCAAGAAGGGACTTACCTCCCCGCAGGTCGAGGCTCTCATCGGCAACTCGATCAAGATCGAGATCGCTGAGGCCTCAGCGAAAGCGCTGGCGGCAAGCCGAGATCTGATCATGAAGAAGATTCGCGATATCGCCGCGGCAGGGCTTGCTGCGGGCAAGGCAAACTTCAAGGAGACTATCGAAGGCTCGTTGCGCGATCTGCTCAAGAAGAGCTTCAACAAGAGCCTGTCCGGAATCGTCGAGGCGGGAGTGACCGTGATCGGCGGTACCACGACCGAGATCATAGATAACATCGTCGGCGGATACATCGACAGCAAAGTCACCGAATGGATCGCTACAGCGCTGGCGTTGCCGCCGAGCGCTGCGCAGATGAGTGGCTCGTACTCCGGCTCGCTCACAATCGCTTCAATCGACGGGGTGGAGCCAGGCGGATCAGCTGACATCGAGGGATGCGACATCGATCTCGGTGCCCTTATCGGCCAGGCTCTTCCTATCACCATCACGCTCTCAATGGGCGAGGGTGGTTCCGGCACTGCCACGCTCGAGTTGAACGATGGCCCCATGACGGGAACTGCCACGTATGGCGGAGGAACGATCGAAATATCCATCGCCTCCGAGGGCAAGACAATGACAATGTCTGGAGACGTAGCGTTCGCCGGAGAGCGGATAGTCATGAGTGGTTCGTTCGTGATGCCGCTCGGCGAGGACGGGGGCGATACCGTGATGATGCGCGGCTCGTGGACCGCCGCGAAGCAGTAGGCGGATGCGGCCCATACTCCTGACGCTCGGCGGATTCGAACTGCGTGCGTATTCAACGATGATCGTGCTGGCGGCGGTGGCGGGAGTCACCGTCGCCAGCCTTGTGGCGATGCGGCGAGGTCTTCCTCGGCGAGGAGTGCTGGCGTTCTTTGCTGGCAGTGCACTGTCGTTGCCCGTGGGGGCGAGGCTGCTGCATATAGTGCTCAACCCCTCGATCTACGCGGACGATCCCGCACGCGCGTTCTCGCTCAAGGCGACCGGTTTCGCGCTCTACGGCGGGCTGTTGCTGGCGGCTCTTGTCGGCGCGCTCATCGCGAGGCGCATGCGGCTTGACCTCTGGCGGCTTGCCGATGCTGGTGTGCCGGGGATTGCACTCGCGCTCGTGCTGGTGCGTGCGGGGTGCTTCATGAACGGGTGCTGCTTCGGGTACGTCACCCAGTCACCGCTGGGCGTCACGTTCCCCAGGGGCAGCCTGCCGCACCTATGGGAGCTGGGGCAGGGGCTCGTGAGCATCTTCGGCTCACCTTTGCCGGTGCATCCGGCGCAACTCTACGAGGCCACAGGAGCCGTGATCGCGCTTCTTATCGCCTCGATCCTGCATAAGCGGAGTGCTCGAGACGGGGTGTCGTTCCTGGTCTTCGTGGCGATGTTCTCCGGCGTGCGCTGGGCAAACTGGGAAGTCTTCCGAATCCATCCTTCGTCGTTCGCGGCACCCGACTGGTTCTATCCGGCCGTGTATGGTGCGCTCATCCTCGTGTGTGCCGGGCTCGTGGTCGTCCGCTCACGGAGGCCGCAATAGGCGCGTGCTTTTGCGCTCAGAACGTTGGATTCGCCCAACCGCACCGTTAGATTCGCCTCGCGGCGGCCTCCGGGTCGAACGGGCACGTGGTGACATCGCCATTCTCGCGCCATGCTACGTTCGCGGCCTCGATGGCCGGCAGTCCCTCGTTGCGAAGTCGGCCGGTAAGCTCTTTCAGCTCGCGGCATTGCGCGACGATGTCGGCGTTGCGCGACCCCTTCGCCCCAAGGCATGCGATCTCGTCGGCCAGCGTGGCGACACGGGCAATCCAGATCTCGTTGCCGCACAGGATGTAGTGGCACGACCGCTCGACGTCGCGCGCCAGCAGACGCATTGTGTGGCTGATCACGCTCTGGGTCGCCGCATAGACGCGTCCCAGGAGTAGGTCGCTCACGTCGCCAAAGAAACCGCCGTGGTACTCCTCAGCCACCATGAGGTTCCGGACACCGCGAAGCTGTTGGTAGAGCTGGTAGAAGAGTCGCCTCGTGGACATCGGACTTGAACGTGGTGGTGAGCTCGGGGTCGATGTCGCCGTTGAGTGAAACGCCCCGGGTTTGACGGAGGCTCCGTTTCCAGGATTACTTAGTCCTGAAGAAAGGAGTCAGACCCATGGCACGACGTTCAAAGTACTCACCGGAGTTCCGAGAGCGATCCATCCGAGTCGCCCGACAGTCCGACCGCTCGATCTCTGAAGTCGCACGCGATCTGGGCATCCATCCCGAGACCCTGCGGGTGTGGGTGCGCCAGGACGAGGCCGACGATGGTACGCGCACCGATCGGCTGACGACGGCCGAGCGCGAGGAGCTCTCCGCGCTGCGCAGCGAGAACCGCGACCTGAAGCGCTCCAACGAGATACTGAAAGCCGCGAGCGTGTTTTTCGCCCGCGAACTCGACCAGCCCCGTCCGAGGTGAGCGCGTTCGTCGATGAGTATCGCGACGGCCTCGGGGTCGAGCCGATATGTCGGGAGATCGAGGCATCAGCGAGTGCGTACAGGGCGAGACGTACGAGGCCGCCCTCAGCCCGGGCGGTAAGAGACGAGTACCTGCTTGCTCAGATCAAGCGGGTCCACGCCGACTCCGGCGGCGTCTACGGCCAGCTCAAGATCTGGGACGAACTGAACGGCGAGGGGACCGCGGTCGCCCGCTGCACCGTCGAGCGATTGATGCGCAAGCACGGCATCGAGGGCTGCTGCAACGGGAAGACGCAGGTCACGACGGTGCCCGGTCCGGCCCCGGTACCTGCCGAGGACCTCGTGCGGCGTGACTTCACTGCCGAGTGTCCCGACGCGGTGTGGCTCTCGGACTTCACCTACATCCGCACGTGGCAGGGCTGGGCCTATCTCGCCATCGTGCTCGACGTGTACACGAGGCGCATCGTTGGCTGGCAGCTCGCGAGCCACATGCGCCAAAGCCTCGCCACCGACGCGCTCGACATGGCGATCGCCGCCCGGCAGGAACACGCCGGCGGGCTCATCGCTCACTCTGACAACGGGAGCCAATACACGTCCTACGAATACACCGAGCGCCTGAAGAGGGCCGGCATCGCCCCGAGCAGGGGCCGGACCGGCACGGCTTTGGACAACGCCATGGCCGAGAGCATCATGTCGACGCTCAAGCGGGAACTCACCAAGCGTTACATGTGGAGGACACGACTCGACCTCGAGCTCGCTCTCGTGATCTACATCGGCTGGTACAACGCGCGCCGCAAGCATCGCTCGCTGAAGATCATTTCAGACGGGAGGATCAGGCGCATCACGCCGCTCCAAGCGCTCGACCGCTATAATCAGGAAGTCGCCCGGGAGACCGTGGCTTCCACATAATCGAGCCGACGTGGAACCCGGGGCGTTTCACTCAGTCCCAAGGCCAAGAATGGTCGCCAGGAGAAGTCATCAACTATCTTGTCCAGGACTGGGTACTCTGAGCCGCTTGTTGCTGTATAGTTCCCAGGCAACCGAAGGGGAGTAGCCGGCACGGCGTTCCCGTGCAGGGCGATCGTCATCACGGACTCGATGTCCCGGTCTCCTGTACCTACGCGGCAAGACCTTCGGCGCCATTGTCTGTGTTCAGCCCAGAAGAGGTTACTAGTGTCGCGTAACAGAAGTATATTGACGGTTCGTGTGTGGTTTGGGATAATGAGCCATGGCCAATCACACGAAAGTCCTCATGGTGCCGGAGCACGATGCTGAGCTGCTGCGACAGCGGGTACGATCGAAGTCCTTGC